>CAZXRC010000079.1:0-3616 GCA_964642475.1 uncultured Gemmatimonadaceae bacterium | reverse complement strand
CGGCCTACTTCAGCTCGACGGTCGCGCCCTGGTCCTCCAGCTTCTTCTTCATTTCATTCGCCTCGGCCTTCGGCACGCCTTCCTTGATCGTGCCGCCGTTGTCCACCAGCTCCTTGGCCTCCTTGAGGCCCAAGCTGGTGAGCTCGCGGACCACCTTGATGACCTGGATCTTCTTGTCGCCGCCGCCCTTCAGGATGACGGTGAAGTCGGTCTGCTCCTCGGCGGCCGGCGCGGCCGCGCCACCCCCGGCGGCCGGGGCGGCCGCGGCGGCCACCACCGACACGTTGAACTTGGCCTTGAAGGCCTCGATCAGGTCGGCCAGCTCGAGAACGCTCATCTTGCCGATGGCCTCGAGGATTTCGTCTTTGCTCAGTGCGGTCGTGCTCATGGTGTTCTCCTCAGGCGTTAAGAGGCTGCGCCGCGCTGCTCACGGAGCGCCTCGAGGCAGCCAGCGAATGAAGCCAGAATGTTGTTCATCGTGCCCGCGATCATGCCCAGCAGAGTCTGCCGGTCGGGGATGGTCCCGAGGCGCTGGATGTGCGCCGTGGTCACCGTGGCCCCGTCCACCAGGCCGGCCTTGATGCCCGGCTTCTGGTGTTCCCGCGCGAACTCGGTCAGGACCTTCGCCGCGGCGAGCGGTTCGGTGCTGAGCACCAGGCCGATGGGGCCGGTGAGGTGCTCGTTGAGCGCCGTGATCCCATGGGACCCGAGCGCCCGTTCGGCCAGCGTGTTCTTGACCACCACGTACCGGGCCCCGGCGCCGCGGAGGCGACGGCGGAACTCGGTCATCTTGGCCACGTCCAGCCCGGAAAAATCCGTGACGTAGACGTTGGGGGCCGCCTGGATCGCCGAGGTGATGGACTCGACCTCGGCCTGGCGTTCAGCCTTGCTCATCGATACACCGCCGTGTCGAGCCGGACCCCGGGCCCCATGGTGCTGGACACCGTGGCGGTCCGGATATACTGACCCTTCGCGGCGGCCGGCTTCACGCGCACGATGGTGTCCATGAAGGCCTGCAGGTTCTCGGCGAGCTGCTGCGCCGAGAACTGAATCTTGCCGATCGGGGCGTGGACGTTGCCGGTCTTGTCGACCCGGAACTCGATCTTACCGGCCTTGATCTCGCGCACCGCGCGCGCCACATCCATGGTGACGGTGCCGGCCTTCGGGTTCGGCATCAGGCCGCGGGGGCCGAGGATCCGGCCCAGCTGGCCCAGCTGCCCCATCACGTCCGGGGTGGCGACGATGACGTCGCACTCGAGCCAGCCGTCCTTGAGCTTCTGGACGTACTCGACTCCGGCGAAGTCGGCGCCGGCATCCAGCGCGTCCTTGACCTTCTCCCCCTGGGTGATGACCAGCACCCGCACCGACTTGCCGGTCCCGTGCGGCAGCACGACGGTGCCGCGCACGACCTGGTCCGCATGCCGCGGATCCACGCCGAGTCGCACGGCCACGTCGACGGTTTCATTGAACTTCGCGAAGCCAGCCTGCTTGACCAGCGACACGGCATCCGGGATCTGGTAGACCCGGTTGCGGTCGACCTTGGTGAGCGCCGTGGCGAATTTCTTTCCGTGCGACATCAGTCCGCCACCTCCAGCCCCATCGAGCGCGCGGTGCCCGCGATCATCCGCATGGCCCCCTCGAGATCGGCTGCGTTGAGGTCCTGCATCTTGAGCTCGGCGATCTTCTTGAGCTGGGCGCGCGTGACCTTCCCGACCTTGGTCCGGTTGGGCGAGGCGCTGCCCTTCTCCAGGCCGGCTTCCTTGAGCAGGAGGTTCGGCGCCGGCGGCGTCTTGGTAATGAAGGTGAAGGTGCGGTCCTGGAAGACCGTCACGATAACGGGGATCACCATCCCCGACTGGGCCTGGGTCCGGGCGTTGAACTGCTTGCAGAACTCCATGATGTTCACGCCGTGCGGACCAAGGGCCGTGCCGACGGGCGGGGCGGGATTCGCCGCGCCGGCCGGGCACTGCAGTTTGATGACTGCGGTGACCTTCTTGGCCATGAGACTCCTCTATGTCGCCGGGTACCGTAGCACCCTGGCTCCCGCAAGATCCCGTGCGGTGGCGGTGGACTGGCCGTCGGCCCTTGGCCGTTGGCCATTGGTTGAATCCTGCTCAACCAGAGCCCTGCTGATTCACGACAAACGCCTGCTGCCCTTCGTACCACCAACGGCCAGCGGCCAAGAGCCGATGGCCCCTAGTGCCCCCGCAACTGCAGATAATCCAACTCCACACTCGTCGGCCGGCCGAACAGGCTGACGGAGACCTTCACCTTGCCCTTGTCGGCCAGCACTTCTTCGACCGTGCCGCTGAAGTCGGAGAACGGCCCCTCGGTGATCTCGACCACCTGGCCGACGAGGAACGGAATCTCTTCCTTCGGCTCGGCCTCGGCGACTTCCTCGACGATACCCAGCAGGCGGTTGACCTCGTCCTGGCGGAGCGGCTGGGGGAACTTCCCCGCGCCCACGAACTTGATCACCCCTTGAATGCTGTTGATCACGTGCAGCGACTCCTGGTTCATGACCATCTCGACCAGGACGTAGCCCGGGTAGAGCTTCCGCTCCACCGTGACCTTCTTGCCATTCTTGATCTCCACGACCTCCTGCACCGGCACCAGCGCCTGGTGGATCAGACGCTTGCCCTCGGGCCGGGGGTCCTGGCCGATCCGCTGCGCGATGAGACTGCGGACCTTGTTCTCGTGGCCCGCCGTAGTCTGAATCGCGTACCAGCGGTACTCGGGGGCGTCACTCACCGGACCAGGGCCGCCACCCCATTCACCAGCACCAGGTTCAGGAGCCAGTCGAGCCAGCCGATGGCCAGGCCCAGGACGATCGAGAGCATCACGATCATCCGGGTCGCCTTGAGCAGCTCATCCTTCGCCGGCCAGGTGACTTTGGTCAGCTCGGTGCGCACCGCCCGCAGGAACTCCAGGGTCGCCCCGGCCCAGCGGGCCGGACCGCCGGCCCGGGGCGCCGCGACCTCGGTGGTCACTTCGACTCCTTGTGCAGCCGGTGCTTGTTGCAGCGGGGGCAGAACTTCTTCCACTCCACCCGCTCAGGATGCTTGCGCCGGTTCTTGTCGCCGAAGTAATTCCGGTCGCGGCACTCGGTGCATTCCAGGATGATCTTTTCGCGCGGCACAATATCCTCGAAAATCGTGGTTCCAGAGCTCGCGAGCGGGATTGAACCGCTGACCTCATCCTTACCAAGGATGCGCTCTACCAACTGAGCTACGCGAGCGTGCGCTGCTCATTCCACCGGGGCCCCCTGGCGCGCTGCGCTCGGGGCTGACCGACAGCGTCGATCAAGCGGGCGACGGGGCTCGAACCCGCGACATTCAGCTTGGAAGGCTGACGCTCTACCAACTGAGCTACGCCCGCGAATTCCGCCGTTGCGCCGTCCGCCTGACAACAATGGTGGGGGTAGGATTCGAACCTACGTAGCGCAGAGCGCGGCAGATTTACAGTCTGCTGCCATTAGCCACTCGGCCACCCCACCGACGCCCGCACACCCCCGCCTTCCCCCAACCCGCTGGGAGAGCTGACGGAGGGAATCGAACCCTCAACCGCCGGTTTACAAAACCGGTGCTCTGCCAGTTGAGCTACGTCAGCGGGTAGC
>CAZXRC010000078.1:0-4533 GCA_964642475.1 uncultured Gemmatimonadaceae bacterium | reverse complement strand
CCGGCCCGGGGACCCTGCCTTCCATTCTCATCGCCGGCGGCGGCACCGGCGGGCACCTCATGCCCGCGCTCGCCATCGCCACTCGCCTTCGCGAGCGCGCCCCGGCCCTCGAGCCGGTGCTGGTGGGCGCCGAGCGCGGCATCGAGGCCCAGCTCCTCCCCCAGCGCGACTTCCGCTACTACCTCCTCCCAGCTGAGCCGATCTACCGGCGTCAGTGGTGGAAGAACCTCCGCTGGCCGGTCGTGGCCGGCCGGCTCCTCTTCGCGCTGTCCGACCTCTTCGAGAAGGAAAAGCCGGTGGCCGTGGTAGGAACTGGCGGGTACGCCTCTGGGCCCGCGGTCTGGTTCGGCACCCGCCGCAAGCTCCCCACCGCGATCCAGGAGCAGAACGCCTATCCCGGGCTGGTCTCCCGGCTGATCGCACATCGGGTCCACCACATCTACCTCGGGTTGCCCGAGGCGCGGGCCCGGCTCCACCCGGGCCGGAGCACCCAAGTGTTCGACACCGGGAATCCTATTCCTCCCCCCGATCCGGACCGGCGCCCTGCCGCCCTCCAGCGCTTTGGACTCGACGGCACCCAGCCGGTGCTCCTCATCACCGGTGGCAGCCAGGGGGCAATCGCGATCAACCGAGCGGTGGCCGCCTGGCTCGAGGCGGGCGGCGGCCAGGGCATCAGCGTGATCTGGGCGACCGGCCGGGGGAGCTACCCGGAATTCGCCCGGTTCCACCGGCCCCCGGGGGTGCAGGTGTTCGACTTCCTCGATCCCATCGCCGATGCCTACGCCGTGGCCGACCTGGTGGTGGCGCGGGCCGGCATGATGAGCGGGGCCGAGCTATGTGCCTGGGGTCTCGCATCGATCCTGATTCCGCTCCCCACCGCCGCCGAAGACCACCAGCGCTACAACGCCGAGGCGCTGGCGGCGGCCGGGGCGTCGACCATGATCCTCCAGCGCGACCTGACCCCGGAGGGCCTGGGGGCAGCCATCCGGGGCCTGCTGGGCGACCGAGACCGGCTCGCGGCCATGCGGGAGGCCGCCCGGGGCCGGGGAAAACCGGCCGCGGCGGATGAGATTGTGTCGTATCTCTTGACGCTCCTGGGGGCCTCGGGCGCTTTCGCAAGTGCAGGTACGATTTTAGATTAGCTCTCCAACATGGATTTGTTCGATCCCGCCGATCCCCGTCCGGTCCATTTCATGGGCATCGGCGGCGCCGGCATGAGCGCTTTGGCCCTCGTCGCCCGCCGCCGTGGGGTGGCAGTCAGCGGGTGCGACCCCGATCCATCCGGCGCCGCTGACGTCGCCCACCTCGGCGCCACGGTCCAGCAGGGCCATGATCCCGTCCACGTCGAAGGTGTCCGCGCGGTGGTCGTCACGGCTGCGGTGCCCGCCGAGCACCCTGAGCTGATCCGCGCCCGTGCGCTGGGGGTCCCGGTGGTGCCTCGAAAAGAGGCTCTGGCCCAGCTGGTGGCGTCGGGCCGGGTGGTGGGGATCAGCGGCACCCACGGCAAGTCCACCACAACGGTGATGACCACCGAGGCGCTCGCCGCCGCCGGACTCGATCCTACCGGCCTGGCCGGTGGCCGGGTGGAGAGTTGGGGCGGCAACGCGCGGCTGGGGTGCGATGGGCTCTTCGTGGTAGAATCGGATGAGTATGACAAGGCCTTTCTGACGCTGTCGCCCGCGGTGGCCGTGGTGAACAATGTCGAGGCCGATCACCTCGAGTGCTACGGCGGGGTGGAGGCGCTCGAGGCGGCCTTTGCCGAGTTTGCCGGACGGGCCGGGACGGTGCTGGGTGGGGCGGACGATCCGGGGGTGGGGCGGGTGCTCAAGGTGGTCAGGCGGTCGGGCGGTCAGGCGGTCAGGAATAGCCGGATCTGGAGATTCGGTCTCGCCTCCGATGCCGATCTCCGGATCTCCGATATCGAGCAGGCCGCCGGCGGCAGCACGGCCCGCGTGAGCCTGCCGGGTGGAGGGTCGGTAAGGCTCGAACTGGGCGTGCCCGGCCTCCACAACCTGCGCAACGCGACCGCGGTGCTCGGCGTGGCCCTGGCCCTGAATGCGCCACTCGAGCCGGTGCTTGGCGCTCTGGCCAAGTACCGTGGTCTGGGCCGTCGGTTCGAACGGCTGGGAGAAGCCCGAGGCATCGAATTCGTGGACGACTATGCCCACCACCCAACCGAGCTGGTGGCCACTCTCTCGGCGGCGCGGCAGGCGTTCCCCGGCCGGCGACTGATCGCGGTGTTCCAGCCGCACCTCTTCTCCCGGACCGCGCAGCATGGCGTGGCCATGGGTCGAGCGCTGGCGGTAGCGGACGTGGCGATCGTGACCGAGATCTACGCCGCCCGGGAGCAACCGCTCCCGGGTGTCACCGGTCGGACCGTGGCCGAGGCCGCGCGGCAGGCGCCTTCGGCGGCCACGGTGGTGTTCGAACCGGACCGCAACGTGGTGCGCGACCGGGTGCTGGAACAGGCGCGCGCCGGCGACGTGGTCCTGACGATGGGCGCGGGCGACATCACCCGGGTCGGCCGGGAGCTGGTGGCATGGCTCCGAGCCGCCTGAGCAAGCCGGGATACAAGATCCTCGGTGGGATCGCGCTGGGGCTGGGCCTCTGGTTCGGCGCGCCCCGGCTCCTGACGGGGATGGCGTTCTTCAAGGTGCGGCGGGTGGAAGTGCGGGGCATCCGGAATGCCCGGGCCGATGACGTGGTGAAGGCGCTGCCGGTGCCGAACGGGATGAGCATCTTCGACCCGCTCGACCCGATCCGAGCGGCCGCCGATTCGCTCTCCGGCTTCCAGACGGTCTCGGTGGGGCGGCGGCTCCCGGGGACCCTGGTGGTAACGCTTCGGGAGGCGGCGCCGGTCGCCCTGGTGATGCGACGGGGCAAGCTGGCCCTGGTGAGCGAGCCCGGTACGGTGCTTCCGTTCGATCCCACGGTGGGGGCACCGGACCTCCCGGTGATCCGGGAAGCCGATTCGCTGGTCACCGGGCTGTTGGCCCGGGTGCGGGATGCCGACCCGACGTTCTTCGCCAGTGTCTCGGCCGGGTGGCGCGCGGGAGACGATGTGATGCTCGAGGTGGAAGGGCAACGATACCTGTTCCGGCCCAACGCGCCGGCGGAGGTCATTCGAGCGGTGACGGTCGTGGCGCAGGATCTCGCGAAGAACCGGACCAGGCGCCGGTGGGCCGAGCTGGATGCGCGGTTCGCCGGCCAGATCGTGGTGCGTTGGGGGTCGGCATGAGTGTCGCCTCCAACCGGTTGGTCGCGGCGCTGGACCTCGGCACCACCCGGGTGGCCGCGGTCATCGCCGAGGTGCAGGGCGACAGTCGCACCCTGACGAGCCGGATCCTCGGCGTGGGGGTGGAGCGCTGCAATGGGGTTCGCCGGGGCGTGGTCCGGGGAATCGAAGAGACCACCCGGGCGATCCAGAAGGCGATGAAGGACGCCGAACGGATGGCTGGCGTCGAGGTGGGCTCGGTGTACTGCGGGATCGCGGGCGAACACGTGGCGGGGCAGACCTCGACCGGGGTGGTCTCGGTGACCGGCGGCGAGATCCGCACCGGTGACGTGGCCCGGGTGAACGACGTGGCCTCGAGTGTCCCCCTGGGGAAGGAGCACGAACTGCTCCACGCCATTCCCCAGGATTACCTGGTCGACATGCAG
Source organism: uncultured Gemmatimonadaceae bacterium (assembly GCA_964642475.1). Lineage (GTDB taxonomy): Bacteria > Gemmatimonadota > Gemmatimonadetes > Gemmatimonadales > GWC2-71-9 > JADJOM01. The sequence continues at coordinate 873 of CAZXRC010000078.1, read as the reverse complement.
CCGGGGATCAGCGAGCCCATCGGGATGACCGGCTCCCGGCTCGATGCCCAGGTCTATCTGGTGACGGTGCTTTCGAGTGTGCCCCAGAACCTGCGGAAGTGCGTCGAGGGGGCGGGGTATCACGTGGCGGAGTTCGTACTCGAGCCTCTCGCCGCCTCGCTCGCGGTGCTGACCCCCGACGAGCGGGAGCTGGGCTGTGCGATCGTGGAGCTGGGTGGCGGCTCGACCAATGTGGCTATCTTCCAGGGGGGCAAGATCCGGCACACCGGGTCGCTGCTCATCTCGGGCGGGCACGTCACCAACGACATCGTCCATGGGCTGCAGGTGACGCAGCAGGACGCCGAGAAGCTCAAGGAGCGCTCGGGCGGGGCCTGGGAGGCCTACATCCCCGAGTCCGAGACCATCCAGCTGCCCGGCACACCGGGGCAGGGCGCCCGTACCGCCCACCGCAAGGTGCTGGGACACATCATGCGGATGCGGCTCCAGGAGACATTGGAATTCGCGCTGGACGAGATCACCCGCGCCGGGTATCACCAGCGGCTGCCGGCGGGTGTGGTGCTCACCGGCGGCGGGGCCCAGACCCCGGGGATCGTGGAGCTGGCGCGCGAAGTCTTCGCGATGCCGGTGCGGGTGGGGAAGCCGGGGCAGAACCTGGCGGGTCTGACCGACAGCGTAGAGTCGCCCCGGTCGGCGGTGGTGGTGGGGTTGGCGCTGTATGGCTCCCGGCAGCTGGTGCAGGGCGCCAGCTTCGGCTCGGGCAAGCGCCGGTCGCAGGCGGTGGAAAAATGGGTGATGCCGGTACGGCAGTGGCTGCAGGACTTCTTCTGATCCCCGACGGGCGAGAGGATACCCCATGATCTTCGAGCTGGAAGA
>CAZXRC010000077.1:0-6228 GCA_964642475.1 uncultured Gemmatimonadaceae bacterium | reverse complement strand
CCGACCGTCCGACCGTCCGACCGCCCGACCGTCCGACCCCCTATTTCGCCGCCGCCGGCTTCGGCACCTCCGCCCCGCCCAACAGGAACCGCACCGATTTCACCCGCCGCCCGTCCATCTCCACGATCTCGAACGCATCCTTGCCCGCCACGATCCGATCGCCCGACCGGGGCAGACGACCGAGCTGGCCGAAGAGGTAGCCGCCCAGAGTGGTGTAGTCGGTGTCGTCGAGCTGGAGCTCGTGGTCGGCGTTGAAGGCCGAGATCGGCAGGGCCCCGTCGAGCAGCGGCGCCCCTTCGTTGGAGGGCTTGGGCCGCTCCTGCCGGTCGTACTCGTCGTAGATGTCGCCCACGATCTCTTCCAGCAGGTCTTCCATCGTGACCAGCCCGGCGGTGCCGCCATACTCGTCGAGCACCACCGACAGGTGGACCTTGAGCCGTTTCATGTCCGCCAGCACATCCTCCACCTCGCGAGTCGCGGGGACGAAGAGCGGTGGCCGCATGATGGCACCGACATTGCTCCCCGGCTGCTGCCGCACCGCGGTCAGGATATCCTTGGCGTGCACCACGCCGACGATGTCGTCCAGCGAGTCCCCATAGACCGGGTAGCGCGACCGGCGGGCCTGGGCCACGACGTCGGCGGCCTCCTCCACGCTCAGCACCCGCTCCAGCGCCACCATCTGGGTCCGCGGGGTCATGACCTCCTGGGCGGTCTTCTCGGAGAACTCGAAGACCCCTTCGAGGAGGCGGGCGTCCTCCTTGCCGAGCGACCCCCCCTCCTCGCTCTGCTCCACCAGCATCCGGATCTCGTCGGGGGAATGCAGTCGCTCATGCTCGCCCGGGGGGCTGATACCCATCAGACGCAGGAGCCGGTTGGCGGTACCGTTGAGGATCGCGATGGGCAGGTGCATCACCCAGGCAAAGCCGATGAGCGGCGCCGCCACCCAACTGCTCACCACCTCGGGGTAGAGCAGCGCCAGCGCCTTGGGGACCAGCTCGCCCAGGACGATGTGAAGCGCGGTAATGATAGTGAACGCCACCACCACCGCCACACCGTGGGTGGCGACGAGCTGGGCGTTCCCGGGCAGCCAGGAGAACCCGCCCTGGATCAGGCCCGCCAGCGCCGGCTCGCCGATCCAGCCGAGTCCCAGGGAGGAGAGGGTGATGCCGAGCTGAGTGGCGGAGATGTAGCGATCGAGCGAACGGATGGCCCGCTGGGCCAGGGTGGCCTTGCGGTCCCCCCGCTGGGCCATCTCCTCCAGGCGGGTGCGACGGGCGCCCACCAGCGCGAACTCGGCCGCGACAAAGAAGGCGTTGAGCGCCACCAGGACGATGACCGACGCCAGTTTCGCGGCTACCCAGCTACTTTCCGGCGGTTCCATACCGGTAAGACTAGCCGCCAAATCCACCGCCCGCGAGGGCACGCATGATCCGCCAAGTCGCCGTGCCGCCGTTCGACCTGCTGACCCCGTTGCTTCCCAGGCCGACGACGGTGGATGTCGCCACCCGCACCCGGGTGGCGGAGATCCTCGCGGATGTCGAGACCCGGGGCGATGCGGCGGTGCGGGAGTGGACCCGTGCGTTCGATCGGGTGGACCTGGCTCCGGAGGCCTGGGAGTTGCCACGCAGTGCGTGGGAGGCGGCGCTCGATCGGATCAGCGTAGACCTCCGCGACGCGCTCGAGGCGGCGGTGATCCGGGTGCGGGACTACCATCGCCGGCAGCGCGATCCCGGGTTCCGGATCCTGGAAGAGGATGGCACCATCCTCGGCATGCGGGTCTCGCCGCTCGACCGGGTGGGCCTCTATGTTCCGGGCGGGAAGGCGGCCTACCCCTCCAGCGTCATCATGAACGCGGTCCCGGCCACGGTGGCCGGGGTGGAGGAGATCATCGCCGTGACGCCGCCGGCGGGTGTGACCGACGCGGTGCTGGCGGCCTGCGCCCTCTCGGGCGTGACCAGGATCTTCCGGATCGGCGGCGCCCAGGCGGTCGGGGCCCTGGCCTTCGGGACCGCCACGATTCCCCGGGTCGACAAGATCGTGGGACCCGGCAACCGGTGGGTGGCGGAAGCGAAGCGGCAGGTGGCGGGCCCGGTCGGCATCGACATGTTCGCGGGCCCGACCGAGCTGGTGGTGATCGCCGACCTCACCGCCCGGGCGGAGCGGATCGCGGCCGACATGATTGCTCAGGCGGAGCACGACGAGGACGCCACGGCATGGTGCATCACCACCGACGTGGTCCTGGCCGACCAGCTGCCGGCGGCGCTCGAGGCCCACCTGGCGCGAAACCCGCGGACGGCGGTGGCCCGGGCCGCGCTGGAGCGGAACGGGCTCATCGTCTGGGTGCCGAGTATCCAGGACGCGGTGCACGTGGCCAACCTGCGGGCGCCGGAACATCTCGAAATCGTCACCCACGACCCCGAGGCGGTGGCCCACGGGATCCGTCACGCCGGCGCCATCTTCCTGGGCGACAACACCCCCGAACCGGTCGGCGACTACATCGCCGGGCCGAGCCACGTGCTCCCCACCAGTGGCACCGCCCGGCACGCCTCGCCCCTCGGCGTGTACGACTTTCTGCGGCGGACCAGTATCATCAGCTACACCCCCGACCGGCTCAATAACGACGCGGCCCGCATCATCGCCCTGGCGGAGGCGGAAGGGCTGTTCGGCCATGCGGAGGCGATCCGGGTACGGCTGAGGGAGTGAGGCGGGTCGGGAGCGGTCTGCCGGACCTCCTGCCCCACACTCACTTCCTCCTCACCGCTCGCTGCCCCCTCTAGATTCCCCGGTATGCCCCGTCCCAGCACACCCTGCGTGCACGTCAGCTCCGACCGGCCCGGGGCCGGTCCCCCGCTGACGCGGCTCACTGTCGTCTTCGGACTCACCGCGCTCTTCATGGTCGTGGAGGCGGTCGGAGGGTGGCTCTCGGGCTCGCTCGCGCTGCTGGCCGATGCCGGCCATATGCTCACCGATGTCGGGGCGCTGGGCCTCACGCTGCTCACCGCCCGGATGGCCCGCCGTCCGGCCGACCACAGCAAGACCTATGGCTACCTCCGCTGGGAAATCCTCGCCGCGCTGGTGAACGGCGCGGTGCTGTTCGGTCTGGCGGCGTGGGTGGTGGTGGAGGCGATCGGGCGGATCAACCACCCCGAGCCGATCCAGGGTCGGATGTTCTTCGCCATCGCCACCGCCGGTCTGCTGGTGAATGGGGTGGCGCTGTCGCTCCTGCACGGGCCCCACGACGGGCATCTCAATACCCGGGGTGCCTACCTGCACATCCTGGGCGACCTGCTGGGCTCGGTCGGTGCCGTCATCGCCGCTCTCATCGTGCTGGCCACCGGGTGGACCCTGGCGGACCCGATCGTATCGGTGGTCCTGTCGCTCCTGATCCTGGTGGGGGCGTGGCGGCTGGTGCGGGAGAGTACCGACGTGCTGCTCGAGGCGGTGCCGCGCCACATCTCCATGCCGGAAGTCGAGCGGCGGATTCGGGCGCTTCCCGGCGTCGCCGCGGCCCACGATCTGCACGTCTGGACGGTGGCCAGCGGGATCGTCGCCATGAGCGGCCACGTGGTGGTGCCCGACCTGGTCCGCCATCCGGAAGTCCTGACGGGGATCCGGACGACCCTGGCGGAACTCGGCATCCTGCATGTCACGGTGCAGCTGGAGTGCGGGGATGGGTGCGAGGAGGAGGCGCTGGCGGGCGCCGGGCCCCACCCCGAGGACCCTTCCCACGCCGGCCACCGCCACTAGCCGGGTGCTGTACGGACCACCACAGATCTTCAGTGATGGGTACGGATGGCGAGCACCTGGGAGCAGCGGTCCCGGTCGGGTCTCGGAGCCGAGGATCCGTTTCCAATCTGCGCCCGTCTGTGGTAGTCAGTTTGGGGTGGCCGGTTTTGCGGAGTGCTTCAGGAATCTCTCAGGGTTTTCGAGGTCCGGTGCACTCCGGCGGGACCCCGCCCACCCCCCACCTTGCCCCGCCCCCCCGCCTCGTCTATATATGCCGCGCGTGAACCTGGGTTGCCGCCTGAGGCGCGTTGCCCATCATTGCCCTCAGGGCTCGTTTGCTGGTGAAGGACCGGATGCCGACAGATCGCCACATTCGTAACATCGCCATTATTGCGCACGTCGACCACGGCAAGACCACGCTGGTGGATCAGATGCTGCGTCAGGCGGGCGCTTTCCGGGCCAACCAGCAGGTGGAAGAGCGGGTGATGGACTCCAATCCGCTGGAGCGGGAGCGGGGCATCACCATTCTCGCCAAGAACACCGCGGTGCGCTGGGGTGACACCAAGATCAACATCGTCGACACCCCCGGTCACGCCGATTTCGGGGGTGAGGTCGAGCGGATCCTGCGGATGGTGGACGGGGTCCTGATCCTGGTCGACGCGGCCGAGGGGCCGATGCCGCAGACCCGCTTCGTGACCCGGAAGGCGCTGGCGCTGGGCCACCAGCCCATCGTCGCCATCAACAAGATCGACCGGCAGGACGCCGAGCCGCTCCGGGTGCACGACGAGGTCCTGGGGCTGTTTATCGACCTCGAGGCCAGCCACGAGCAGCTCGACGCGCCTTTCCTCTATACCTCGAGCCGCGCCGGGACCGCGACGCCCGAGCTGGATCACCCCGGCACCAGCCTGACCCCGCTGTTCGAGGCGATCCTCAAGCACGTGCCGCCCCCCACGGGGGACGTAGACGGCCCGTTCCAGATGCTGATCTCCACCCTCGACTTCTCCACCTTCGTGGGACGGATGGGGATCGGGCGGATCGAGCGGGGCAGGGTCCGGGTCGGGCAGGAGGTCGCCCTCCTTCCGATCGGCGAGCCGGGGATGGTCGAGGGAGCGTTCGTAAAGAGCCGGATCACCAAGCTGATGACCTTCGACGGCCTCAATAAGGTGGACGTCGACGAGGTCGCCGCCGGGGACATCGCCGTGATCGCGGGGGTCGAGGGCATCGAGATCGGCCGGACCCTGACGGCGGTGGATCATCCGGAGCGGTTGGAGGGTATTGCGGTGGAGGAACCGACCATGTCGGTCGACTTCATCGTGAACAACAGCCCCTTCGCCGGCCGGGATGGGAAGTTCGTCACCAGCCGCCAGGTCCGCGACCGCCTATATAAGGAATTGGAGCGCAATGTCGCTCTCCGGGTCGAGGATACCGACAGCCCCGATACCTGGCAGGTGTCCGGCCGGGGGGAGCTGCACCTCGGCATCCTGATGGAGACCATGCGGCGGGAGGGGTTCGAGTTCCAGGTTTCCCGCCCCCGGGTGATCACCAAGGTGGGGCCCGACGGCGAGCGGCTCGAGCCGTACGAGGAGCTGATGGCCGATGTGCCTGAGGGCTACATCGGAACCGTCATTGAGAAGCTGGGACCCCGCCGGGCCGAGCTGATCGAGATGAAGAATCCGGGCCAGGGGATGGTCCGGATGAACTTCCGGATCCCGGCCCGCGGCCTCTTCGGCTACCGGTCGGAGTTCCTGACCGATACCCGGGGCACCGGCACTCTGCACCACCGGTTTCTGGAGTACGGGCCCTGGGCCGGCCCGCTGGCCGGACGGAAGAACGGGGTGCTGGTGGCGGATCGGGTCGGTGAGGCGGTGGGATTCGCCCTGTTCAACCTGCAGGAGCGGGCCCAGATGTTCATCTCCCCGGGCGACGAGGTCTACGAGGGGATGGTCTGTGGGGAGAACTCGCGTCCGGGGGACATGGACGTGAATGTATCGAAGGAAAAGAAGCTGACCAACATGCGCACCACCGCGTCGGACGAGAATATCCAGCTGGAAACGCCGCGGCAGATCACGCTGGAATACGCCCTCGAGTACATCGAGGAAGACGAGCTGATCGAGGTGACGCCGAAGTCGATCCGTCTCCGCAAGCGGGCGCTGGCGGCGAACGATCGCAAGAAGATGGCCCGGGCGGCTGCGCGCGCTGACGCCTCGTGAGCGAGTCTCTTACCGTGTTCATCCAATGATGGAGGCTGTCATGTTGCCGTGGGAAGCGTCGGTCGATACGCTGCAGATGCGCCGCCGCCGGGACGACGACGATTTCGATGACGACGAAGAAGCCTTCTCGTTCGACGACGAGGAGGACGACGAGGACTTCGACGACGAGGACCTCGACGAAGACGACGAAGACGCCGATGACGACGAGTTCGATGACGAGGAACTCGACGTCGATATCGAAGAGCTGGACGACGAAGAAGAGGGGCCTCGGCGGCGCTAGCCGGCCCGGTGG
>CAZXRC010000076.1:0-6495 GCA_964642475.1 uncultured Gemmatimonadaceae bacterium | reverse complement strand
CTGCGCCGCGTTCAACGCCGACTTCGACGGCGACCAGATGGCGGTCCACGTGCCGTTGTCCTTCGAGGCGCAGCTGGAAGCCCGCCTGCTGATGATCTCGTCGAACAACATCCTCAAGCCGTCCGACGGCCGGCCGGTGGCGGAGCCGTCCCAGGACATGGTCCTGGGGAGCTACTTCCTTACCAAGCTGCCGCGCGGGGCCGAGGAGCCGAAGGACGGCAAGGCCAGCGCGGCGTGGGAGAAGGCCAGGTACTTCGGGTCGCTGGCCGAGATCGAGATGGCGCTGCTGCACCGCTCGATCGACTACCACACGGCGATCTGCTTCTGGTATCACCCGCCGCGCGAGGCGGTGGATCCCAAGCCCCGGTGGGTCCGGACCACGGCGGGCCGGGTGCTGTTCAACAGCATCCTGCCGGGCCAGGTCGTGGCCAACCACGGCTTCAAGAACGACCTGATGCGGAAGAAGGCGCTGTCCGAGCTGGTGCTCCAGAGCTATCGCGAGGCGGGACTCGCTAACACGGTGATCTTCCTCGACCGGCTCAAGGAGTTCGGCTTCCGCTACGCCACCCAGGGCGGCATCAGCATCGGGGTGGAGGATCTCGAGATCCCGCGTGAGAAAGCCACCCTGCTGGAGGAGGCCGACAAGCGGGTGCAGCGGTTCCAGCGGGCCTACAACACCGGTCAGATCACCTTCGGCGAGCGGTACAACAAGGTGATCGATGCCTGGACCCACGCCAACAACGACGTGGCCGAGGCGATGGTCAGCCACATGCGGCAGAGCCGCGGCGGCTTCAACCCGGTGTTCATGATGTTCGATTCCGGGTCGCGCGGTTCCCGCGACCAGATCCGCCAGCTGGCCGGCATGCGCGGCCTGATGGCCAAGCCGCAGAAGAAGCTGACCGGCGGGATCGGCGAAATCATCGAGAGCCCGATCAAGTCCAACTTCCGGGAAGGCCTGACCGGCCTGGAGTACTTCATCTCCACCCACGGTGCCCGAAAGGGTCTGGCCGACACCGCCCTCAAGACGGCGGACGCCGGCTATCTGACCCGCCGCCTGGTGGACGTGGCACAGGATGTCACGATCACCGAAGAAGACTGCGGCACCATTCAGGGGCTCGAAATCTCCGCCCTCAAGGAGGGCGAAGACATCATCGAGGCGCTCAAGGAGCGGATTCTCGGCAGCGTGGCGTCGGAGGACGTGTTCGACCCGCACGAGCTGGACGAGCACGGCGATCCCAAGCTGCTGGTGCAGTCGGGCAAGCTGATCGACGAGGAAGTCTCGGCCCAGATCGACGAGGCCGGCATCGAGAAGGTGAAGATCCGCTCGGTGCTCACCTGCGAGTCGCGCCGCGGCTGCTGCCGGATGTGCTACGGCCGCAACCTGGCCACGATGGACATGGTGGACATGGGCGAGGCGATCGGTATCCTGGCCGCGCAGTCGATCGGCGAGCCGGGCACCCAGCTGACCCTGCGGACCTTCCACATCGGCGGCGCCTCGTCGCGTATCGCCGAAGAGGCGGAGCGGCGGGCCCGGGCCAGCGGCCTGGTCAAGTACACCAGCGGCCTGGAGTACGCCGACGTGCCGGTGGAATACGAAGACGGCACCAAGGCGGTGGTCCGCATCGCGCTCACCCGCGATGACGAGAACGCCGACGAGGAGTCGAAGGAAGGCATCCTGGTGGTCGACCCGGCGGATCCCAAGCGGCTGCTCAACCGCTACCCGGTGCCCGAGGGCGCGCTCATCCAGGTGAAGGAGGGCGACACGGTGCAGGGGAAGATGTCGATCCTCTACACCTGGGACCCGTACAACGACCCCAGCATCCTCAAGCTCGACGGTGAGCTGCGCTGGAAGGACCTGGTGCCGGGCTCGACCCTCCGCGAGGAGCTGGACGAGTCGACCGGGCTGCGCTCGCTGGTGGTGATGGCCGATCCGGACCGGGAACTGCACCCCTCGGTGCTGGTGTACGCTCCCAATCGGAAGGACCCCCAGGAGTACATCCTGGCGGAGGGTTCCCGGATCATCCTGGGTTCGGACACCGACCAGGTGACCCGCGCCATGGACCTGCCCGACGAATCGAACCCCTGGTCCTCGAAGTTCAAGGTCGAGGAGTACCCGATCAATGTGGCCTGGCCCAGCAAGAGTAAGAAGGAGAGTAAGGACAAGACGGTGTACCTCTCGCCCGCGGTCAAGGTGAGCAAGGGCGTGACGGTCGTGAAGATGCCGCGGCAGGCCTACAAGACCCGCGATATCACCGGTGGTCTGCCCCGCGTGGCCGAGCTCTTCGAGGCCCGCCGGCCCAAGGACCCGGCGACGATCTCGGAAATCGACGGCATCGTGAAGTTCGGCGAGATCAAGCGCGGCAAGCGGGAGATCTACGTCTACCCGCTGAGCGAGCCGGGCAAGAAGGGCGAGCCGGAGCCGCCACAGCTCTATGAGGTGGGCTCGGGCAAGCACCTCCGGGTGCACGAGGGTGACCGGGTCCGCGCCGGCGACCGCCTGACCGAGGGGCCGGTGAATCCGCACGACATCCTGCGGATCAAGGGCCCCAGGGCAGTGCAGGAGTACCTGCTCAACGAAGTGCAGGAGGTGTACCGCCTGCAGGGCGTGCGGATCAGCGACAAGCACATCGGCACCATCGTGCGCCAGATGCTGCAGAAGGTGCGGGTCACCGATCCGGGCGACACCGACTTCCTCGAGGGCGAGACCGTCGACAAGGTGGTCTTCCGCGACGAGAACGAGCGGGTCATCAAGCGGAAGATGAAGCCGTCGCAGTCGGAGCCGGTGCTGCTGGGCATCACCAAGGCGTCGCTGACCACCCAGTCGTTCATCTCGGCCGCCTCCTTCCAGGAGACCACCCGGGTCCTGACCGATGCGGCGATCCGGGGCGCCAAGGACGATCTCCTCGGCCTCAAGGAGAACATCATCATCGGCCACCTGATCCCGGCGGGTTCGGGCATCTACCGGTATGCCGAGATCGACATCGAGCCGCCGGAAGGGTACGAGCCGCCGCCCCCGGCTGAGGTTCCGCCGGAAGCCACGGCGCCGGTGCCGGTGGCCGCGCTGGCGGAGGACGAGGAGTAGGAGGCGGCAAGGCGGTCAGGCGGCAAGACGGCCAGTAAGAACATGAAGGGTGAGTTCCTCGCGGATCTCACCCTTCATGTCCTTACTGACCGCCTTGCCGCCTGACCGCCTGACCGCCTGACCGCTTACAGGCTCCGCGCCGAGAACGTATCGCACTGTTTGGGGTCCCCGCTCTTGAACCCCTGGTTGAACCAGCGCTGGCGCTGCTCCGAGCTGCCGTGGGTGAAGCCCTCCGGGTTCACGTAGCCCTGGGACATCTTCTGGATCCGGTCGTCTCCCACGGCGGCGGCGGCCCGCATGCCCTCTTCCAGGTCGCCGGCCTCGAGCCCCCCCTGGGCCTGGTAGGCCGAACCCCAGACGCCCGCGAAACAATCGGCCTGGAGCTCCATGCGGACCGAGAGCTCGTTCTGCTGGCTCGGGTCGCGCTGCTGGGCCTGCCGCACCTTGCGCTCGATGCCGAGCAGGTTCTGGACGTGGTGCCCGATTTCGTGGGCCAGGACGTACGCCTGGGCGAAGTCGCCGGCGGCGCCGAAACGCGCCGTCAACTCGTCGTAGAAGCCCAGGTCGATATAGACCTTCTGGTCACCGGGGCAATAGAAGGGGCCGGTGGCCGACTCGGCGTAGCCACAGGCCGACTGAATCGCGTCACGGAACAGGGTGAGGCGGGCCGGCTGGTACTGGGTCCCGAGGCGGGGGAAGATGCGCTCCCACTCCCCCTGGGTGCTGTCGAGCACCGCGGAGACCAGCTGGGCCAGGGAGTCCTCGTGAGCCTGGGCTTCAGGCGAGAGGGCCTCAGCCGGGGCGCCGGCCGCCATGCCTCCGGCCCCACCAACCAGCGAGAAGAAGTCGCGCTTGAACACCACGCTCAGGATGAGCAGGATGACCATGCCCCCCAGGCCGAGACGGAGCCCGGGACCCCGGCCGCCCCCCTGGCCCCGCATATCATCGATGTTATCGCTCATCGGACCGCGATTGATGCGCATGCCCCCTCCTCGGCTGGGTACGGCAAGGCGTGAAGGGGGGAATATCGGGCCCCGGGGGGGCCCGGTGCTAGGGACCCTGAGGGGCGCGGGCACCGGTTGAGCACCAGTCCCTGGGCGTCCGCCGGCTTGACCCAAGTAGGCCTGCCGGCTAGGTTTCGCGGTCTATGCCGACTATTAACCAGCTGGTGCGCCACGGCCGTAAGGACCCGGTCTACAAGGACAAGTCTCCGGCCCTGCGCCAGAATCCGTTCCGCCGCGGCGTCTGCACTCGCGTATACACCACGACTCCCAAGAAGCCCAACTCGGCTCTCCGCAAGGTGGCCAAGGTCCGGCTGACGAACGGGTTCGAGATCATTGCCTATATCCCGGGTGAGGGTCACAACCTGCAGGAGCACTCGATCGTGCTGGTGCGCGGGGGGCGTGTGAAGGACCTGCCGGGGGTGCGCTATCACATCGTCCGCGGGGCGCTGGACGCCGCGGGCGTGAACGACCGCCGGCGCAGCCGGTCCAAGTACGGCGCCAAGCGGCCCAAGGCCGGCAGCGCCGCGGGAGGTAAGAAGTGAGCCGTCGTACCAAGTCCGTCCGCCGTCCGGTCCCGGCCGATCCGCGCTACGACAGCCAGACGGTTTCGAAGTTCATCAATTCGCTGATGTTCGAGGGCAAGAAGAGCACCGCCGAGCGGATCTTCTACTCCGCCATGGACATGATCGAGGAGCGCACGGGCCAGCCGGGCGTGACCGTGTTCAAGCAGGCGGTGAACAACGCCAAGCCGGCGCTCGAGGTGAAGAGCCGTCGCGTGGGCGGCGCCTCCCTGCAGGTACCGGTGGAAGTCCGCCCCGAGCGGCGGGCCGCGCTGGCCATGCGCTGGATCATCGAGTTCTCCCGGGCCCGCTCCGAGAAGACCATGCAGGAGCGCCTGGCGGCGGAACTGATCCTGGCGTCCAAGGGCGAGGGAAACACCATCAAGAAGAAGGAAGACACCCACCGGATGGCCGAGGCCAACCGGGCGTTCGCTCACTATCGCTGGTAGGGGCGGGCAGGGGGTCAGTCGGGCAGTTTGTCGGGAAATGGAATGGGTGAGCCCTCGCAGAGCTCACCCGTTCTCGTTTCTCCGGGGCGGTTGGCGCCCTTACCTTCCGTCCTGACCGCCTGACCGCCTGACCGCCTGACCGCCTGACCGCCTGACCGCCTGACCGCCCTAACCCCCGTTGACATCGGCAGATATCGGGTTACCTTTTCCGGGCTTTCCGGGAACCGGGCCGTTCAGCCGAGCTCCCTTCAACTGGCAGACATCAGGATCGTGTGACGGCCGGCGCCAGAGCAGCGACGCCCCGCTTAGCCACCTCCGATCCTTCTGAAGGGCTGTGGGCCGGCCCAAACGAAACGCAGGGACCTGCAATGGTCCTCGTCGCGGGTGAAAGCCCCGACGGGCGCGGAGCGATACCACCGGGCATCCCGGGTCGGTCGCCCCGCTTTTTCGCTGGTAGGACGCAAGACGGCCGGGGTGGGACGGATCGGCCGCACGGACACGGGACAGGGAATGGCGCGCGAAACTCCGCTCGAGCGGTACCGGAACATCGGCATCATGGCGCACATCGATGCCGGCAAGACCACCACCACCGAGCGCATCCTGTACTACACCGGCAAGAACTACAAGATCGGTGAAGTGCACGAGGGTGCGGCGACGATGGACTGGATGGAGCAGGAGCAGGAGCGGGGGATCACGATCACCTCGGCCGCGACCACCTGTTTCTGGCAGCGTTTCGGCACCCAGTACCGGATCAACATCATCGACACGCCGGGTCACGTGGACTTCACGGCCGAGGTGGAGCGGTCGCTGCGGGTGCTGGACGGGGCGGTGACCCTGCTGGACTCGGTGGCCGGAGTCGAGCCGCAGACCGAGACGGTGTGGCGCCAGGCCGACCGGTACAACGTGCCGCGGCTGATTTTCGCGAACAAGATGGACCGGATCGGGGCCGACTTCTATCGCTGCCTCGACATGATCCGGGACCGGCTGACCCGCAAGGCGCATCCGCTGCAGCTCCCGGTGGGCGCGTCGGACACGTTCACCGGGCACATCGATCTGCTGCGGCAGGTCGAGATCGTCTTCCACGACGAGACCCTCGGCAAGACCTTCTCCGAGATGCCGATTCCGGACGCGTACAAGGAGAAGGCGGCCAAGTTCCGGCACGAGCTGATCGAGGCCGCCATCGAGCACGAGGATGCGCTGCTGGAGAAGTATCTGGGCGGCGAGGAGCTGACCGAGGAGGAGATTCGGGGCGCCATCCGGCGGGCCACGCTGAGCCACGGGTTCGTGCCGGTGCTCTGCGGCGCCTCGTTCAAGAACAAGGGTGTCCAGGCCCTGCTCGACTCGGTCATCGACTACCTGCCGTGCCCTACCGACGTGAACGAGATCCAGGGGCATGTGCC
>CAZXRC010000075.1:0-6689 GCA_964642475.1 uncultured Gemmatimonadaceae bacterium | reverse complement strand
CCTCCTGGCCCTGGGAGCCGCCGCCATCGCCTTCGGTCTGTTCATCTGGGCGGGGGGGAAATCGGGCTGGGGCCTCGCGGGTTCAGGCGGGGTCCGGTGGGTCGGCCTAGCCGCCGCCGCGGTGGCCTGGGGGTGGGTCCTGGTTCCCTGGCTGCGCCGCCACCCGCGGATGACGCCCGACCAGCATCAGGCCGGGATGTACGCTGCCCTGGGGGCCTGGGGGGTGACTGACGTGGTGGTGATCCTCGCCTGGGGCCTTTATACTTAAGCCGCTGTCCCACCTCGTTTTGGGGAGTAGCCATGAGCACTGCGGTCCAGCCCCGCGCCGGGGCCGACCAGACTGACGTCCCGCTCATCGTCCGGGCCGCGGTCAAGCTGGGAATCATCGAGTCCATCTTCGTGCTGCTGATCGGACTCAGCACGATTTATCTCGAAGGCGTCGCGGAAACCGCGGTGGTGGGCGGCTTGCTCCTCGTTGGAGTCATGCTGGTGACCCTGCTTCCCGGTATCTGGACGCGGGCCGAGACCATCGAGGGGATCGCCGGCGCCGCCGGCATCGGCTTGGCCGCTGCCTGGGTGTTTCTGCTGGTCGATGTCGCGCTGCTGCAGCCCTTCGGCCTCTACACCAACCGCTGGCTCGCCATCGGGGGTGGCAGCAATTGGTGGTACCACCCGGTGTGGTGGATGGTCGGCAGCTTTCTCCCATGGTGCGGGGCCTGGCAGCTGGCCAATCAGGCGGCCAAAGGCAACACCAATCCAGCCCTCGTGGGCATCACCTCCCTCGCGTTCACGGCCGTCGCCGCCGTCGGGGCGGTCCTCCTCAAGTTTCCCGGCGCGGGCTGGAACCTCGGAACGTTCGGCGTGGCGTTCCTGCCGGGCCTCGCGCTTGCGACGCTCGTCTCCGTGCTGGGAGCCCGCGGGAAGTAGGAGGGGATGCGCTGGCCCGGCATCCTGGTCCGGGTGGTCGGCTGGCTGCTCACGCCTCTCGTGGTGTGGGCAGCTTCGCTTTGGGGTGCCTGGACCGCGCTCCGGATCACCGTGGGCTTCTCCGACCCCCGCTCGGCGCTTTACACGACATTTGGCGTGGCGGTGGTGACCGGCACCATCACCCTCTACCTCTGGATGCAGCTCCTCCGCCGGTCGCCCCGGCTCCGGAAATCGCTCCATATCACCCGCGAAGGGTTGCCGGCGATCGAGGATCCGGGGCCGCCGGAAGACCAGGCCTCGCCGCCCGCGGGTGAGCGTTCCAGCGAGAAGGGGACATGAGACGTCGCTTCCGACACGCGGTCGTGGCAATGCTCCTCGGCGGCTGCGGTGGCCAACGTGGCGCCGTCCCGGCCAGCGATACCCTCGGCACCGCGCCGCGGCCGGCCGATACGCTGGTGCTAACCGCGCCCGGGGGAGTCGAGGTGTGGTTCACCGACAGCCGCACGGCGCACGACTCCGCCGGCCGGCGCTGCCTGGAGCGGGTCATGCAGATCCGGCGCGATGGGCGGTCTATTGCGGTGCCGTTGCTTTACACCGGCGCCGTGCCCCGCCTGGTGAACGATTCCACCATCGAAGCGCCGATCTGGCTCAACTGCCGACCGGGAAACGTCTACCGGGTCGACCTTGCCACCGGCCGCCCGGTGCGGGTGAAATGAAGGTCACCCGACTGGCGCTGTTGTTGAGCCTCGGGTTGTGCGCGCCGGCCCGGGCCCAGGGGCCCGGCTTCCAGCTGGCGCATCTGTTTACCGATCCCTCCGCGACCACCTACCGCCTCGACTTCGCCGCCCCGCTTCTGGGACCGGTGGGGCTCGCGCCGTCCCTGATAGTTGTCGACGGCGGCCCTGGCTTCGGCAACCTCTGGGGCGGCGGGCTCGATCTCTCGGTCTTTCGCGGGGGTCGGACCGGGCTCTATGCCATCGGCGGGGTTGACGGTGGGCTGGTCACCCGAGGCGGTCGGACCTTCTGGGGTTCGTGGTCTATCGGGCTGGGCTACGAGCTCTTCCCCTTCGGGGGACTCTCGCTCGCGGCCGAAGGACGGTACAGGGAGGTACACCCGCGCGACTACCACGGCGTGCAGGTCGGCGTCCGCCTGGGCCTCGCCCGTGGGCGCCAGCTTCGGGGCGGGGAGGGCAACCCACCGCGCGAAGGGACGTCGGGGGGAGCCGTTCCGAGTGCGTCGACCGCTGCCTTCCCCTCATCCGGCGCCCCACCCGATTCGAACGACGTCCGCGCCGACCTCAATCGCTCGGGTGTGCCGGCCGACCGAGCCGGCGTTCTCACCGGGGTGGTGCAGACCGCGCTCGATGTCATGGGGATGCCCTACCGCTGGGGCGATGAGGGGGAGGAGGGCTTCGATTGCTCGGGTCTCATCCGCTACGCCTTCGGCAAACAGGGGATCTCTCTGCCGCGCCGGAGCCGGGACCAGGCTCGCGAGGGCGAGGCGGTGGCGCGCACCCTCGGCAGCCTCCAGCCGGGCGACATCCTCACCTTCAGCCGGTCGGGCGGGAACACCGTGTCCCACGTGGGCCTCTACGTGGGAAACGGGAAGTTCATCCACAGCGCCAGCCAGGGCGTCCAGCTCAGCGTGCTGAGTCCGGATGACATCTCGGGGCGGTGGTGGTACCGGCGCTGGGTGGGGGCGAGGCGAGTGGTGCGGTAACGAGAGTTCCGAGTTCCGAGTGAAGAGGCAACCCGGAACTCGGAACTCGGAACTCGGAACTACTAGTGGTTGTGCGTCCCCGTGCTGTCGGCGTGGTTGTGCTCCATCCCCTCCATGTCGTGCTCCATCCCATCACCGGCGCCCATGGTCTCGAGTGAGGCGAGGTCTTTCTGGTATTCCGGGTTCGACTCGTCGATCGCGGGCCACTCCGACGGGTTGTCCGGGGCGAAAATCCCGGTGATGTGCGCCATCGCGCCGTTCTTGAGGACCCGACCGGTGGGGTTGTCGTAGGTCCCGATGATCCGGTACTTCCGGCCGGCACGAAGGCGGACCCCTTCGCCCCTTACCCCCGGCAGGCTCCGGCTGACCCCAGTCACCGTGCCGTCACTGGTCCGCTCGGCCTTGACCTGGGCGATAACCTTGTTGCTGGTCAGGTCGATCAGGCGCACCCCGACGCCGTGGTCGTGCAGGTGCCCGCCGTAGCCCAGCAAACGGCCATTCAAGGGAATCTCGAAGTCCCATGACTTCTCCGACCTGCCCGGGGGGACATCGTAGGTATTGGTGCCCCCGATCGTGAGGTTCACGTCCATGTAGAGCGGGAGGACCTCGACCGGCCGGGGATTGATGTTCTTGGGGCTGTACTTGAGGTCGATCGTCATGTAGACGCCGTCCATATCGGCCCCGGTCTCGTTGTGCCACATGATGTAGAAGCCCAGGTCCATGCCCGGCTGCATCGGCACGCCGATGGTGGCGGGAATCGTGGCGTCGGCCGTCTCGGAGCCGGCCCCGAAGAGCCGCTCGGCGGCCGGATAGAGCGCCTGACGGCGGCTGTAATTCACCCCGATCATGTGGTGCATGAGCTTCTTGGGCAGCTTGCGGCCGAGCGAATCTTCGACCCCGCTGTCGAATCCGCGCAGCCACCCCTCGACCGGCCAGGTAAAGTGATAGACCGGCGTCAGCGCCCCGGTGCCCATATCCATCATGCCATGGTCTTCCATGTGGGGCATGTTGGGCAGGAAGAAGGGGCCGGCCTTGACCCGGACGACTTTCTTCGCGGAGTCGATCACGACTTTGACTGTCACGTCGCCACGAGGACGGCGCAGCAGAGCGGGCGGCGTGGGCGGCGGAGCGGGCTGGGCGGCGAGACCGGCGAGCAGGAGCAGCGCGAACGTCATGACCATCTCCAGAGGGGTAGCGGAACGGCGGGTAATGTAGGCGGGGCGGGGGGAGGGAGTCGAGAGGCGGGAGGCCAGGCAGGATCGAATCCCGACCTCGCCCCTCGACTCTCGACTCTCGCCGTCTCTAGTGCGAGTGCTGGTGCGCGCCGTGCCCCGCCGAGTCAGCGGCAGGGGCGGAGGGCGCGGGGGTCGAGCGGCTCTTCATGGCGGTGAAGCCCCGCCGGGCGAGGAAGCGCAGGTCCCGCTGGAACACGGTGTCACTCTGTTCGACCTTGGGCCAGCGGGCGTAGTCCGCCGGGGCGAAGATCCCCACCATGCTGCCCATCGCGCCTTTGACCAGCGTTTCGCCGGTGGGATTGTCGTATACCGCTACCACCCGGTAGGACCGACCGGCCTTGAGCCTGAGCCCATCGCCGCTTACCCCGAACAGGTGGCGCTCCATCCGCCGGACGCTACCGTCGGCCCGCTGCACCGAAGCCACGCGCGCCAGCACCTTGCCATTGGAGGCGTCCTCCAGTCGCACTTCCTTGCCGTACTGGTGGAGGTGCCCTGACACCCCCAGGAGACGGCCCTCGGTCGGGACCACGAATTGGTAGGCCTTCTCGGAACGGCCGGGCGGCACGTCGAACTCGTTGGCGCCTCCAACCGTCAGATTCACGTCCAGGTAGAGCGGCAGCACGTCGACCGGCCGGGGCAGCTGGTTCCTGGGCATCCACTCCATCGTCATCCGGAGACTGACCCCGGGCAGGTCCCGCCCGGTGGTGTTGTGCCAGGCGATATAGAGGCCGAGGTCGGTGCCGGGCGCCAGCGGCACTCCGATGGTCTTCGGAAGCTGGGCCGCCCCAGTCTCAGCGCCCGCGCCCCAGAGCCGCTCCGCCGCGGGGTAGATCAGCTGCCGCCGGTCGTAATTGATCATGACCATGTGGTGCATCAGCTTCCCCGGCAGGGGGCCACCGTTCTGGTCCAGGACCTCGATCCTGAATCCCCGGAACCACCCCTCCACCGGCCACTCGAACTTCTGCACCGGCGTGTCGTGGCTCATGCTGTGGTCCTCCTCGGCATGGGCCGACATGTCGGGGAGGTCGAATGGGCCGGCGGTGATCACCACCCGGTGTTTGCTTGAGTCGATCGCCACGGCGACCTGGCTCTCGGCGGCTTGGGTCATCCCCGGCATCGGGGGCATCGGGGACTGGAGCGCGAGGAGGAGGGGGAAGAACATGGGCGGCTCGGTCGAAGGGTGAACGGAGGCCTAATCTAATCGGGCCGATTTCGGGTGAGACCAGGGGATGCCGGCCGGCTGGCACTCTGCCTTGACATCTGCCAGTCGGATCTTATTTTCACTCCCTGTCCTTAGCGGTCTCAAGCGTGGACTGCTAAAACATTGCAGGCAAATAACTTACAATCTGCAGACGTGGAGGTTTGCGATGGCTACCGCGAAGGCCCGGCCGAAGCTCAAGATCCAGCCGTTGGAGGATCGGGTGGTGGTGTATCCGGACGACGAGGGCGAGAGCATGCGGGGCGGCCTCTATATCCCGGATACCGCCAAGGAAAAGCCGACTCAGGGTGAGGTCCTGGCCGTGGGCCCGGGTCGGGTGGAAAAGGGCGAGCGCATCCCGGTCGACGTGAAGGTCGGCGACAAGGTGCTCTACGGGAAGTACAGCGGCACCAACATCACCCTCGATGGCGAAGAGGTCGTGATCATCAAGGTGTCCGACATTCTGGCCAAAATCGGTTGAGTGGGCCATTGGCCATCGGCCTCGGGCCGTTGGCTAACCGCCTGTCACTCGCCCTTCGTCGCCGGAGAACAGAACTACAACGCTCAGCTAACGGCCAATGGCCAACAGCCGACGGCCAGTAACTGACCCTAAGGAGAACTACCGATGGCAGCCAAGGACCTGATGTTCAACACCGACGCGCGGGCCAAGCTCAAGAAGGGCGTTGACGCCCTGGCCGACGCGGTCAAGGTCACCCTCGGCCCCAAGGGCCGCAATGTGGTGATCGACAAGAAGTTCGGTTCGCCGACCGTGACCAAGGACGGCGTGACCGTGGCGAAGGAAGTCGAACTCGCCGACCCGATCGAGAACATGGGCGCCCAGATGGTGAAGGAAGTCGCCACCAAGACCAGCGACCTGGCGGGTGACGGCACCACCACCGCCACCGTGCTGGCCCAGGCGATCTACCGCGAAGGGCTCAAGAACGTGACCGCCGGCGCCAACCCGATGGAGCTCAAGCGGGGCATCGACAAGGCGGTCGAGGCTATCGTCGATGAGCTCAAGCGGCTCTCGACTCCGTCGGCCGGCAAGAAGGAGATCGCCCAGGTGGGCACCATCTCGGCCAATAACGACGCCGAGATCGGCAAGCTGATCGCCGACGCGATGGAGAAGGTGGGCAAGGACGGCGTGATCACCGTCGAGGAGGCCAAGGGCCTCGAGACCACCCTCGAGACCGTCGACGGCATGCAGTTCGACCGCGGCTACCTCTCGCCCTACTTCGTCACCGATCCGGAGAAGATGGAATCGGTCCTCGAAGACGGCTACCTCCTGATCCACGACAAGAAGATCAGCGCCATGAAGGAGCTGCTCCCGGTGCTCGAGAAGATCGCGCAGACCGGCAAGCCCCTCCTGATCATCGCCGAAGACGTCGAGGGCGAGGCGCTGGCCACCCTGGTCGTGAACAAGCTCCGCGGCACCCTCAAGGTGACCGCCGTCAAGGCGCCCGGTTTCGGCGACCGCCGCAAGGAGATGCTCACCGACATCGCCAAGCTGACCGGCGGCACCGTGATCGCCGAGGAGCTGGGCGTCAAGCTCGAGAGCGCCACCCTGGCCCAGCTGGGCCGGGCCAAGCGGATCGTGGTCGACAAGGAC
>CAZXRC010000074.1:0-6785 GCA_964642475.1 uncultured Gemmatimonadaceae bacterium | reverse complement strand
GAGATGACGTTGGTCGGAATGTAGGCCGAAACGTCGCCCGCCTGGGTCTCGATGATGGGGAGCGCGGTGAGCGAGCCGCCCGGCTTCTTGATGCGGGCGTCGAGCTTCACGACGTCGGGGTTCTCGGAAATCTTGGCGGCGCGCTCCAGCAGGCGGCTGTGGAGATAGAACACGTCACCCGGGTACGCCTCGCGGCCCGGCGGCCGGCGCAGAATCAGCGACAGCTGGCGGTAGGCCGCGGCCTGCTTGGACAGGTCGTCGTAGACGCAGAGGGTGGGCTTCCCGTCGGCGTACATGAAGTGCTCGGCGATCGCGCAGCCCGAGTAGGGCGCGATGTACTGCAACGGGGCCGGATCGGAGGCGCTGGCCACGACCACGATGGTGTAGTCCATCGCGCCGTGTTCCTTGAGCTTCTCCACCACCGTCGCAACCGTTGAGCGCTTCTGCCCGATCGCGACATAGACGCAGATGACGCCGGTGCCCTTCTGGTTGATGATGGTGTCGACGGCGATGGCGGTCTTGCCGGTGCCGCGGTCGCCGATGATCAGCTCGCGCTGCCCCCGGCCGATCGGGATCATGGCGTCGATCGCCTTGATGCCGGTCTGGAGCGGTTCCTTCACCGGCTGGCGGACGATGATGCCCGGCGCCACCATTTCCACCGAGCGGGCGCCGTCGGCCTTGATCGGCCCCCGCCCGTCCACCGGCTGCCCCAGCGCGTTCACCACCCGGCCCAGCATCCCCTGGCCCACCGGCACCTCGAGGAGGCGGCCGGTGCAGCGGACTTCGTCGCCTTCCTTGAGCTTGAGGTAGTCACCCAGGACCACCGCGCCGACGTTGTCCTCCTCCAGGTTGAGCGCCATGCCGGTCACCACATCGCCGGTCTCGGCGGCGGTGAACTCCAGCATCTCGCCCGCGATCGCCTTGTTGAGACCGTAGATCCGGGCGACGCCGTCACGCACCTCGAGCACGGTCCCGACTTCGTTGACGTCCACCGAGGCCAGATCGGCCTTCTCGATTTCTCGGAGCAGGACGTCCTTGAGCTCGCCCGGACGCAGAACGGATTCGGTCGCCATAGGTCTCGCGTTTGGATGGGTGGGAACAGATCCAGCCTTAGCTTGTGAAAACTATCACAAGCGAAAGCCGAAGGCAACGCCGGGGGGTTATATAACTCCATGCCGCCACCCGGCAAGTGGCACTTCGACGTGCCACCCTGCAGACCCCACTTTCCGCCGCTTCCGCCGCCCCTCCGCCGCGTACCAAAGGCAGGGAGCCCCCTCCCCCCGAGCTCGGCCTCGCCCCCGCACCGATGGCCCAGAATCGGTCCGGCGCCGGGCGGCTGACGGCTCATCGCGGCGAGTAGGCGGTCGCGGCCTGGCTAGACCCGGCTGCGGGTCTTTCCGCGGGCAAAGTTCGCCAGCACTCCCTTGGGTCCGAGACCCGCCAGCCCTCGAGTCGACACTCCGGCGATGCGGCGGGCGGTCGCGTTAAGATGGCTGGCGGTGGCAAAGCGAAGGATGGCGGCGACGGTCGCGACCTCGTAGCCGGGGTTGTGGAGCAGCGCCGCGGCGCAGGCGACCCGGGTGAGGTCGATGACCCGCTTGAGATTGGGCGCGCCGCCGGCGGCGAACTCCCGGCTCAGGTGCTCCCGGGTGCACCCCACCCGCCGGGCCAGCTCACTGGTGCGCATCGGCCGGTCAACCCGGTCGAGCAGCGCGAACCAGACCTCGCGCTGGAGCGGCTCCCTGAGCCTGAGGAGGCGAGTGGCGTCGGCCAGGGCCTTGCGCCGCTCCGCCGCCGCCGACACTCGAACCACCAGTTCCCCAGCCACCGCGTTGTCCACCCCCTGCACCAGCACCTGGGCCGCCCCGGCGGCCCGGCAGTCGAGCAGCAGCTGGCCATCGTCTGGCTTGAACGGCGCGAGTACCACCCGGGGGATGCCGGGGAAATTGGCGGCCAGCGGTTCGAGACTCTGTGGAGGAACCAGCGTGGGGTTGAAGACCACGGCGTCCACCAGCCGGGTGACCAGGGTCAGCCGGAGGGCCTGCGGGTCGCGGCAGGTGACCAGGGTCCAGGTGCCGCCGGGCGGGAGACTCCGGCGAAGCGCCTGGGCCGCCTCGCCACTCCCGACGATGGCGGCCACGACCGGCATCTCAGCGCTCCGGGGTCTCCGACAGGGCCGGGGCTTCGGGAGCAGGCGACACGGCGAGCTCGCCCGCGGGCAGGGGCTCGGCGGTCTCCAGAGGCTTTCGGCGGGGACGTCCGGCGCCGACCGCCACCAGGGTGCGTGCCATTTCGCCGGCCCGTTTGAGGACCCCGCGGGCGTTGTCGTAGGAGAGCAGCTCGAGCGCGGCGTCGAGGGTGAGCCAGCGGAAATCGGTGATGCCCTCGTCGAGCTGGGGAATCACGTCGGCGGCGGGGCTCTCGAGCAGGAAGAAGTGACAGAACTTGTGGATGTACCGCCCGCGGAAGCGAAAGTGCCAGTCGATGATGCGGATCGGACCGTGGAGGTTGAGATCGATCAGGCCGGTCTCCTCGGCCGACTCGCGCAGCGCCGCCTCCGCCGGGGTCTCCTCGCCTTCGAGATGGCCCTTGGGGAACCCCCAGTGTTCGTAGGGGTCCCGGATCAGCAGGAAACGGGCGCTCTTGTCCGGCTGGCGGCGGAAGACGATGCCGCCGGCGGAGACTTCGCGCTCGGCCTTGGATTTCTTCTTGCTCATGGGCTCTTGGCCTTTGGCCGTTGGCCGTTGGCCTGTGGTGGCTGCATTCCGGCTGGAGGCACGGCCTACAAGGTGTTCCCAATGGCCAATGGCCAATGGCCAACGGCCCTAGAACACACTGAACTTGAAGTACTTCCTGGGGTTCATCTGAATATCCGCGATCAGCCGCCGCAGCTCCTGCATGGTCTCGATCGTCTCGTTGTAGAGCGCCGGGTCCTTCGAGAGGAGCCCCAGCGTGCCCTGTCCCGCCTGGAGCCGGGTGAGCGCCGAGTCGGCGGCGAGCAGGATTCGGACGATGCTCGTGTCCTGGCCCTTCACCGTCGCGATGATGCCCTTGAGATCGGCGGAGGCCTGCCGCAGGTCCCCGCTGCCGGCCCGGGTGTTGTCCAGAATCTGCTGCAGCTGGCCGCCGCTGGTGGCCGAGTCGACCCGGGCCAGGGTGGCGCGCAGGTCCTGCGAGGCGCTGAGCACCGCGTCGGAGGTCCGCTCCACGTTGCCGGTGACTTCGTTGAGCCGCCCGGTCTGACTGTTGGTGAACTTCACCAGTCGGTCGGCGATCTCGCCGAAGTCCTTGATGCTCCGCCGCAGCTCGGCCACCGCGGTCGAGTCGAAGGCTTCCTGCACCCGGTTGGCCACCGAGGCGATATCGGTGGCGATGCGGCCGGCCTGGGCGGTCAACTGGCCTACGTCGGGAAGCGTGGCGCCGGGCCAGCGGTCGCCGCCGGGGCGCGACGTCTCGGCCAGCATCTCGCGGACGTTGGGATCGTCCTGCGGCTGGTCCCGGGACACGATGGTGGCGCTCCACTCGCCGAAGAGGCTCTGGGAGGCGGCGATCACCGCGGGGCGGTCCGGCAGCTCGACGCCCTGGAACACCCGGAGGTCGGCCTCGACGAATTCGTCGGCCAGCCGGATGGCCTGCACCCGACCGACCCGCACGCCGCGATAGGTCACCGGCGCCCCGGGGGTCAGCCCGCCGACGGTGCGGAAGCGGGCCACGTGGTCGGACTCCCGCCGCCCCACATTGGCCTCGGAGAGCCAGAGCGCCCCGGCCACGACGACGGCGAGGCTCAGCAGCAGCACCAGGCCGACCAGAAACTCGTTGCGCCGCTTCATGCGGTGGCTCCCGTCGTCTGCAGCCGTTCGGGGTCGAAGGGCCGCCCCTCGATGAAGTTCCGCACTACCGGGTCATCGGTGTGGCGGATCTCCTCGATGGTCCCCACCTGCCGGATCCGGCCCTGGTAGAGCATCGCGATACGGTCGCCGACGGTGTAGGCGCTCCGCATGTCGTGGGTGACCACGACTCCTGTCACGCCCAGCTCATGGCGGGCGCGGACCATGAGTTCATCGATGACCGCCGAGGTCACCGGATCGAGCCCGGTGGTCGGCTCGTCGTAGAGAATGTAGCGCGGACGCAGGGCGATCGCGCGCGCGATTCCCACCCGCTTGCGCATGCCCCCGGAGAGCTCCGCCGGCATCCGCTCGTCGGCGCCGGAGAGATCCACCAGCGCCAGACTCTCCCGCACCCGGGTCTGCATCGTCTCGGCATCGAGGCCCCGGCGCCGGAGCCCGAGGAGGATGTTGTCGGCCACCGTGAGCGAGTCGAACAGCGCGGCGAACTGAAAGACGTAGCCCACCTCGCCCCGGAGCCGGTCCAGCCCGTCCCGGTCGAGCTCCCCGACCAGGCGCCCGTCGACCTCCACCGTACCCGCGTCGGGCTGCATCAAGCCGACGATGTGCTTGAGGGCCACGCTCTTGCCGGTGCCCGAGAAGCCGATGATGACGGTGGTCTCGTTATCGGGGATATCGAGTGTGAGTCCCGCCAGCACCGTCTTGGCGCCGAAGCTCTTGTGAACGTCGGTGAAGCGGATCATGGGGCGGTCGGACGGTCAGACCGCCTCACAGCAGTACCAGCGCCCAGAAGGCGTCGAGCACCAGGATCGCTTCGCAGCCGATCACCACGGCACGGGTGGTGTTGCGGCCCACTCCCTCGGCTCCGCCCCGGGTCGCCAGCCCCATGAGGCACCCCGCCAACGCCACGGCCGCCCCGAAACTGGCCGACTTCACCAGCCCGAACCAGATGTCCTTGAAGCGGTAGAAGAGCCGGAGGCCCTTGACGAATTCCAAGGTGGAGAGATCCAGAAGATTGATGGAGGTGATCCAGCCCGCGACTACGCCCAGCGCAATGGCGAGCGCGGTGACGACCGGGAACATGAGGATCGCCGCCAGCACGCGGGGCATGACCAGGTAACTGTGCGGGTTGTAGGCGAGCGTCTCGAGGGCGTCGACCTGCTCGGTCACCCGCATGGTGCCGATCTCAGCGGCGATGTTGGCCCCGACGCGACCGGCAAGCGCCAGGCCGGTCAGCACCGGGCCCAGTTCCATCATGATGGTCTTCCCGACCAGCGCCCCCACGAAATAGAGAGGCACCGCGCCGGTGAAGATGTACTTGGAGAGCAGAGAGAGGACGATGCCGGTGAAGGTGGCGATGAACAGCGCGATAGGGATGGAATCGACCCCGAGCCGGCGCATCTGGGGAATGACATGCGGGGCCCAGGTCCGCACATCCGACAGCGCCCGTCCGGTCTCCAGTCCCCACCGCCCTACCCGCGTCACCAGCCCCGGCACGACGGCCTGGGGAGAGGCGATAAGCTGTTGCACGGGTTCAAGGTACGGCGGGGAGAGCGGGGTGTAAATAGCCGATTGGCGTTAGCCATTGGCCTTTGGCCGTTAGCCGTTAGCCGTTGGCTGTCACGAGACGAACAACCCTCCGTGCCCGGGGCGCGGAGGGTCAGCTGTTCACCGAAACGAGCCAAAGGCCAAAGACCAACGGCCAACGGCCAAACACCCCTACGCCGCGAAGCTCGCCAGCGCCCGACCGACATCCCCTTCCCGCAGCCGCTTGAGGGCCCGATCCCGGAGCTGGCGGACCCGCTCCCGGGTCACCCCCAGCATGCCGCCGATCTCCTCGAGGGTATGCTCCCGGCCACCGTCGAGGCCGAAGTACAGCCGCAGCACCTTGGCGTCGCGGGCCGGGAGGGTGTTGAGGGCGGTGTCGATTTCCTCGGTGAGGAAGCGATCCATCGCCTGCTCTTCCGCATCGGACTGATCGTCGGCGATGAAGCGCTCGATGAGCGACCGGTCGCCCTCGGGATCGAGCGGGGCATCGAGCCGCACATCGCTGGTGTTGAGGGCCGCGAGCGACTGCACCACTTCGAGCGAGAGACCGGTGGACTTGGCGATCTCCTCCGGGGTCGGCTCGCGCCGGAGCTCCTGCCGCAGTGCCTCCGCCGTCCGCACGATTCGGGACAGGTCGGCGGTGCGGTTGAGCGGTACCCGGACGGTCCGGCCCTGACGGGCCAGCGAAGCGAGGATCGCCTGGCGGATCCACCAGACCGCGTAGGAGATGAACTTGACGCCCTGATCGGGATCGAACTTCCGGGCGGCGGTGAGGAGACCGACGTTCCCCTCGCCGATCAGGTCGGTGAGCGGGAGGCCGCGATTCTGGTACTTCTTGGCGACCGAAATGACGAAGCGGAGATTGCGCTTGACCAGCTCGTGCATGGCCTCGGGGTCGCCCTGCCGGACCAGCTTGGCGATGGCGATCTCCTGGGGCGTGGTGAGGAGCGGGGTCTGGCTGACTTCGTAGAGGTACTGGTCGAGAATGTCGCGATCGGAGTCGTACACGCCGAGGGACTTACTGGTCTCCCGCCGGCCTTTCCGGCCCTTTTTCGGCTGGTTGTTGGCCAGGATCTCCTGTACCGGGGAGAGTTTTCGTTCTTTTTTCTCGGGAGCCGCCGGCTTTTCCGCCTTCGCGGCCTTGGTCGACTTGGCCTTGGCGGCGGCTTTCGCGCCCTTCGACCCGGCTTTTCCGTGCGCACCCGAACGCTTCTTCATGACCGTCCTTCACCCTCCTTGACCACCGAGAAAGTGCCCACGCCAGCTTGACATACGCCGCGCCAGCCGAGTAGCTTGTCGTGCTCTTGCAGACGCAGGAGCATCCCGCGGGGCGCGCTAATATAACGGGGGCGTAGCTCAGTTGGGAGAGCGCGTGAATGGCATTCACGAGGT
>CAZXRC010000073.1:0-6809 GCA_964642475.1 uncultured Gemmatimonadaceae bacterium | reverse complement strand
CAGGACTTAGGATCCTGTCCCGCAAGGGGTCCGGGTTCGACTCCCGGCGTTCGCACTCCACGGACCGACGCCTACGGCGCCGGGTCAGGCCCCGGGCCGAAGGGGAGGTAGAATGTGATGTCGTTCTCCTCCTGCTGCACTACCCATCCGCAGTACTCGATGCTTCTCCACTGACTCTCCGCCGGGCCGTCCACCCTGACGTTGTAGATCCCGCTCTCCAGTCCCGTCGCGCTCCAGCCGCCGTCACTGCCGGTCCGCACCTCCGCGACCGTAACTCCGGCATCACAGGCGGCCGGCGGCAGCGGCGGATGCTCGGGAGGCGGGGGGATCACCGAGTCCAGCACCCCGCCGACGTGCCCGCTCGTGAGGGTATCCGAACCGGGTGGGAGCTGTGGGCCGGGAGGGAGGGGCGGCGGCAGGTCACCGACCCGGACCAGGGTCACCGTCGCCCCGGCAAGGGCGACCCGCTGGCTGTCGGGAGCGGCGGTGAAGCCGTAGACCACCCCCGAGGCTGAGACGCCGGCGCCGGTGGCCTTTTCGTTGGTCCCGGGCCCGGCGCTTACACCATCCTTACATGCGATCGTGGCGAGGAGCCCTATCGCCACCAGGTGCCGTCTACCCATGGTCTCTCCCTCTCTGGTAAGTGTGGCGCGGCGGCCCCGAGGCGTCCCCGGTGGCACCGGCGCGGACATCGGGAAAGACCCGCGCCCACCCTCGATCGTCACCCAGTGACTAATTCGGCCGTGCCGGGGTCTATCAACGATGAGCGTGCCCGATGCCGAACTGGTGCACCAGGCGCAACGCGGCGATCTGAATGCCTATGCCGAGCTGGTGCACCGCCATCGGATCGGCCTGGAACGCTACGCCCTCCATCTCCTGGGCAACCGGGAGGAGGCCGAGGAAGCCCTCCAGGACAGCCTGGTTCGGGCCTATCGATCGATCCGGCGTTGCGCCCAGCCAGAGCGGTTCCGGGCCTGGCTCACCACCATCCTGGTGAACCGCTGTCGCACCCGGTTGAGCCGGGCAAGACCGTTGGTGCGAGAGTCGGAGTTGACCCGGGCCCTGGAGAACGCGGCGGTGGCCCCGGTGGCGGAACACACCGCCTGGGACGAAGAGATCCAACGGGCCCTCGCCGCCCTGGGGCCGGACCAGCGTGAGGCCTTTCTGCTCCGGCATGTGGAAGAGTTCAGCTACGAGGAGATGGCCGAATTGACCGGCGCTTCGGTGCCGGCGCTCAAGATGCGGGTGAATCGGGCCTGCGAGCGACTGCGGACCGCGCTCCGGGAGGTGTATCGTGGATGAGGAATCGGGCCTGACCCCCGACCCGCT
This sequence comes from uncultured Gemmatimonadaceae bacterium, assembly GCA_964642475.1. GTDB lineage: Bacteria > Gemmatimonadota > Gemmatimonadetes > Gemmatimonadales > GWC2-71-9 > JADJOM01. The sequence goes on along the minus strand of CAZXRC010000073.1, from coordinate 5,480 downwards.
GCTGGGCGAGGTGATCGACGTCCTGCGCCGACCGGTGGGTCTGGGGGAGGACGCCGTGGCCGGGGCGCTGGTCCGGCTGCGCAGGGAATCGCGCTTGAGGGGCTGGCCGATCCATGCCGGCTGGGCGGCGGCACTGGCCGCCTCGGCGGGGCTGGCCGTCGTTGGCCTGCGGGATCTCCGACCCGCCCGGGACCCCGGAGTCACGTTCGCGCTGTCGGCCCCGTCGGCTTCCAGCGTCGCCCTGATCGGCGATTTCAACGACTGGAATCCCAGCGCCATTCCGCTCGAGCGGGGCCAGGCCCAGTGGACGGTCACCCTCCAACTGAAGCCGGGTCGCTACCGCTATTCCTTCGTCATCGATGGCGCCCGCTGGCAGGCAGATCCCGCGACACCACCGGCGCTGGACGAGTTCGGCACGCCCACGTCGGTGGTCACGGTCCCCAACTGATGCCACTCCTTCGAGCGACACCAATTGTGCTCCTCCTGGCGGTCTCCGCCGGAACCCTCCGGGCCCAGGACTCCCGACTGGCGACCCGCCTGGGCCCCGGCCCTCGGGCGGCGGTGCAGCGCCTGGTGGACCAGGCAACGGCGGCGGGACTTCCCACCGAGCCGCTCATCAAGAAGGCTCTGGAGGGGGAGAGTAAGGGCGCCGACTCGGCCCGTATCGTAACCGCGGTGGAGGGCCTGTTGGGCCATCTGACGCAGGCCCGTGAGTTGTTCGGAATCGAAGCGCGAGAGCCGGAACTGGTGGCCGGGGCGGCGGCGCTGCGCGCTGGAGCGCCGCCCTCGAACCTGGCCCGGCTTTCCGCGCTCCGGCACGGCAATGCCCTCACCGTGCCGCTCAGCGTGCTCGCCGACCTCCTGGCCTCCGGCCTGCCGATGAACCAGGCCTGGACCAGCATCTACGAGATGGCCAGCCGGGGTGCCAACGATGCCGACTTCCTCGCGTTACGTGACCGGCTGACCCGGGACGGCACCCGAGCCGCGCCCAGGCTGCCTCCTCCGGTGGAGCATCCACCCGATGCCCCAATGCCGGGAACGGAGCGGTCCCCGTGAAGAGAGCCGGGCTCCTGGCCGTCCTGGTCATGCTGGCGGGTCCGATGCACGCCCAGGTACGCGCGGACATGGAGGCCGGACTGGCCGGACCAGCGACCTGGTCGGCGGGACGGATCACCGCTTCGTGGTTCCACCCGGTGAGCCCGTTCCAGGTGGAGCTGACGGGCACCGCCCGGGCCCAGTACGGGACGGGTCTCGGTCATGCCGCGGCCGCCTGGGGTGGGGGGCGGTTGCACCTCGCGGGCTCGGACCGGGGCATCTGGCTGGGACTCGAGGGCGGTCGAGAGCCGTTGGGCCCGGTGCGTCGCTGGGAGGCGGCGGCCTGGAAACACCTCGGCCGCTTCTCAGTGCAGGTGCAGGGGTCCCAGAGTTCCGTCAGCATGACGCAGAGCGCAGGTGGCGACTCGATCGGAGGCTTCCCCGACACCCTGACCCGGGTCAGCAGCCGGCGCACCGTGACCACCACCGACGTAGGCATATGGGTCCGCTGGCTGGGGGAGCGGGCCGAGTTGGCCGTGGCGACTGGGATGCGATTCGGGATGCGGCAGCCGGGCCGGGTGCCGGGCGTACCGGATACCCCGACTCTGGACCGGGCCGGCGCGCGTTCGCTCCGGACCAGCTCCACCTGGTGGATGACGGAAGGGACCTGGTGGTTCCTGGACCGGATCGGGGTGTTGGGGAGTGTGGGTCAGCAGCCGATCGATCCGGCAGTGGCTACCAGCGGTGAGTCGTTCCTCCGGCTGGGGTTCCGGGCCGCCGTCTGGCGCCGCCGGCCTGCCGTGCCACGCTCCCCGGCCCCGGCACACCGGACCGCGCGGTTCGGGTTCGAGCGACGGGGCGACGACCTGGTGGAGTTCACCCTGGACGCAGATGGCGCCGACCAGGTGGAGTTGATGGGAGACTTCACCGACTGGTCACCGGTGGCCATGCAGCGGGTGGAGGCGCGCTGGCGGCTCCTGCTCCCGGTCACCCGGGGCCTCCACTGGGTCAATGTCCGCTACAATGGTGGACCGTGGCAGGCTCCACCCCTCCCCCGGGTCGTCCGGGATGAATTCGGCCTGGAGAGCGGCGAGTTCACGATCCGCTGAGGCACCGGACCGGGGCGCCACACCGGAAGGAGCCGGTGGAGGCGGTACGACGCCTGACTATTCCACTCACTGCACTTGGGGCGCCCGCTCCTCCATGGCCCCAAGAGGGAGGCGCTGGCGGTAGGTCCACTGTCGCCAGAGCCACTCCAGCGGGCCGAAGCGATACCGCGCGAGCCACCAACGGCTCACGAGGAGCTGCCCCAGGAGAATGCCGCCGGCCAGTACCGTCGTCAGGGCCGGCCCGACCCGGCCAAACCACCCCAGACCATAGGGATAGAAGAGAAGCAGGCCGATCGCGGTCTGGCCCAGGTAGTTGGTGAGCGCCATGCGACCGGCCGGCACCAACCGGGCAAGGAGCGTCCGACGGCGCGGCCGGTTCCACCAGAGTGCGAAGGTGGCGGCGTACCCGGCCGCCAGCAGCGGAACGCCGATGGCGTAGCAGGACCCGCCGACCCAGTCGAGCACCGAGAGTCGCTCGGGCTCGAACCGCAGGAGAGTGGCATACGCGGCGTTGAGCACCAGCCCGAGCCCCAACCCGGTCCGTTGCACCAGGCGGAGCAGGTCCTCCCGCCGCAACAGTTCCCGGTACCGCCCGTCACGGGAGAGCCAGAGTCCGACCAGGAAGAGCCCGAGCAGCCGCGGGAAGCGGACGGTTTCGAAGAGCTCGAGGTATCGGAAGATCAGACCGAGCAGGTTTTCCTTGAGGATCGCGGAGAAGGAACCGGTCTGGAAGACCTGAAACGCTTCGGCAATCGGATCGGCGCCGCTGGCGACGGAGTACAGCGCGTCCCAGGGGTATCGGCCGACCAGCACACCGAGGGCCTGCACCGCCACCGGACAGACCAGCAAGGCAGCGGCCCACCGGACCAGCGCACGATCGGCGGTGTTCCGGAAGGCCAGCAGGACGAATCCGAGCGCGGCGTAGAGGCTCAGGATATCCCCGAACCAGAAGACCGTCGCATGCAGCAGTCCTACCACCAGAAGCCATGCGAGTCTCCGCCGTAGCCGGATGACACTCTGGGTTTCGCGAGCCAGCTGGAGCCCGAAACCGAGACCGAAGAGGAGCGAGAAGAGGGAGTAGAACTTGCCGTCCACCAGCCAGAGGAGGAGCCAGTCAACCGCTGAATCGATCGCCGCCGTCGGGAGCGCGTGCTGCTGCGCGGGGCTCATCAGGATGCCCCAGCCGCTGAAGACCAGGAGGTTGGCGGTGAGGACTCCCCCGAGGGCAAAGCCGCGCAGGGCATCGAGCACGGGCATCCGTTCGGCGTGGTCCAGCGGAGAGCGGGGCGGGCTTTGCGGCACGGCAGGCTCCTGGCGTCAGGGACGGTCGCTCGAGGGCGTCACCGACCTACGCCGACGGGGGGCCGTTCGGATGTCAGGAGGGGCTCGAAGAGAGCGGAGGAACCGGGCCGCGTTGGAGGAGGGCCAGCCGGACCGCGTCGACCACGAGCCGGAGATCGTCGGTCTTGGAGAGAAGGGGGACGCCGCGCTGTTCCACCGGGCCATGTACCCGGGGATCGGCAGAGGCGCCGGTCAGGAACACCACCCGGCTGGTGAGCTCGGGAGCCACCTCCAGCAACTGGTCGTAGAATGCGAGGCCATTGATCTCCGGCATGAGCACATCGCTCACGACCGCCTCGGCAGTGCGATCGGGACCCAGCCGGATCAAGGCCTCCCTGCCGGAGGCGGCCTCCTGCACCGCGAAGCCGGCCCGTTCGAAGCAGTGGCGCAGCGCGCGGCGCATCGAAGGCTCGTCATCCACGATCAGGATCGTCGTCACAGCTCTTTGTACCCCAATCGTTTAGGCGTACGTGGGGGGCCCTGCTCCCGGCCGGCCCACTGATCGATCCTAGTATCGGCAGTCCCCCCGGATTTCATTTGACCCCTGGGGACAGGCCGGGCTATCATTCCGCCCATGCCGGACATCTCGATTACCAAAACCAAAGAAGACGCTGCCTCCAAGTCCCTGCAGGTTTCGGTCCCGGCGGACCGGGTCCGGCAGGCGGAGAAGAAGGCGGTCAAGTACTACGGGGCGAATGCCAGGCTGCCCGGATTTCGGCCAGGCAAGGCACCCGAGGCCGTGGTGCGGCGGCGGTTTGGGGAAGCCATCCGTCAGACGATGCTGGAGGAGCTGATCCGCGAGAGCTGGGACACCGCCATCAAGGCCGAGAGCCTCAAGCCGATCGCCGAGCCGCACATCCACAACCTCAAGTTCGAGGACGGTCAGGACCTGGAGTTCGAGTTCCATGTCGAGGTCCGGCCGGACGTCGCGCTCAAGCGGACCGGGGGCTTCAAGGTGGAGCGGAAGGTCCAGCCGGTGAGCCCGGAGCAGGTGGAGGAGCGGCTACGGGATCTCCAGGAGCGGAAGGCGTCGTGGCTCCCGGTCGAGGGGGAGAAGCCGGCGCCGGGGCAGATGGTTCGGATGGAAGTGGCCCCGCTCGAGGGCGACGCGCCCGGCCCATCCCAGCCCTATACCATGGTCCTGGGCGAGGGCCGCGCAATTCCGGATGTGGAGGAGCGGGTCATGAACCTCCTGCCGGGTCAGACGGTGGACGCCGAAGTGCGGTTCCCGGACGATCATCCGGAGGAGAGCAAGCGCGGCACCACCCGGCGGGTGCGGATCACCCTTCACGAGGTGAAGCGCCAGGAGCTGCCGGCGCTGGACGACGCCTTCGCGAGGGAGATCGGCGATTTCGAGACCCTTGATGCGCTCCGGGCGGCGGTGCGGAAGGACCTGGAGCAGGATGCCGCGCACGGGGCCGACGCGGCAGTGCGCCAGGATCTGCTCAACCAGATCTACCAGACCAATGAGGTGCCGGCGCCGGTGTCGCTGGTCAACCGGCTGATCCAGGGCTACATGAAGGCGTACGAGATTCCGGAGGAGCGGTTCGAGCAGTTCGCCCAGGAGTTCCGGCCGGTGGCGGAACAGCAGGTGCGCCGGGAGCTGGTGCTGGACGCCGTGGTGGAGGGCAACAATCTCCAGGCCACCGAGAAAGAGATCGACGAGCGGGTGGAAGCGCTGGCGGCGGGGCGGAACCTGCCGGTGGGCCAGCTCTACGCCCAGCTCGAGAAGGCGGGCCGGCTCCGGGAACTGGAGCGGTCACTCACCGAGGAGAAGGCCTTCGCCTGGCTCCTCCAGCAATCCACCGTCGCCGATGCCTGAGCCCCGCATGGCCACCCTGTTTCCTCCGTACGTCATCGAACGGTCCAGCCGCGGCGAGCGGTCGTACGACATCTTCTCGCGGCTCCTGATGGACCGGATCGTCTTCCTCGGCGCGCCGATCAACGACGACGTCGCGAACATCGTCATTGCCCAGCTGCTCTTTCTCGAGGCCG
>CAZXRC010000072.1:0-6988 GCA_964642475.1 uncultured Gemmatimonadaceae bacterium | reverse complement strand
ACGGCGGCGGTAGGACGGGCGGACGGGCGGACGGGCGGACGGGCGGACGGGCGGAAGGTTGCGAGAGTTGGCCGCATGCGCGAGGGGGGAGGGGAACTCGGAGCGGGGCGTAAGTGAGCCCATCCCTTCTGAGGGCTTTCACAAAGAGCGAACTTCGGGCCCGCGGAGACTTCCCTCCCCCCCAAGCGCCGAACCAACGGTCGGACTGTCGGACGGTCGCACCGAAGGTCGCGACAGCTGGCCCCGCGCGCGACGGGGGAAGGGGAACTCGGAGCGGGGCGTAAGTGAGCCCATCCCTTAGGCCCGCGGAGGGTTCCCTTCCCCCCAAGCGCCGAACCCTCGGACGGTCAGGCGGTCAGCGGACAGTCCCCTGCGACACTCGCCGCGCCTCGTGTTCAGCCCGCTCCGATCGGCCTGACCGGCCTCACGCCGCCACCGAGTCCGCCGTCCCGATCCGCCCGTCAGTCTGCGCCTTGCCGCGCAAAAGCGCCGCCTCGACCAGCGCGAACAGATCCTGACTGGCGCTCACCGCCGGATGGGGAAAGGTCACGATGCCGGCCGAAAGCCGCGGCTGCTCGGCCGGCGGCAGCTCGGGGAAGGTATGTTCGTCGATCCGGGCGCGTACCCGGCCGATCGACGCCCGCGCGCCGGCAAGATCGGTCTCGGGCAGCACCAGGGCGAATTCGTCACCCCCGTAGCGCCCCACGTAGTCCGGGGTCCGGATTTCCCGCGCCAGCACCCGGCCCAACTCGGCCATGATGCGGTCGCCCATCGCGTTGCCGAAGCGCTCGTTGTAGCCGCGGAGCCGGTCCACGTCGAGCAGGACGACGCTGAAAGTGAGCGCGTAGCGCCGGGCCCGGTGAAATTCCTCCTGCACCCGGCGGTCCAGCGCCTCGAGTGTGCCTACCCCGGTCAGGACGTCCGTCGCGAGAGTACTCGCCTGGCGTCGCGCGAGGCCGGCCCGACGCTCTTCGTTCTCGAGCAGCCGGGTCGTAGCCCGCAGCAGCCGCTCGGCGAAGAGCAGTTGGTCGGGACTGAGCGGGGGATCCTCCCGCCCGGTCCGCAGCAGGAATACCCCCGCGGGGCGGCCGTGGAGGCTCACCGGGATCACCGCCACGCTTCGGACGTCGGCACTCACGCCCAGGTCTTTCCAGAGCGGGCGCAGTTCCTCGAAGAAGGGGTGCCGCTCGAGATCGGGGATGAACACCGTCTTCTCGGTGCGAAGCGCTTCGCGGATCTCGGGATACCGATAGAGGTCCACCCGGAGATCACGGGTCGACGGCTGCTCCAGCACCGCGACCACCCGGCCGTACCGCTCCCAGGGGGAGGCGAGCAGGAAGGAGCAGCGGGAGAGCTCCAGCGCCACGCCGACTCGACGCACCAGCGTTTCGACGATCCCCTCCGAGCGGAGCGCCGCCGACATCTCCTCGAGGATGTCGAACATCAGCTCCTGTCGCCACGCCGCGGCCCGGTCGCCGTGGGCCAAGGGCAGCGGCTTGAGCCGGGCCGCGATCCGGGCCATCAGCTCCGGCAGGTGCACTGGCGAGACCATGGCGTCGTCCGCCCCCATCGTCAGCGCCTGGTACGGCCCCTCGGGCTGGCGGTCGCCCAGGAGCACGACCCGCGGAATGCCGCGCCAGACCTCGCCCGAAAGCGTCTGCAGCGCCTCTTCCAGCCGCCGGTCGGCGTGCGCCGCCGTGACCAGCACCAGATCCGGCGGCGCCGCCTGCTGCTCGGCCGAGAGCCCCTCCGCCTCGAGCAGGTGATAACCGCCTCGGGCCAGCGCGCGTTCCAGCCCCGCCGGGCGCGCAGCAGCGTCGCCCAGCAGCAGGATTCGGCGAGGCGCGATCAGCTCAGTCACAGTATCCTGGGGACCGGGGCGCGGAGAACGTATTCAGCCGGCGATACCTGTCAAGGAATTTCCATGCAACTGCTTGGGGCCCATGTCTCTACGCAAGGTGGTGTGGATACCGCCCCAGCCCGGGCGGCGGCCATTGGCGCCACCGCCATGCAGCTGTTCACCAAGACCCCGAATCAATGGCGAGAACCCACGATCGACGAGGAGACCCGGGAGGCGTTCCGGTCGGAAATGGAACGCACCGGCGTCGCCGTGGCGATGGCGCACGATTCGTACCTGATAAACCTCGCAAGTCCTGACGCCACGCTAAGTAAGCGCTCCGTCGCGGCTTTCACCGCCGAACTCCGCCGCTGCCAGTCCCTGGGCATCCCCTATGTGGTGTCGCACCCGGGCAACTATATGGATGACCGGGACCGCGGCCTCACCCGAAATGCGGCCAACTATGCCCGCTGCCTCGAGGCGGTGCCCGGCAACGTGAAGATCCTCATCGAGACCACGGCCGGCACCGGCACCGCGCTGGGGAGCACCTTCGAGGAGCTGGCCCAGCTCCGGGCCCTGATGCCCGAGTCGGCCCGCTCGCGGGTCGGGTTCTGCGCCGATACCTGTCACCTCTATGCGGCCGGGTACGATCTGGTCAACCGGTTCGACGAGGTCTGGAGTCGCTGGGAGGCCGTCATCGGGTTCGCGCACCTGCACTGCATGCACCTCAATGACTCGAAGACCCCCTTCGGCTCCCGGCGCGACCGCCACGAGCTCATCGGGGAGGGAACCCTGGGGCCCCAGCCCTTCCGGCGGATCATGACCGACCCCCGGTTCGATCACGTCGCGAGGGTCATCGAAACCCCCAAGGGGGACGATGAAGTGACCCTCGACCGCAGGATGCTCCGTCGGCTGCGTGCGTATGCCCGGGCCGGCCGGCGTCCCCCACGTTGACCCTGCCCCCTTGGTCCCGCATCATTCAGCCCCATGCGACTCCTGACCACGACGCTGGCCCTGGCGACCCTGCTGCCGGCTGCCCTCTCCGCCCAGACGCGCTACTCGATCGGTTTCGGCGCGATGGGCGGCACCAAGCTCGCCACTGACCAGATCTTTCAGCAGATCGACGTCACCCAGCGCATCACCCCCACGGTGACCCTCGGCGCCTCACTCCCCGTCTCGGCCCGGGAACGCGCCGGCGTGGAGCTCTCCCTGGGGTTCGGCAAGACCCGGATCAAGGAAGCCGGGTTCTCGGCCTACGATGGCGTGAGCTACAAGACCCTCGGCTTCACGGCGGGGGTCGACGGCCCGATGTACCGGAAGCTGCGCTACCGCTTCGGGGCCGGCCTCATGAAGTATCTCGCCGACAAGGATGGGATCTTCCGTCAGGGCGGCCCCCTGCTCCTGACCCTCACCCTCGGCGCCGACTACCCGGTGTTCACCCGCGGCCCGGTCGGGGTGGCTGCCCGCCTCCGCTACGATTACCAGCGTTTCTCCACCGACGAGCTCCGTTCCCTCGGATTCTCCCGCACGCAGGATGTGCACCGGGTCGGGCTCGGTCTTGCCGTCGAGTATACCCGATGATCCGTCCCGCCACGCTCCTCTCCGCTGCCCTGCTCGCCGTGGTCGCCGCGGTGGCCTGCAGCGACATCGTGTCCCCCAGTCGTGCCGACCTGAGCTATGAGTGGCGGCTCCGGGTCCCGTTCGACAGCGGCGGGGCCACCCGCGAGGATACGCTCAGTTTCCACTGGCCCCGCACCTCCCTGCCGGTCAAGGTCTGGGTGGAGGACCAGAACGAGCTCCCCTCCCACATCGGTACCGCCATCGCCATCTGGAAGGCCGCCTTCCTGTACGGCGAATGGGATGCCCGACTGGTGAGCGACTCGAACACCGCCGACGTGATCGTCCGCGCCATTCAGCCGCCCCCCGCCCTCCGGGTCATGCACGCGCTCGCGGAAGCCTGCATCGGCGCCACCGACATCGACACGTTGACCACCCGGCATCAGCTGCGACTCCCGGTCCGGGCCTTCGTCTACGTCGCGATTCCCGGTGACCCCAACCTCGACGAGTGCCTCCGGACGGTGGCGACCCACGAGCTGGGCCACACCATGGGCCTCTTCCAGCACTCGCCCGACTCTACCGACATCATGGCCACCGTGCCCACCGCCGATGCTCTCACCGAAGCCGACGTGGCCACGGTCCTGAGCGCCTACCACTTCCCCGCCTCGATGACGCCGGCCCGGCCGTAACCCCAGCGGGCCCTCCCCGGGGTGGGGACCATCCCATCCCGGGCTCCGACAAGCAAGAAATCCCACGCCACTGCATAATCATTCGACTTTCCCTCCAGCCGTTGCCTCCGCTCCCTCCGGTGCCGAAATTTCCCGGCCCGCACGCTTCGCCAGCCGGCACTCGGACTGGCGCCGTGCCAATACCTAGGGAGTTCCGGCATGACCGCCACCGCCGAGCCGCGGGCTGAGATCTCGGATTGTCCGTCCTGGGTGACCAACCCGAACCTCAAGGCCTGGGTCGCCGAGATCGCCGCCCTGACGACCCCCGCGAGTATCCACTGGTGTGACGGCTCCGCCGCCGAAAACGAGATGCTGCTGGAGCAGATGGTCGCTTCCGGCACTCTCCGCCGCCTCAATCCGGTCAAGCGCCCCAACAGCTTTCTCGCCCTCTCCGATCCCGGCGACGTGGCCCGGGTCGAGGACCGCACTTTCATCTGCAGTCACCGTCGTCAGGACGCCGGCCCGACCAACAACTGGGTCGACCCCCGCGAGATGCGGGTGACCCTCAAGCGGGTGTTCAGCGGCGCCATGCGGGGCCGGACGATGTATGTCATCCCCTTCAGCATGGGGCCGCTGGGCTCGCCCCTCTCCCAGATCGGCGTCGAGCTGACCGACTCGCCCTACGTGGTCGTCAGCATGCGGATCATGACCCGTATGGGCCGCGCCGCCCTCGAGGTCCTGGGCGACGGCGATTTCATCCCCTGCGTCCATTCGGTCGGCAAGCCCCTGGCACCGCAGGAGCGGGACGTCTCCTGGCCCTGCAATCACGACGAGAAGTACATCGTCCACTTCCCCGACGAACGGTCCATCTGGTCCTACGGCAGCGGCTACGGCGGCAACGCCCTGCTCGGCAAGAAGTGCTTCGCCCTCCGTATCGCGTCGGTGATGGCTCGCGACGAGGGCTGGATGGCCGAACACATGCTGATCCTGGGCCTCAAGAGCCCGGAAGGCGAGAAGCGCTACGTCGCCGCCGGCTTCCCCAGCGCCTGCGGGAAGACCAATCTGGCCATGCTGCTCCCACCCAAGGGCTGCGAGGGATGGACCGTCACCACGGTGGGAGACGATATCGCCTGGATCCGCCCCGGCCCCGACGGCCGGCTCCACGCCATCAACCCGGAAGCCGGGTTCTTCGGCGTAGCGCCCGGCACGTCGATGAAGTCGAACCCGACGGCCATGGCCACCATCCGGGCCAATACCATCTTCACCAATGTGGCCCTCACCCCCGACGGGGACGTCTGGTGGGAGGGGATGACCGATCATGCCCCCCCCGAGCTGACCGACTGGCAGGGGCAGCACTGGACTCCGGCCTGCGGCCGCAAGGCGGCCCATCCCAACGCCCGATTCACCGCCCCGGCGGCGCAGTGCCCCTCGATGGACCCCGAATGGGAGAACCCCGAGGGTGTGCCCGTCAGCGCGTTCCTCTTCGGCGGCCGCCGCGCGTCACTGGTGCCGCTGGTCTACCAGGCGGTGAACTGGAATTTCGGCGTCTATCTCGCCGCTACCATCGGCTCCGAGACCACCGCCGCCGCCACCGGAGCGGTGGGCCAGGTCCGGCGCGATCCCATGTCGATGCTGCCCTTCTGCGGCTACCACATGGGCGATTACTTCAATCACTGGCTCCAGATGGGCCGCCAGATCGCCGACCCGCCGCGGATCTTCTGCGTCAACTGGTTCCGCAAGGACGCCGAGGGCAACTTCATCTGGCCGGGGTACAGCCAGAACCTCCGCGTCCTCAAGTGGATCTTCAACCGCATCCGGGGCCGCGCCGGCGCCACCGAGAGCCCCCTCGGCTGGATGCCCAAGTACGAGGAAATGGACTGGCGCGGCCTGGATGACTTCGGCCCCGAGACCTTCCGCGACCTCATGTCGGTTCCGCGCGAAGCCTGGAAGTCGGAGATCCTCTCCCATCAGGAGCTGTTCGAGCGGCTCTACGACCGGATCCCCAAGGAGTTCATCCTCATGCGCGAGCTGGTGCTCTCCAGCCTCTGGCGCTCGCCGGAGGAGTGGAAGCTGGCGCACGAGACGGAAGAGGGCTGAGAGGCCGTTGGCCATTGGCTGTTGGCCATTGGCCGTTGGTGGTTCCGAAGGCCAACGGCCTCTTTGCTTTGCCATCCCGCGCTCCCATACTTCCCCGCATGGGGGACTTTGAGGTCATCCGCGACCCGCTCTGGGATAACATTCGCCTCGACGGCCCGGCGAGTCAGTTGCTGGATACCGCGCCCATGCAGCGACTGCGGTACGTCCGCCAGCTGGGCCATGCCTTCCTGGTCTACCCCGGCGCCACCCACACCCGTTTCGAACACGCCCTCGGGGCCTATCACCTGACTCGGCGGGCGCTCGCCGCCCTGGACGAGCGGGGTGAGCTGAGCCAGGTGCCGGCGGAGGACTGCCTCGCCGCCCGGCTCGCCGCGCTGCTGCACGATATCGGGCACTACCCCTTTTCCCACGCGCTCGAGGAAGCCGGCTTCCCCCATCACGAGAAGCTGGGCGTCACCCGCCTCGCGCGCGAGCCGCTGCTCAGCGAGATCGCGCGGGTAGGCGTGGCCGGACTGGGGGAGCGCATCGGTCAGTTCATCACCGGCCAGAGCCCGAGTCCTCTCAAGGGACTCATCTCCGGCTCCCTCGACCTCGACAAGATCGATTACCTGAGCCGGGATGCCCGGATGTGCGGGGTGCCGTACGGGGCGGTCGACGTCGATCGCCTGCTCGCCTCGCTCACCCTCATCGAGGTGGCCCCCGGACGGGTCGAGGTGGGGGTCCAGGAAAAGGGGATCAGCGCCCTCGAGTCGCTCCTCTTCGCCAAGTATCAGATGTACCGCAATGTCTACTGGCATCACGCGGTGCGGAGCGCCACCTGCATGTTCAA
>CAZXRC010000071.1:0-7269 GCA_964642475.1 uncultured Gemmatimonadaceae bacterium | reverse complement strand
GGTTGTCCAGCATGGCGGAGAGCAGGTTGTGCGCCGAGGTGATGGCGTGGAAATCGCCGGTGAAGTGCAGGTTGATGTCCTCCATCGGCACGACCTGGGCGTAGCCGCCCCCCGCCGCGCCCCCCTTCACGCCGAACACCGGCCCCAGCGAGGGCTCCCGGATGCAGACGACCACCTTCTTGCCGAGCTTCCGGAGCGATTGCGCCACCCCGATGGTGCAGGTCGACTTCCCTTCGCCGGCGGGGGTGGGGCTGATGCCGGTCACCAGGACGAGCCGGCCCCTGGGCGACCGCCGGGCAATCGCTTCGGGGGCAATCTTGGCCTTGTAGCGGCCGTAGGGCAGGATTTCGTCGGGGCCGAGGCCGATTTCGGCGGCCACCTCGGCGATGGGCCGCATTTTGGCGGCCTGGGCGATCTCGATATCCGAAGGAACGCTGGACATGACGGGAGCTTCTCCAGGGAGAAGTGTGCGGGGATGAACGGCGGCCGCCCGGGCTCTGGGCCACGGGTCGTCCGGATGAACCTTATGGTACCGGCATGAATAGGCCGTGAAAGTGGCCCGAGTCAGCCCGGAAGGCGCGGGCCGAACACCCGGCGGGCGTTGGCCCCGGTGTCCGCGATCAGCCGTGCCAGCTCGACCCCGCGGACCTGGGCGACCCGGGCCGCGGTGTACGCCACATTGCCCGGTTCGTTCCGGCGGCCGCGCAGCGGCACCGGCGACAGGTAGGGCGCGTCGGTCTCCACCAGGAGGCGGTCGGCCGGCACCAGCCGGACGGCGGCGTCGTCCCGCCAGTTCTTGAACGTGACCATCCCGCTGAACGACACATAGTGGCCCGCATCCAACCCCGCCCGCAAGAGGCCGGGCCCACTGGAAAACGAATGCAGGATCGCGGTAATCCCGGGGTGGTGCCGCAGGATCGCGGCGATGTCCTCGTCGGCCTCACGGGCATGGATGACGACCGGCTTCCCAGCCTGGGCCGCCAGCTCCAGCTGGTGCTCGAAGACCCGCCGCTGGGCCTCCCGGGGCGAGTGATCGTAGTGGTAGTCGAGCCCCATCTCGCCGGCGGCGACGATCCGCGGGTCCCTCAGCGCGGCCACCAGCCAGGCCGCGGTTTCGCCGTCCCACCCGGCCGCGTCGTGAGGGTGCACCCCGGTGGCCACCGAAAGGCGGGGCTCCGCCGCCGCGAGGCTCAGCGCGCGCTCGGCCGCCGGCCGGGTCTCGCCGATCACCACCAGGTGGGCCACCCCGGCCGCCCAGGCCCGCTCCAGCACTTCCGGGAGGTCGGGGGCGAACTGCTCGGAGGCGAGGTGGCAGTGGGTGTCGACGAGGGGCATGCGCCGTGCGGCAGGCTGACGGTAATGGCCTTTGGCCGTTAGCCGTTGGCAGTTCCCTGTGCTGTCAGGCTCCCTATGGCACCCCGGCCACGATGGCTGCCTCGACAGCGAACCAGCCAACGGCCAACGGCTAACGGCCAGTAGTCACCGGCTCCCGCTTCTCCCCCGCCGGCTTCGCGGCCTGGCGCACACCCCGGGCATCGGCGCCGGGCCACTTGTGCTCGATCCACATCAGCACCGGGCTCGCGATGTAGATCGACGAGAAGGTCCCGGTGAAGACGCCGAAGAACATCACCAGCGAGAACGGCCGGATAACCTCGCCCCCGAAGATGGCCAGCGACAGCAGCGTGGCCATGGTGGTGCCGTGGGTCAGGATGCTCCGCGGCAGGGTCTCGTTCACCGACCGGTTGAGGATGTCGGCGAAGTGGTCCCGCTTGTACTTGTGGAGGTTTTCGCGGACCCGGTCGAAGATGATGATCGTGTCGTTGAGGGAGTAGCCCACCATGGAGAGCACCGCGCCCACCACCACCAGGCTCACTTCCAGCCGCATGATCGCGATGAACCCGATCGTCAGGATGATGTCGTGGGCGGTGGCGGCCACCGCGGCGAGCCCGAAGCGCCACTCGAAGCGGTAGGCCAGGTAGGCCAGCACCGCGAAGAAGCTGTAGAAGATGGCCAGCAGCGCCTTGGTCCGCAGTTCTCCCCCCACTTTGGGCCCCACCGCTTCGGTGCGCTCGATGCTGTACTTCCCCTGCCCCACCACCTGGTCCAGCGCGGTGCGGACCGCGTTAGCGGTCTCCTGGGTGTTGTCGGCGTCGGTCCCCGCCTTGGCGGTGCGGGCCCGGACGATGAACTCGCCCGGCGAGCCGAAGCCCTGGATCTCCGCGCCGTGGAGCCCGTTGGCGTCGAGCGCGCTGCGGAGCCGCCCCACGTCGGTGCCGGGCGCCGCCTTCACGTGCACCAGGGTGCCGCCGGTGAACTCGATGCTGTAGTTGAGCCCCACGCCCAGGAGCGCGACCAGCGAGACGGCGAACAGCGCCGCCGTCACCAGGTAGGCGTAGCGCCGGACACCGATGAAATCGTAGTTCGCGTTGGCGAAGAAGCGGATCATGTCAGATGCTCAGCGTTTGCATGCTCGGCTCGCGATCGAGCCAGATCATGTAGAGGGTGCGGGTGACGAACACGGCGGTGATCATCGAGGCGATGACGCCGATAGTGAGCGTGACGGCGAAGCCCTTGACCGGCCCGGTGCCGAACTGGAACAGGAAGAGCGCCGTCATCACCGTGCTGACGTTGGAGTCGACGATGGCGTTCATGGCGTGCCGGAAACCCTCGTCGATCGAGAGACGCACCGTCTTCCCCAGCAGCAGTTCCTCCCGGATCCGCTCGAAGATCAGCACGTTGGCGTCGACCGCGATCCCGACCGAGAGGATCAGGCCCGCCAGCCCGGGCAGGGTCAGCGTTGCCCCCAGCATGGAGAGCGCCCCCAGCGAGAACAGGATGTAGAACCCCAGCGCCGCCACCGCGAGCCCGCCGCTCTTCTTGTAGATGCCCACCATGATCAGGATTACGAGGACGGTGCCGACGATGCCGGCCAGCACGCCCTTGTTGATCGAGTCCTCGCCCAGGCTGGCGCCGACCTGCCGCTCCTCCACGATCTTGAGCGGCACCGGCAGCGCGCCGGCCCGGAGCGTCAGGGCCAGGTCCCGCGCCTCCTGGAAGGTCTTCCCCGACAGGGTGATCTGCCCCCGTCGCTCGATCCGCTCCTGGATCACCGGCGGCCGGCCCTGGACCTTGTCGTCCAGAATGATGGCCATGTAGTTGCCGACGTTCCTGCCGGTGCCCTCGCCGAAATCCCGCGCCCCCTTGCGGTCCAGCTCGAAGGTGACGATCGGGCCGCTGGTCAGCGGGTCGATGTCCTCCTTGGCGTCCACCAGGCTCGCCCCGGTGACGATCGGCCGGTCCTCGACCACGTACAGTTGGGCGTAGGCCTTGTTCCCCAGGCTCAGGTCGGTGGCCGACCAGCGGAACTCGAACCGGCGGGGGAAGAGCGCCGCCACGTCCGAGAGGCGGAGCAGGCTGTCCACCAGGGGCACCGCCGTCCGCTCCACCAGGTACTCGCCCGGATAGAGCTGGTACCCGGCGGTGGCCGAGGTCTGGATCAGCCCGCTCAGCACCCCGCCCAGCACCGGCGTGGTATCGCGGGCGGCGGCCGAGTCCTTCCCGGCCTCGACCGCGGCCTTCTTCGAGGTGTCGCCCTGGAGCAGCT
Organism: uncultured Gemmatimonadaceae bacterium; assembly: GCA_964642475.1. GTDB lineage: Bacteria > Gemmatimonadota > Gemmatimonadetes > Gemmatimonadales > GWC2-71-9 > JADJOM01. The sequence continues at coordinate 3,665 of CAZXRC010000071.1, read as the reverse complement.
GGGTGACCGCTGACGGGGCGCTCACCGCCGCGCCGCTCGGGGGCCGGACGCCCAGCCGCTGGAGCGCGCGGTCCATCGCCGGCAGCGCCTTCTCCAGCGCCTCGCTCCGATCGGTGATCCGGAACTCGAGGAAGGCGGATTTCTGCACGATCGCCTTGGCCCGGGCGGGATCGCTGATCCCGGCCAGCTCCACCACGATCCGCTGGTCGCCCTGCTTCTGGATCAGCGGCTCGGTCACGCCGAACTCGTCGATCCGCTTGCGCAGCACCGTGAGCGCGAGGTCGATGTCCTTGGCGGGATCGGCCGAGACCCGCTTCGACTGATCCAGCTCCAGGCCCAGGTGCATCCCCCCCTGGAGGTCGAGTCCCCGCTTGAGCGGCACCTGCTTGATGACGGTGTCGCGGATGCTCCCGTCGGCGCCCCGTTCGCGAATCTTGGTGTTGCGGGGGATGAGGGCGACGATCGACAGGGCGACCATCGCCACGATGAGGCCGACCCGGGTCTTGAGAGAAGTGACTACCATCTGGTCTCAGGCATGGGACGCGCGATTGTGATCGATCGGGGAGTCGTGCCGCTCGAGCGCGTCGAGGGCCGCGGCACGGTCCCGCTCCAGTTGCGTCATGAGCTCCGCGACCGAGGCGAACTTCCGCACGTCGCGCAGCCGTTCCACCCACTCCACCCGCACCCACCCGCCGTACAGGTCCTGGTCCACGCCGAACAGGTGCACCTCCAGGGTCCGGCTGGTATCGCCGAAGGTCGGCTTTCCGCCCTGGTTGAGCATCCCCCCGGCCCGGCCGCCGGCCCACTCCACCCGGGCGGCGTACACCCCATCCGGCGGCAGCAGCTTCCGGTCGGGGAAGTCGGCGACGTTGATCGTCGGGACCCCGATCGTCCGCCCCCGCCCCGCGCCGCGGATCACCCGACCACTCAGGGTGTAGGGCCGCCCCAGGAGTCGCGCGGCGCTCCTGAGATCGCCCCCGGCGACCGCCCGGCGGATCGCGGTGCTGCTGATGGCATGGCCCCCCAACTCCACCGCCCGCACCACATCCACCTGGAAGCCGTCGGAGGCCCCCAGCCGCCGGAGCGTCTCGACGTCGCCGCTGCGTCCCCGGCCGAAGCCGTGGTCGTGCCCGATGACGAGCTCCCGCATCCCGCAGCGCCCCACCAGCACTTCCCGGACGAACCGTTCCGGCGAGTAGTCGGCCAGGCGCCGGTCGAACCGGAGGAACACCACGTAGTCGAGGTCCGTGAGGGCCAGCACCTCGCGCCGTTCCGGCCCCGACGTCAGCAGTGGCGGCGCCGCCTGGGGATTCACCACCACCAGCGGGTGCGGCTCGAAGGTCACCAGGACGCTCTTGCGGCCGGCCACGCGGGCCCGGGTGGCGATCTCCCGCAGCACCGCCATATGCCCCAGGTGGACCCCGTCGAAGGTCCCGACGGTGACCACGGTGCCCTCGGGGTGCTCCGGCAGGTAGCGCGTCATCCCGCGGGCTCCAACACCACCTCGGGCCGGAACGTGCGCCCTTCCAGTCGTCCCACCGCGAGGAGACGCTCTCCCTCGGCCACCGCCGCCACCGGGCCGTCCGGTGGAGCGGCAACTTCACAGTCGGAAAGCGCCCGCCCCTGGCCCAGCGCCTTCGCGTCCGCGTCGCTGACGTCCAGCCGGCCGAGGTGTCCCAGCACCGACAGGGGCGGCCGCAGCGCCGTCAGCGTGACCTGGTCGAGCGAAATGGCATCCTCCACCCGCAGCGGGCCGATCGCCTCACGCCGCAGCGCCGTCAGGTGCGCCCCCGTGCCCAGTCGCTCGCCCAGGTCCCGTCCGATCGCCCGGACATAGGTGCCGGGGCTCACCGTGGCGCGGAACCGGACCTCGGGCTCCTCGTAGCTCAGGAGTTCGATCGCGTGCACGACGATCTCCACCTCCGCCAGCTCCACCCGCTCGCCCCGACGGGCCCTGGCGTAGCTCCGTTCCCCCGCGACCTTCTTGGCCGAAAAGGCCGGCGGCCGCTGTCGCTGGGGGCCGAGGAAGGCCGCGAGCGCGGTCTCGACCTCCTCGCGCGTCACCTGACCGCCTGACCGTCCGACCGTCCGACCGTCCGCGACGGCCCCGGTGAGATCATCGGTCGTCGTGACGACTCCCAGCCGCACGGCCGCGAGGTAGGTCTTCGCCTGCTGCTCCACGAACCGCGCCAGCCGAGTCGCCCGACCCACCAGCACCACCAGGAGCCCGGTGGCAAAGGGATCGAGGGTGCCGGTGTGCCCCACCGCTCGGGTCGCGAGCGCCCGGCGGACCCGAGCCACCACATCGTGGCTGGTGAGTCCGGCGGGCTTGTCGACCAGCAGCGCCCCGTAGGGCTGGGCCCCGCTCAGTCGCCCTTCTCGTGCCGAAGGTCCGACAGGATCCGCTCGATCCGGGCCGCATGTTCCCACCCGCGATCCAGCTCGAAGCGGAGCTCGGGGACGATCCGGGTGGACAGGGCCTTGCTCACCTTGGAGCGGAGAAACCCGGCCGCGCTTTCCAGCCCTTCGAGCGCGCCGGCCCGGTTCTCCTCGCCCATGACGCTCACCCGCACGGTGGCCACCGACAGGTCCCTGGTCACCTGGACATCGGTCACGGTGACGAACCCGACCCGGGGATCGCGCAGCTCGCCCAGCAGCGTCGCCGCCACGACCTGGCGGATGGTCTCCGCCACCTGCTCCGGGCGCCGCTTGCTTCCCTTCATGCCGCCGTCACCGTGGTCCCGATGATCCGCACACCGTCGGCCGACTCGATCAGGCTGTCGGCGTCCCGGAGAATCTCTTCAACCACCCGCTTGTCGCTCCCCACCGCGGCGCAGGCCAGCCCCGCCCGCTGCCACAGGTCCTGATGCTCCACCTCCGCCACCGACACGTTCAGTTTGCGCCGCAGCTCGGCCTTGAGCGACTGGAGCACCGAACGCTTGTCCTTGAGCGACTGGCACCCCTCGAGGTGCAGGTCCCAGGTCTGGATGGCGGCGAACATGGGCGGTCAGACGGTCGGAGGGTCGGGCCGGCGGGACCGGCGAACGGACCGCCCGCCGTCCGCCAACTGACCGTCCGACCGTCCGCCCCTCACGCCACCCCGCTCCCGCTCGCGGAGCTCGCCAGGGTCCGCTTCACTTCCTCGACCCGGAAGCTCTCGATCACGTCGCCCACCTTGAGGTCGTTGAAGTTCTCGATCCCGATCCCGCACTCGAGCCCTTCCTTCACTTCCTTTACGTCGTCCTTGAAGCGCTTGAGGCTCGAGAGGGTGCCCTCGTAGATCTGCACCCCGTCGCGCATCACCCGCGCCTTCGCCGTCCGGGCAATGGTGCCGTTCTTCACCTGGCAGCCGGCGATGGTGCCCACCTTGCTGACCTTGAACAGCTGCAGCACCGCCGCCTCGCCCAGCACGGTCTCCTTCGACTCCGGCTTGAGCAGGCCTTCCAGGGCGTTGCGCACGTCGTCCACCGCTTCGTAGATGATGCGGTAGGTGCGCACGTCCACCCCTTCGCGCTCGGCGGCGTTGCGGGCGCCGGCGTCGGGTCGCACGTGGAAGCCGATGATGATCGCCCCCGACGCCTTGGCCAGCAGGATGTCACTCTCGCTGATCGAGCCGACGCCGCGGTGCACGATGTCCACCCGCACTTCGCCGGTGGAGAGCTGGC
>CAZXRC010000070.1:0-7291 GCA_964642475.1 uncultured Gemmatimonadaceae bacterium | reverse complement strand
GTGACGTTCTCCGCCGCGGGCCCCTTCGCCCCATCGACGATGTCGAACTCGACCCGCTCACCCTCGGCCAGGCTGCGGAAGCCGTCGGCCTTGATGGCGGTGTGATGGACGAAGCAGTCCTTGGAGCCGTTTTCAGGGGTGATGAAGCCATAACCCTTGGCATCATTGAACCACTTCACGGTGCCGGTGACGCGAGCCATACTGCAGTACTCCGTGCGGAGGGGAACATCGTCAATGCCCGGCCTCTCCCGAAGCATTGACAGGGACATGGGTCGGGAAACTTTCCCGGCCCACAAAAAAACCCGGACGAGGTGTCCGGGTCGCGCAGTATCCTGAAGGGAAGTCCTGCTCGATTGTCACCCGGCCAAGCCTTCTGGCCCCAAAAGCCGGAACAAAGATGTGACAAATGGCCAATACGTCAAGGGGGTCAGGGCTTCCACCACCGTAACGCCGCCTTGGTCCACTCCCCGCTCTTCCGCCGAAGCCCCTTCCCGGTGGCCCGGTTGAGGGCCAGGAGGAACTCCGCCGCCGAGGGGTAGCGCTGCTCCACTTCGGCGTGCAGGGCCCGCTCCAGGACGCTGGCAAGGTCCTCGGAAATGTCGCTCCGCCGGGTCCGGAGCTCCGGCCACTGGTTGGTGGTCTGTCGGGTCAGGACCTGTTCGACCGTGGCGCCGGTAAAGGGGGGTTCGGCCAGCAGGGCGAAATAGGCGACTGCGGCCAGGCTGTATAGGTCGGAGCGCTGGTCCACCCGCTCGCCGAGGAGCTGCTCCGGGCTCGCGAACATGGGGGTGCCACTCTGGCTCGTCGCCCCGCCGAAGCGCCCCGGGGCCCGCAGTGCCAGCGCCAGGCCGAAATCGGTGATCCGGAGGCTCCCATCCGGCTCAAGCAGCATGTTCTCGGGCTTGAGGTCGCGGTGCACCAGGCCGGCCGCATGGGCCTGGGCCAGGGCGCTGAGCGACTCCCGCATCAGCCGAACCACTTTCTCGAGCGGGAGTGGGCCTTCCTTTTCGACCAGCTGGGCCAGGTTGGGGCCCTTCACCAGCTCCATGGTGTACCAGAGGAGTCCTGAACGGCCGCCGATGTCGTAGATGTTGACCAGGTTGGGGTGGTTGAGCCGGGCGGCCAGCTGGGCCTCGCGCCGGAACCGCTCCACCACCGCCGGGTCGGCGGTGAGATGCGGGTGCAGGACCTTGAGGGCTACCTCCCGCTCGAGGTGGAGGTCCCGGACCCGGTAGACCCGCCCATAGCCGCCGCTGCCCAGGAGCGACAGGAGCTCGTAGTCGTCGCCCAGCGCCCGCCGGAGCCGCTTCTCCCAGTGCCGTCCATCGTCGCTCTCGCTCGGCAGAATCCGCGCGCCCATCTGTACCGCGGCCGGACTCTCGAAGGTCCCCGCGTCGGAGGCGAAGTCCTCCAGCATCTCGGCGGCGGTGAGATAGCGGTCGTCCGGGGCCGGCCGAAGCGAGCGGAGCAGGATCCGCTCGATGGCCCGGGGGCAGTTGGGGCGTAGCGCCGAGGGGGGCTTGAGCTGCTGGCTGTCGAGGGGGGGCTCCACGCCCGTCACCGCCACGTAGAGGATCGCGCCGGCAGTGTAGATGTCGCTGGTCGGGTCGCCCGCGGCCCCGCCCCGGATCTCGGGCGCCATGTAGGCCTGGGCCCCGGGAATCTCGGTGGGCGGGATCGCCGGGAGGGTCCAGTTGCAGTAACGGAGGTCGGTGACGGTTCCCCGACCCGCCAGGTTCACCAGCAGCGAGGTCGGCGCGATCCGGCGCACGATGATCCCATGGGCGTGGGCGTGCTCCAGCCCGCTCAACATGTCCCGCGCGAGCACATGGACCGCGGGGAAGGGGCGCGGTCCGCGCTGCACCGCGTCCTGCAGGCTCTCGCCGTCGATCCAGTTGCCCACCCGGTAGGCCAGATCGCCCACGATCCCGGCATCGTAGACGTGCCGGATTGCCGGGTGATCGAGCTGGGCCAGCGCCTCGGCTTCACGGAGGAACCAGGCCCGGGTCTGGTCGTTGGGATAGAGATTGACCCGGAGCGAGACCCGCCGGGAGAGGAGCTTGTCCTGGGCGGTGAAGAGCACCCGCTCGCGGGACGCGGCCACCATGGTCTCGAGCCGGAAACGCTGTCCCAGGGCAGCCTCGACCCGCTCGAAGATGGTGAGCGGCGGCGGAGTGGTCATGCGCGGAGGGTCAGACTCCGGTGACGATCGGCGTGGGGCGGGAACGCCGGCGTCGTTCGGCTCGCCCCAGCTTGCCGCAGCGGGTCGGGCTGCACCACCGGCGGCTCTGATGCGGGGTCTCGTCCACCAGGAAGAGTCCGCACTCGGGATTGGCGCACCGGCGGATCATCGCCACCGGGCTGGCGAGGGTCTCGGCCGCGGAGCGGGCGATCGCCTCGAGGGCGCGCGGCGGCCGGCCGGGCGCGAATCGGATCTGCCAGGCGCCGCCCACCCGCACCAGGTGCTCCCGCCCCGGGAGCGCCGCGAGCCGCTGGTTGATCGCGTCGAGCGCGGCGCCCGGCGGACTGCCACGTCCCTCCAGCGCCCGGGCCAACCGGTCCAGTTGGTCGCGGAAGCGGATCGCCTCGTCGAAGGCGGCCCCGTGGTCGGGGGCTTCGAGGCGGAGGGCCTTGGTCCAGCGGAGGTAGGCCTGGGGATTCGGCAGGGCATCGGGCCGGCCGGGCCCGGCCTGGGTGTTGACGAACTCGAGCCAGTGGGCGTCGCCCAGCAGGAGGAACTCGGCGTCGCTCATGCCGCGCTGTCCTCGGCCTGCTCGACCGCGTTGCGCCCGCCCCGCTTGGCCCGATAGAGCGCGGCATCGGCCGCGGCAATCAACTGTTCCTGAGCCCTGCCGTGCCGGGGAGCCTCGGCGATGCCCATGCTGAGGGACGGATTGCCGAACTCGGGGAACTGCTGATCCAGCCGGATCACCGCCTGCCGGACCCGCTCCACGAAACTGAGCGCCTCCGCGGCGGAGGTCATCGGGAGGATCACCAGGAACTCGTCGCCGCCCATCCGTCCCACCGCATCGAGCGAGCGGCACTGCTGGCGGAGGATCCGCGACAGCTCAACCAGCAGCCGGTCGCCGACGCCGTGGCCCTGGGTGTCGTTCACCAGCTTGAAGCGGTCGACGTCGATCATGACCACGCTGGTCTTGATCTGGTGCCGGTGGGTGCGCGACAGCTCCGCGGCGAGTCGGTCCTCCATCGCCCGGCGGTTGCTGAGCCCGGTGAGTGGGTCGGTGCTCGCGGCGCTCTGCAGCTGCTCCACCAGCTGGGCATTCTTGAGGGCGATGGCGGCGGCATACGCCAGGGTGCCCGCCAGTTCCGATTCGGCCGGGCCGAACTGCTGGTCGTGGAGCCGGGGCCCGAGGGTGAGGACCGCCAGTCGTTCCGCCCCGGCGTCGAGTGAGACGACCAGCTGGGCGGTGGGCGGCAGGACCCGGGCGATCAGCGCGTCCTCGGTGGTCGCAACCGGGGTATCGTGGGGCAGGGCCCGGTCCAGCGCGTCCCGCGAGACGGTATCGAGCGTCATCGAGCCGCGGAGCGATCGGACCACCTTGGGGACGTACTCGGTGCCGACGGGGCGGTAGAGGCAGGCCCACCAGCAGAAGAACACCTCGGCCATGAAGTCGAGCACCAGGTTCTCCGTCTCACCGGTCGAATGCACCGACGAGAGGAGCCGGGCCACCTGCCGAAGGGCCCGCAGCTGGAAGACCGCGTCGTCCAGCTGGCCCTGCCGCTCCCGGAGCACGCTGTGGAGCTCGAGCATCACCGAGAGCCCGAGGGCGATCGGGGTCGCGTGGCCCCGCATCTGGGCCGCCACCGCCGGGTCGGCCATGATGGCGACGTCGGTCTGGCCGCTCCCGAGACGCACGACTTCCACCGCCTCCGACAGCCAGTCGGGCGGCGGGAGCAGACTCAACGAGGTGCTGGGGCTGGTGACGCCGAACCAGATCCGGTCGCTGCCAAAGCGACGGGTTAAGGCCTCCCGGCAGCGCTCGAAGAGCTCGCTGTCGGTGCGAGCATGGCGACACGCCGTGGCGAAGGCGTTGGGGAGCGAGGCCAGAACCGAGGTGGATGACTCCATCTCGTTGAAGAATATAGTGATACACGCCGGCTCAAGCACCACCCCTGCCGGTCGATACTGGTGGGTGGTCCGGTTTCACGCCCCGCCCACAGTGAGGCAGGTTATGGACAAGAAGGCGATGGTGCTGGCGCTCGGCGGCGGGTTCCTGGCGACCTCGCTGGTGGGACTTCTCGTCGTGCTGGGGGTGGCCGCGAGCCACGCCGAGCACGAGGTGGTAGCGCTGAAGGGCGAGGTCGCGGCCCTCCGGAGTGCCCTGGCGGAGTTCCCTGCGCGGGGCGCACGGGGGCATGGGCGGCCCAACGTCCTCACCACCTTCAACGCCGACGTGAACCTGCCCCAGCTCTCGGCCGAGGCGTTCGTCGATCCGCTGGCAAGCGTCATCGGCGACGTAATCCTCGGCCACGAGGTCTACGTCGCGCCGTTCGCCTCGATCCGGGGCGACGAGGGCCAGCCGATCGCGCTGGGCGACGAGACCAACGTACAGGACGGCGTGGTCATCCATGCGCTGGAGACGGTCGTGGCGGGCCAGCCGGTGCCCAACCGTACCTACGAGGTCAATGGCCGGGCCTACGCGGTCTACATCGGCAGGCGGGTGTCGCTGGCGCACCAGTCGCAGGTCCACGGCCCGGCCCGGATCGACGACAACGTCTTCATCGGGATGCAGGCGCTGGTGTTCAAGTCGTCGGTGGGGACCGGGGCCGTGGTCGAGCCCGGCGCCAAGCTGGTGGGCGTGAGCATCGCGGCGGGGCGCTACGTGCCGGCCGGCAGCGTGATCACCGACCAGGCGACGGCCGACAAGCTGCCGCTCATCACGCCGGAGTATCCCTTCCGCTCGCTCAACGACGCGGTGGTCCACGTGAACAGCAGCTTTGCGAAGGGCTACGCCGCCTCGGCGGAAGCGGCGAGCGAGGCGAAAAGCGGCGAAGCGGCCGGCGGGGAGAAGGAGGCGAAGATCGCGGTGGCGCCCAAGGCGGAGAAGCCCGCCGGGCACTAGCTGCTATTCCTCGTTGATGATCAGGTCGGAGAGCCGGGCCGACAGGTCGCGCAGCTCCGACAGCATCCCGGGGCGGGGCCCGATGGGATGGCCCTCGTAGGCCTGGACTACCTGGGTGAACCAGTACACCACGGTGGGGCCGCCACCCGGGGCGTAGCCGGTGAGGTACTCGCTGCCGAGCCGGCGGACGTCGGTGATGAGGGCGCCGCACTGGTGAATCTCATTGGCGGCGGAGACCTCCAGGGCCCGTTGGTCGCAGAGGCTCAGGTTCGCCAGGTAGTCCAGCTTGCAGGCTTCCCAGCCGCGCTCCCGTCCGCGCGAGTCGTACCGCGGTTCCAGCACCTGTCGCACCACATTCAGCGCCAGCTCCCCGAACTTGCTTCCGATCCGGGCGGTCAACTCATGCTGCCGGCTGTGCTCGACCTCGGAGAGGAGGGCCAGCAGGATCCCCGAGACGATGGTGAGCTCGTCGCAGCCGTGGCGGGCCAAAATGACGGCGACATTGGCGGGCCGGGTGGGCCAGGTGGTGCTGCCGCCCCGCGCCGAGGGTGTCGCCCCGTGCTTGGCCGCATAGCTCAGCGCGTGGGCGATGCGGTCGGAAAAGCCGGGATGATGGGTCATGCCTGAAGTGTGACGGGTCGGCCGGCGCTACGGGATGCCCAGCATCTTATGCGTCTGCAGACTCAGCCGCCACTCGGGGTGCTCGAGGCAGTACCGCACCGCCCGCTCGGTGTTGGCCCGCCGCTCCGGACCGTCCATCGGCTGCAGGAAGAAATGGGTGAAGGCGAGGCCACGGTATCGCTCCGGCTCGGCCCCGATCTGGGGGTAGACCAGCTTGAGCTCCTGGCCCGAGCGCTGCACCAGCTCGGTCCCGGCCTTCGGGCTGACGCAGATCCAGTCCAGGTTCGCCGGCGCCGCGAGGGTGCCGTTGGTCTCTACCGCCACCTCGAATCCCGCACGATGCAGCGCGTCGATGGCCGCGGGGTCGAGCTGAAGCAGCGGCTCTCCGCCGGTGCACACCACCAGCCGCCGGGCCGGCCCCGTCTGGTCCGCCGGCCAGGCCCCGGCCACCGCCGCCGCCAGTGCGCCGGCGGTCGAGAACCGCCCGCCGCCGATTCCGTCGGTGCCAACGAAATCGGTATCGCAGAACCGGCACTTGGCCGCGCCCCGATCGTCCTCCCGCCCACTCCACAGGTTGCAGCCGGCAAAGCGCAGGAACACTGCCGGCCGGCCGGTGTTGGCCCCTTCCCCCTGGAGGGTGTAGAAGATCTCCTTGGCGGCGTAGGTCATCGGGACCGGTAGGGGGCCGGGTCGGTCAGGCCGTTCTCCTGGAATCCTCGAAGCCGGAGGAGGCAGGCGTCGCACTGGCCACAGGCCGCGCCGGCGGGATCGGGGTCGTAGCAGCTTCGGGTGAGACCGTAGTCGACCCCGAGCTCGCGGCCGGTGGCGATGATCTCGCGCTTGGTGAGCTGCATCAGCGGGGTGCGCACCCGGAGGCGGGTGTGGCCTTCCACCCCGGCTCGGGTGGCGAGGTTGGCCAGCCGCTCGAAGGCCGCGACGTACTCCGGACGGCAGTCGGGATAGCCGCTGTAGTCGAGGGCGTTCACGCCCAGGAAGATGTCGGCGGCGGGGAGCACCTCGGCAAAGGCGAGGGCGTAGGAGAGGAAGATGGTGTTACGGGCCGGGACATACGTGACGGGAATCGCGCGGCTCATTTCGGCCGGGCTGCGCCCCTTGGGGACGGGGATGTCGGCGGTGAGGGCCGACCCGCCGAACCCGCGGAGGTCGATATCGACGATGCGGTGCTCGACCGCCCCGAGGTGTCCGGCCACCTGACGCGCGGCGTCGAGCTCGACCGCGTGGCGCTGGCCGTAGCGGAACGAGAGTGCGTGCGCCTGAAAGCCGTCGCGGATGGCGAGCGCGAGGGTGGTGGCCGAGTCGAGGCCACCCGAGAGCAGGACGACGGCGTTGGGCATGGTGCGAAAATAAGGGGGAAGGGGGTGGCGGGTGACGGGCCGTAGTTGCGGTGGGAGGGTGGATCAGTGGTGTCGGTCAGCGCGACTTACCGTCCGACCGTGGCATAGGCGCTTGGGGGGAGGGGATCTCTCCGCGGGCCCGAAGTTCGCTCTTCGTGAAAGCCCTCAGAAGGGACGGGCTCACTTACGGCCCGCTCCGAGTTCCCCTCCCCCCTCGCGCACGAGGCCAGA
>CAZXRC010000069.1:0-7293 GCA_964642475.1 uncultured Gemmatimonadaceae bacterium | reverse complement strand
GGTCCGCCGCAAGGCCGGCAAGACAGGAGCCAAGTAACCCATGCGTGCAGTCAAGTCTCCCTCGACCCGGCAGGAATTGCGGTATCGCCGCCATCTCCGGGTCCGCAAGGCGGTCTCCGGGACCGCGGCCCGTCCGCGGCTGGCGGTGTTCCGCTCGCTCAAGCACATCTACGCCCAGCTGGTGGACGACGACCGGGGCGTGTGCCTCATGGGAGTGGCGGACAACTCCGAGGGCGTCGCCGCCGACGGCGCCGGGAAGATCGGGAAGGCCAAGGGGGTCGGCGCGGCGCTGGCCGCGAAGGCCAAGGCCGCCGGGATCACAAGGGTGGTGTTCGACCGGGCGGGCTACCGGTACCATGGACGCGTCAAGGCGGTGGCCGACGGCGCACGCGCAGGCGGACTGGAGTTCTAAATGGCTGACGAACAGGAAGCGACCAGCACTGAGGCTCCCGCGGTTAGCGAGCGGGGCGGACGCGGCCGGGGTGGGCGCGGCGGTCAGGGCGGCGGGGGCCGTGGCCGGGGCGGCGACCGGGGTGGCCGGGGTGGCCGGGGCGATCGCGATCGGGACCGCGAGAAGAGCGAGTTCATCGAGAACGTGGTGGCCATCAACCGCGTCGCCAAGGTGGTGAAGGGCGGCCGGCGGTTCTCGTTCAACGCCCTGGTGGCGGTGGGCGACGGCAAGGGCCGGGTCGGCATCGCGACCGGTAAGGCCAACGAGGTCTCGGAAGCGGTCCGCAAGGCGGTCGACGCGGCCAAGCGGCAGATGGTGGAGCTGCCCCGGGTGGGGGCCACCATCCCTCACGAGGTGATCGGCCAGCACGGCGCCGGCCGGGTGCTTCTCAAGCCCGCCGCCAGCGGCACCGGCGTCATCGCCGGCGGCCCGGTGCGGTCGGTGCTGGAGTGCGCCGGCATCACCGACATCCTGACCAAGAGCCTGGGCAGCAACAATCCGCACAACATGGTGCGGGCCACGCTCGACGGGCTGTCGCAGCTGGTGACCGCCCGCCAGGTGGCGCGTGAGCGCGGGATCGAAACCGATCAGATCGCGTACCGCGCGCCGCAGGAGGTGTAATCATGGGACGCAATCCGGTGGTCGGACGGCAGGGCCCCAAGTATCACGCGGCCAAGGTGCCCTCCGAAGCGCAGGCCAAAATAATCTGGGTGAAGCAGATCCGGTCCGGGATCGGCCATCCGGAGACCATGCGGAAGACGCTCAAGGCGCTGGGCCTCAAGCGCCACCAGTCGGTGTCCGAGCTGCCGAACAACGCGTCGGTGCGGGGGATGCTGTTCAAGGTGCGCCACCTCGTCGAGGTGGTGCCGGCCCAGGAGAAGTAAATGGCAGACAAGACGAGCCCGGTGACCCTGTCCACCCTGCGCCCGGCGCGGGGGTCGAACAAGGCCAAGATGCGGGTCGGGCGGGGGCCCGGCAGCGGCAAGGGGAAGACCTCGGGCCGGGGCCATAAGGGCCACAAGGCGCGGCAGGCCGGGGAGACCAACCCGGGCTTCGAAGGCGGGCAGATGCCGATGTACCGGCGCCTGCCGAAGCGGGGCTTCACCAACCCGTTCAAGGTGGTCGCCCAGCCGGTCAATGTGAAAGACCTCGCGGGCCTTCAGGCCACCGAGGTGAATCCTGATACCCTCTTCGCCGCTGGACTCATCTCCAAGCGCGATGTCCCCGTGAAACTGCTGGGGACCGGGGAGGTGGCGCGGGCCTACGCCGTCGCCGGCGTGAAGGTCTCCACCTCGGCGCGCACGAAGATCGAGCAGGCCGGCGGGAAGATCGCGGCCGAATGACCGCCGCCGCCCGCCCCACACTCGGCGGGATGGATCCCGAGCTTCAGAAGAAGATCGGGTTCACCCTGCTCGCCCTGGTTATCTACCGGATCGGGGCGCACATCTTCGCTCCCGGCGTCAACGTCCAGGCGGTCACCGACTTCATCCGGAACTCGGCGGCCGCCGGGTTCTTCGGGCTGTACGACACCCTGGGGGGCGGGCTCTCCCGCGCGACGATCTTCGCGCTGGGCATCATGCCCTACATCTCGGCCTCGATCATCTTCCAGTTGGCCGGCGGCATCGTGCCGTCCATCGGCAAGATGCAGAAGGACGAAGAGGGCAAGAAGAAGCTGACCCAGTGGACCCGCTACGCCACCGTGGGCATCGCGCTCACCCAGGCGTACGCCTTCACGGTCTTCACCGAGAGCATTCCGGGCGCGGTCCCGGTGGCCACCTTCTGGACCCGGCTCTCGATGATGGTGGTGCTCACCACCGGCGCGGTGTTCGTGATGTGGCTGGGCGAGCAGATCACCGAACGGGGCATCGGCAACGGGATGAGCCTGCTCATCACCTTCTCGATCCTCGACCGGCTCTGGCCGGGCCTGGTACAGATGGCGGGGTTCTGGAAGGAAGGGGCGCTCTCGTTCCCCAAGATCGTGCTGTTCGGCCTGATCCTCCTGGGGGTGGTGGCCGCGGTGACCGCCATGTCGCTGGCGGCCCGGCGGATTCCGGTCCAGATCCCCCGCAAGGTGATGGGGCGGGGCCGGATGACCCAGGGGCAGAAGACGTTCATCCCGATCCGGCTGATCACCGCCGGGGTGATGCCGATCGTCTTCGCCCAGACCATCATCATCGTGCCGGGCACCCTGGCAAGCTTTACCCAGAACACGGCTCTGCGCGCCTTCGCTGATTTCTTCACGCCGGGTGAGCTGCCCTACGACCTCACCTTCGCGATCCTGATCCTGCTGTTCAGTTACTTCTACACGTCCATCATCTTCAATTCGGTGGATCTGGCGGAGAACCTGAAGAAGCAGGGCGGGTTCATCCCGGGAGTGAAGCCGGGCGCGAGCACCGCCGATTACATTGACAACGTGCTGGCGCGGGTGACGCTGCCGGGGGCCCTGTTCCTGGCGCTGATCGCGATCATCCCGGTGACCATGACCAAGCAGCTCGGCTTCCAGCAGCAGTTCGGCGGGACCTCGGTCCTGATCGTGGTGGGCGTACTGCTCGACACGATCGCCCAGGTGCAGCAGCACCTGACGCTCCGGAAGTACGACAGCTTCATGAAGACCGGGCGCATCAAGTTCCGGGGGCGCCAGCAGCGGTTCATGTGACGCTCGGCGGTCGGGCGGTCAGGCGGTCAGGCGGACAGTATTGACGGCTGGGCCCGCGCAGCGACGGCGGAATCTCAGGTCCATCGACTCTGACCGCCTGACCGCTTCCTCATACGACGGACCTTCACCATGAACATCCTCCTCCTTGGCCCTCCCGGCGCCGGCAAGGGCACCCAGGGCGCGTTGCTCGCGGAGCGGCTGGGTCTCCCCAAGTTCGCCACCGGCGACCTGCTCCGGGATGCGGTCAAGCGTGGCACCCCGGTGGGCCTCAAGGCCAAGGCGGTCATGGAGTCGGGCCAGCTGGTAAGCGACGACATCATTATGGGCGTGGTGCGGGACGAGCTGGCCAAGCCGGAGGCGGCCAAGGGGGTCATCTTCGACGGGGTGGTACGCACCGTGCCCCAGGCCGAAGGGGTGGCCCGGTTGCTGGGTGAGCAGAAACGGCAGATGGACTGTGTCCTCTTTTTCGACGTGCCCGACCAGGAGATCCTGTCCCGCATCGAGAAGCGGCGCGGCCTCGAGGGCCGGGCCGACGACGATCCCGCCGCCGTGGCCATCCGGCTCAAGGCCTACCGGGAGCAGACCGCTCCGGTGCTCGACTGGTACCGCTCCCGCGGGACGGTGCACCTGATCCAGGCAGTCGGAAGAGTGGAGGACATCTCGGCCCGGGTGCAGGGGCTGATCGGGCGATAGGCCGCGCGGCCATGATCACCATCAAGTCCCCCCGCGAAATCGAGACGATGGCCCGGGCCGGCCACATCGTCGCCGAAACCCTGGCGCTGATGCGGCGGTCGGTCCGGCCGGGGCTCAGCACTCTGGATCTCGACACCCTGGCCGAGGAGTTCATCCGCAGCCATCCAGGTGCCACACCTTCCTTCAAGGGTCTCTACGGTTTTCCCAAGACCCTCTGTACCTCGATCAACGAAGAGATCGTGCACGGGATCCCCAGCGCCCGCCGGGTGCTCAGGGACGGAAACATCGTGAGCATCGACGTCGGGGTGCACCTGGACGGGCTGCACGCCGATTCGGCCACCACCGTGCCGGTGGGCGAGGTGAGTCCCGAGGCCACCCGGCTCCTCGAGATTACCCAGGAGTGCCTCCGGGTGGGCGTGGCGCAGGCCCGGGTGGGGAACCATGTGGGGGACATCGGTCATGCGGTCCAGCAGGTCGCGGAAGCGGCGGGATTCGGGGTGGTCCGGGAGCTGGTGGGACACGGGATCGGAACCTCGTTTCACGAGGAGCCGCAGGTCCCGAACCATGGCCAGCCCAAGCGGGGCCCCCGCCTGCTGGAAGGGATGACGATCGCCATCGAGCCGATGATCACGGCGGGGCACTACGTCACCAGGACGCTGCCGGACAAGTGGACGGTGGTGACGGCCGATGGGAGCCTCGCGGCGCACTTCGAGCACACGGTGGCGATACTGGCGGACGGGCCGAGGATCCTGACGGTGTAGGCCCGATCCTCGTCCACCACTCGCCAAGACATGAGCCCGGCCGCGAGGCAGGGACCCCTCAGACCGGACGCTTACTGGTCAGCCGTTCCTCCGCCAGCAGGCGCACCTCCGAGGCCGCGCGCTGGGTATCCCGCAGCAACACCTCCGTGTCGTTGGCCAGGACCCGTACATCTTCCGGGCGGCCCGCCGCCTCCATGTTGAGGCGGACGTTCAGATGCGAGCCCGCGGCCGCGGCAGCGGCGAGCAGCGCCGCCATGGCCGCGTCGCCGATGGTGCTCGGTGGACCAGCTTGAGCTGCCCGGCGGGCGAGTTGGGCGATTTCCCGGCTCAACCGCACCACATCGGCCGGGACCTGGGCCGCATGGCGCCAGGCCCGGCGGATCCGCACCTCGCGCTCGGCCTCGCCGCCACTGGCATCCCGCATGGCGGCCAGCACGGCCTCGAAGGCGCGGGCATCCTCCTCCGCCAGCACCAGCAGCCGCTGCCGCAGCTGGCCGCTCTGCTCGATCATCTGCGCGAGCGCAGGAGATCCGGTCCGGTCCTTCGCCGATGCGATCCTGCCTATCATCTCCACCAGCGAGGCCGCCAGGCTGGCGGTCACCGCGGCCACCGATCCGCCGGCGGGAGCCGGGTGGGACGACCCTACCTGAGCCGCGAATTCTTCGATCGTACTCATGGGGAACCTTGATTCTCCTGCAACAAGGAAACGATGAGTGTTCCCCGGCTGATGCCGAGGCCCGAGGCCCGAGGCCACACGGACACCTCTGCGGCCTCCGTGCCTCCGCGCCGATGGTGAACCGGCGAGCGTTGCCCAAAGAGGGACCGTCCCAGCCCGAGCTCGGCCCCGCCGGCCATCACCCTCGGATGGTCTCCAGCAACCAGCGGTGGATGGCCGGGCTCCCCGCCACCACGCTGCCGTGCTCGATCCCGAGGTCACGGCCCCGGTAGTCCGTGACCAGCCCGCCAGCTTCACGTACCAGCAGAGTCCCCGCTGCGATGTCCCAGGCCGAGAGGCGCTGCTCCCAGAAGCCTTCGAAGCGACCCGCGGCGACGTCGGCCAGGTCGATGGCGGCGGAGCCCGGACGCCGGACGCCGGTGGCGCCCTGAATCACGCGGCCCAGCTGGGCGAGGTACTCCTCGACCCGGCTGAAGTCGCGGTAGGGGAGGCCGGTGCCGATCAGGGCGTGGGCCGGATCGCTGATGCCGGAGACCCGTATCGGTTCACCACCTTCCCAGGCACCGCCACCCCGTACCGCATGGGTGAGACGGTTGAGCGGCACATGGAGGACGACGCCGGCTTCCAGCCGACCATCGATGGCCGCGGCGATGGAGACAGCGAATGCCGGGAAGCCGTGCAGGAAGTTGGTGGTCCCGTCCAATGGGTCCACCACCCACACCAGCCCGCCGGTCACGATTTCGGGCGTGAGTTCTTCCCCGACGATCCGTGACCCTGGCTCCGCGGCAATGAGGATCTCGGTGATCATGGCCTCGGCCGTCCGGTCCACGTCGGTGGCCCAGTCGGCCCGGCCCTTGGCGGTCCAGCCGGCGGGGTCCCGGGGCCGGTCGACGGTCCGGAGGTAATCCCCCGCTCGCCGCGCGGCCGCCTCGGCAAGACACAGTAAGTCGTTGGCCGATGGCATCTTGCGTCACTCCTTCAGGCTGGATAGCTTGACCGAATGCCCCGAATCTTCTCCGGAATCCAGCCCTCCGGCGAGTTGCATATCGGCAACTGGCTTGGCGCGGTGCAGAACTGGGTTCGCCTGCAGGACAACTACGAGTGTTTCATCTGCGTGGTGGATCTTCACGCGATCACCGGCAAGTACGATCCGGCGACCCTGACCACGCGGACCCGAGACATGGCGATCGGCCTGCTTGCCGCGGGGATCAATCCGGCGCGGGCGGTGCTGTTCGTCCAGTCGCATGTCCGGGAGCACACCGAGCTCCAGTGGCTGTTCAACACCGTCACGCCGATCGGCGAACTCGAGCGGATGACGCAGTTCAAAGATAAGTCGACCCGATTCGAGAGCGTGCCGGCCGGGCTCCTCAACTACCCGGTGCTGATGGCGGCCGACATCCTGCTCTACCGGGCCGACCTGGTTCCGGTCGGGGAGGACCAGGTTCAGCACCTGGAGCTGACCCGGGAGATCTGCCGGAAGTGGAACGCTCAGTTCGCGGGGGCGGAAGGCTACTTCGCCGAGCCCCAGCCGATGCTGACGGAGGCCAAGCGGATCATGGGCCTCGATGGCCAGGCCAAGATGTCGAAGAGCCTGGGCAACACCATCGGGCTCCTCGAGAGTCCGGAGGAAGTGTGGGCCAAGCTGCGGCCGGCGATGACCGATCCGGCGCGGGTGACCAAGAAGGACCCGGGCACTCCCGAGATCTGCAATATCTACGCGCTGCACCGCCATTTCTCTCCCCCCGAGACGGTGGCGACGGTGGCGGCCAACTGCCGCAGCGCCGGATGGGGCTGCATCGAGTGCAAACGGGTCCTGGCCGACCATCTCAACGCGGCCCTCGCCCCGATCCGGGAACGGGCCGCGGAACTCCAGGCCAGTCCCGACACCGTGACCGAGATCCTGGCCGACGGCGCCCATCGCGCCCGCCGGGTGGCGCGGGACACCATGCGGACGGTGCGGGCCAAGATGGGCTTCCTGGCGGGAGACGACGACTGACATGGAAAAGATCATCAAGGCGGCGGTCGAGCGGGGCGCCTCCGACCTGCACATCAAGGC
>CAZXRC010000068.1:0-7309 GCA_964642475.1 uncultured Gemmatimonadaceae bacterium | reverse complement strand
TCCTGCAACGGGGTCCAGTTGTGGTGAATGATGCCCAGGACGTGATAGCACTCCTGAACCGATTTCACCGTGACCCGGACCGCCATGAGGTCGTAGATCTCGTCGAACGGCTTGTTCCGCTTCTTCATCTTCTGGTAGATCGACCAGAGATGCTTGGGTCGCCCGGTCACGTCGAACCAGGAGATCCCGGCGCTCCTGAGCTCGTGTTCCAGCGGGACCTTGAGCTTGAGGATGACCTGCTCCCGCTCGGCCCGCTTGGCCGCGACCTGCTGCACCAGCGACTTGTAGTCCTCGGACTCGAGGTACTTGAAGGTCAGGTCTTCGAGCTCCGCCTTGATCCCCGCCATACCGAAGCGGTGGGCCAGCGGGGCGTAGATCTCGCGGGTCTCGGTGGCGATCCGGACCCGCTTCTCCGGCGGGAGCGGGTCGAGGGTCCGCATGTTGTGCAGCCGGTCGGCCAGCTTGATGATGATGACCCGGGCGTCCTTGGCGATGGAGAGCAGCAGCTTGCGGTAGTTCTCCACCTGCTGCTCGGCCGAGGACCGGAAGGTCAGGCTGGCGATCTTGGTGAGACCGTCCACGATCCCGGCGACTTCGGGCCCGAACTCGCGGGCGATGTCCTCGGTGCGGATGGAGGAGTCTTCCACCACGTCATGCAGCAGGGCGGCGACGATCGAGGTGGTGTCCAGCTGCTGCTCCACCAGGGTCCGGGCCACCGCGATCGAGTGCTGGATGAAGTCCTCGCCCGACATGCGCTTCTGGCCCCGGTGGGCCGAGGCGCTGAACCGGAGGGCGCGATCGATCTGCTCGAGGTCCAGCCGGTCGGCATGGCGCTCGAGGAGGGCGCGGAAATCCGGGGCAATGTCGGGCAGCGTTCCAGTCACAGCCATCCCTCTCAGGGAGCACACAACCCCCGCCCCCCGGCGGGTAGGCCGGGGGGAGGGTCTCAGGGGTGTGTGCGTACCCTAATTCCGCACCACCGGGGCAGAATTGGCAAGAGGGAGCCCCTGGATCAGGGGAATGGCCGGGGCATCGGCATGGGCCAGGGCCAAGGCCAGGGGTTCTGTCCCATATGCCCGAGGGAGCGGGCGGCGGCGGAGCGAACGGCGGGGTCATCGCTCTTGAGCTGCTCGACGATCGCGTCGCGGGCGGCGTCGTCATCCATCTGGGTCAGGGCCCAGAGCGCGGTCTTCCGCACCTCGCCGTCGGAGTCGCGCATCGCATTCCGGAGGGATGTTACCGAGGAGGTATCCTCGATCTTCCCCAGGGCCCACGCGGCGCGCTTGCGGACATCCCGGTTCGGGTCCCTGACTGCGACGATCAGCGCCCCGGGGGCCCGATCGGGTTTGATCTGGCCCAGGGCCCATGCCGCGACGCCTCGCACATCCGCCGAACTGTCCTGCAGGGCGCCGGCCAGCGCCGCGACCCCACGCTGGTCCTCCAGCTGGCCCAGCCCCCACGCCGCCATGCGGCGCACGTCGCGGTCGCGCTCGCTCCGGAGCACACTGAGGAGTGGATCGAGGGCGCTCGTGTCCTCGGTGGACCCGAGCCCCCAGACCGCGGTACGACGAACCTCCGCCCGTTCGTCGCTCGTGGCCCGTCGTCCCAGCGCGGACACCGAGCCGCCAGCCCGCCCCAGCTGGACCACGGCCCAGGTGGCCATCTCCCGCACCTCCCAATCCGCATCCTCCATCGCCTTGGCAAGCGGCGAACCGGCCTCGGGGATGCCCAGGTTGCCAAGGGCCCAGGCGCAGGCCCGGCGCACCGCCGGGCTCCTGTCACCCAGGCCAGCACTGAGCGCGCCACTGCTGGTCCGTGCCCCGAGACGGCCGAGGGCCTGCGCCGCAGCCAACCGCACCCGCTCATCGGGGTCGGTCCTGAGCAGCCGGGAAAGGCCGCTCACGGCCGAGGAATCCTCGAGCCGCCCGAGGGCGGTGGCCGCCGCGGCGCGCACCGGGGCGGCCCCATCGCGCAACACGTCGCGAAGGGGTGCGACGGCCCGTCGATCATCGAGCGCACCGAGCGCCCAGGCGGCAACAGCTCGCACCTCGGAGGTCCCATCCTTCAGGCGCTCGATCAGAGGGTCGAGTCCCGCCATGATTCCCCCAAGACCGAGTGCCACCGAAGCCGCGATTCTGGTCGTGGCGGCACTCGACGCCAGTGCCTGCAGCATTCCCCCCGTGGCCGAAGCCGCGTCGATCCTGGCGAGCAGCCGGGCCGAGATGGACTGCACGCACGGGTCCGGGTCGGAGAGACCGGTGACCAGAACCGGCACCGCATCTTCGCCCTGCTTACGACGGAACACCCAGCGCAACGCGGTGCTGGAGTCGTCGATGCCGGGCGGTCCATAGCCACCCCACCCGAACCGCCCGTCTACCGCCCGTGCCGCCAACGCGCAGAGCAGCGGGGAGGTGCCCCGCGCCGATTCCAGGACAGCCCCCGCCGCCTCGGCGTCGGGTCCGGTATCCGGGTTGTTGATCGTCTCGCGCCGGACCCAGCCGGTCAGCGCGCTTCCCATGAACAGCAGTGCCAGCAGACGCGACCCCATGTGGATCCTCCTCATCGTGGTTCCTCCGGCGGACGAGATGTGCTGAAATTTCAGCACTTGCGGTTGAGACTCGGGCCCGGGTCCAGCCTCGAACCCGGGCCTCGGGAGCTGACGGACTACCTAGGCCAGGGCCACGGCCAGGGCCAGGGACGATTGTGGGCGCCACTCAGCGCCCGTGCGGCCTGAGCCCGCAACGCCGGGTCGGGCGCCTCGAGCGCCCTGAGCAGCGCTGACTCGGCGGCGCTCCCTTCCTGGTTGCCCAGCGCCCAGAAGGCTGCCTCGCGGACCTTCTTCGAGGAATCCTGCACCAGTCGGCTCAAGGCCGGCACCGCGGCGGCATCGCGGATCTGACCCATGGCCCACGCGGCGCGCATCCGCACCTCGGTGGAGGTGTCACCGGCGAGCCGCAGCAGATCGCCGGGTGCGGTGGAAGGACGGATCGAACCGATGGCCCAGGCAGCTCGGGAGCGAACCTCCATGACCTGATCGCCAAGGGCCGCGGTCACTGCCGGGAGGGCCTCATCGAGGTCGAGCTGTGCCAGGGCCCAGACGGCGGTGGCTCGCACCGACGGCGAGGTATCACGCCGCACCGCGGCCGCGAGCCCATTCAGGCCTTCGCGGCCCCGGATGGTTCCGAGCGCCCAGGCGCTCATCTCCCGCACCGAGGCCGACGGATCGCGTTCGACCAGGCGGGCGAGCGCTGGTGCGGCCGACGCGGCGACGAGCCGCCCGAGCGAATAGGCTGCATTCTCCCGCACCGCGGGCACGGTATCCGAGAGTGCGGCGGTCAGCGAGCGCACGACCGCGCGGCCGTCGCCGGTGTCGGATGGGGACGGCTCGGGGGTGAGGGGCTTGGCTGCCGCGGCCCGACGGTCGCCCATGGCCACCGGGGACGACCTGGCATCCGGTGACTTCGAGACTCGACTTGGGGCCGGGTCTGGCGCGGGCCCTGGGTGGATGGTGGCGTGGCCCGGCGCGGGCGCGATGAGCTGCGCGGGCCAGGGGTCGGCCGGCACGAGCGCCGTCCGGCGCACCGGCACCAGTACGGCGAGCGGCGCCACCAGCAGCAGCACGAGGGCAGTCACCGTGACAGCCCCCCGGCGGGAGGCTGGGTCGCGCCGGGCGCTGGCCTCAAGGATGGCCAGCACGCGCCCCTCGAATTCTCCCCGTTCGGCAAAGGGAAGCACGGCGGCCGGCACCGGAAAGCGCGGCACCGCCCGCAGGATCTGCAGCAGGTGATCGGCGTATTCCGAGGCCCTGGTCCCGGTACCGAGCACCAGGTCATCGCAGGCCCGCTCACTCTCGATCCGGATCCGACGCACCGCGAACCACATGAGCGGGTGGAACCAGAACACCGCCAGGGCGCACTGGGCAATCAGGTTGAGCACCAGATCGCGCCGGTGGAGATGCGCCAGCTCGTGGCAGAGTACCGCATGCCTGCGCGCGGCCGGCCACTCCCGCGCCTCCGCAGGGAGCACAATGGCCGGCGTAATGAAGCCGCAGGCGAACGGCATGGGATGCCGGTCGCTCAGGTAGAGCCCGGGCAGCCGCGGGAGGGCCAGGCGATCGGCGACATCGATGAGCGGGCGCTGCCACTCGGGGGCGGTCAGCGGAACCGCCCGCCGCACCACCCGGACGACCAGGAACGACCCGAACATCAACCGGAGCGCGATGAGCCCGGCTCCGGCAAGCCAGAGTGTCAGGAGCTTCTGCTCCAGCGACCACTGGCCGAAAACGCCGCGGAACCAGGTCTTCGCCGCGGAGGCGGGTTCGCTCACGGCCGGTTCGAGCGCCGAGGTGCCGCCGACGTCGGACCTTATCACCGCGTTCGCCGCCGAAAGGTCGAGCTGACGGGAGACCGCTGGAACGGTGGAACCCGGGGCAGGCGCCGGTGACAGCACCCCGATCTCCCAGCGCCAGGGAGACAGCAGCCCGAAGACCGGCAATGCCATGCTGCCCGCGATCGCCGCACTCCACACCAGGTGCCGCAGGCCCGCGGATCCGCGCCGAAGGGCGATGGTGGCGAGACCGGCACCGAGCAGGATGAGGGTCACCTTTGCGAGCAGCAGCACCACCACGGCGGCGGCTGGGGGGAATCCGGTAAGCAGATCGGTCATGATCAGCGTCCCTCCTCTCGAGCCCGGTGGATTTCCTGGGCCAGTTTCCGGAGCTGGGTCTCCGACAGGCCCAGATCCGACCGCCGCAGCAACGCCGCCAACGCCCGCTCCGCGGAGCCGCCGAAGAAGGTATTCACCACGTGATCGAGGGCCGCGCTTCGGGCCCGTTCCCGGTTGACGACCGGCGCATACACATAACGGGGGCCGTCCTCCCGGTGGCCGATGTGCCCCTTGGATTCGAGCACCCGGAAGATGGAGCGCACCGCCGAATAAGTGGGTGGGTCCACCAGCTCTTCCATGACCTCCGAGACGGTGGCCTCGCCGCGCCGGTAGAGCACATCCATGACCTCGCGCTCCCGCCGGCTCAGTGCTTCCCGCTGGTCCGCCATGCCCGTCCTCCGCCTTGGTGCTGAAATTTCAGCATAAGGTAGGGTACGCACCCCCGGCGGTCAAGTTTCAGGGAGGTCAGAGCAGGCCCGCGCTGACGAAGCTCAGGTAGCGGTCGCCGGCCAGGATGACGTGGTCGTAGAGCGGGAGGTCGAGCAGCTTGCCCGCCTCTGCCAGCTGACGGGTCACCGCCCGGTCTTCGGGCGAGGGGGTCGGGTCGCCGCTGGGGTGATTGTGCACCACGATGATCCCGGCGGCCGCTTCCGCGATGGCGGCGCGATACACCTCTCGGGGATGCACCAGCGCGCTGTTGAGGAGCCCGCGGGTGACCAGCACATCCCGACGCACCCGGCTCTGGCTGTCCAGGGCCAGGACGTGGAACTCCTCGACCGCCAGATCGCGCAGCCGCGGACTCAGGAGGGCGGCCACATCCTCGGGAGAGCGGACGCGCGGCAGCGCCGGACGCTGTTCCTGCAGGAGGCGGGTGGCCAGTTCGAAGGCGGCCAGGAGCCGGGCCGCCTTGGCGCTGCCCACGCCACGGGTGCGGGTCAGCTCGGCGGCGGGACGGGCGGCCAGATCGCGGAGCGATCCCCCGGCCCGCTGGAGGAGCTCCCGGGCCACCGTGGCGACATCGGCGGTGGCGTCACCGGTGCCGAGCAGAATAGCGAGCAGTTCGGTGGCGGTAAGCGCGGCCGGGCCGAGGGCCCAGAGGCGTTCGCGCGGACGATCGGGGGCGGCCGGGGTGGGTGGAACGATGATCGGCTGGGTCATGGGGGAGCATAGCGCCCCTCCTGGCCCGGCCGATCACCCGAAAAGCGCGGTACGGTACCGGTCGCGGCGGCTCAGCGATTCACGCCGTGGCACTTCTTGTACTTCCTGCCGCTGCCGCAGGGGCAGGGATCGTTCCGCCCCACCTCGGGCAGGCCGTTGCCGCCCGGCGGCTGGAGCGGACCCAGGCTGGTGCTTACCGGGGGCTGGGCCCGGGGTCCCGGCACCGGCGGCGGTGGTGCCATCCGCGCGTCGGGGGCGAAAAGGTCATCGGCGCCGCTGGTGACTTCCTCGGCGCGGGGCGCGGGCTTCTCCGGGCGGCCCCGTGGCGGCGGCGCCGGCGGACGGGGCGGTTCGGCGGTGACCTGGATCTTGAGGAAGCGCTCGGTGAACGTCGCCTGCATGTCCCGCATGAGGTCTTCGAACATCTCGAAGGCCTCTTTCTTGTATTCCACCAGCGGGTCGCGCTGGCCATAGGCGCGGTACTGGATGGCGTTGCGGAGCTGATCCAGGTCGTAGAGGTGATCCTTCCACTTCTCGTCCAGCACCGTGAGCATCACCGTCGAGAGTACCTGCACGTCGACATCGGGCGCCCCGATCTGGGCCGAGAACTCCTGCAGATAGTCGACCTTCCGGCGGAGGGCGCGGTGGGCCGCCTCCTTGGCCACCGTCACCATGCGCTCGAGGGTCCCGGTCCGGGCGGCGTCGGTCAGCTCGTCCGCCGGGATCAGGAACTGCTGGAGCAGGGTCGTTGCCACGCCCTCGCGATCGTAGTCCTCGGGTCGCTCGGTCTCGGCCAGCGCCATGCGGACCGTCCGGTCGACCGCGGCGTCCACCATCTTGGTGGCCTCGGCCTTGAGCTGCTCGCCCCGTTCCAGCGCGAAGAGCCGCAGCGAGTAGACCACCTCGCGCTGCTGGTTCATCACGTCGTCGTATTCGAGCAGCCGCTTGCGGGCCTGGAAGTTCTGGAGCTCGACCCGCTTCTGGGCCTGGCTGATGGCCCCGGTCACCCAGGGGTGGGAGATGACCTCGCCCTCTTCCGCCCCACCCTTGTCCATCCAGCGGGCGATGCGGTCGGAGCCGAAGAGCCGCATCAGGTCGTCTTCCAGCGACAGGAAGAACAGCGACCGGCCGGGGTCGCCCTGACGGCCGGAGCGGCCCCGCAGCTGCCGGTCGATGCGGCGCGACTCGTGACGCTCGGTCCCGATAATCTGGAGTCCGTCGGTGTCGACGTTCTTGGGAACATCGGGGCCGAGTTTGATGTCGGTGCCGCGGCCGGCCATGTTGGTGGCGATGGTGATGGAGCCGCGCTGCCCGGCGTTGGCCACGATCTCGGCTTCGCGCTGGTGGTACTTGGCGTTCAACACCTCGTGCCGGAGCCCCCGCCGCTTGAGCTGGCGGGAGAGGGTCTCCGACGTCTCGACGGTCACAGTGCCGATCAGCACCGGCAGGCCGAGATTGTGGAGCCGCTCCACCTCGTCCATGATGG
>CAZXRC010000067.1:0-7899 GCA_964642475.1 uncultured Gemmatimonadaceae bacterium | reverse complement strand
ATCAACGACTCCCGCCCGCAGACCATGGACGCGCTGACCAAGCTCGACCTGCCGGCCGGGGTGGACGTGGAGATCAAGGTCGAATAGCCATGGCCAACGGACTGATCGGCAAGAAGCTCGGCATGACCCGCGTGTTCGGGGAGGATGGCACCTCGGTCCCGGTGACGGTGATCGAGGCGGGCCCCTGCCGCGTGCTGCAGGTGAAGTCGGGCGCGGTACAACTGGGCTTCGGCGCCAAGGTGCCGCAGCGCGCCAGCAAGGCGGAAGTGGGACACGCCAAAGCGGCCGCCGTCGAGGCCGCGCCCAGGATTCTCAAGGAGTTCGAGGCCGGCGCGGCCAGCTACAAGCTGGGCGACACGGTGACCGTGGGGATCTTCGCGGCGGGCGAGCTGGTAAAGGTCACCGGGACCACCAAGGGCCGCGGGTTCCAGGGCATGGTGCACCGCTACGGCGCCGGCGGCGGTCCCGCGTCGCACGGCAACACCCGGCACCGCAAGCCGGGCTCCATCTCGCCGGGCACCGACCCCTCGCGTGTCATCAAGGGCAAGCGGATGCCGGGCCACATGGGGGCCGAACGACACACCGAGCTGGGCCTCCGGGTGGTGAAGGTGGATGCCGAGCGGAACCTGCTCTTCGTGCGGGGGGCCGTGCCCGGCGCCAAGCACGGGATCCTGCTGGTGAACAAGCAGCCGGGACGGAGCCGCCATGATTGAGGCGCCGCATTACTCGCCGGCCGGCGCCAGGAAGGGCGCCGCCTATTCGCTCCCGGAGACCTTTTTCGACGGCACGGTGAACGGCCCGGTCATGCACGAGGCCGTGAAGGTCTTCCTGGCCAATCAGCGTCAGGGCACCCACGCCACCAAGACCCGCGGGCTGGTCTCGGGCGGTAACCAGAAGCCGTGGAAGCAGAAGGGTACCGGCCGGGCTCGTCAGGGCTCGACCCGCTCGCCGCTGTGGCCGGGTGGTGGCACCGTCTTCGGGCCGCAGCCGCGCGACTACCGGCTGGACATGCCGCGGAAGGTGAAGCAACTCGCCCGCAAGAGCGCCCTCAACGCGCGCGCGGCCGAAGGCAGCCTGATCGTGGTGGAGCGTTTCGAGCAGCAGAGCCCGAAGACCCGCGAGCTGCTGGCCCTGCTGACCAAGCTGGGCGTGGCGGAGAAGAAGGTCCTGGTGCTCACCCACGGTGTGAGCGAGGCGCTCTATCTCAGCGCGCGGAATCTGCCGAAGGTCGACGTGCTGCCGTTCCCCGAGGCCAGCGCCTACGACGTGCTGTGGGCCGAGGTCGTGCTGGTGGAAGAGCCGGCGCTCGCCGGTGAGCCGGCGGTACCGTTCGTACGGAGCTTCACCCCGTCGCCCAAGGCGGCGCCGGTGACCCGTGCGCCCCGGGCGGCTCGGCCCAAGGCGGAGCCGGCGGCCAAGCCGGCCAAGGCGGAGAAGCCCAAGGCCGAGAAGCCGGCGGCGAAGGCCAAGACGGCGCCCAAGGCCAAGGCGGCCAAGACCGCCAAGCCCAAGAGCGAGAAGGCGGCGCCCAAGGCCAAGGCCACCAAGAAGGCCGCGCCCAAGAAGAAGGGGGGCAAGTAAATGCCGGCATTGCACGAGACCATCGTGCGCCCGGTGGTGACCGAGAAGTCGTCGGCCGCCTACCAGTTGCGCAAGGAGTACACCTTCGAGGTGCACCCCGAGGCCAGCAAGCACGAAATCAAGGACGCGCTCAAGCAGTTGTTCGGCGTGACCGCGACCGCGGTGCGCACCATGCAGATGCGGCGCAACACGGTGGTGCGGGGGAAGACGCGGGGTCTGACGCCGCGCTGGAAGAAGGCCATCGTGACTCTGAAGGACGGGGAGACGCTTCCCGTGTTCGAGGGCTGATATGGGTATCCGTGAATTCCGTCCGGTGACGCCCGGCACCCGGTTCAAGTCGGTCTCCGATTTCGCGGAGATCACCACCGATAGGCCGGAGAAGAGCCTGCTGGAGCCGCTCCGCAAGACCGGGGGGCGGAACAACCAGGGCCATGTCACCATGCGCTGGATCGGTGGCGGCCACAAGCGGATGTACCGCAAGATCGACTGGAAGCGCAACAAGTTCGGGGTGCCCGGCAAAGTGGCCACGGTGGAGTACGATCCCAACCGCAGCGCCCGGATCGCCCTGATCGTGTATGCCGACGGCGAGAAGCGCTACATCCTGCACCCCAAGGGGCTCCAGGTGGGCGACACGGTGCTGTCCGGGCCGGGGGTCGATCCGCGGGTCGGCAACGCCATTCCCCTCGGCGAGGTGCCGCTGGGGGAGACAGTGCACTGTCTCGAGCTCAAGATCGGCAAGGGCGGGCAGCTGGCCCGGTCGGCCGGGGCCGGGGTGCAGGTGGTGGCCAAGGAAGGGGAGTACGTGACGGTGCGGCTCCGGTCGACCGAGATGCGCCGGGTGCATGCCAAGTGCCTGGCCACGATCGGCGAGGTGGGGAACGCGGAGCACGAGCTCCTGTCGGTCGGCAAGGCGGGTAAGACCCGCTGGCTGGGGCGCAATCCGCGGGTCCGCGGTGTGGCCATGAATCCGGTGGATCACCCGCTGGGCGGTGGCGAGGGGAAGACCTCGGGCGGTCGCCCGCCGGTGACCCCGTGGGGCAAGCCGGAGGGCCGCAAGACCAGGCACCCGAAGAAGGGTTCGAACCAGTACATCGTCCGCGGCCGCAAGCGGGGCAAGGCCACGCAGTAACGAACCGAGAGCAGAGACATGTCTCGAAGCATCAAGAAGGGTCCGTTCGTGCAGGCGTCGCTGCTGGACAAGGTCCAGGCGCTCAACGCCAAGAACGAGAAGCGGGTGGTGAAGACCTGGAGCCGGGCGAGCACGATCCTCCCCGAGTTCGTGGGTCACACCTTCGCGGTGCACAACGGGAACAAGTTCGTCCCGGTGTACGTCACCGAGAACATGGTCGGGCACAAGCTGGGCGAGTTCGCCCCGACCCGGCTGTTCCGGGGCCACAGCGGCAAGCTGGTGGCGGACAAGAAGGCCAAGGCGGAGTGATCATGGAAGCCCATGCGATCCAGCGGTGGGTGCGACAGTCGCCTCGGAAGATGCGGCTGGTAGTCGACCTGATCCGCGGAAAGAACGTGAACGAGGCGTACGCCATCCTCAAGTTCAGCAAGAAGCTGGCGGCCAAGCAGATCGAAAAGACGCTGCGCTCGGCGGTGGCGAATGCGGAACAGGCGGCCCTCAAGGCCAACAGCGCGCTGGACGTGGACGAGCTGGTGGTGACCAAGGCGGTCATCGACATGGGTCGCCCGCTCAAGCGGTTCCACGCCGCGGCGCAGGGCCGGGGGGTTCCGGTGCGGAAGCCCACGAGTCATGTGGAGATCCACGTGGCCACCAAGGAGAGCGAGTAATGGGGCAGAAAACCCATCCGATCGGCTTCCGCCTCGGGATCGTCAAGCAGTGGACGTCCCGGTGGTACGCCACCAAGGAGATGCCGGCCCTCCTCAAGGAGGACGAGCTGATCCGGAAGTACCTGAAGGCGCGCCTGGGCCATGCGGCCATCGCCCAGATCGACATCGACCGCCGGCCCGGCAAGGTCACCGTGACGGTGCACACCGGGCGCCCGGGGGTCGTGATCGGTAAGCGGGGCGCCGAGGTGGACAAGCTGCGGGACGAGCTGGCGCAGCTCACCGGGAAGGAAGCGGCGATCAACGTCGAGGAGATCAAGCGTCCCGAGTTGAGCGCGAAGCTGGTGGCGGACAACATCGCCCATCAGCTGGAGCAGCGCATCTCGTTTCGTCGCGCCATGAAGCGGGCGGTGCAGAGCGCGATGCGGATGGGGGCCCAGGGGATCAAAGTGCGGGCCGGGGGCCGGCTGGGTGGCGCCGAAATCGCCCGCACCGAAGGCTATCGCGAGGGGCGGGTGCCTCTCCACACGCTGCGGGCCGACGTGGACTACGCGCACGGCACCGCCAAGACCACGTACGGCACGATCGGGATCAAGGTCTGGATCTTCAAGGGTGAAGTGATCGAAGACCTGTCCGGCCGTACCTACAGCACGGGGAACTGACCGATGCTGGCACCGAAGCGCGTCAAGTTCCGCAAGACGTTCAAGGGCCGGACCCGGGGGATCGCCACCCGGGGCAACGCGGTGGCCTTCGGCGAGTACGGGCTGATGAGCCTGGAGCCGGGGTGGATCAGCAACCGGCAGATCGAGGCCGCGCGCGTGGCGATGACCCGCGAGATGAAGCGCGGCGGCAAGGTCTGGATCCGGATCTTCCCGGACAAGCCGATCACCAAGAAGCCGGCCGAGACCCGCATGGGGAAGGGTAAGGGCAATCCGGAAGGCTGGGTGGCGGTGGTGAAGCCGGGCCGGATGCTGTTCGAGGTCGAGGGCGTGGCGGTGGACCTGGCCAAGCTGTCGCTGGGGCTGGCCGCGGCCAAACTCCCGGTGCGGACCCGGTTCGTGAAGCGGACGGAGGACTGAGATGGCCACGACCAAGACCAACTGGCACGAGCTCTCGGCCGAGGACCTCAAGGCCAAGCTGGCGGAGCTGACGGAGGAGCGGTTTCGGCTCCGATTCCGCTCGGCCACCGAGTCGATCGAGAATCCGATGCGGTTCCGGCACCTGCGGCGGGACATCGCGCGGATCAAGACGCTGCTGCGAGCGAAGGCACTGGGGAAGTAGGCGGTCAGCCGGCGACCGAGCGCTTTCAGGAGCGCGTGAGCGCGACTCGGTGCGAGGAAGTCCAGCAGGATCAGGCGGGCAGGCGGTCAGACCGACCGCAGGATTCCCCTGATCCAGAGACGAGATGAACCATGACTGAGTCGACGACGAAGACCCGAGCCCAGCGGAAGATCCGCACCGGCGTGGTGACCAGTGACAAGATGACCAAGACGGTCACGGTCACCCTCACCCGGCGGTTCGCCCACCCGGCGTACGGCAAGCAGGTGACCCGGAGCAAGGGGATCAAGGCGCGGGACGAGCACGGGGCCAAGGTGGGCGACACCGTGCGGATCATGGAGACCCGGCCCCTGGCCAAGACGGTGTGCTGGCGGGTGATCGAGATCGTGGAGCGGGCCAAGTAGGCTATTGGCCATTGGCCTCTGGCCGCTGGTGACAACACGGCGGGGCGTGGCTTCGAGCAGGTGAACGGCCAATGGCCAACGGCCAACGGCCAACGGCCGATTGAGGCAGAGATGATTCAACAAGAAAGTATCGTGAAAGTCGCCGACAACTCGGGCGCGCGCAAAGCGCTGGTGATCCGGGTCCTCGGCGGCAGCAAGCGGCGTTACGCCGGCGTAGGGGACAAGGTGGTGGTCACCATCAAGGACGCGATCCCGACCGGCCAGGTGAAGAAGGGCGACGTGGCCAAGGCGGTGATCGTCCGGACGGTGAAGGAGACCCGCCGCAAGGACGGCTCCTATATCCGCTTCGACGAGAACGCGGTGGTGCTGATCAACGACCAGGGGGAGCCCCGCGCGACCCGGATCTTCGGGCCGGTGGCCCGTGAGCTGCGCGAAAAGCGGTACATGAAGATCGTCTCGCTCGCGCCGGAGGTACTCTGACATGAAACCGCTGGTTTACAAGAAGGCCAAGCGGGTGCGGCACCTGCCGCCCGTGCGCCAGATGCTGCACATCACGTCGGGCGACACGGTGCAGGTGATCTCGGGCGACGACAAGGGCAAGCAGGGGAAGGTGCTCCGGGTCAACCCCAAGAACGGCCGGGTGACGGTGCAGGGCGTGAACATGATCAAGAAGCACCAGCGGCCGACGCCGAACGCCCCGGGGCAGATCCTGACCCGGGAGGCGCCGATCCACCACTCGAAGGTGATGCTGGTCGATCCCAAGACCGGGGAGCCCACGCGGATCCGGCGGCAGAAGGACTCCGACGGGACCCTGGAGCGGATCGCGGTGAAGTCGGGGCAGTCCATTCCGAGGAATCGCTGAGTATGGCGGACACGAAGGAGAAGGCGCCGAAGGGCGAGCCGAAGGCCGACAAGCGGCCCGCGGGCGGCGGCGGGAAGGGTAAGGACAAGGGCGGCGCGGGACTGCCGCTGGATCCGGCCCCCAAGGCGGTCGACGGGGTGCCCCGGCTCAAGACCTACTACGACAAGGTCATCCGGGCGAACCTGGCCAAGCAGTTCGGGCTGGGCAACCCGCACCAGGTGCCGCGGCTGGTCAAGATCGTGCTCAACGTGGGCATGGGCGAAGGGGCCAAGAACCCCAAGGTGATCGAGACGGTGGCCGAGGAGCTGGCGACCATCACCGGGCAGAAGCCGGTGGTGCGCCGGGCCAAGAAGGCGATCGCCAATTTCGGGTTGCGGCAGGGGCTGCCGATCGGGGTGTCGGTGACGCTCCGCAACGCCCGGATGTACGAGTTCCTCGACCGGTTCATCAGCCTGGCGGTGCCGCGGGTGCGTGACTTCCGGGGGCTGCCGAACAAGAGCTTCGACGGCCGGGGCAACTACACCCTGGGCATCAAGGAGCAGATGATCTTCCCCGAGATCGACTTCGACAAGGTCGAGACGATCCATGGGATGGACATCACCCTGGTGACCACCGCCGGCCGGGACGACCTGGCGATGGCGCTGCTCAGGGAGTTCGGCTGGCCCTTCCGGGGCGAGACCCCGCTGGCGGGTGTGGCCTGAGGGCACGCAGGCAGACGTAACGGCGTGAGGAGGGCGGGTCGAGGCACCTGAGGCCGGCGGGAGGATCGTCCACCGCGCACCTCACGTCTCACTCCTCACATCACGAGGCGAGGACTGTACATGGCGAAGACGTGTTGGATTGAGCGGGCCAAGCGCACGCCGAAGTTCAAGGTCCGGACGGTGCGGCGCTGCCAGCGCTGCGGCCGGAGCCGGGCGGTGCTGCGCAAATTCGGCCTGTGCCGTATCTGCTTCCGCGAGATGGCCCTCAAGGGTGAGATCCCGGGTGTCCGCAAGGCCAGCTGGTAGGGGAGTGACACGATGAGCATGACTGATCCGGTCGCGGATATGCTGACCCGCATCCGCAACGCCTGCGCCGCCGGCCACAAGCGGGTGGACATTCCCGTGAGCAAGCTCAAGAGCGAGCTGGCGCGGCTGCTGCGCGACAACCACTACATCGCGGACTTCAAGATCCTCGATGACGGGGCGCGCGGCGTCCTGCGGTTGTACCTCAAGTACCACAACGACCAGCCGGTCATCCGCGAGTTGAAGCGGGTGTCCACGCCCGGTCTTCGGCGGTACGTGAAGACCCGCGAGATTCCGCGGGTCAAGAACGGCCTGGGCATGGCGATCGTCTCCACGCCGAAGGGCCTCATGTCCGACCGCGACGCGCGGTCGGCCAACCTCGGCGGCGAGCTGCTCGCCGTCGTCTGGTAACACGACCATGTCGCGTATCGGCAAGAAGCCGGTGGCGGTGCCCAAGGGCGTCTCGGTGGCCGTGCATGGACAGCAGGTGTCCGTGAAGGGCCCCAAGGGGGAGCTCCAGCGCACCTTCCATCCGGAGATGCAGATCGCCCTCGCGGGCGAGCAGGTGACCGTCGGCCGACCGTCGGACGAGGCCCGCCACAAGGCGCTGCACGGCCTGACCCGGACCCTGATCCAGAACATGGTCGACGGCGTGGCCCGGGGCTATTCCCGGATCCTCGAGATTCAAGGGGTGGGGTACAAGGCCGAGGCCAAGGGCAACGGGCTGCAGCTGGCGCTGGGCTTTTCCCATCCGGTGCACTACCCCGCGCCGGCCGGGATCAAGTTCACGGTGGACAACAACACCATCGTGAAGATCGAAGGCCCGGACAAGGAACTGGTGGGTCAGGTGGCGGCCGAGATTCGGAGCCTCCGCAAGCCCGAGCCCTACAAGGGCAAGGGAGTGCGGTACCAGGGCGAATCGGTCCGCCGCAAGGCCGGCAAGACAGGAGCCAAGTAACCCATGCGTGCAGTCAAG
>CAZXRC010000066.1:0-8549 GCA_964642475.1 uncultured Gemmatimonadaceae bacterium | reverse complement strand
GCTCTATCGGCCCTGACGGCGGGGGGATCCTGCTGGGCCTCCGGGCGGGCTTTCCAGGTCTACTGGGCCACAAGAGGGAGGCCTCCCACCTCGGAGGCCACAATCATGACTGGACCACGAAACTGGATCTCCCCGCCTTGGGGGGTCGCCTCTCCGTGTTGGCCTTTGGGAGCGGCAACCGGCTTGGTGCCTCCCCCGCCCTGGCCCTCGCCCCGGACCCACCGGCGGATCTTGACCGTCACGCGTTCGATTGGAGCAGCGCGTCCTACGGGGCCGGGTGGAACGGACCGCTGGCGGGCCACCTCCTGCAGGTCAGAACCTGGGTGGCTACCAGCCGCGTCGCGGCCCGGTGGTTCGGGCCGGATGGGGAAGCACGGCTGGCCTCCACCCGCCGGGATCTGGGAGTGTCGGCTGAACTCACACGTCTCGGTACCCACAGCACCACCACCGCCGGACTGGGACTGACGGCCATGCGCACCGGCTACGACGTCCTGCGACCCGGCGGCGGGGGAGAAACCATGGGTCTGGAGGGTGAGCTGCCTCTGGTGACGGCGACGGTCAAACACCAGCACCGGTTGACCGGGGGGTCGGGGGCGCAATTGTCACTCACGGCGACCGGTGGGGCAGGGCAAGGCGTCCTGGGTCCAGCGGCGGGAGTCTGGTGGCGAGTCGCAGCGCCGGTGACGCTCTCCGCCAGCTTCACGCGACGATACCAGCACAGTCAGTCCCTGCGAAATCCCGAGTCCATTGTCGGAGCGGTGTTCCCGGTGGACCTGACGGTGGTTGGCTCCTCCGCCGGCCTCTCGCCTGCCCGGAGCGACCTGGCGGTGCTGTCACTCAACATCATGGCCGCCGCCCAGGTCCATATCGGAGTGCGGGTCTATGCCCGGGAGGCTCGCGGTCTGGTCCTGGTCGCGCCTCGGGAGTCGGGACCGTTCGCGACCGCTCCCGCCGAGGCGGGCGCCGCCACGACCCGGGGGGCCGTGGTGGAGTTGGTGGCGCGGAAGCGGCGGCTCGAGCTGCGTGCCTCCTATGGCTACCAGCGGACCTGGATGGTGGGCGAGGGTATCCGGTATCGGCCGGCGGCGGCGGTGCCTCATAGCCTCGAGGCGGGACTCACCCTCTTCCCGGGCGAGAAGTGGATGTTCCGCGCGGGCCTGAGCGGTCAGGCCGGCCGCCGGGCCACCCGGATCACAGGCCCCTTCGAGTGGGAGGCCTGCAACCTGACCGACCGGGGGTGCGAGTTCATCGGGTCGCCCGAGCTGACCGGGCCGCTGGGCGGCGTCACCCTCCCCGACTATCTGCGGCTGGATCTGGGCCTTCGCCACGAGTGGCATCCCTCACTCCTCGGGCGGGATGGGACCCTGGCCATGTTCGGCACCGTGACCAATCTCCTCGCTCGCCGAAACCTCCTCACCGTCAAGAAGAACCCGACCGACGGGACCCTGCGCCCGGTGGAAATGCGGCCGCGCGCGCCCCTGGTGGTCGGTCTCGAATGGACGTTCTGACCTCCCCGCTGTCACAAATCCGGTCCTGCCGGGCTCCATAGAAGACATGAGCGGGTCTTTCGAGGAGGAATTCGACGGGCTGTTCCGCACCCAGTTCCCCCGGCTCTTTCGCTACCTCGACCGTCTGTCCGGGGACCCGGATGCCGCGCGAGACCTGGCGCAGGACACCTTTGTCCGATTGCTGCGCCGGGGGGCATCGCCGGAGCGGCCGGAGGCGTGGCTCATCACCGTGGCGACCAATCTCTGGCGGAACGCCCGAGCCACCGGCAAGCGGCGCACCGGTCTGCTGGCCCGGTCCCACACCGACGAGGCCCTGCTCGACCCGATCCGGTCTTCGGATCGGGTCGAGGCGGAGGAGGCCGGTGCTCGGGTGCGGGTGACGCTGAGCCGGCTGTCCCAACGGGACCGGCAGCTGCTCCTGCTCATGGCTGAGGGGTATCACTATCGCGAAATCGCCGAGGTAACCGGGATCCAGGAAGCCAGCGTCGGCACTCTGCTGGCGCGGGCCAAACGGGCGTTTCGCGAAGCCCATCAGGAACCGTACGATGCACCTTGACGTCGAGACGACCCAGCGCTGGATTCACGGCGAACTCGGCCCGGAAGCCGCCGGCGAGGTGAAGGCCCACCTCTCTGACTGCCCCGAATGCCGCCAGCAGCTCGCCGAAGCGGAGCGGGAGGATCGGTGGGTTCGCCGGCGATTAGAGACGATTGACGGCGCCGTGCCGGCCGTCGCGCCATCGGAGCTCCGCGGGCGGGTCCGCTCGCTCCGCTGGGCCCGGTGGGCCGCCGGGATCCTGCTCACTACCTCGCTGGCGGGTGCCGCCTATGCGCTTCCCGGATCACCGCTCCCCCAATGGGTGGGCGCTGTGCGTGCCTGGCTGCACCCGGGTCGGCCCCCAGCACCAGCCCCACCCCCCACTGCACTTTCCCCGGTAACCGCGGGGATCGCCGTCCCGGTCGAGCCCCGGCTGATTGTCCGATTCCTGGCGCCACAGCCCGCGGGCGTCATTCGCGTGGCCCTGGTCGACAGCGGGCCGGTCGCCGTTCGGGTACGGAATGGCAGCGCGAGCTTTGTCACCACCGCCGGTACCCTGACGGTCGATAACCGGGGCTCCACCGCTGACTACGACATCGAGCTTCCGCGGGTAAGCCCCTGGGTGGCGATTGACCAGGGCGACCGGAGACTCCTCCTCAAGCGGGATTCGGTGCTTCAGGCCGTCGCCTCCCCCGATTCCGGCGGTCGCATCACCCTGCGGCTGGCCCCCCCGCCGGAATAGGTCGGCGTGTCACAACCGGGACGATGATCGGTTCCTTGGATGGACACTGGCCGCACAGCGGCGGGAGGAACCCATGCATCGTCTCATGACCCGGATCGCCTGGATCGCGCTGGCTTGGGAGAGCCAGGCGGCCTGCCAGGATTCCTCCGGGCCCCGGCCCTTCAAGGCCAATCTCGATATCGCCATCTGCGCCCCGACAGCAGGGCCGTTCTCGAGCAGCATCACCAACGCCTACTTGCCGGCTGCGGTCGGCGCGCAATGGACCCTGGAGGGGACCGACCAGGGCCAGGCGGTAGTGCTGGTGATCACTGCACTCGACTCGACCGAGGTCGTCGCCGGCATTACCACCAGGGTGCTGCGGGAACGGGAGACACGCGCCGGTGAGCTGGTGGAGATCTCCCACAACTTCCTGGCCCAGTCCCAGGACGGCACCGTCTGCTACTATGGGGAGAGCGTCGATCTGTATCAGGGTGGCGCGGTCGTGGGCCACGACGGCTCCTGGAGGGCCGGGGAAGCCGGGGCGCTGCCGGGCATCCTGATCCCTGGCGCGCCGGAGGTAGGACAGGCGTTCGAACAGGAGGTCGCCCCCGGCGTGGCCCAGGATCGGGTCCAGCTGGTCGCCGCGGGTGAGCCGACCACGGTTCCCTACGGGACCTTCAGCAACACCATCCGCTACCGCGAGACGACGCCGTTGGAGCCCGGTGCCACCTCCACGAAGGTGTACGCCCACTCTGTCGGCCCGGTGGTCGATAGCGAGGTCCGGCTGACCGGGAAGACCCCCTGATGCACCCGGGGCGCGCGGCGCACCTTCCGATCCGGGACCGGTGGTACGACCTGCTCGAGCGCTTTCCGACGGCGACGCCGGAATTGATCGCCGAACGGCGACTGAACGTGCGGAGCGACACCAAGTTCCTGGTCGCCCCCGAGGCGGCCCTGGGGTTGCTTCACGGCCTCTGGCCCGGCTATGCCATGGTTCCGGCGCCGATGCATCCGCTGGGCTCCTACCATACGCTCTACTTCGATACCGCAGACCTGGAGCTGTTCCATCGCCACCGCCGGGGCGGGCGGATCCGACACAAGGTGCGTATCCGGCACTACCTGGATCGGAAGGTCAGCGCCCTGGAGGTGAAGACCCGCGTCAACGAGATGCGAACCGTCAAACGGGCCCGCGACCGGGCCTATCGGGATGACCACCTGAGTCACGAGGATCGGGCCTTCATCGTCCGGCACACCGGGCTGACGGCGCCGGTGATCCCGCAGGTCTGGACCAGGTATCGGAGGCTGACCCTTTTCGGCCTGGACCACAACGAACGCCTCACGGTGGACCTCGACCTTCAGGTGGACATGGATGGCCGGAGCCGGCGCTTCGAGTCCCTCGCCGTTATCGAGGTCAAGCAGTGGCCGTTTCACCGTACCACGCCGGTCATGACGGCCTTGCGGGCGCTGGGGTCGAGTAAGGGATGGGCCAGCAAGTACTGCCTCGGCATTGCCCACACTCACCCCCACGCGCGGTTGGCCGGTCTGGGCCGGGCCTTGCGCGCGTTCGAGCGGAGCGCCGCATGAATCACGTGACCGGGCACGTTGGCATCACGGAGCAGACCGAGCTGGCCAACCTGCTCCTCCGGTTGGGCCTGGACCTCGGCTTGGCGTCGGTAGTCATCCTCCTGATCTACCACCGGCTGTACCGCAACCGGGACTACGTCTTTGCCTACTACGTCCTCAACCTCGTCACGTTCAGCCTCTGTTTCCTGCTGGGCAAGGTCCCCTCGCACCTGGGCCTTGGCCTGGCCCTCTTCGGGGTGTTCGGGATCCTCCGGTATCGCACCGAGCTGATCGCGATCCGGGACCTGACCTATTTCTTCATCGTGATCGGGATTGGGGTGCTGAACGGGGTCGCCAGCAGGACCGTCGGCGTGGTGGAACTGCTGGTCATCGATGGATTGATCGTGGCCGTCACCGGCATACTCGAGGTGGCCCCGTCCCGCGATCGGCTCCACCCGATCGACATGGACTACGACCGCCTCGAGCTGCTTCGCCCGGGCAACGAGGGGCAGTTGCATGCCGATCTGGAGGCGCGGACCGGACTGACGGTCCGGCGAGTGGCCGTACGACGGTATGACCTGCTCCGCGATTCGGCCGAGGTCACGGTGTTCCATCGAGCGATGGGATGACGGCCCGGCTGAAGGCCGGGCGGCCTGCCTCACCGATTCCCGTGGTCCGCCACGCTCCCTGGTGCCCGCCCCCTAGGCCGTCAACTCCCGGCAGAACTCCGTGAACACCGTCACGTACCGGTCGATGTCCGCCGGAGTGTGCTGCACCGAGAGGGTCCACTGCTCCTCGTCGCCCGGGGTCATGAAGATGCCCCGGTTGAGGAGCCAGGGGAACGACGCCGCGAAGAGCTCGGGCCGGGTGTCGAGGAAATCGCGGTAGTTCTTCATCGGTGTCTCCCGATAGGAGACACAGCCCTTGGCATCGAGATTCACGGTGTGGGCCGGAATCCCGAACTGCCGGATGGCCGCCTCGCACCCGTCGATCAGCCGTCGGGCAAGGCCGGCGAGGTAGCGGTAGGCCTCGGGAGTGAGAATCTCCCGCATGGTGACCAACCCCACATGCGCGATCAGCGGGTTGCCGTTGTAGGTCCCCTGCTGGGACACCCCCTGCTCGATCAGAAACATCAGGTCCTTCCGGCCGCCGAAGGCCGCCGCCGGCAGTCCCCCCGCAATCGCCTTGGCGAGACAGACCAGGTCAGGCTGGACCCCGAAGCGCTCGGTGGCCCCCCCGGCCGCGATGGTGAAGCCGGTCTTGATCTCGTCGTAGATGAAGACCACGCCATACTTCGTGCACAGCTCGCGAACCCGCTGGAGATACCCGGGCTGGGGCAGCACGATACCGATGTTCATCATGGCCGGCTCCATGATGAGACAGGCGATCTCGTTCCCCCGCTCGCTGAAGAGCCGCTCCAGATGGTCGGCGTCGTTGAAGGGCACCACCTCGACGTACTTGGCGGCATCCTTCACCATCCCACGGGAGACCGGCGCCTTGGCCGGCCGCTCCCGCCCACCCATGACATCGGCATTGGGCACGATGGAGAACATCACCGAATCGTGGTGCCCGTGGTACGACCCTTCGATCTTGCACACGACATCCCGGCCGGTCGCGGCCCGGGCCACCCGGATGGCATCCATGGTGGCTTCGGTCCCCGAGTTGGTGAAGCGGATCGCCTCGAGGTGGAAGCGCTGGCAGATCAGCTCGCCAAATTCCACCGCCTTCTCGGTGGTAGCGGCGAAGTGGGTGCCCGTGCTGGCCGCCTCCCGGCAGGCCTCCACGATCCGGGGGTGGGCGTGCCCCACCACCATGGCGCCGAAGCCGTTGTGAAAGTCCAGGTATTCGTGCCCATCCTGGCACCAGACGTGGCTGCCGGCCCCCCGCGCCACGTAGACCGGGTAGGGCTGCATCTTCTGAAACGACGAGACCACCCCGTAGGGCAGGATGGCCCGGGCGCGCTGGAACAGCGCGGCCGATTGGGGCGTCCGGGAGAGCAGCTGGCGCATCTCCCGGTCGGCGATCGCTTGGGCGCGGGACAGGAGACGACCGACTCCCGCCTGCCCGTGGGGAGGAACAGTGGCGGTCATGACACTTCGGCGTTGGAGGATGCGGCTCGCTGGGTGCTATCGCCTGCTGCGGGGGAACTCGAAGGCGCGGGCCCGTGAGGGCCGGGGCTGCTCCCAAGGTGTGCGTCGGTGCACGGGTTGTCAACTCCGCCTGCAGACTCCATCTTCGAGTCTTCTCCTACCCCGCCGCGCATGGAATCGGTCATCAAGCTCGAGCATGTCACCAAGCGGTTCGACCAGTACGTCGCGGTGCACGAAGCCCACTTCGATATCGGGAAGGGCGAGTTCTTCTCGATGCTGGGCCCTTCCGGCTGCGGCAAGACCACCACCCTGCGGATGATCGCCGGGTTCGAGCAGCCCACCTCGGGCCGGATCCTGCTCGAAGGCCAGGACGTCTCGACGGTGCCGCCCTACCGCCGCAACGTCAACACCGTCTTCCAGCACTATGCCCTCTTTCCCCACATGACCGTGCGGGACAACGTCGCCTTCGGCCCCCGCAGCCGGAAGCTGGCGGAGGACGAGGTGGCCCGACGGGTGGACGAGCTCCTCAAGGTCACCCGACTCATCCAGTTCGCCGCCCGCAAGCCGGCCCAGCTCTCCGGCGGCCAGCAGCAGCGGGTAGCCCTGGCCCGGGCCCTGGTGAACTACCCCAGCGCCCTCCTCCTCGACGAGCCCCTCGGCGCCCTCGATCTCAAGCTCCGGCAGGCGATGCAGTTCGAGCTCAAGCGGATCCAGCGCGACGTCGACATCACGTTCATCTACGTCACCCACGACCAGGAAGAAGCCCTCACCATGTCGGACCGCATCGCGGTCATGAACGAGGGCCGGGTCGAGCAGATCGGCACCCCGGAGGAGATCTACCACGCCCCGGCCACGGTCTTCGTCGCCAACTTCATCGGCGTCGCCAACCTGCTCCCCGCGACCGTGATCGGGGTCAACGGCCAGCTGGTGGTCTCCCTCGAAGGGGAGACCCGGATGGAGGTCACCCGGGTCGACTGGGCCGCGAAGCCCGGCACCCAGGGGATGGTCATGATCCGGCCGGAGCGGCTCCACTTCAGTGAAGCCGGCAAGGGCCTTCCCGTGACCCTGGCCGCCGCCGCCTTCAGCGGCCCGGTCATCCGGCTGGCGCTGCGCACCGGCAGCGGGCAGGAGATGATCGCCCACGTTCCCTCGGACGGCCCCCGTCCCCCGCTCGAACCGGGACGCCGGTACGTGGTGAGTTGGGACGCGGACGGCGCTCGGCTCCTGCCGCCCAAGCCGTCGGCGTCGCCCCTCGACATGGATCTTCGCCCCACTCTCGATCTTGCCACGAACCAGTAGAAACCCTTGCCTGAGGTGACTCCATGAGCAAGCACGAATACGACGAGCGGGACCTCCAGGCCCTGGTCCGTCGGGCGCTGTCCCGCCGAGCGTTCCTGGGCCGTACCGCCGCGGCGGCCGGGACCTTCGCCCTCGGCAGCGCCTTCCTCCAGGCCTGCGCCAGGAAGGAAGGGGCCGCCGGCGCCGGCGCCGACAGCATGGCCGCGGGAGCCACCGCCTCAGCCGCCCGGACGGTGCGGATCTCCAACTGGCCGCTGTATATCGACAAGGAGACGGTAGAGGACTTCAAGAAGGCGACCGGGATGGGCGCGGTCTATACCGAGGATGTCAACGACAACAACGAGTTCTTCGCCAAGATCGACGAACCGCTCAAGCGGGGCCAGAGCATCGATCGCGATATCATCGTGCTCACCGACTGGATGGCCGGCCGCCTGATCAAGCTGGGCTACACCCAGCCGCTGGTCGACAGCGCCTTCCCCAACAAGGCCAACCTGGTCGACGGGTTGAAGAACGTCGGCTTCGACCCGGGACGGGTCCACAGCGTGCCGTGGATGTCGGGCATGACAGGCATCGGGTACAACCCCAAGAAGACCGGGCGGGAGATCACCAGCTTCAACGAGATCTTCGATCCCAAGTTCAAAGGCCAGGTCACCATGCTGACCGAGATGCGCGACACCCTTGGCCTGGTGATGCTGGGCGACGGCAAGGACCCCGGCAACTGTACCGTCGACGATGCCAAGGCCGCCTGCGCCAAGATCAAGAAGTACCGCACCAACGGCCACATCCGCGCCTTCACCGGCAACGACTACGCCGAGGACCTCGCGGCCGGCAAC
>CAZXRC010000065.1:0-8942 GCA_964642475.1 uncultured Gemmatimonadaceae bacterium | reverse complement strand
GCACCTGTCGCGGACGAGCGCTTGGCCGGCTCGAACCCCGCAAGCCGATCCGCCCGGACGTTACCGAAATCGCCCACAATCCGAGAGCCCGGAGTGCCACCCTCCGCATCTTCCTCAAGGCCGTTTAGAGGCAGGTTCTGGGTCATGCTGTGGCTGGTCGTGTTCCTGGTGGTGGCCGTGGCAGTCCAGGCCCGCCAGAGCTCGGCCATCGCCAGCGCCGGGCGCTACCGCAAGCTCCGGGAGCAGCGCACCGCGCTGGAGGCGGAGCGCGCCGCGCTCGAGCGCCAGATCCACATCGCCACCAGCCGCCGGGTTCTGGGCGAGCGGGCCGAAAAGGAGTTGGGGCTGATGCAGCCGGCCGATTCGCAGTTCACCGTCTTTCCCCTCGATCGCTCCCGTCACTGACATGGCCCGCGCCACCGCCCGCATCACGCTGATCCAGGTCGTGCTCGGCCTGGGCATGGTGGCCGTGCTGGTGCGCGCCGGCGAGCTGCAGCTGCTCGAGGGGGGCCGATGGCGGGCGGAGGCGGAGAAGGCCCGCCAGGAGCGGCGGATATTGGAGGCACGGCGGGGCGGGATCTACGATCGCAACGGCGTGCCGCTGGCGGTGACCCAGGAGTACTTCCACGTCGGCATCGCACCCAACGAGCTGCGCGACCTGTCGGCCGACGGTCGGGCCGTGGCGAAGGCCCTGGGCCTGCCGGCGAGCGACGTGCTGCGGGAGCTCCGGACCCGGAAGTGGGTGGCCTATCGCGGGCCCTTCAGCGGGCTCCAGATCCAACCGCTGCGGGAGATCCGCGGGGTGCACCTGGAGGGAGAATTCGCCCGGCACGCGCCATCGGGGAGCCTGGCAAGTGCCGTGATCGGGGCCTTCCGACCGGACAGCGCCCGGGGCGCCAGCGGCATCGAGCTGGCCCTCAATGACCTGCTGACCGGGACGCCGGGGATCGCGGTGCTCCTCAAGGACCGGGCGGGCCGGCGCTACGACAGTCCCTCGCGGCTCCAGCGGGAGCCGGTGCCGGGGCGCGACGTCGTGCTGACCATCGACGCCGAGCTGCAGGAGATCGCCGAGCGGGCGCTGGACGAGGCCATGCGCCGCTACGAGGCCGACGGGGGCGACATCGTCATTCTGGATCCCCACACCGGCGAGCTGCTGGCGCTGGCCTCGCGGAAGGACGTCGAGGGCCGGCTGGTGGCCAACCGCGCCACCTTCTTCACCGATCCCTTCGAGCCCGGCTCCACCGCCAAGCTCTTCACCGCCGGTGGGCTCCTC
Organism: uncultured Gemmatimonadaceae bacterium; assembly: GCA_964642475.1. GTDB lineage: Bacteria > Gemmatimonadota > Gemmatimonadetes > Gemmatimonadales > GWC2-71-9 > JADJOM01. Next base: position 7,669 of record CAZXRC010000065.1, on the reverse strand, counting down.
GCCCGGAACCGGGTCAAACCGCAGGATGCGGTCCAGGTGCACAACGGCCGGCTGGTAATGCCGGTGAACCGCCGCGGCGCCACCCGGACCATCACCGATGCCCACCAGACCAACGGCAGCATTTCGCTCGCCCAGGCGATCAAGATCTCGAGCAACGTGGCGATGGCCCTCTTCTCCGAACGGCTGAGCTCGGCGGAGCAGTTCGAGTCGCTCCGCGACTTCGGCTTCGGCTCGCCCACCGGGGTGGAGTTTCCTTCCGAGGCGCGGGGGGTGCTGCGGCTGCCGGACCAATGGGACGGCTACAGCAAGGCCAGCATCGCGATGGGCTACGAGTTCCAGGTGACGCCGGTGCAGCTGGCGACGGCCTACGCCGCGATCGCCAACGACGGCATCCTGCTCACCCCGACGCTGGTCAAGGAGGTCCGCGCGCCCGATGGCCGGATCGAGTACGCCCACCAGCCGGAGCCGGTGCGTCGGGCGGTGCCTCCCGCCGTGGCCCATGCCCTGCGCGACTACCTTCGCAGCGTGCTGGAAGAGGGCGGCACCGCCGAAGGGGCCCGGCTCGCGAACTACAGCCTGGCGGGGAAGACCGGCACCGCCAAGAAGACGGCCGGCAACGGCTACGCGGTGGGTCGCTACACCGCGTCGTTCGCGGCCATCTTCCCGGCCGACGACCCCCAGCTGGTGGTGGTGGTGAAGATCGACGACCCAAGGGGCGCCCACTACGGCGGCGAGACCGCCGCGCCGCTGACCCGGAGCATGCTGGAGGAGGCACTGGCCGCCCGGCGAAGCGCGATCGACCGCCTGCGACTGGTGGACCAGGGCGCCGCCGGGAGCGGGGTCGCCGCCGGGGCTCCCGCTCCGGTCGAGCGGGAGGAGCCGACCGAAGGGCGCGCGGTCGTGACGCTCCCCGTCGGCGCGACGGCCACGGCTCGGACCCGCACGCTGGTGCCGGGGGTGGCCGGCGGGTCGATTCGCCGGGCCGCCAACGCCCTCCACCGGCGGGGCTTCCGAGTGGCGGTCTACGGCAAGGGCGCGGTGGCCCGCACGACCCCGGCCGCCGGCGATTCGGCCCAGGTAGGCTCGCTGGTCACGGTGTGGGCCGAATGACCGCCCGCCCCTTTACGCCACTGCTGGACGCCCTCCGGCGCGAGGGCCTGCTCGAGACCGCCCCCGCCGGGCTTCCGCCGGTGACCGGTGTGACTGCCGACAGCCGGGAGGTGAAGCCCGGCATGCTCTACATCGCGGTCCGCGGCTCGCAGCTGGATGGCCACCGATTCGTCGGTGACGCGGTGACGCGGGGCGCGGTGGCGGTGGTGGTCGAACGGGCCGAGGGCCTGTCCCTGCCGGCGGTGGTGGTGCGGGATGGACGGCTGGCCGCGCTCGCGTTGGGCCGCGCCTGGCACGGCGACCCGGCCCAGCGGCTCACCCTGATCGGGGTCACCGGCACCAACGGCAAGACCACCACGACCGCGTTGGCCCGCCATCTGTTCAACGAGCATGGCACCGCCGGCAGCATCGGGACCCTGGGGGCGTTCGACGGGGCGGGCCAGCCGGTCGCCTCGACCGCGGGGTCGCTCACAACCCCGGGTCCGATCGACCTCCAGGCCACCCTGGCGACCCTGGTGGCTCGGGGGGTGACCCACGTGGCGATGGAGACGTCGTCGCACAGCCTCGACCAGGGTCGGCTCGACGGGCTCTGCTTCGCAGCGGGGATCTTCACCAATCTCACCCGCGACCACCTGGACTATCACGGCACCATGGAGTCATACCTCACCGCCAAGCTCCGGCTCGACGCTCTCCTCGGGCTCGACGGGTGGCAGGTGGTGAACCTCGATGACCCCGCATGGGCCGCGCTCCCGGCGCGGAGCCGCCGGATCACCTGGGGCTTTACCTCGGCGCCCATGGTGCGCGCGGTCGACCCCGCGCTCGGCAACGCCGGGAGCCGGTTCACCCTCGAGACCCCCCAGGGCCGCGCACCCATCACCCTGCCGCTCCTGGGCGAGTTCAACATCGCCAACGCCCTGGCGGCGGCGGCGGCGGCGCTGGCCCTGGGAAAGCCGCTGAGCCACGTCGTCGAGCGGCTCAACCTGGCCCCCCAGATCCCGGGCCGGATGGAGCGGATCGTGGAGCGGCCGTCGGTGGTGCTCCGCGATTATGCCCACACGCCGGACGCGCTGGAGCGGGCCCTGCAGTCGCTCCGGCCGATCACGCCCGGCCGCCTGATCGTGGTGTTCGGCTGTGGCGGGGAACGGGATCGCGGCAAGCGGCCGGTGATGGGCCGGATCGCCGCGGAGCTGGCCGACCTCGCCATCGTCACGTCGGACAATCCCCGGCGCGAGCCGCCCGATGTCATCATCGACGAGGTAGAGCAGGGGATGGGCGCCACGCCGCACCAGCGCTTCACCGACCGTCGCGAGGCCATCGCCGCCGCACTCGACGCCGCCCGGGCGGACGATACCGTGCTCCTGGCCGGGAAGGGCCATGAGACCTACCAGGTGATCGGGACGGAGAAGGTACCGTTCGATGAAGCCACCATTGTGCGGGAGATCCTCGGGCATGGGTGAAAAGTTCCGAGTCCCGGCTTCCGGGTTCCGAGTGGCGCAGGGCCGCCCCTCGGCACCGGAGGTGCGCATTGCGGCAATCCGACTCGGAACTCGGAACCCGGAACTCGGAACTCCGGTCCATGTCCTGGACTGACACCTCCGTCCGCGCCGCTCTCGGACTGCCGGGCGGGGACGAGACCGCGTACAGCGCGATCTCGACCGACAGCCGCACCGTCGAGCCGGGATCGCTCTTCATCGCGCTCCGGGGCGAGCGGTTCGACGGGCACGACCACCTGGCGAAGGCCGCCGAGTCGGGCGCCACCGGTGCCATCGTTCGGGCGGGCACTCCCGAGGTCCCGGGACTTCGGCTCTATCATGTGATCGACACCCTCGAGGCCTACGGTCAGCTGGCCCGGGCCCGACGGCGCGAGATCACCGGCCCGGTGGTGGCCATCGGCGGGGCCAACGGAAAGACCAGTACCAAGGAGATGTGCGCCGCCGTCCTCCGCACCGGGTACCGGGTGCACTCGACCCCGGCCAACGACAACAACCTGGTGGGCATCCCCAAGACGATTCTCGCCGCCCCGGAGGGAACCCAGGCGCTGGTCATCGAGGCGGGTGCCAGCGTCCGGGGAGAGCTGGCCCGGGCCCGGCGCATCATCGAGCCCACCGTCACGGTTACGACCAACGTGGCGATATCCCACCTCGACGGCTTTGGAAGCCTGGAAGGGGTGCTGGAGGAGGAGCTGGACCTGATGGATGGGGTCGAGCTGGCGATCGTCGGCACCGATCCGCCGGCACTGGCGGAAGGGGCCCGCCGCCGGGCCAGGCGGGTGCTCACCGCGGGGCTGGCCCGGGCCGACCGCGTACCGGTGTCGGTCACGATCGATTCGACCGGCAAACCCACCCTCACGGTTGAGGGAGCCCGCATCACCCTGCCTCTCCTGGGGCAGCACCAGGCCGCCAACGCGATGCTGGCCTGGACCCTGGCACAGGAGCTGCGCCTCGATCTCGCCGCCGTCGCCGAGGCGTTGCGGACCCTGCGGATCCCCGGGGGACGGGGCGAGCTGATCGAGGCGGGCGGGCTCACGATCATCAACGACACTTACAACGCCAACCCCGCCTCGTTCCTCGCGACGATCGCCACCGCCCGCACCATGCGGGCCGGGCGGAAGCTGGTCTTCGTTGCCGGGACCATGCGGGAGCTGGGCACCGAGTCCGCCCGGCACCACGCCGCCGTCGCCGCCGCGCTGGTGGGACTGGAACCCGACCTTCTGGCGGCGGTGGGCGACTTCGTGCCGGCGCTGGCCCGCTATGCCGACAAGCTCAAGACCCGGCTCCTCTCGGCGCCCGATGCCACCAGCATGGGACCGCTGCTCAGGGCGCGGCTCCAGGGCGACGAGCTGATCGTGCTCAAGGCGTCCCGGGGCGCCGCCCTCGAACGGATCCTCCCGTTCCTCACCGGCCAGGACCACCAACCGACTCACTGAGGCGCTGTGCTCTATCACCTGCTCGCCCCGCTCGGCAAGCACTTCATTCTGTTCAACCTGCTCAACTACATCAGCTTCCGGGCCGCCGGGGCGACGGTGACGGCCATCCTGCTCGCGTTCCTGATCGGCCCGCCGATCATCGCGCGGCTGCGGGCCAGGAAGATCGGACAGGTGATCCGGGCGGAGGGACCAGCCAGTCACCAGGGGAAGCGCGGTACCCCCACCATGGGCGGGGTGATCATCCTCCTCAGCACCATCATCGCGACTCTCCTCTGGTCCCAGGTCGCCAACCGCTACGTGCTGTTCGCGGTACTCGCGACTCTCTGGATGGGCGGGATCGGGTTCCTCGACGATTACCTCAAGATCGTCGAAGGCAAGTCCCGCGGACTGGTGGCCAAGTGGAAGCTGGCGGGACAGGTGAGCTTCGGGGTGGTGCTGGGGACCCTGCTGCTCTACTTCCCGGTGGTGCCGAGCGACACCATTCCTCCATCGGCGACGACGGTACCGTTCTTCAAGTTCGTCATCGTCACCTTCTGGCCCTGGATCTACGTCGCGTTCGTCACCACCGTCATCACCGGGAGCAGCAACGCGGTGAACCTGACCGACGGGCTCGATGGACTGGCGGCGGGCCTCTCGGCCATCGCGGCCGGTGCCTTCGCGCTCTTCGGCTACATCCTGGGTCGGGTCGACGCCACCGCGTATCTCAATCTCTTTTACCTCCCCGGCGCCGGCGAGCTGTCGGTCTTCTGCGGCGCGCTCCTGGGCGGGTGCATCGGCTTTCTCTGGTTCAACGCCCACCCGGCGCAGGTCTTCATGGGGGACACCGGCAGTCTCGCCCTGGGCGGCGCCTTCGGCACCGTGGCGATCCTGCTCAAGGCCGAGTTCCTGCTGCTCATTGTGGGGGGCGTCTTCGCGGCGGAAGCCATTTCGGTCATGCTGCAGACCGGGGTCTACAAGTGGCACAAGCGCAGCCGGGGCAGGGAATACGCCGATGCCCACAAGGTGTTCCGCATGGCCCCGCTGCACCATCACTTCGAGAAGCTGGGGTGGCACGAGAGTACCGTGGTGACCCGGTTCTACATCCTCGGCATCTTCTGCGCGATGCTGGCCCTCGCGACCCTCAAGCTCCGATGAGTTTCGCCCGCTGGCGCGCGAGCGGCCGCGAGGCGGTCGTCATCGGTCTGGGCAAGAGCGGCACCGCCGCGGCGCTTCTCCTGCGGCGGGAGGGACTGCGGGTATACGCGTCGGACGCAGCCCGGGACCTGGAGAAGCTGCTCGGCGGCGAGGCGCCGGGGTGGCTGCGGCGCTTGCAGGAGGCGGGCGTCGAGGTCCAGCTGGGCGGGCACGATCTCGCGCGGATCGGTCGCGCCGGCGTCTGCGTCATCTCGCCCGGGGTGCCCCCGACGGCGCCGCCGCTCGTGGCCGCGCGCGACGCCGGCGTACCGGTGGTTTCGGAGCTGGATGTGGGCTACGCCGCCCTTCCCGGGGTACGCTTCGCCGTGATCACCGGGACCAACGGGAAGACCACCACGACCGCACTCACCGGCCACCTGCTCGAGACCGCGGGCTTCAAGGCCGTGACCGCCGGCAACATCGGCGCGCCGCTCGCGTTGCTGGCGCTGGAAGGGAAGCGTCCCCAGTGGGTGGCGCTCGAGGCCTCCTCCTTTCAGCTGCACGACACCTACGACCTGGCGCCGGCCATCGGGGCGATGACCAACCTGGCGCCCGATCATCTCGACCGGTACGCCACGTTGGAGGAGTATTATGCCGACAAGGACCGGCTCTACCGCAACGCCACCGTGGCGAGCTGCTGGGTCACCAATGGCGACGATCCGGAAGTGGAACGCCGGGCCGAGGGCCGCAAGGGCGACCGGCTGCGCTTCCGGATCGGGACGCTGGCGGACGGGTGGTACGACCGGGCATCCCGTCAGCTCAAATTGGGGGACACCCCCCTCCTGGCCCGGGACGACTTTCCCCTGCTGGGCGACCACAACGTGGCCAACGCCCTCTGCGCCGGGCTCATCGCTCAGCGGGCCGGCGCCGACCGGTCCGCGATCGCGAGCGGGCTGACCAGCTTCCGGGCGCTGGCCCACCGCATGGAGCCGGTGGGCGAGGTGCACCGGGTGCTCTGGATCAACGATTCCAAGGCCACCAACGTCGCCTCGACCCTGGTGGCGGTGCAGGCGATGGAGCGGCCCTTCGTGCTGCTCCTGGGGGGGCGCCACAAGGGCGAGCCGTACACCGGGCTCGCGGCGCCGGCAGCCGGGCTCTGTCGCGGGGTCATCGCCTTCGGCGAGTCGCGCGATCTGGTGGTGCGGGACCTCGAGGGGAGGCTGCCGGTGGTGAAGAAGGGGAGCGATTTCGGCGAAGTGCTGGCTGCCGCGGCGGAGCTGGCCCGACCGGGCGAGGCGGTGCTCTTGTCCCCCGCCTGTTCCAGCTACGACATGTTCAAGAATTACGAAGACCGCGGAGCCCAGTTCCGCTCGGCGGTGGAGCGAATGCGATGAGCACGCGTGCGGCGCCGGTGCGGCATCCCGGCGAACTGCGGTGGGAAACCCGACTGCTGGCGGTGGTTACGGCGACCCTCACCGCCTTCGGCATCGCCACGGTATACGGGGCTTCGAGCCTGGTGCGCACCAGGGACGGCGGGGTGGTGGGCGGATCCCTGGCACTGAGTCAGTTCATCGGCGGCCTGGGGGGCGGTATCCTGATGCTGCTGCTCGCCCGGATGGACTATCGCCGGCTCCGCCCCCTGGCCTGGCCGATCCTGCTCGGTACCATCGGGCTCCTCATCATCCCGATCCTGCCGTTCACCCACGGTATCGCTCCCACCCTCAACGGGGCCCGCCGCTGGATCCAGCTCCCCGGGTTCAGTTTCCAGCCCTCGGAGCTGGCTCGACTCGCGGTCATCATCTGGTGCGCCATGCTCGCGACCAAGAAAGGGGAGCAGGTCCGCGAGTTCAAGAAGGGCCTGATGCCGTTCCTGGTCATCCTCGGCGGCGTGAGTCTGCTGATCCTGCTCCAGCCCAATATGTCGATGGCGGTGCTGGTGGCCCTCCTCGGTGGCATCGTACTCTTTTCCGCCGGAGCCAAGATCGGGCATTTCCTGCTGCTCGGCCTGAGTGGCGTGATCCTCGGGCTCCAGCTGATCCAGCGGGCCGGCTACCGGGCCGACCGACTCGACAAGTTCCTCCACGGCGCCGACGGCACCAGCCAGATCTATCAGTCGCTGGTGGGGTTCGGCAGCGGTCGGGCCTTCGGGGTGGGCTTCGGGCAGGGCCAGCAGAAATTCGGCTACCTGGCCTACAGCTACTCCGACTTCATCTTCAGCACGGTGGGCGAGGAGTGGGGCTTCCTCGGGGTGCTCCTGATCGTGGCGCTCTTCGGACTCTTCTGCTGGCTCGGCTTTCGGATCGCGCGGACCGCGGAGGATCCCTTCGGCCAGTACCTCGCCACCGGCCTCACCGCCGCGGTCGGTGTCACCGCCGTGATGCACATGGCGGTGACCCTGAGTCTCATGCCCACGACCGGTCTCACCCTGCCGTTCATCTCCGCCGGCCGGTCGAGCCTCGTCGTCTCGCTGGTGGGCACCGGGATCCTGCTGAGCATCGGGCGGATGCGGGGAAAGCCGGA
>CAZXRC010000064.1:0-9025 GCA_964642475.1 uncultured Gemmatimonadaceae bacterium | reverse complement strand
TGCGCGAATCTGGGGGGACCACCCTCCAAGCCTAAATACTCCTCGATGACCGATAGTGCACTAGTACCGTGAGGGAAAGGTGAAAAGTACGCCAGGTGGCGAGTGAAATAGTACCTGAAACCGTGTGCTGACAAGCGGTAGGAGGGTCATCTTCGGATGGCCTGACTGCGTGCCTTTTGCATTATGATCCGGCGAGTTGCTCTTCACGTGCAAGGTTAAGGCCTTCAGGGCCGGAGCCGTAGCGAAAGCGAGTCTGAATAGGGCGTTCAGTGCGTGGAGGCAGACCCGAAGCCGTGGCGATCTACCCTTGAGCAGGTTGAAGCCGCCGTAACAGGCGGTGGAGGACCGAACTGATGTGGGTTGAAAACCGCTCGGATGACTTGAGGGTAGGGGTGAAAGGCCAATCAAGCTCGGGGATAGCTGGTTCTCCGCGAAATATATTTTGGTATAGCCTCGGGAAATGAGTTCCTGGGAGGTAGAGCACTGGATGGGTCCGGGACGTGAATAACGTTACCTCCCCCAACCAAACTCCGAATGCCCATGGAATGCTGCCCGGGAGGCAGTCGCTGTGCGCTAATGTACAGCGGCGAGAGGGAAAGAACCCAGAACGTCGGCTAAGGTCCCGGAGTGGTGGCTCAGTGTAGCAAAGGATGTGATGTTGCTGTGACAGCTGGGAGGTTGGCTTAGAAGCAGCCATTCCTTTAAAGAGTGCGTAATAGCTCACCAGTCAAGCGAGGTCGCGCCGATAATGGTCGGGACTTCAAGCCACCCACCGAAGCCACGTCTTCTACACACTCGTGTAGAGGGGTAGCGGAGCGTTCCCACAGCGATGAAGCCGGGGCGGAAGCCTTCCGGTGGAGCGGTGGGAAGTGAGGATGCCGGATTAAGTACGCGAGAAACCATGTGAAAACCATGGTCACCGTAAGCCTAAGGGTTCCTGAGCCATGGCAATCAGCTCAGGGTCAGTCGGTCCCCTAAGTCGAGGCCGAGAGGCGTAGACGATGGGAAACGGGTCAACATTCCCGTACCAACAGTTGGCCGTTACGAGTTCGAGGAGGGACGCAGGAGCAAGACCGCCGGCGGGTGGGTGGAGTATCCGCTGTAAGCCAGGTAGACGTTGCCCCGTAGGCAAATCCGCGGGGTTAGTCGAGTGGCGATGCCGAAGGGACCGCAAGGTTCCGTAAAGGGCGATCGACGCACGCTGCCAAGAAAAGCTTCGCGAACCAGGACAATTGTTGACCGTACCGTAATCCGACACAGGTAGGCGAGGCGAGCAGCCTCAGGTGCTCGAGTGATTTACGGAGAAGGAACTCGGCAAAATGACCCCGTAACTTCGGGATAAGGGGTGCCCCCGCAAGGGGGCCGCAGAGAATCGTCTCAAGCGACTGTTTAGCAAAAACACAGGTGTCTGCAAAGGCATTTTCCAAGCCGACGTATAGACACTGACGCCTGCCCGGTGCCGGAAGGTTAAGGCAAGTGGTCAGCCGCAAGGTGAAGCCATGAACCGAAGCCCCGGTAAACGGCGGCCGTAACTATAACGGTCCTAAGGTAGCGAAATTCCTTGTCGGGTAAGTTCCGACCTGCACGAATGGCGTAACGACTTGAGAGCTGTCTCCTCCGTAAGCTCGGCGAAATAGCAGCATCGGTGAGGATTCCGATTTCCCGCGACAGGACAAAAAGACCCCATGCACCTTTACTACAACCTGTCATTGATCGTCGGTATAAGCTGCGTAGCATAGGTGGGAGCCGTTGATCTCCAGGTTTCGGCTTGGAGGGAGGCACCAGTGAAATACCACCCTTCTTTTACTAACGATCTCACCCAGGCGGCAACACCGCCGGGGACCGTGACTGGTGGGTAGTTTGACTGGGGCGGTCGCCTCCCAAAGAGTACCGGAGGCGCGCGATGGTACCCTCAGTGCGGTCGGTAATCGCACGTCGAGTGTATAAGCAAAAGGGTGCCTGACTGCGAGCCCGACGGGGCGAGCAGGGACGAAAGTCGGCTTAAGTGATCCGGTGATCCCGTGTGGACGGGTCATCGCTCATCGGATAAAAGGTACGCTGGGGATAACAGGCTTATCGCGCCCGAGAGTTCACATCGACGGCGCGGTTTGGCACCTCGATGTCGGCTTGTCACATCCTGGGGCTGGAGAAGGTCCCAAGGGTCCGGCTGTTCGCCGGTTAAAGTGGCACATGAGCTGGGTTCAGAACGTCGTGAGACAGTTCGGTCTGTATCCGTCGTGGGCGTGGGAGCGTTGAGGGACGTCGTCTCTAGTACGAGAGGACCGAGACGAAGTGACCGCTCGTGTACGGGCTGTCCCGCCAGGGGCAGCGCCCGGTAGCGATGTCACGCGGAGATAACCGCTGAAAGCATCTAAGTGGGAAACTCTTCCCAAGATGAACACTCCTGGAGCTTAAGCTCCCTGAAGGGCCCTGGAAGACTACCAGGTTGATAGGCGGCAGGTGCACGGGGAGTGATCCCTTTAGCCGAGCCGTACTAATCGCCCGTGCAGTTTGATCTCTCCCGGTTTTTCTACGGTTGAATTCCCAAAACACATCCGTCTCTTCGGTTGCCACTGCTGGTTGGCTCGGCCCCTCCGGCCCGGCCGACACTCAGAATGGCTGACGACTAGCGCGCAGGGGCCACACCCGGTCCCATTCCGAACCCGGTAGTTAAGACCTGCAGCGCCGATGGTACTGCGCTCGAGAGGGCGTGGGAGAGTAGGCCGTCGCCAGCCACCCCTTCGAAGCCCGGGACCTCACGGTTCCGGGCTTCGTCATTGCGTACCCCCGCTCCCGCCGGTTCGCCGCTCGACCGTCCACCCCGCTCGCGGGTCCGGCACCACCCGCCGGCCCGGTGCCCCCAGGAACCGGGTGGCCAGGGTTCCGACTCGGGCCAACTCGGCGAGCGCCGGCGCCCCAGCAGCGCCGGGCATCCACTCGGCATACGGCGCCGCGAAGTCCCGGTGCCGAAGCCCGGGGACGGTGACCTCCGTACCGGCGGCGACCGTGGCCGAGTCGAACAGCCACCGGCTCCGCGCCACCGGGCCGGCTACCCCCGCCCAGACCTGGAGCCAGGGAATCGCCAGAGGCCGTCGCTCCACCCCGGCGGCCCGGAGGATCGTCTCGCCGTAGTCGTAGCCGACCCCGGAGTCGAGGCTCAGCAACCCGCGGTAGCTCGAGTCGTCCCGCGCGAGCAGGACCGCCGGAATCCCGCCGAAGCTCCAGGCAACCAGCGACACGCTCCTGGTTTCGTACCCTAGTCGATGCTGGACCTCCCTGGCGGTGGCCGCAATCCGCCCCGCCGTGGGGAGGTCGAACCCCCGCTCTCCCCCGCAATACTGCCACGCAACGACCTCCTGGCCCGAGCCGGCGATCCGCTCCGCCAGCGGCGCGTGATTCCACGGGGCGGCACTCAGGCCGCCGAGCAGCAGGACCAGGCCACGGCCGTGGCCGGGGGGTGGAGTTCTAACCGCACCTTGGGGCCGCCCCAGATACTCCCGCAGTTGTCCCCGGTCCATCGGCTTCGCCAGGGTCGGTTCGATCGCCCGGATGTAGGTGTCGAGGAGTTCGTCGCCCGCCGGCACCGAGCCGCATGGCCCCGACGCCAGGTAGTCGAGCGGGGTGAGCGACTGACCCGTGCTCCCGGTGGGATACCATCGGAAGACCCGGACGGTGTCCTCCGCGAGGTACCAGGTCTCCCCTTGGAACCCGACCTGGGACGATTCACCGAGGGGACGGGGAGAGGTGCAGGCAGCCGTGGCGAAAAGGGCCAGCGAGCAGAGGTGCAGGCGCATTGGGGCCGTACGCCTGGGTGCGGTGGAGGAGTTTCGGCAGGCTGAGGGAGCCTGCTCGAGCGCGGTGATTGCCGCCGGAGGCCTGGGCTTGGTGTCCTTCCACCACGGACGGCGAAGGCCGCCGGCCCTCAGGGGCCGGCGGCCTTCTGCTACATCGAGGTTGGTCAGCTCCCCTCGCGCTCGTCCTCGTCATCATCAACGCAGTTGAGCGACCGGAGGACGTTGATGCGTCCCTTGCCGAAGATCGACATCGGCCCCACCCGCTCGGCACTCTCGGTAATGCACCCGCGTACCGCTCCCAACGACTGGTTGCCGGGACGGTTGGACTCGATCACGGCCGCCTCGCCCGCGGTCAAAGGCGAGGAGAAGCTGGTCCCAGCCGCGAACACGTAGAAGTTCCCGCCTGTCGGGCTCACGCCGCAGACGAAGCGGCTGCACGCGGAAATGATCAGGTCGGCGGTCACGCCACCAGCCACCAGATCTCCACCGGGGGCAACCACCGTGTTGGCTTTTTTGCCGAAGTTCGAATAGCTCGCCAACTGGTCGAAGTTCTGCTGGTTGATAGGCGCGGTCGCGCCCGCGCTGATGACGCCTTTCAGTTGCGCCGGCACCGCGATGAGACCCTTGGGCGCCTGGTCGAAGTTGATTCCCTCGTTGCCCGAGGCCGCCACCACCGAGACCCGCTTGTGCTTGGCGTAATCCACGGCCTTCTGGAGTGCCCGCACCAGGTCCTTCACCCCGGCCGAATCCACGTTGACGACCGCCCCGAGGCTCATGTTGATCACGTCGGCACCCTGATCGGTGGCAAACATGATCCCGGCGATGATGTCGGCGAAGGAACCCCGCCCGGTCCGGGCCAGCACCTTGACCGCACAGAGCCGGGCATCCGGCGCCACCGAGGCCATTCCGATACCGCGGGATGACACCAGCGCCGAGACGAAGGTTCCGTGGAAATTGAGGTCCTCGACGAAGGGCTCCGTCGCCACCATCGACGCGGATATGTCTACCTTGTTGCGAAGGTCGAGGTGGCCGGCGTCGACGCCGGTATCCAGGATGCACACCCGCGTCCCGGCCCCCGCCGGGCTCACTCCCCACGCCTGGTCGGCCTTGATCTGGCGAATGTACCACTGGAACTGGGTAAAGAAAGCGGCGCCGGTCTGGATCGATCCGCTGGACGGCACGCCCAGGTCTTCCGCCGCCACCCGCGGCCCGTTGACGCTGGTCGAGGGATCGGGCACGAACTGCAGCTCCAGGTCCGTCGCCACCGAAACGATGCTGGGATCCTTCTTGAGGCTCGCGACCGCGGCATCGGTCAGGCCCTCGACCGTGGCGACCCCGATGTCGTCATGCTCGCGTTCGATCCTGCCGCCGAGGGCTCGCACCTTGCTGTCCAGCGCCTCGCCTGATCCGGAGAATTCTACAACGTGGCGGCCGCCACTTCGGGACAAAGACAAGGGCACCGGGCGAACCAGGGCGGCCGTGGGCTCCGGTGCGGTTCCATTGTCGCTGCAGCCAACTACAAACATGGTGAGGACTGAGCAGCCGGCGAGGACAAGCCTGGAGCGATTCATGTTCGGTCTCGCGCTGAAGGTGGAGGTACACGGTGCTTCACATGCGATGCGACCCGGTGAACGCCGCAAGGACGGATGAAGGAAGCGAGCTCTAAGCGGGACCGGCCAGTTTGGCGCATGATCGTGGAGCCGTCAAGCCGTGTCACATCACGATGCAGCCGCCGTGGGAGACTGTCACGCTATCTTGCAGTCCATGTCAGACGCCACCACCCGGATTGGCCATATCGCCCTGGCCGGGGCACCGAACGTAGGTAAGTCCTCACTGCTCAACCGCTTGGTTGGGGCTCACCTGGCAATCGTCAGTCCCAAAGCCCAGTCCACTCGGCTCCCGGTCGTAGGACTGGTGACCGAAGGGGAGTCCCAGTACGTATTTCACGATCTGCCTGGGCTACTCGATCCGGAGTACCTGTTGCACGATAGGATGCAGGCCGCAGCGCTCGCTTCAATCCGACAGGTCCAGGTCATTCTCCATCTGCATCCTGCCGCCGCGGCGCCGGCCCCCCCGTTCTGGCCATCTACCGGGCTCCCGGCACCGCTGGATATTCCAGTGCTGCGAGTCTATACCAAGGTCGACCTAGTCCCCGCGGCCCGCCGGACCGAGTTGAGTGATGGCTTGCCGGTATCGGCTGCCACGGGCGATGGAGTCCCGGCGCTCCTCACGGCGATCCGGCCGCTGCTGCCGCTCGGCGAGTATCAGTACGACCCCGAAGACGTTGGGACCCAGCCGGTCCGGTTCTTCGCTACCGAGTACGTCCGGGAGGCCGCCTTCCAACACCTGCAGGATGAGGTACCGTACGGGGTTGCGGCCGAAGTGGAGGAGTTCCGCGAGCACACGCGCCCGGTGTACATTCGTGTAACGCTGCTGGTCGAGCGTGACTCCCAGAAGGGCATTGTGATCGGACGCGGAGGCCGGACCCTCAAGGCCATCGGGCAACAGGCGCGCGAACGCCTCGAGGCCCTCCTGGGGGAGCCGGTCTACCTTGACTGCTGGGTGAAGGTGCTGCCCAATTGGCGGCGCAACCCCGCGGCGCTCGACCGGCTCGGCTTCCCATCCTAACCGGCCGATCCCCGCACTGAGACGAGAGACGGCGATGACACTTGCGCCTGAGCTGCTGGAAATCCTGGTCTGTCCCAAGTGCAAAGGGGAGCTGGAGTATCGCCAGGACCCTGAAGTCCTGAACTGCCACGCCTGCCGCCTGAGCTATCGGGTGGAGGACGGCATCCCGATCATGCTGATTGAGGAGGCCAGACCCCTTTGAGCGACCTCCTTGCCGCGGCCCGGGCGGAGGCAATCCGCCTCCAGCACGACTACATCGGCACCGAGCACCTCTTTCTCGCTCTGATCGAGCGCGACGACCCCTCGCTTCGCACGATTCTGACTGCCTTCGACACCACCCCCGCTGCCCTGCGGGAGCGGCTGGAGAAGCGATGCCCCCAGGGACGGGGCAGTCCCGAGAATCCCGAGGCGCTGGCGGTGCGGAGTGGGGCCAAGCGGGCCCTCGATGCCGCCCGGAACACCGCTTCCGGGGCCGACCCCGGTCCGGAGCACCTGCTGCCCGCCCTGCTCACCGACGGCAAGGGAGTCGTCGCGGCCAGTCTGGGTGACCTCGGTATCCCGGTGGCCAAGGTGCGTGAGGCCCTCGGCATTCCGGTCCCGGAGAAGCCGGTCGAGCGCGGGGCGGCGACTACGGGCCCCGCCGAGCGGCGGGAGAAGCCGGAGCGGGCAGAAAAGACCGTCGCGACGGCGGAGAAGCCGGAGAAGCCCGAGCGTCCACCCCGGGGAGAGAAGGCGGAGCGGCGAGAGCGGGCCGAGCGATCAGCGCGGACCGAGCGGCGGGAGCGGGGCGAGCGTCCGGAGCGGGGCGAGCGTCCGGAGCGGAGTGAACGGGGTAAGGGTGAGCGCCGCGATGCCGCAAGCCCCGCCGCGAGCGAGCCGGTGGGGAGTAGCCCGCTCCGGATTGCCCCGGTGCACGAGCCGTTTCTTACCTGGCGCAAGATTCCCCTCCTCGCGATCCCCGCGAGTCTCTATTTCGCCTGGGGCGGGGCTTTCCCCGACTGGCTCCGGTTCGTGGCCGCCTGCCTCGCGGTGCTGCCCCTCGCCGGCTACATGGGCGAGGCGACCGAGCACATCGCCGCCCGCACCGGTCCGACGCTGGGTGGCTTCCTGAACGCCACCTTCGGCAACGCCGCCGAGCTGATCATCGCGATCGTGGCCCTGCAGGCGGGCCTGATCGAGCTGGTGAAGGCCTCCATCACGGGGAGCATCCTCGGCAACCTGCTCCTGATTCTCGGTCTGTCCCTGGTGGCTGCGGGTCTCGACAAACCCATCGTCCGGTTCAGTCGGACCACCGCGGGCATGAGCGCCGGCATGATGGCGCTGGCGGTCACCGGGCTCATCTTCCCGGCGCTCTTTCATGGGATCCACGCCGGGGAGAACGCTACCCTCGTCGAGCTGCATCTCTCCGAGGCGGTAGCCGTGGTACTGGCACTGACCTACGTGGCCTCGCTGCTGTTCTCGCTCAAGACGCACAAACCGGTACTCGCCGCGGAGGCGCATCCCACCGAGGGGCCGATCTGGTCCATTCCGGCGTCGATCGGGATCCTGGCCCTGGCGACCGTGGGCGTGGCGGTCGAATCGGAGATCCTGGTGCACGCGGTGGAGGGGCTCACCGCCAACAACAGCTGGATCTCGGAGACCTTCCTCGGTCTCATCATCATTCCCATCATCGGTAATGCCGCGGAGCACGCCACCGCGGTGGTGGTGGCCCGGAAGGGTAAGGTCGATCTGGCGCTCCAGATCGCCATGGGGTCGAGCGCCCAGGTCGCCCTCCTGGTGGCGCCGCTCCTCGTGTTCATTGGCGCCCTCATGGGGCCCAGCGCCAACGGCACCTACATGAACCTGGTCTTCAGCCCGATCGAGGTCGTGGCGGTGGGGCTGTCCACGCTGCTGGCGGCCATTGTGACCCTGGACGGGGAGTCCCATTGGTTCGAAGGGGTGCAGCTGCTGGCGCTGTATGCCATGGTCGCCATCGCGGTTTTCTTCATCTGAGGCGGGCGGCGGATCCGGTCCCGAATTGACAGCGACTTGGGGACGACCTAAGTTGCTTCATCTGAACCTCTTACGCATCGGATCGGAGCCCTAGGCTGCGCACCCGCCCGACAGTCCTCTATCACGCGCCGCCGGGACGCCCGGTGCCCGATCTGGTGCGGCATTGGGCGGAGGCTCTCGAGTTCCCGCTGCTGGTGCTGCCCGATGCCGAGGAGGTCCACTCGATCGTGCTGCGCGGCTTCCCGGCGTTCCTGTTTGTGGACTTCGATGGGACCGGAGCGGCGGGTGTGGAGCTGGTACGAACTCTGAAGCGGGATCCCTTCACGGCCATCGTGCCGGCGGTGATCCTGTCGACCCGGCATGACCCCGCCGAAGTGGAGAGCTGGTTCGCCGCCGGGGCGGACGAGGTGGTGAGCGGGATCTTCTCGCCGGCGGAGCAGCGGGCCCGGATCGATGCCATCCAGACCCGAACCGAGCGGGATGTCTCGGTGCATCCGTCGACCCGGCTACCCGGTACCACCGAAATCGAACGGGCGATTCGCCGGAATCTGGAGGTCGGGGGAGAGTTCGCGGTCTGTTACGCCGACCTCGATCACTTCAAGGAGTTCAAC
>CAZXRC010000063.1:0-9167 GCA_964642475.1 uncultured Gemmatimonadaceae bacterium | reverse complement strand
TGGGCAGGTCGAACCCGGAACCGTCCTTCTTGATGTCCGCCGGGGCCAGGTTGATCGTGATGCGTTTGAGTGGCGACTCGAAGCCGGCGTTGGTAATCGCGGCGTGAACCCGTTCGCGTCCCTCTTTGACCGCGCCCTGGGGCAACCCCACCGTGGAGAACCCCGGCAAGCCGTTGGCGAGATCGGCCTCGACCTCGACCAGGAAGGCATCGATGCCAAACAGCGCGGCAGACACGAGGTGTGCGGGCATCGGGGGCCACTCCAGGAATGACCCCAGAGTGGGGCGGCGGTGGCCCAACGCCATAACCGAGACCCGCGACGATGGAGCCCCAGAACGCAGCAACGCCGGACCTTTCGGTCCGGCGTTGCCCTGTCCCGGTGCGGCGGTGACCCTAGTTGGGCCAGCCGTCGGGCCGGGTATCCAGGATCAGGATGATCGGTGCGGTGAGGTCTCCCGCGAACACGCTGGTCTCGAGCGGCTGGGTGCGATCCAGGTCGTCCCGGCTCGATCCGATGCAGCAGGTGAAGCCTATGCGGAGCACCGGCTGATCCAGCAACGCCACCGGGATCACCCGAGGCGGACCGTAGCTCAGTCCTTCACGAATGGTGGCCGGAACCCGGCCCGAGAGATACACCGGCAGCTCCACCAGCGATTGTAGCATTCGGTAAGTCAGGACTGTGGACTCTCCGCCACTGGTAGCTATCCCGAAAACCGGCGCCCCGAACCGGCCAGTGCGCGGGAAAATCGCCACCCCGTACTGAAACGGACCGCCGTTATCCCTCGCAACGGCAAGGGTTTCCCGCAGCAGGTCGTGGACGGCGATCAGGTCCTGGGGGATGGGCTCTGGATTCATGGAAAAAGTCCTTGAGACAGCTCAACCGATCGTTGGCCGTGCTGACCAGGGGTAATGCAGGTCTCGGGCCTGATGCCAGCTGCCATCCGTGGACTTGCTGGAAATGCGGTCCTTAGGGGATTCGGTTCCCCTTCGTTCAGACTACGATGAACCCAAACTCCGGACAAAGCAACAGCTAGTCCGGCCAATGCACTGTGACGGCAGTTCCATCGCCGGCCTCGCTCTTCACCTCCACCCGGGCACCCCAGCCTTCCACCAGTCGCCGCACGATGGGCAGACCGAGCCCGGAGCCGCTGGTGGTAGTGGAGAAGCGCGGCTCGAAGATCCGCGGGAGGAGGTCCGACGGAATGCCATGGCCGTCGTCGAGGAGCTCCAACCGGCGCGGGCCGATCCGCATCACGATCTTCCGGGCACCGGCATTCCGGGCATTCTCGAGCAGGTTCCCCAACACCTCCTTCACCTCATCCTTGCGCGCCGGCACCCGGGCCGACTCCGGTCCCTGAACCTCGAGCGCCACTCCGTCCGCCGCGAGACGATAGAGCCCCGCCACCTCGCGCGCGACCGCGGCAAGATCCACCGACTCAAGCGGCGCCTGCTCGCTCCCGGGGAGGCCAAATCGACTGAACGCTCGGGCAATCGTATCCAGCCGGTCGATCTCCGAGAGAATCCGGCCGGAGGTCTCCTCCAGGATCTGGTCGAACTGGTCGGGCCGGTCCCGCCGCACCCGCCGCAGATGCTGCATCCCGAGCCGGATCGGTGTGAGCGGGTTCTTGATTTCGTGGGCCACCTGCCGCGCCATCTCGCCCCAGGCCAGGACCCGCGCCGCCTGACTCACATCGGTGAGGTCATCTACGGCGAGCACCGCCCCGCCCGACTCACCCAGCCGCGCCAGCTGCAGGCGGTACAACCTCGCCTCGACCTCGACCTCCGCGGCTCCGTCTCCCGCGGGACTCCCCAGAAACGCCTGCACTCCATGCACCAGCGGGGCCCATGCCGCCGGCAGGAGTCGTCCCAGGCTTACCCCCTCCTCGAGGGAGGAGCCGAGGAGCTGCCGGGCCCGCGGATTCGCCAGCAGCACGCGCTCGTCGCGGTCGAGCGCCACCACCCCGGTCGCCACATTGGCGAGTACGGCTGCGGTCCGCCGGCGCGCTTCTTCCAGCGCCGCCTGGCTGGCGCGGATGTCGGTGACCATATGCTCGAAGGCCCGGAACACCCGCTCGAACTCGGTGGCGGGCGGCGCCACCACCGGCAACGGCGCTCCCTGTCCCACCGCGGCGGCCAGTCGTTGCAGATCGGTCACAGGGCGGGAGAGTGCCCGGGCGACCAGCTGGGCAGCGAGGAGTGCTGCGCCCAGGCCACCGAGCGTCGCGAGCACCAGACCGAAGGCCAGGTCACGCTGATCCTGGGTCCGGCGCCAGTCGCTGGCCAGCTGCGGCGTGGCGAGAATGCCGATGCCCCCCGGCGGCCCCGCCTGGGCCACCCGATACCCCACCCGCACCGGCGCGACGTACGTCGTGGCCTGCCGGGTGAGCTCCAGTTCGTCGCCGGTCGTCAGGCGCTGAAAGACCCGGGCGTCCAGCAGCGGCTCGACCAGCGACAGATCCTCGAGAATCGGCGCGCTCGCCGCCACCAGCCGTCCTCCGCTGTACAGCACCAGGTCGGCATCGAGCCGGTTGGACAGGTCACTCACCCCCTCGGTGAGCACCTCACCCGGCTCCTGGAGCAGCCCGCCGGCCGTGAGCACCGCGTCCCGGAGCACCGAGGTGATGAGGAGATCCCGGGTCCGGTCGGCTTCGTCGCCCAGCCGCCCCAGGCCCCAGGCCGTGAACCCCGCCGCGGGTAACACGAAGAACAGGGCCAGGGTGAGGGCCAGTCGCACCTGGAAGGAGCGCATCACCCGCGCGAGCCGGACCCCCCGCACCCCGCCGAGTCGCAGCGTCGCCAACCCGAAGAGGACCGTCAGCAACGCGGCATCGAGCGCCAACAGCAGCGCCCCCCGCACCAGCAGTAACGGAATCGGCCGGATGGCGAGGGTCGCATGCAGGTGACGGGCCCCATCGGGGAAATCCACCAGGCGCTCGAAGCGGATCTGCCCTGCCTCCCGCACCCATCGGGGCGCCGGATCCTCGACCAGCCCGCGGGTGAATGGCGGCGACAGCGAGACCTCGTATAACGGCGGACCTTCGGCGGGAGCACGCAGCAGTCTCGCGACCCGGGCCGGAGCCAGCGCCCGGCTGCGGGGCCCCACAGCCGCGGTGAGAATCCGGCCGCTGGGCAGGCGCTGTAGCAGGATGTAATAGCGCCCCGGAACTCGCAGGAGGCGGATCACCGACCGGGTGCCGGTGGTATCGAAGGAACGCACCAGCGCGGCCAGCAGCGGCGCCGGCAGGTCGAGCGAATCGAGCGACAGGTCCGCTCGGCGCAGTCCCGAGCGCTCCCAGAGCGCCAGACGGACCGGGAATTCCTGCCCCGCCAGGTACGAACTCCGCCACGCCACGAAGAGCCCCGCCGGGGTGATCGGCTCGGGGCCAGCCGAGATCTGATCGGCAAAGCGCTCCAGGTACGGTTCGGCCAGCGGGTCTTCGACATCCCCCAGTCGAGCCAGGTCGGCCTGCGCCACGCCGATCCGACCGCTGAGCTCGGCTCCCCAGGTCACCAGGGCCGCCGCGCTCCCCGCCACCATGGCGGTTCCAGCGACCAGGGCCCAGCGCGGCGCGGGGCGCGCGGCCAGGAACAACGCCGGGGTCCAGAGGAAAGTGTACCACTCCGGCCACCCGACCCGGGGCATCCAGATCTCCAGCCCCACGATGGCCGCCGCGAGGGCGATGGCGGACCCCAGCGCGACCCACGCTACGCCCGCGCCCGGTTCGTCACGGCCGCGGAAGAGCGCCGCGGCCAGGAGGATCAGGGCACTGGTTGCGACGGCCAGGGTGACCTGCCAGGTGATCCAGAGGTGCGAAGACACGCCGTTGAGCGGGGGGATGATCCCCCGCCCCAGCTCGCTGACCAGATACGGCGCCCCTAGAAGGAGCAGCGACCCAACCGCGATCCGGATCCGCCGATGCCCCAGGTCCCGGCCCCGCAACCAGGCGGCGAACATCAGCACCAGGGAGCTGATGAGCAGCAGATGACCCGGTGTGGCCGAGAGCGGCCCGAGAATCCCCCGCCGGAAATTGGCGGGCGAGAAAAGATCTTCGAAACCTAACGCGGGCCCCAGGGGAGCCCGGGTTGCGGACCAGAGGAGGCCCAACAGCATCAGCCAGCGCGGCCAAGGAGATCCGGCCGCCCCGACCAGGGCCAGCACCAGGCCGAGCATCGCGAGCCCGACCCAGACCTCCACCTCACGGGCCACCGCCCGCTCCGCGACCTCCTGGTCCGGGGGCAAGGGCTGCACGCTGAAGAGGAGGCGGTCGCCGAGTGGGCTGGGGATCAGGTAGTCGAAGACATCGGCCGAGCGCGGGACGCTCTGCGGCGCGAAGACCCTGAGCTGGACCCCGGCGCTGCTTGCGAAACGCGCCGCCAGACTCCGATCGGCCCGCGGCACCGCCGAGTCGGCCCAGACCAGGACCGTCGCCACGGCGACGCGACCCTGATCCAGGTGCCGTCGGCTCTCCAGCACCGCGTAGAACCGGGTGAAGCGGGTGGAGATCGAATCGCCTTCCGCCTCCGGCGGCAGCCGGTGGCGGCCCGCCCAGGCCCAGGGCACACCGGTGGATTCCAGGATCACCACCGCCATCTCGGCCTGGTCACGCGGCAGCACCCTGCCCAACTCGGCGAACGCCGCCTCGCGGTCTCCCTTCGCCAGCGGAATCGCCGCCGCGGACAACTGATCCGCCCGGGTCACCGCCGCCCGCAGCTCCCCGCTGAGCCGTTGAAAGGCCGCGTTCACCCGCCGTTCCCGCTCCGCCGGCCAGTCGGTCCCCACCGGCACGATGCGTCGCTGGGCGGTCGCCATCGTTAGGCAGAGGACCAGGGTGGCAACCCCGGGGAGCCAGCGGGCCAGGAGCGACCGGGTGGCGCCCGTCGGAGCGGCGAGCGCCTCGAGCACCAGGGTGGCCGCCGCGGCCCCAAGCGTCACCCCCACCCAGGTCCAGGCCGGGGCACGGAGCCACTCGGCGGCGGCGAGGAGCGCCGCGAGCGCTAACCAGACGGTCCTCCAGGCACGCCATGAGGAGAGGTTCGGCATCGCCCCCAAGTTACCCCCGAGTTATTCTTCTGTGCCATGAAACGTCGCCTTCCGGGGATGCGCGCTGGGGTGGGCGCCCTCCTGCTCGGGCTCGGCCCCACCTGCCTGGCAGCACAGCTTCTCGACCAGGGGACCCTGCTCATCCGGTCGGGGGTCCGCGAGGTTGGGAGCGAGAGCTTCCGGATCGTGGCCGACAGCGGCTCCCTCCGGATTACGGCGCGCACCATCTATGGAGCGCGGGCCGCCGAGTTCGCCAGTACTCTCGAGCGGACCCGCGGCGCCGACGCGGCGTTCCAGCTCGACTGGCACGGCGGACTTCACGGCGGCCAGCTCTACACTGTTCTCAAGCGCAATCGCATTACCGTCCGCCGGGTCGAGAAGGGTGAGGAGCAGGCGAGCGAGTTGCCCGGCAGCCCCCGCACCGCCCTGTTCGCGGACAGCGTCTTCAGCCTGCTCTATCAATTGGTCTGGCTCGACAGCCAGGGCGGCCCCGCCGCCGCCCTGTACCCCCAGGGGAACCGCCGGGTGGGTCTCACCGTAGAGCGCTCGGTCACGGCCCAGGGCCTCCTGGTGCGCTTCGGCAACGGCCTCGCCGGCGAAATGGAGCTTGGCAACCGCGGGCAGCTCCTGCGCATCCATTTGCCGTCCTTGGGTTTGGAGGCGGTCCGCAAGCCGGAGTAGCGGTCGTCCCATCCTGAAACTCCCCGGAGGCTCCCCGCGTAAGCGGGGCAGCCGAATTCACTCATTCACAACAGGATTCGTTCGAATGCGACGCTGCTGGCTGCTCCTGTCAATGTTGGCCCTGCCGGCGCAATCGCTGGCCCAGAGCGTGACCCAGGCCTCGCCGCCGACCGCTGCCACGCTCAGCCTGAGTGAAGCGCTCCAGCAGGCCCGCAACAACAACCCGCAATACCGGTCGCGGCTGAACAACGCCGGGACGGCGCGGTGGAACGTCCGCAACGCCTATGGCCAGCTCCTCCCCAGTGCCTCCGTGAGTGGAGGGATGGACTACACCGGGGCTGGCCGGGCCAATTTCGGTCAGGGCTTCACCCAACAGACCTCGGCGATCATCGGCTCGAGTTGGAATGCGGGCCTGAGCTGGCAGTTTGATGGAGCCCGCCTGGTGGCGCCCAAGGAAGCCAAGGCCAATCAGCGCGCCACCGAGTCGGAAATCACCAGCGAAGAGAGCACCCTCAGGTTCAACGTCACCACGCAGTACCTCACGTCGCTCCAGGCTTCGGCGCAGGTGGCGGTGGCCCAGCAGCAGGTCGAGCGGAATCAGAATTTCCTCGACCTGGCCAACGCCAAGTACCGGGTCGGCCAGGGCACCCTGATCGAGGTCCGTCAGGCCGAAGTGCAGAAGGCCCAGTCGGACGTCGCCCTGCTCCGCAACCTCCAGACGGAGAGCGAAGCCAAGCTGGAGCTGTTCCGGCGCATCGGAGTCGAGCCGCCCATCGAGATCACCCAGATCGCTCTGAGCGACTCCTTCCCGGTGGCGGAGCCGCGGTACGACCTGGACCAACTGCTCCAGACCGCGAGAGACCAGAACCCCGCCCTGCTCGCGCTCGAGGATCGCCGGAAGGCGGCCTCGGTGGGGGTCACCTCGGCCAAGACCGCCTTCCTGCCGAGCATCTCGGCCCGAGCCGGCTGGGGTGGCTTCACCCAGCAGGCCACCGATGATGGGCTGCTGATCCGGCAGTCGCAGATCGGCGCGATCGCGCAGGCCCAGAACTGCATCTTCCAGGACTCGCTCCAGGCGCTGCTGCCGGGTCGCTCGGTTCAGGGAGCCGCGAGCTGCTTCCAGGGCGCCGGTCTCAATGCCACCGGCACCGCCCTTACGCCCCAGGCGCGTCGCAGCATTCTCAGCGCGAACAGCGTCTTCCCGTTCGATTTCGACCGGCAGCCGTTCAGCGCCAGTCTCACCATCTCCCTCCCGATTTTCACAGGATTCGGCCGGTCTCTGCGGGTGGCGCAGGCCCGGGAGCTGGAACTGGACGCGGAAGAGAGCGTCCGGGCCCAGGCGATCCAGGTCCGGACCGACGTCCAGAGCCGGTTCCTGGCGCTGCAGACCGCGTTCAAGGCCATCGCGGTCCAGGCCGCAAGCCGCGACGCCGCCCGGGACCAGCTGCGGCTGGCGCAGGACCGTTACCGGCTGGGCAGCGGCACCGCCCTGGAAGTGTCGGATGCGCAGAATTCGGTGCAGCGCGCCGAAGGGGACTATGTGACCGCGATCTTCGATTACCACAAGTCCCTTGCCGCCCTCGAAGCGGCGGTGGGACGACCGCTCCGTCAATAAGAAGAGGAAGAGACCATGTCGCGTCGTATGAAGCTCGGGTTGTTCGCCGGCCTGCTGGTCGTCGCGGTGGGCGCCATCGTCGCCCTCGGTGCGGCCAAGGGGAAGAACAAGGCCGTCGAGGTCCGGATGGAGCCCGTCGGCGCCCGCGACCTGGTCGCCGTCGTGACGGCCAGCGGCAAGATCGAGCCCGACACCAAGGTCGACATCCTCTCCGACATCCAGGGACGCATCACCCGGATCGGGGTTAAGGAAGGCGACATGGTCCGCAAGGGCGACTTCCTCCTCCAGATCGACGCGGCGGTGTACCAGGCGGCGGTGAGCCGGGCCGAGGCCCTGCTCTCGTCCTCCCAGAGCGACCTGATCCGGGCCCGGGCCAACCAGGACCAGGCCAAGCGGGCCCTGGATCGCTCGAACGAGCTCCAGAAGTCGAGCCCCACCCTGATCACGACCGAGTCGGTCGAACAGGCGCAGACCGCGCACGACGTGGCCGTCGCCAATACCAAGGCCAGCCAGGCCACGGTGGACCAGGCCCGGGCCGGGTTGCAGGAGGCGCGCGACAACCTCAGCAAGACCCGGATCCTGGCCCCGATCAGCGGGCGGGTGACCCGGCTCGCCGTGGAAGAAGGCGAAGTCGCGGTGCCGGGCACCTTCAGCCGCGACGTGGGCCTGCTCATGACCATCGCCGACATGTCGCGGATCCTGGCCAAGGTCCAGGTCGACGAGACCGACGTGGTGCGGCTCTCCGACGGCGACTCAGTCGAGGTCTCGATCGACGCCTTCCCCGACACCACCTTCGTGGGCCGGGTGACCAAGATCAGCAACAGCGCCCAGCTCACCGCCACCTCCACCGCCTCCGGCAGCAACGATCGGGCGGTCGACTTCGACGTCGAGGTGACACTGATCAACCCGCCGAAGGACATCCGGCCCGACCTGTCCTGCACCGCCCGGATGGTCACCGACGTGCGCAAGGGCGTGCTGAGTGTCCCGATCATCGCGCTCACCGTCCGGGAGCATCAGGCGGTGCCCAACGAGTCGGCCCCGGCCAAGGCGGATTCGACCGGCAAGAAGAAGGAGCGGGAGGGGGTGTTCGTGGTGACCAACGGGATCGCCAACTTCCGCCCGGTCAAGGTGGGCATCGCGGGGGACGAGTACTTCGAGGTGCTGGAGGGGGTTAAGACGGGCGAGACCATCGTCGCGGGGACCTACCAGGCCATCCGCGACCTCAAGGACAGCACCCGGGTCAAGGCGTCCCAGCCCGATACCGGCAAGGGGAAGAAGTCATGAGCGACCGCGTCATCCAGGTCGAGTCGCTGGCACGCGAGTACCAGATGGGCACCGAGCTGGTACAGGCCCTGCGGGGGCTCTCGCTCACGATTCACCGCAACGAATACGTCGCGATCATGGGGCCCTCCGGCTCGGGCAAGTCGACCCTCATGAACCTGATCGGCTGCCTCGACACCCCCACCGCGGGGAGCTACTGGCTCAACGGTCAGGAGGTCTCCCGGTTGAGTGACGACGCCCTGGCGCGGGTGCGGAACAAGGAGATCGGGTTCGTGTTCCAGACCTTCAACCTCCTGCCCCGGGCCAGCGCGCTGCACAACGTGGAGCTGCCGCTGGTGTACGCCGGCGTGTCCTCCCGGGAGCGGAAGGCCCGGGCCGAACGGGCCCTCACCCGGGTCGGGCTGGAGCACCGGATGCATCACCGCCCCAACGAGCTTTCCGGCGGTCAGCGCCAGCGGGTAGCCATCGCGCGGGCGCTGGTGAACGAACCTTCGCTGCTTCTGGCCGACGAACCGACCGGCAACCTCGACAGCACCACCAGCGACGAGAT
>CAZXRC010000062.1:0-9210 GCA_964642475.1 uncultured Gemmatimonadaceae bacterium | reverse complement strand
CACTAGCCCACTAGCCCACTAGCCCACTAGCCCACTAGCCCGGTGCCCACTAGCCCACTGTCTAACCCCGAGTACATTCCCGGCCTCAGAGTTGACTCCCGGGTCTCCCCCATTAGGTTATTAGCGCTGTTCCGGGAGCGCAGCGGCAGTTGAGGTGGGGGAGTTCCCCCACTTTTTTATTTCCGGTCTGCCAGAAACCATGGTCGCCGAGCCGCTGCTGGAGGCAGTCCGCCGCATCGTTGCCGGTCTTGGATTCGAGTTGGTCGAGTTCAGGATGTCGGGCCCGCCGCAGCGCCCAGCCATTCAGGTCCGCATTGACCGCCCGGATAGTCGGCCCGGGCACGGCATCACTGCCGAAGATTGCACCCGGACCAGCCGGGAACTCGAGCGGATGCTCGAGGGACCGGGAGGCGTGGGTGATCGTTACACGTTGCAGGTATCCTCGCCTGGCATTGAACGTCCCGTCCGATTTCCGGAGCATTGGCGCAGGTACGCGGGTCGAGTGGTCCGGGTCACGGCCCGATCGCTCAAAGGACATCCGCTGGCCGTGATTCTGGATCTCCCCGACGAGCATCACGTGCGACTGCGGCTGCCGGATGGTACCGAGCCGGTTGTTGCGCTGGCGGACATAAAGGAAGCGCTGTTACAGGAAAAGCCGGCGGCCGAGAGCCGCCCCGAGCCATAAGCAGGGAGACGAGGGATGTCAGGTTCCCCAGAGGTATTGACCGCGATCCGTGAGCTGACCAGTACCAAGCAATTGGACCGGAGCGAGCTGATCGACCTGTTGCGCGACGGGATCCATGCCGCGCTGGCGCGGCGTTACGGTCCCAATGTCCGCTTCGAGCTGGAATTCGACGAGCTCAAGGGGACCATTCGCATCGTGCGGCTGCGGCAGGTAGTGGAGCTGGTGGAAGACAACAGCTCCCAGATTTCCCTGGAGGAAGCCCGCTACGAGGATCCCGACTTCGCGCTGGGCGACATGCTGGAAGAGGATGTGCCCTTCGCCGAGTTCGGGCGGCTGGCGGTGCAGGCGGCCAAGCAGCGGATCATCCAGCGGGTGCGGGAAGGCGAGCGGACCCGGATTCGCGACGAGTTCGCCTCCAAGGTTGGCGAACTGCTTTCCGGGGAAGTGCAGCAGATCGAGCGGGGTAAGCTGGTGATCATGCTCAACAAGTTCCGCGAGGCGGAAGCCATCATTCCGTACCGGGAACAGAATCACCGGGAAAAGTTCCATCAGGGCGACACCATCCGGGCGGTGCTCAAGCGGCTGGAGGAGACTCCCAAGGGTCCCCGGCTGATTCTCTCCCGGGCCGATCCGCTCTTCGTGAAGGCGTTGTTCAAACTGGAAGTTCCGGAAATCCAGCAGGCCATCGTCGAGATCCGGGCCTGGGCCCGGGAGGTCGGCAGCCGCACCAAGATCGCCGTGATCTCGCGGGATGACGCCATCGATCCGGTGGGGGCCTGTGTGGGGCTCAAGGGGTCGCGGGTCCAGGCGGTGGTCAACGAGCTGGGCGGCGAGCGCATCGACATCGTGCCCTGGTCGCCCGATCCCGAACGCTTCGCCCGGCTGGCGCTGGCCCCGGCGCGGGTCGCCAAGGTGTTCTCCGACCCGGCCAGCAAGACCATCCAGGCGGTGGTGGATGAGGACCAGCTGTCGCTTGCGATCGGGCGCAACGGACAGAACGTCCGGCTCGCCTCGGAGCTGACCGGCTGGAAGATCGACCTCTACTCCAGCCGCGAGTGGCTGGAGCGGGGCGGCGAAGGGCCGCTCTTCGCGCCGCTGCCGCCGGAGGACGAGGCCGGAATGCAGGTGCCGCTCACCGAGCTGCAGGGGCTGTCTCCCGAGCTGCTCGCGATCCTCAATGCCGCGGGGTACGCCACCCTGGCCGACGTGATCGACCTGGAGCGGGAGGACATCGAGAAGATCCCCGGGATGACCCCGGAGCGGGCCGAGCAGTTCATGGTGTTCCTGGCCGAACTGACCACCGAGGACGGAGGCGAGGACGGGACCGCCGCGAGCTGAGGCGGTTCTCCGGCTCCTCGGCCTGGGGTTCCGGTCGGGCCAGGTAACCGTGGGGGTGGACCAGGTGCGGACCGGGCTGCAGGCGGGCCGCTTCGCCTGTGTGGTGGTGGCGGAGGACGTGAGTCCCCGCGCTAGGGAGAAGGTGGTACGGCTGGCGGCCGGCCGGGGTATCCCGCTCGTGGGCGGACCCTCGGCCGAGACGATCGGGAGCCGGCTCGGACGACCGGCCGTCATGGTCGTCGGTGTGTTGGATCGGGCGCTGGCGCGTGGCCTCGTGGATGCGGGGTCCGGCGGTGCTCACATGGAGGCCTGAGTGGTCAAGACTCGCGTGCACGACCTGGCTGCCGAGTTCGGCGTTCCCGCCGAGCAGCTCATGAACATGCTCAAGGACATGAACATCTTCGTCCGGAGCCACATGTCTCCGCTCGAGGATGGTCAGGTGTCCGCCATCCGGGTGCGCTGGGAGCGCGAAAAGCGCAAAGCGGCGCAGGCCTCCGAGGAGCCGGCCAAGAAGGGGAAGAAGAAGGCCGCGACCAGGACGACCAAGGTTGCCGCGGCCGAGCCCGAGCCGGTCAGCGAAGCCGGCAAGCCGGCCAAGCGCCGTCGGACCGCCGCCGAAGTGGCCCAGGCCGAGGCGGTGGCCGAGGCCGAACGGGTGGCTGAGGCGCTCCGCGAGGAAGCGCTGGGGCTGACGAAGCCGGTGGAGAAGAAGGACGAGCCGATGCTCCCGTCGTCCATCGAGGAGCGGGCCCGCGCCCTGTTCAAGGATCTGCCGCCGCTCCCCGCGGAGACCACCGAGGAGCCGGTGGTGGTCCCGGCTGCTCCCAGGGAGCGGCCGGTGCCGCCGGCCCGCCCCGAAGGCGAGTCGCTCTTTCCGCCTCGGCCGTCGGTCCCGGTGTCGACCGGTCCGTCGACACCGTCCGGTACCTCGGGCCCGCCGCCCCGGATTCCGACCCGCATTCCCCGGCCGGCCGCCCCTCCCGGGGGTGGCTCGGGCGTGCCCCGCTTCAATCGTCCCACGCCGGTCTTCAGCTCCAGCAGCCCCGGCGGCGGGCAGGGCCAGCGCCCCTCCGGCACCCAGCGCCCCTCCGGTACCCAGCGTCCCGGCGGCCCCGGCCGTCCCAGCCAGGGTGGCCGTCCTGGCGGCGCGATCGGTCCGGCAACCGGAGAGCGGCCCAAGGTCTTCGGACCCGACGCCGAGAAGGGGGGCGGACGCAAGAAAGGGAAGAAGCCGCGCCGCTCCTCGGTGGATCAGGAAGCGGTGCTGGCAAACATCGAGAAGACCCTCGCGGGCATGCACCGCGGGACCGTCAAGAAGGGGGTCCGCCGCGACTCGAGCGGCTACCAGGAGGCCCTGGCCCGGGCCAAGGAAGAGCGCGAGGCGGAGAAGACCCGCATCCGGGTCAACGAGTTCATCTCGGTCTCCGAGCTGGCCGACCTCATGAAGGTGCCGGCCACCCAGATCGTCCAGCTTGCCTTCAAGGAGCTGGGCCTGATGGTGACGGTGAACCAGCGGCTCGACTTCGACCAGATCGAGTTGATCGCCTCGGAGTTCGGCTTCCAGGCGATGAAGGAAGAGGAATACGCCGCCACGACCGAGACGGCGGAGCAGGAGGACGCGAGCGACGTCGGCCACCTGGTGCCGCGGCCTCCGGTGGTGACCATCATGGGTCACGTCGACCACGGCAAGACCTCGCTGCTCGACTACGTCCGCAAGGCCAACGTGGTCGCGGGTGAGGCCGGCGGCATCACCCAGCACATCGGCGCGTACCATGTGACGCTGCCGAGCGGCAAGGAAATCACCTTCCTGGATACACCGGGCCACCAGGCCTTCACCGCCATGCGGGCCCGCGGCGCGCAGGTGACCGACATCGTGGTACTGGTGGTGTCGGCCGAGGACGCGGTCATGCCGCAGACGGTGGAAGCGATCAGCCACGCCAAGAACGCCGGCGTCCCGATGATCGTGGCGATCAACAAGATCGACCTGCCGGCCGCCAACGTGCAGAAGGTCAAGCAGGACCTCCTGAGCCACAACGTGGTGCTGGAAGAGTTCGGCGGCCAGGTGCTGGCCACCCCGATCTCGGCCAAGAAGGGCACCAACGTCGAGCAGTTGCTGGAGCAGATCCTGCTGCAGGCCGAGATCCTGGATCTCAAGGCCAACCCCGACCGGCAGGCCTCGGGGACCGTGGTGGAAGCCACGCTCGACCCGGGGAAGGGGCCGATCGCGACCATCCTGGTGCAGAAGGGCACGCTGCACGTCGGCGACAACTTCATCTGCGGCAAGTTCTCCGGCCGCATCCGGGCGCTGTTCGACGAGCGCGGTAAGAACGTGAAGGAGGCCGGCCCCTCGATCCCAGTGCAGATCCTGGGCTTCGAGGGCACGCCCTCCCCGGGCGACAACTTCGTGGTCACCGCCGACGCGGTGGAGGCCCGGGAAATCGCCCAGAAGCGGCAGCGGCTGGAGCGCGAGGCCCAGAACCGGCGGACCGCCCGGGGTGGCTCGCTGGAGGATCTTTCCCGCGCGCTGGCTCAGGGTCAGATGGGCGCGCTGCGCCTGATCATCAAGGCAGACCAGGGCGGTCCGGCCGAAGCGCTGGCCGATGCACTGGGTCAGCTCTCCACCGGCGAAGTGCGGGTCGACATCGTGCACCGCGGAGTCGGTTCGATCAGCGAGAGCGATATCCTGCTGGCCAAGGCCTCGGGTGCGATCATCATCGGCTTCCACGTACGGCCCGATTCAGGCGCCCGGGCGGCGGCCGAGCGTGAGGGTGTGGATGTGCGCACCTACCGCATCATCTACGAAGCCGTGGACGATGTGCGGAACGCGCTGGAAGGCCTGCTCAAGCCGGAGTCGAAGGAAACCGTCTTGGGAGAAGCTGCGGTGCTGCAGCTCTTCAAGGTCAGCAAGGTGGGCACCATCGCCGGCTGCCAGGTGAAGAGCGGTACCATCGCGCGGACCGGCCGGGCCCGGGTAATGCGCGACGGAGTGCAGATCTACGAGGGCACTCTCTCCAGCCTCAAGCGCTTCAAGGATGACGTGAAGGAAGTGAAGGAAGGCATGGAGTGCGGTATCGGGATCGAGAACTTCAACGACCTCAAGGTAGGCGACGTGATCGAATCGTTCCGGATGGAAGAGGTCAAGCGCACGCTGGCGAGTTCGGCGTCGGGCTCGGGAGCTGCATGAAGCGGCTCGGCGGCTCCGCGGCCAGGCGGTTAGTGACTCCGCGGTGCGTCCGGGTCTCGGATCCACTAGCCGCCTAACCGCCTGCCCGGCTAGCCGCTTGTACACAGCCATTCAGACCTGGGACCTGGAGTTGTTCGGCTGCCAGTCGCTCAAGGACAAGCGCTCGATCCTGCAGTCGCTCAAGGCGGATCTGCGGCGGAAGCTGAATGTGTCGGTGGCGGAAGTAGAACATCAGGATCTCTGGCAGCGGGCCGGTATCGCCTGCGCCGCGGTGGGAAGCGAGCGACGAGTGGTGGAAGAGATTCTCCGGGATGCCGATGGCCTGATCGAGTCGGCCGACGGAGTGCGAATAATCGGGACCACGGTGACGGCGGCATGAAGGGTTCCAAGCGGCGACCGGAGCAGGTAGCCGAAACCATTCGCCAGGTGATCGCGGAAGCCTTGCTGGGCGAACTGCGCGATCCCCGGATCGGGTTCGTCACCGTGACCGATGTTCAGGTCACCAGAGACCTTTCCGTGGCCACCATCCGGGTGAGCCTGATGGGTGAAGAGGCCGGTCGGGCCGATGGGCTGACCGGCCTCGAGAGCGCCGCGGGCTTTCTCCGCTCCAGGGTGAGCAAGGCCTTGTCGACCCGGATCGTGCCGGAACTGCGGTTCGAGCTGGACCGTGGGCTGGAGCATGCGGCCCGGATCGAGAAGATCCTGTCCGAACTCAGAGAGAAGCCCGACTGAACGGCACGGTGGGGTTGGGAGCGCTGCTGGTCGACAAACCCGGCGGGCTGACCAGTCACGATGCGGTGGCCCGGGTGCGGCGGGCGCTCAAGACCAAGGCGGTGGGCCATACCGGGACGCTGGATCCCTTCGCGACCGGTTTGCTGGTGATCCTGCTCGGGAGGGCGACCCGGCTCGCTCGGTTCGTGGCTGGCGAAAAGAGCTATGTCGCCACGGTGAAGCTGGGTGTGAGGACCAGCACCGATGACCTGACAGGGGAGACGGTCGAGACGGTCGAGACGGTCGAGACGGTCAAGACGGTCACTGAGGCACAGGTCAGGAAGGCCCTAGAGGGTTTTCTCGGACCCCAGAAGCAGCGGCCGCCGGCGTACTCGGCCAAGAAGATCGATGGCGAGCGAAGTTACGCCAAGGCGCGCCGGGGCGAGGACGTTGAGCTGGCGGAAGTGGATGTCGTGGTCCACTCGATCGAGCTGATGGAGTACAGCTATCCCGATCTCAAGTTCCGGGCGAAGGTGAGCGCCGGAACCTACCTGCGCTCGATCGGTCGGGATCTGGGTGAACGTTTGGGTACTGGAGCGCATCTGACGGCTCTGCGACGTGACGCCATCGGCGAGATCCGGGTTGAACCGGCTGTTGCACTCGATGAGATCAGCCCGAGTTCGATCAGGTCGCCGCTGGAGGTGCTGGGGAATCTGGCGAGACTCGACGTGAGCGAGGAGGAGGCGACGGCGCTCGGTTACGGCAAGGCACTCAACGATCTGAGCCCGGTCCGTCTGTCCGTCTGTCCGTCTGGTGCTCCCTGTCTGGCGGTGGCACCGAATGATCGCCTGATCGCGGTAGGACAGGTGCGCGACCAGGCCTTCAGGCCCGAGGTCGTCCTCGAGGCCGCCGGATGAACCCGTTCTTTCCGGAGCATCCCGAGGGAACGGTGGTGACCGTCGGCACCTTCGACGGAGTGCACCTGGGCCACATGGCGGTGCTGCGGGAGATCGCCCAGCGGGCCAAGGCGCAGGGACGGAAGAGTGTGCTGGTGACGTTCGAGCCCCATCCGCTGGTGGTGGTGAATCCCCAGGCGGCGCCGCCCGAACTGACCTCGGGGCCGGAACGACGCGAGGTGCTGGCGCTGACCGACCTCGACTACGTGGTGTTTCTCAAGTTCGACCGGCGGCTCAAGGAGTACTCGCCCGAGCGGTTCGTCCGGGAAGTGCTGGTGGGTCGCTGCGGGATGAGGGAACTGGTCATCGGCCATGACCACGGCTTCGGCAAGGGCCGGAGCGGTGACGTGGAGACGCTGCGGCGACTGGGTGCCACCGATGGCTTCGCGGTGGATGTGGTCCGGGCCGTCGAGCATGCCGGCCACGCGGTGAGCAGCACGGCGATTCGGCGGGCAGTGGCCGGGGGCGATCTCAAAGCTGCGGCTCGCTTGTTAGGCCGGCCTTACACGCTCAGCGGCCGGGTGGTGCAGGGTGCGGGGCGGGGGCGAACCATCGGAATTCCCACGATCAACGTGGCTGATTTCCCCGACCGCAAACTGCTGCCGCCCGATGGAGTCTACGCCGCCCGGGTGGAGTGGGCCGGCGGACGGGCCGGTGGAATGCTCAATCAAGGCGGGAAGCCGACCTTCGGCGATACCCGCCGGACCCTGGAAGTGCATCTCTTCGGGATCGACGAAGACCTGTACGGCCAGTGGGTCAGAGTGGAATGGGTGGAACGGCTTCGCGACGTCGAGCGGTTCGGCTCGGTCGGGGAGCTTACAGCACAACTACAGCGGGATCGTGCCGCCGCACTCGACGCGCTGGCCCGGCACGAGCCCACGATCGACCACAATCGCGCGTCCCATGCCTGAGCTCAGATGGTAGTCACTTCACTCAAGACCCGGATCGGCCTCATCGTGGCGATGGTGGCTGTTTCCGTAGTCGCCCTGATCCCCCGCAACACCACCCTTCGCGAACGCGGCGCCGATGGTGTCATGCGGGACACCGTCGTCAAACAGGTGCCGCTCAAGCGCGGGCTCGATCTCCAGGGCGGTATGCACCTGGGTCTCGAACTGGACCAGTCCAAGCGGGTCTCGGCCGACCCGGCCAAGGACATCGACCTGGCGCTCACCGTGCTGCGGAAGCGGATCGACGAGTTCGGCGTGACCGAGCCGCTGATCCAGAAGCAGGGCGATCAGCGGATCGTGGTCGAGCTGGCCGGCATCAGCGACCCGGCCCGGGCCAAGTCCATCGTCCAGAAGAGCGCCTTCCTCGAGTTCCGGATCACCGACCGGGGCGAAGCGCTGGACAAGGCGATTCCCTCCATGGACCGGGTGCTCCAGCGGCTGGGGGTCAAAGCGCCCAAGGGTGTGGAGACCAACGCGGCGCCTTCGGCGGTCACCCAGTTGCTCCAGGGCGACACCGCCAGGAAGGACAGCCTGGGCGGCAAGAAGGACACCACCAAGGCGGCCCAGGACACCACGCCGGTGCTGGGCGGGGTCCTCGCCAGTCTGATCCAGACCTCGTCGACCGCGGGATACCAGCTGTATCCCGGTGAGTACCTGGTGGAGAAGGGCGCGGTGCCGCTGGTCGACAGTCTGCTCCGGCTGCCGGATATCGCGGCGCTGTTCCCCCGCCGGTTCGAGTTCCGCTGGTCGGCCACCGATCTGAGTGTCGGGAACAAGGCCTATCAGCAGCTCTACGTGGTGGAGGACCGGCCGATCGTCACCGGTGCCAGCCTGGTGGATGCCAAGGAAGACATCGATCCGCTGACCAGCGGGCCGATCGTCACCTTCGAGCTGGACCGCAAAGGGGCCCGGGACTTCGGTGAAGGCACCGGCCGCAATGTGGGCAACTACATGGCCATCATCCTGGACGACAAGGTTCAGGGCCGGCCGCCGGTGATTCAGGAGCGGATCGAGCGGCGGGGCCAGATCACGCTCTCGGGTAAGACCTTTCAGGAAGCCCGCGACCTGGCGCTGACGTTGCGGGCCGGCGCGCTGCCGGTGCCGCTCAAGATCGTGGAAGAGCAGCAGGTGGGGGCCAGTCTGGGAGCCGACTCGATCAAGAACGGGGTCGTGGCCGGCCTGGTGGGCACCGTGCTGGTGATTCTGATCATGCTCGGGATTTACAAGAAGAGCGGCGGGCTCGCGGTCGCAGCGCTGGCCTTCTACATCCTGTTCTCCCTGGGCGCGCTTTCGATGCTGGGGGCGGTGCTCACCCTGCCGGGACTGGCCGGTCTGATTCTCTCGGTCGGCATTGCGGTAGACGCCAACGTGCTGATCTTCGAGCGGATA
>CAZXRC010000061.1:0-9702 GCA_964642475.1 uncultured Gemmatimonadaceae bacterium | reverse complement strand
AGAAGGGGATCAGCGCGCTCGAGTCGCTGCTCTTCGCCAAGTACCAGATGTACCGGAACGTCTACTGGCATCACGCGGTGCGGAGCGCCACCTGCATGTTCAAGCGGGCGGTGCGCGCGGCGGTAGCCACCCGCAATCTGTCGGCCGAGATCCTGGCCGATGCCACCGACGATGCCCTGACCGAACGGCTCTTCGCGGCCGATCCCACCGGCCTGGCCCGCGCGGTGCACGGCCGGCGCCTCTTCAAGCGGGCCCTCGACCTTCCCGCCAGCGAGGTCCCCGCCGAGGCCGAACCGTGGACCCGCACCCGGGCCGACCTGCTGGAGCGGGTGGAAGACCGCCTGGCCCGGGAATGCGGCCTCGAGCCCGGCGAGCTGTTGCTCGACTTCCCCAGCAACCCATCGATGCTCGCGGTGGACCTCCCCCTCCGGATCAGAAACGGTGGATTCGAGCGGCTCACCGGCCAGGGGCGCGCCGGACAGTTCGGTCTCCCGCGCGTGGCCGACGAGCTCTACCAGAGCGCCCGCCGGCTCCGGATCTTCACCGCCACTCCCGTGACCCAGGATCTCGGTCGCTCCCGCGACCTGATCGGCCTCACCGCGACCGAGCTGGAAGCCCGACTCGGCGAGCGTCGGACCCTGCTCGCCTGACCCCGCCGGCGGGGCTGCCGTTCGCGGCCGCCCGGGGCCGACCAGCCGGGGATGACCGGGGGCTTGCAGGATCGCGCACCGGCACCCACCATGGTGGTGTGATCACCGAGTGCTTCTTCTGCAACGCGACCTTCGAGCCTAACGAGGACATCGAGCACTGTCCCCGCGGGCAGCGCCTGGCTTTCGATACCAGGCAGGGGCGCCTCTGGATCACCTGTCGGAGCTGCGGCCGGTGGAACCTGACCCCCACCGAAGATCGCTGGGAAGCCCTCGAGGAATGCGAGCGCCGCTTCCGCGATTGCCGGGTGCGGCTCTGCACCGATGAGATCGGGATGGCTCGGCTCCCCAGCGGGCTGGACCTGGTCCGTATCGGTTCGCCGGTGCTGCCCGAATTTGCGGCCTGGCGCTACGGTGACCAGCTCCTCCGTCGCCGCCTCCTGAGCGGCCCTCGTCAGGTCGTCCGGGCACTGGCATGGCCCGGAGCCGTGGCCGCCGGGACCCTCATCGCGGCCTCGGTCGGCACGGCGGGCACCCTGGCCTGGGTTGGCGCCGCCGCTTTCGCCATGCACCAGCACCGTCGCCGGCCGGCCGTGGCGGTGCCACTCGAAAGCGGGGGCCGGCTGGCCCTGGCCACCGAACAGATCCAGCACGCCGAGCTGATCCGAGCCGAGGACGAGTCCGAGCAGTGGGCCATGTGGGTCGGGTGCCACCCGGGCGATGCCCCGCCCGGTGCCCGGGTGGAGCATACCGCGGCCGGAGAGCCGCGGGCCCTCCTCACCGGCGGCGATGGCCGGACGGCCGCCGCGCTCATCCTGCCGAGGCTCAACCCGCTCGGCGGCAACCCGAGGATGGTCGCGGCAGCCGTTGGCTGGATCCAGGCGGTCGGGGGGCCTGCCCGCGCCCTGCGGGCCTTCGCCCGTTCACGGCTGGTGCGGGCACCGCTCGACAACGTCGACCGGACCTTGATCTCGCTGCACCCCGAGGCGCGGCTCGCCCTGGAGATGGCGTTGCACGAGGAGGAGGAGCAGCGGGCGCTCCGGGGCGAACTGACGATTCTCCGATGGGCCTGGAAGAAGGAGGAGGCGCTGGCGGCGATTGCCGACGCCATGTGGTAGGGCCCTGCGAGGTTCTTGCGGGGTGAGGCGTTTTCTGGATGACAGCGGGGTGGCGTCGAACGCCGAACTTCTGTATTCGGGGGGGGCCCCCCGCGCCCTACTCGTGACGAATCGCGTCGATCGGCGACAGCCGCGACGCCCGGAGCGCCGGGTAGATCCCGAACGCGATCCCGACGAACAGCGCCGCCGCAACCACCACCGCCAGGCTCTGCCCCGAGAAGGCGGCGAAAAGCTGGGCTTCAGTCTGGGCCCGGACCACGGCGGTAATACCGAACGCCGCCGCCACGCCAAGCAGTACCCCGATCCCGCTTCCCAGCCCCGAAATCGCCACCGATTCCGCCAGAAACTGGACCAGCACATCGCGCGGGCGGGCGCCCAGCGCCTTGCGCACCCCGATCTCCCTGGTCCGTTCCGTCACCGACGCCAGCAGCACGTTCATGATGCCGATCCCACCCACCACCAGCGAAATGCCGGTAATCGCCCCGAGGAACAGCTTGAAGGTCGTAATCCCCCGGCGCGCCTGCTCCAGCCGGGCCGCGCTGGTCTCCACCTTCACCCGCCCCTCCCATCGGCCAAACCGCCGGGCCAGCCAGTCTTCCCCCGCCGCCTGCAGCGCCGGGACCGCTTCGAGGCTCCGGGCCTTGAGGAAGATGGCCGGCGCCCGTGGCCGGCCGCTCGATGGGAGGAGGCTCCGCGCCGCGCGAAGCGGCACGTATGCCAGGCGGGCCCGTTCCCGCCGGTAAGAACTCAGTATCCCGATGACCCGCCGCGGCTCGCCATTCAGGCGAATCTGCCGGCCCAGCATCTCGCCCGGCTCTTCGTTCTCCGAGAGTTCCTTGGCCAGGCGGTGGGACAGGACCGCCACCGGCGCATTCCGGTCGGCCTCGACGTCGGTGAAGTACCGCCCCTCGGCGAACTCCAGCCGCTGGAAGGTGGCGTTGTCGGCCAGCGTGGCGACGATGGTCACCGGCCGTCGGTTGCCGCCCGGTCCCTCCGCCACCGAGGTGCCCTGCAGCGTCATGGAGACGCCCGCGATGTCGGCGAGCCGGCGCAGTTCATCCGCGTCGCGCTGGGTGAACACCGGGTAGTCGTTCCGGGGAACCGCCTGACCGTCGATTTCTTCGGTGAGTTGGGGCTGAAGGGCGACCGTCTGAACGTCGGTGGTCCGCTCGATCTCCTCGCGGCCGAGCCGCTCCATCCCGTCGCCCAGCGACAGGATGGCCACCAGCGAGGCGACACCGATAATGACGCCGAGGGTGGAGAGAACGGTTCGCAGCGGGTTGGCCCGCAGGGTCTCGAACCCGATGCCGATCGAGGCGACATTGGCCAGACTCATGGGGCGGCCTACGAAGTCGGTCACACGCCTGTTTCAGTGATGAACGCGGGACCCTACCGCTTCTGGGCCGGAGTTCCCAGTGGGTTGGTCACCTCCGCCGGAACATCCGGCTCGATCCGGATGATGATCGCGGTGATGTTGTCGAGACCGCCGCGCCGATTCGCCTCGTTGATCAGCTTGTCGACCCACTGCTGCGGACCGCCTTCGCCCGAGAGTATCTGGGCCAGCTGTTCATCCTCGAGCATGCCGGTGAGGCCGTCGGACGCGAGCAGCAGCACGTCACCCGGATGAAGGTGCCCGAAATAGATGTCGGGCACCACTTCGGCGTTGGCGCCGATGCACCGGGTGATAACGTTGCTGTAGGGATGGACCCGGGCCTGCTCGGGCGTGAGGAGCCCGAGATCGACCTGCTCCTGGACGTACGAGTGGTCCTTGGTGACCTGGAGAAAACGGCCCTCGCGCAGCAGGTAAGCCCG
This sequence comes from uncultured Gemmatimonadaceae bacterium, assembly GCA_964642475.1. Classification (GTDB taxonomy): domain Bacteria; phylum Gemmatimonadota; class Gemmatimonadetes; order Gemmatimonadales; family GWC2-71-9; genus JADJOM01. Next base: position 6,125 of record CAZXRC010000061.1, on the reverse strand, counting down.
ACTGTCGCCCACCTGGCCGATGAGGTACCGGTGCGGCATGAGGATGAGCACCGTGGTGGTGGTGCCCATGCCCCGCTTGTCGTGCTCGGTGAGGGTCCGATCGAAAATCGCGGAATTGGCTTCGATGATCGAATGCCGGATCCGTTCGCCGGCCTGATCGTCGGTGAGCCCCCGCAGGGTCCCCAGCTCCCGCGAGATGATCCGCACCGCCATTTCGCTCGCGACCTCACCCGCCGCGTGCCCGCCCATGCCGTCGGCCACGACGAACACCCCGCGGTCGGCCAGCATCAGGTAGTTGTCTTCGTTGCCCGACCGGACGATCCCGGTATCGGTGCGTGCCGCGCAGGAGAAGCGCACGAGTGGCCGTTACCGGGTGAGCAGGAAGACCGCGACCACCCCAAGGACCAGCACCAGGATCAGCGGGATGATCCACTTGGGCATCCCCGGCTTCTCGGGTGAGGTGATAACCACCGGTCGTCGCGCCGACCGGGCCACGTTCGGGTCGGGGTGAAAGCCCGGGGCTTCCATCGCCGGCCGCGCAGCCGACGGGGTCGCGCCACCATACACCGGGTCGGGAAGGGAGGGCATGCCCGGCAGCGACGAAACCGGAATCTGCGGCACCGGTGGAGGGGGCGCCGCCTGGGGCGCCGGACCCGAGGGCTTCATCGCTCCCATCACCTTGGTACCGGACCCGGTGGCAGTACCCAGATGGTCGTCGGTCGGCTCGAACATGGCGGAGACCTCGCCGAAACGGACCACCGCCCCCGGGCCGAGCATCGTTTCCCCGGTCACCCGCTCGCCATCCACCCAGGTCCCGTTGGTCGAGTCGTTGTCGAGCAGGACCCAGATCCCCTCGCGCCGCTGCAGCTTGGCATGGGCCCCGCTCACGCTGTCGTCCGGCAGAACCAGGTCGTTGTACTCGGCCCGTCCGATGTTGACCACCGGCACCCGTACCGTGAGCCGCTGCCCCTTGAGTTGGCCGCTGCGCACCAGGAACGTGGCCAGGGCCGGCGTCGTGTTCGGGGCCCGCGAGGTCTGTGGCGCCCGGGCGGCCGGCGGCTCCGGCTGGGCGACCGGCGCCGGCGCCGGCGGTTGGGCCGGCGGCATGCCATGCATGGTATGGGACAGACGTTCGGCCGCGCCGGCGGCGGCAACCGGCGGTGGGGGCGCGAACACCGGCGGGGGGGCGGGCGGTGCCGGGGCAGCCGGCGCGGGAGCCAGCGGCGGCGCGTTCACCAGCGACGGTACCTCCACCATCCGGTCGGCGTAGAATCGGAACTCGTGGTCACCGATGCGGATCACGTCCGCCCGCGACAGGACCCGCTGCGCATCCACCCGTTCGGCGTTGACGAACGTGCCGTTGGTGCTGCTGTCGACCAGGACGTAACCCTGCGGAGAGGCGAAGATCTCGGCATGGCGGCGCGAGACGTCCTTGTTGGGCACCACGATATCGCACCCCGCCTCGCGACCGATGACCAGCGGCGTCGATCCGATGGTGTACTCCCGTCCGTCGGTGAGGCAGACCAGTCGGCCGCCGGTCGCCGCGGTCGGCGGCTTCGGCGCCGCGCCCGGCTTGGCGGTGGCGGCCACCATCCGGGCCACGTCGCCGGCGCTCACGAACTGGGTGCTCCCGCTGCGCCGCGGGTCGTGCACGAAGACCTCGTGAGTTCCGACCTGGATCTTGTCGCCGTGAAGCACCGGCGCCGGCTCGGCCCCGAGCTTGACGCCGTTGAGGAAGACATCGTTCTCGCTGACCCGGCGGACCGCGACCGAGCCATCGCCGATCCCGATGACGACGGCGTGGGCCGCCGAAAGTCCGCTGAGCCGCAGCCCGCAGGAGGGATCGGTGCCTATGACCAGCTCACCCGCCGGAATCGGCGTACGCTGTCCGGCGACTTCCAGTTCCATCATGCTCGGGCGCCTCGTTGAAGCCGGGATGCCAAACGTACCCGGAGGCTCGTAACCACGCAAGCGATACGGGCTTACGCGCTCAAAGAGCGGGGACTTTCCTGCCCCCCGAGCTGGAGCCGGTGGAGTCGCTCGTACAGACCCCCCTGACCCAGCAGGGTACGGTGGGTGCCGCGCTCCCGGATTTCGCCATGGTGCAGGACCAGGATCTCATCCGCATGGAGGATGGTGCTCAGGCGGTGCGCCACCACCAGGCTGGTCCGGTCCCGCATCAGCTCGCTTACCGCCGTCTGAATCTGGGCCTCCGCCTCCGCGTCCACCGAGCTCGTCGCTTCGTCCAGGACCAGGATCCGGGGGTCGCGTGCCAGGGCCCGGGCGAACGACAGCAACTGTCGTTCCCCCACGCTTAGGGAACGGCCCCGTTCGCCCAGGACATGCCCATAGCCCTCAGGGAGACGCTGGATGAAGCGATCGGCTCCCACTCGCGCCGCCGCCTGCCGGGCCCGGTCGGCGCCGATCCCGGCATCCAGGACCAGGTTGTGCTGGATGTCTCCCGCGAAGAGAAAGAGATCCTGCTGCACGAACCCGATGAGACCCCGCAGATCCCCCGGGTCCAGTTCCCGGATGTCGACTCCATCGACGGTGATCCGGCCCCGCTCCGGGTCATAGAAGCGGAGGAGCAGGTTGATGATCGTCGTCTTCCCCGCCCCGGTGTGGCCTACCAGGGCGATCGTCTCCCCCGGGCGGGCCCGGAACGAGACCCCCTTGAGCACCCAGCCGGCATCCGCCTCGGTGTCCGGCGGCGCACCGGTCGGCGGCATGCGGTATCGGAACCACACGTCCTGGAACACCACCTCCCCGCGTACCGGAGTCGGCAACCGCACCGGCTGGAGGGGTGGCTTGACGGTCGGCTCCGTGTCGAGAAGGCGGAAAATTCGCTCCGACGACGCCATCGCGCTTTGCAGCAGGTTGTACTTCTCCGACAGATCCTGCAGCGGCTGAAAGAAGCGCCGGGTCAGCTGGATGAAGGCGGCCAGGACCCCCACGGTCAGCGTCCCGTCGAGCACCCGGGCGCCGCCCCTCCAGAGGAGTAGCGCCAGCGCCACGCTGGTCAGGAACTCGACCACCGGGAAGAAGACCGCGTAGATCGTGATCGAGCGCAGGTGCGCCCGCAGGTGCTCGTCGTTCACCCGCCCGAAGGCCCGGGCCTCCGCCGCTTCCCGCCCGAAGAGCTGCACCACCCGCATCCCGGTCAGGTGTTCCTGGAGGAAGGCGTTGAGCCGCGCCACCTTCACCCGGATCTCGCTGAACGAATCCCGCACCCGCCGGCGAAACGTCACCGCCGCCAGCAGCATCAGTGGCATCACCGCGAAGGCGACCAGCGCCAGCCGCCAGTCCACGATCAGCATGTTCACCACGATCGCCGCCAGGGTGAACAGATCGCCGAAGACAGTCACCACCCCGGAGGAGAACAACTCGTTGAGGGTCTCCACGTCGGAGGTAACGCGGGTCATCAACCGACCCACCGGGTGCCTGTCGAAGTAGCTGACGCTGAGACGCTGCAGGTGGGAAAAGACCGTCAGCCTGAGATCCGCCATGACCCGCTGCCCCATCCAGGACGTGAGATACGCCTGGCCGTAGTCGCACAGAAACTCGAGGAGCAGCGACCCGAGGAACAGCAGCGCCAGGGTCCGGAGCATCCCGACGTCGCCCCGCGGAATCGCCTGGTCGAGCGCCCGCTGGGTCAGCGTCGGCCCCACCAGTGTGAGGCCGGCCGCGGCGAGGAGTAACAGCAGCGCCAGCAGCGCGGTGCCCCGATAGGGCGTGACGTAACGGAGCAGGCGCCGCATCAGCGCCGCGTCGTAACCCCGTTCCTCGGCCTCGGCCCCGGGGTCGCTCACGCCCCGGCGCCTTCCTGGGCCAGGTCGTCCTCGTCGATCCCCCGCTGCTGTTTGAACCGGCCGTGCACCCAGCGGGAGAAGACCAGGAAGCCGAAGGCGAGCGTGAAGTACGACAGGATCGCGCGCCAGATGAGAGTGTAGAGCGGCCCCAGCTCCCGCGGGAGGTAGACCGACGACATCACCGCCGTCGAGAGCAGCTCCGCGATCCCCGAGGCGCCGGGGGTCGGGGCGAAGTAGAGCAGGAAGGTGATCAGGGTCTGGACCAGCAGCACGTCGACGAAATGGGCCTGGATCCCCACCGCCCGAAGCGCGACGTAGCCGGCCAGCAGCTTGTTGGCGTGCGATGGGCCCGAGAGGAGGGTCGCCCAGAAGAGCGCCAGCCACCCCTTGGGGCTGTTGAAGGCCAGCACGCTGTGGTGGGCCTCGTCGATCCCCCGGGTCAGCCCCTCGATGCGGTCGGCTACCCGACGGCTCTTCTTCGAGAGCCGCAGCGCCAGCGCGTGGAGCCCGTCCCGGGCGATCCCGGGGAACACGATCACGATCACCAGCACCACGCCGATCCCGACGAACAGCCCCAGACTGCCGATGAACAGGTCGTACAGCGTGAGCCCCAGCACGTTGCCGTGGTGCCCCAGCGACTTCCCGGCTCCGAAGACGATAGCGAGCGGCCCCGCCAGGGCGAAGAAGAGTACCGTGGCGATGAACGACATCAGCGTCGTCGTCACCGCCAGCGGCAGCGGCACCCCGGCGCGCCGCATCGCGTAGATCATCATCGGCCCGGCGCCGGAATTGAGCGGCGTCAGGTACGCGGCCCAGGCCCCCATGCCGCCCGAGAGGATCATTCCCCCGATCGGCGGATCGGGATGGACGTGGCGCACCAGCACCCAGTTGCGCAGTCCGCCCCCGAACCAGTCCATCGATGCCAGCCCCAGCCCCACCAGCACCCACTGCCAGTGCATGTGACCCGCCGCCTCGACGAATGCCGGCAGGTTGTCCCCGTAGAGCAGGACGCCGGTGTAGCCCAGGATGGAAATGCCGACGAAAACGAAGAAGCCGCGGAGGAGGAGGCGGGGAGTCAGTACGGAGGCCATGACGAGGCGCAATCTAACCGCGGGGACCGGAGCCGGGACAGCGTCCGCGCGGTCGCGGCGCGGACGACCGGAGGGGGGGCGCTTATTGTTCGGGAATGGCCGACCGTACCATTCGGATCGTCAATGCCCGTCAGCACAACCTGCGGGGCGTTACCGTCGAGCTGCCCCACCGATCGCTCGTGGTGGTGACCGGGCCCAGTGGCTCCGGCAAGAGCTCGCTCGCCTTCGACACGCTGTACGCCGAGGGTCAGCGCCGCTACATCGAGTCGCTGTCGACCTACGCCAAGCAGTTCCTCGAACGGATGCCCAAGCCGCTGGTCGACCGGCTGGAAGGCCTCGCGCCCGCCGTAGCCATCGAGCAACGCAACCCGACCGTCTCCAGCCGCTCCACCGTGGGCACCGCCACCGAGATCTACGACTACCTCCGGCTCCTCTGGGCCCGGGTCGGACGCCAGCAGTGCCGCGTCTGCGACGGGCCGGTCCGCAAGGACACCCCGCAGTCGGCCAGCGACGATACCCTGGCCGTCACCGGCGGCCCCCTGCAGGTGGCCTTCCCCCTTCCCGCCTCCGCCCGGCACGATCATGCCGCCATCGTGGACAATCTCCAGGCGCTGGGCTTCGTGCGGGTCCTGGCGGACGGAACGCCCCTCCATCTCGGGGCGCTCCCCCCGGCGGTCGATCTCGCCGCCACCAGCGAGCTCCTGGTGATCGTGGACCGCCTGGCGGGCGGCGCCGGGAGCCGCGACCGGCTCACCGAAGCCCTGGCGTCCGCCTTCGGCGAAGGGGAAGGCATCGCCATGGTGCTGCACGACGAGGGCCGACTCCGGTTCACCGAGCGCCCCGCCTGCTCCCGCTGCGACACCCCGGCGGTCAGCGTCACCCCGGCGCTCTTTTCTTTCAACAACCCCCGCGGGGCCTGCGCCGGGTGCAACGGCTTCGGCGCGGTGCTCGAGTACGACGAATCGCTCATCGTCCCCGACCCGACCCGCTCCCTGGCCGGCGGTGCGATCGACCCCTGGACCAAGCCCCGCTACGAGACCCGACGGCGCTTGCTCCACAACACCGCCATCAAGCTCGGCATCGATCCCGATACGCCCTGGCACCGGCTCAAGCCGAAAGAGCAACGGGAGGTGCTCCACGGCAAACATGGGCGCTACACCGGCATCTTCCCGTTCCTCAAGGGCCTCGAGGAGAAGCGCTACAAGCAGTACATCCGGGTCTTCCT
>CAZXRC010000060.1:0-13212 GCA_964642475.1 uncultured Gemmatimonadaceae bacterium | reverse complement strand
GGATCCCCTCAATCACCTCTCCAGCACCCTCCAGCACCCCTCCGGATCCCCTCCATTAGCCCTCCAGGACCTCTCCGGCACCCCTCCAGCATCCTCCATCACCTCTTCAGCACTCTCCAGCACCTCTCCGGATCTCCCTCCATTAGCCCTCCAGCACCTCTCCAGCACCCTCCAGCACCTCTCCGGATCCTCCTCCAGCACTCCTCCAGCACCCCTCCAACACCTCACCGGAACCCCTCCAGCACCTTTCCGGATCCCCCTCCAGCACTCCTCGAGCACCTCCCCGGCACTTCACCGGCACCGCCTCCAGCACCCTCCATCACCTCGTCAGTACCCCTCCAGCATCTGTCCGGCACCTCTCCAGCACCTCTCCCTCACCCCCCCAGCTCCTCGGACCGACCCGTCAGGTCCTCCGTCTGTGAGCCACTCTGACACCTCTTCGCGTCGCTGGCGAAGGGCCGTCGACCCGGCGCCCGTGCCAGAGGAGGCGGTCGAAGGCGGCTGTCAACGGATCTTCCTCCAAGCCCACTTGAGGTGAGGGAGTGCGCTTGCTCGCCCGCGTCGTTGCGCGCGTCCCGGCGGACCGGAGTCGAGTACCTACCCGACCGTTCGGGGAGGTGGGGTGACACGTCGGCACGGTTCAGGGACGGGGTGCCCTGCTGCTCGCCTGCGAGGCGTGGGGGCAACAGATGGTGTCGGTCTTATCGGGGCGGGTGGGCTGGGTCGACGATGGCGATCCCATTGCTGGACGGTGTTCCCCGTCTCCCATGACGAAGCGGCATCCTGATGGGGCTGAATGGGGCTGCTCTGCTGACGGAGGTTGTGACCATCGGCGGTGGGCGATGAGCGCTGCACCGCAACTACGCCAAAGGCGCCGAACCTCGCACCTCTTGGCAAGTGGGGGTGAGGGTCATCTGAGAGGAGCGGGGCTGGATCCGCTCACCCCCTTTGCCACATGGATATCCTGATCTCCAATCCCTGGATTGCGCTGATGGTGGGTGCAGAATTCCTCGCACTGGGTTGGTGGCGGGGTCGGTGGCGGGGTCGCCGGCCGAGCGTGGCGGCCGTGGGATGGTTGTGGATGCCTGTACGGCCTGTACGAGTATGGCACCCCGCCGACACGATCAGGATGTCCGCCACGATCCTCCCCGGCAGGTGCGATCCTGGGTGGTGTCGGCCTCGGAACGAAGGGCGTGATCTGTCCACGATGGCCCATCGGTGCTAGGCGCGATCGGCGGGGCTCCGCACCCCGAAGGCACCCCGGTTGAGCACGTGGGTATAGACCATGGTGGTGCTGACATCGTGATGGCCAAGAAGCTCCTGAACGGTGCGGATGTCGTACCCGTCCTCCAGCAGGTGGGTGGCGAAGGAGTGGCGGAAGCTGTGACAGGTCGCCCGCTTGGCGATCCCGGCCTGGCGGACCGCGAGGGTGACGGCACGCTGGACCGCCGATTCGTGGAGGTGGTGGCGCCGAGGCTCTCCCGTGTCAGTATGGGTCCCAAGGCGCGACGCCGGGAAGACCCATTGCCAGCGCCAATCACGATCCCCATCCGGGTACTTTCGGGCCAGCGCGGTGGGCAGGTCAACTCGACCCCCGCCTCGGCCCAGGTCTTTCTCATGCAGAAGCCGCACCTCGGAGATGTGGCGGCGGAGCTCCGCCTTGAGCGACTGGGGGAGCATGGTGATGCGGTCCTTGTCACCCTTGCCCCCTCGTACCACGAGCTGCTCCTGGTCGAAGTCGACATCCTTGACGCGCATCCGGAGCGCCTCGAGGAGGCGCAGGCCACTGCCGTACAGGAGCATGACGACGAGTCGCTCCGCGCCCTGCAGCCGACGGACAACGGCCCGAACTTCCTCCCGGGTGAGGACCACGGGCAAACGGACCCGGGATGGAGCCCGAACGACCTGGGTCATCCAGGGCAACTCAAGCTGGAGGACGTGGCGGTACAGAAACAGGAGAGCGGAGAGAGCCTGGGTCTGGGTGGAGGCGCTGACTTTGCGTTCTTCCGCCAGCCAGGTGAGGAAACGACTGACCTCGTCGCCGCCGAGGGTGGCGGGGTGGCGCTTGTGGTTGTGGAGGACGAATCGCACGACCCAGCGGACGTAGGCCCGTTCGGTCCGGGGGCTGTAGTGCCGTACCCGAACCGCCTGACGGACCTGGTCGAGGAGCCTGGGTCCGGTTCCGTGGCGGGGGGTGGGGGAAGGGGGCGTTTCGGCGAGACAGGGCGCCGACCGCGCCAGCCGGGTGGAAGGGCTCATGATTCGATTAGGTAGCGCAGGGAGCGGGGAGGCGCCAGAGCGAGAAAACGCGGGCGGGGCGCTGCACTCGGGTGATGCGCCTTCCGAGACAACGCGGGCAACCATTCCGGCGCACCCGCGCCGCCCATCCCGCCCGGACGCGTAATGGGGCGTTCTTCACCGGACCAGGCGGTCGAGGGCCGGGGCCGGCTCGTACCGAGCCGAGGACCGAACGCCCCGAGCGCGGCGCTATATTCCGGGCACCTCTTCAGGCGCGCGCGGTGACTCTCTACGACATTCCGATTCACACCTCCGATGGATCCGCCACCACGCTGGCACCCTATCGCGGCCAGGTGCTGCTCATCGTCAACGTCGCGAGCCGGTGCGGGTTCACCCCTCAGTATGAGGGCCTGGAGGCGCTCTACCGGCGTTTCCGCTCGGAGGGGCTGGTGGTCGCCGGCTTTCCCTGCGACCAGTTCGGGCACCAGGAGCCGGGGTCGGACGGAGAAATTCAGCAGTTCTGCCGCCTGACCTACGACGTCACTTTCCCGGTTTTCGCCAAGATCGAGGTGAACGGTCCCGGTGAGCACCCGCTGTACCACCTCATCAAGGAGGCGCAGCCGGGGGTGCTGGGCACCACCGCGATCAAGTGGAATTTCACCAAGTTCCTGGTGGGCCGCTCGGGCGAGGTGCTGGAGCGGTTCGCCCCAAACGTCGCGCCGGCCGACCTCGAGCCCGACATCCGACGGGCGCTGGATGAGCCGGTCCCAGCCCGGGCCAAGGCCCGATGAGAGACTCTCCGGCGGCCTCCGGAGCCCGGCCCAGGTGCTGAGGGACTTTCTGTCCCGTCTCGCGACCCGGCTCGCGGGCAGCCCCGGAGCGCCGGCGCCGGCCGAGGAGCGTCATGAGGTGCATGGGTTTCCGGTCCGGGTGGTGAACCAACGGCCCGACATCCGGACCCCTGACGCCTTGGGGCGCCTGGCGGAGGCCTTTGCCCTGATCGAACGACACGCCCCCGAGCGGCTCCGCTGGCTGACCGAGGACGTGGCCGAGGTCTGGGTGAGACGATTCCCCTGTCGAGCTGCGTTCTACCATGAACAGCGGGCCTGCCTGGTGGAGCTGACCTTCCTGGTCAACCCGCGCCACACCGCCGCGGAGGTGGCATCCTCCATCGTGCACGAAGGGGTGCATGCCCGGGTTGCGGCCGGACGGGGTGTCCCCTCAGCCCCCGCGTCGATGGCGGACGAGGAACGGCTCTGCCGGGAGGCGGAGCTGGAGTTCGGAATCGCGCTGGGCGAGGAACCGGGAGCAGGCGTCGTGGTCGAGCGGGCCCGTCAGAGTCTGCTTCTGGCCGACGAGGAAGTGGCTCCCGCCGTGGACTGGTCCCTCGCCGCCCAGCGGGTGGCCGAGGCCGATCGCGACTCCCGCACGGGCTAGGAGGACCCCGGGGGCTCACTGCACTCCCGGTCCGGACCGGCTTAGCTTTACCGGACAAAGGCCAGCTCTGCATTCCGACCTTGGGGGGAGTAGCATGTCGAAGCGTGAGGAACAGAAGATGGCGAAGCTCTTGCGCAAGACCGCGGGAAAGATCCAGCCGCCGCGTCAGGACCGGGCGGCCCAGTACGACAGCACCCTGGCCCAGAAGCCGGCCGATCCGGACGAGGCCAACAAGCGGTTCTTCAAGGAAATGAAGCGGCGGGAATTCTGAGCGTTTGGTGGGTCGGATGACCACCCGCTGGCGGACGATTCAGGACTTTGACGATTACTGCTCTAGCAAGACTTTGTGTTGCCCGGTGCTCCCCGTTGACGTAGCTTGGATGTGTGACCGAAAACCGGTCGCAGTCACCCGATCAATTGACCAGACATGACGCCAGTCAGTCAGTATCGCCGGCACGAAATCGCTGTCCGGGCCCGCGCCTACCTGCAGGGGATGATTCCCCGCAGTTCGGTACTCGAAGGGCTCGAGGCAAGCGACTGGGAAGACCCGCTCCTTCGGCCGCTGCTCGAGACCATTCAGAACGCCCCCAAGAAGTCCCGGTTCTCGGGGCTGTGGGGCCGGGCCTATGACGCCTTCGTGGCCCAGACCCAGGCGTTGATCGACGCGGTGGATCCGCAGCCGTAGGGACTTTGCACGGCAGCAGTCGTTCGAGAGTTCCGAGTTCCGAGTTTCCGCTCTGCATCCAATCCGCTCAGGCAGCCCCTTCCCCAGAAATCGGCGAGTTCCGAGCGGCAGCCACTCGGAACTCGGAACTCGGAACTCCTCTGCACTCGGAGCGCTCCTACAAAGCCCCGTACCGCCACACCGCCACGAAGTGACAGGTGCTCCCCGCCAGGACGAAGAGGTGCCACACGGTGTGATGCCACATCCGGTAGTCCCGCTGATAGAAGACCACTCCGCCGGTATAGAGCAGCCCCCCCGCCACGATCCACGCCAGGCCCGCCCCGGGAATCGCCGCCGCCAGCGGCCGGAAGGCCACCACCGCGACCCAGCCCATGACCAGGTAGAGCACAGTCGAGAGCCGCGGGAAGCGGAATCCGACCGTGGTCTTGAGGAGGATGCCAACCACCGCCAGCGACCAGACGATGCCGGAGAGGGTCCACCCCCAGGCCCCGCGCAGGACGCCGAACGTAAAGGGAGTGTACGACCCGGCAATGAGCAGGTAGATGGCGACGTGATCCACTACCCGGAAGAGCTGCTTGGCCCGGCTGGGCGGGAGGGCGTGGTAGATCGTCGAGGCGGCGTAGAGGGCCACCAGGGTGGCGCCGAAGACGCTGAAGCCGATCACCAGCAATGCGTCCCCCCGTGCTAACGCGGTCACGATCAGCACCGGCAGCGCGACGAGGCTCCCCAGGAGCCCCAGTCCGTGGGTGAGGGCGTTGGCGACTTCCTCGGCGCGGGTGAGCGGTCGGTCATGGGCCATGGGCGAAAGATGGGGAGGGGGACGCTCCCGCGCCAAGGGAAGCGGAAATCGGGAGCCCGCCCTCACCGCGGGGTCGGGATTGGCGGGCCGGATCCGGCGAGGTCGCGCTACCTTCCGATGGTACCTTGAGTCAGCTCCCACCCGACGCCGAGGCCCATGCTCGATCCCGGATTCACCCCCGAAGTCTGTCAGCGGGCCGTCAACGCGCGGGATGCGCGCTTCGACGGGTTGTTCTACGTCGGGATCACCACCACCCGGGTCTACTGCCGGCCGGTCTGCCCGGCGCGGGTCTCCTATCCCGACCGGCGCCGTTTCTTCGGCAGCGCCGCCGCGGCGGAACACGCCGGGTTCCGCCCCTGTCTTCGTTGCCGCCCGGAGCTCGCCCCCGGCGGTGCCATGATCGATGCGGTGCCGCGGTTGGCGCAGGTGGCGGCCCGCACCGTGGCGGCTGGGGGCCTGAATGGCCGGAGCGTGGCCGATCTCGCCGCCGACCTGGGGGTGAGCGAACGCCATCTCCGACGCGCCTTCGAGCGGGAGCTGGGAGTCTCCCCGATCGAGCTGGCCCAGACCCACCGGTTGCTCCTCGCCAAGCAGCTGCTGGCCGATACCAATCTGACCGTGACCCGGGTGGCGTACGCCAGCGGCTTCCAGAGTCTCCGCCGATTCAACACCGTCTTCCGCTCCCGCTACCGCATGCCGCCGAGCGCCCTCCGGCGCAGCACCCGCCGGCCGGCCCTGCTCCCGCCGGGCGAGCTCTTGCGGCTGACCCTGAGTTACCGCCCACCATTCGACTGGCCGGCGCTGCTGGCCGCCCTGACCGAACGGGCACTTCCCGGGGTCGAAAGCGTCGCGGGGTCGCGGTACTGCCGGACGGTGCGCATCGGGGAGGCGAGCGGCGTGGTGCTGGCGGAGGCGGGCGGGGGCAGGGAAGGGCGGTCAGGCTCGGTGCAGCCCCAGATCCGCCTCTCGGTGTCACCCAGCCTGGTGCCGGTGCTGATGCCGCTCCTGTCTCGGCTCCGGCACCTCTTTGACCTCGACGCGGTTCCCCGGGTGATCGAGAGCCAGCTCGACGTGGGCGGCCTGGGGCCGCTCCTGCGGGCCCGGCCGGGCCTCCGGCTGCCGGGAGCGGTCGATGGCTTCGAGGCCGCCCTCCAGGTGCTCCTGGGGGCTCGGCGGGAGGTGGCGCGACGGGTGGTGGCGCAGTTGGGCGATCCGATCGCCAGCGACCTGCCGGGGCTCGCGTACCTGACACCTGACGCGCGCCGGGTGGCGGGCGCAGGCGCTGCGACGCTCGAACGGCTAGGGTTGCCCCTGACTCGCGCGGCGATGCTGGTTGAAGTCGCCCGACTGGTAATCCGGGGGGAGCTCCTCCTCGATCACGGCCATGAGGCCGAGGGCACCCAGCGGATCCTGATGGACCGGGCCGGGGTCCCGACGGCGCTGGCCACCGAGATCGTGCGTCGGGCCCTGGGATGGCCCGATGCCTTCACCCCGACCGACCGGGCGCTGCAGGCCGCCGCCGGGGTCCGCGGAGCGCCGGCCCTGGTGGCCCTGGCCGAGCGGTGGCGGCCCTGGCGGGCCTACGCCGCCCGCCTGCTCCTGCCTCCCGGCTGAGCCGTCCGCCGGTCCGCGCCGGTCGCGCCGGACCGGCCTCTCCTGTTGACAATCGACACGATGAAACCCATTACTTCTGTCGAACGTCAACAGGAGTAACCATGGCCGCCACCCCCTCCGACCTCCTCCAGGGCACCCTCGACCTCCTGGTGCTCCAGACCCTCAAGGTCGAGCCGATGCACGGCTGGGGCATCAGCCAGCGGATCCGCGAAACCAGCCGTGGGGTCCTCGACGTGAACCAGGGGTCGCTCTACCCGGCGCTCCGCCGACTCGAGGCCAACGGCTGGATCACCGGGGCGTGGCGCACCAGCGACGCCAACCGTCGAGCCCGGTACTACACCCTCACCGCCCAGGGCCGCAAGGCGCTCGGTGCCGAAGCCGCCGAGTGGCGCCGGTACGTTGCGGCGGTGGGGCTGATTCTCGAAATCGCCTGAGGAGCCCATGTCACTCGCGCATCGCCTGCAGGTGCGTCTCCGCTCGCTCCTCCGGGGGACCCAGGTGGACCGGGAGGATGTCGAGGAGATCCAGCACCACCTGGCCATGGAGACCGCCCACAACCGGGAGCTTGGCATGCGGACCACCGACGCCGCCCGGAAGGCCCGGCTCGACTTCGGCAGCGTCGAGGCGATCCGCGAGGCCGAACGGGATGCCCGTGGGGGACGCTGGCTCCACGATTTCGCCGCCGACGCGCGCTACGCCCTCCGCTCGCTCCGGCGGAGCCCGGTGCTGGCCGGCGCCGCGATCCTCACGCTGGCTCTCGGCATCGGGGCCAACACCGCCATCTTCTCGGCGGTGAACGCCGTCATCCTCCGGCCGCTCCCCTTCGCCGATCCCGATCGGCTCTACATGGTGTGGGAGCAGAATCCCGAGAAGGGGTGGTACAAGAACATCGCCGCACCGGCTAACTACCTCGACTGGAAGGAGCAGGTCGCTGGGTTCCAGGATGTCGGGGCCTGGGCCGAATGGCAGTCGTCGGTCACCCTGATCGGCGAGGGCCGGCCCCTCCGACTCCAGAGCGGGTTCGTCACCGGCAACATCTTTTCGGTGCTCGGAGTGGAGCCGCTGGCGGGGCGGAGCTTCACTGCGGAAGAGACCTGGAAGACCGGGACGCCGGTGGTGCTGTTGAGCGAGCGGCTGTGGCGGACCCAGTTCGGCGCCGACCCGGCCCTGATCGGGAAGACCCTCGATCTCGACGGAGTCCCGACCCAGGTGGTCGGGGTGATGCCGATGGCGGTGGGGGCCTTCCCCCGCGAAGGGATGGATCTCTGGCACCCGATGGCGTGGGACCCCGCGCGCCGCGGCCAGGCGAGTTTCCGCCGGGCCCACTGGCTCCGGGTTGCCGCTCGGCTTGCGCCCGGGGTCACGCCCGAGGAGGCCGACGCCCAGCTTCAGGTCACGGTGCGGCGGCTGCAGCAGGAATATCCCGAGACCAACCGGGTGATGGGCGCCGGCATGACGCCGCTCCACGAGTTTCTCGTCGGCGGCACCCGGGGTTCGCTGCTGGTGCTCCTGGCTTCGGTCGGCGTTCTGCTCCTCATCGCCTGCGGCAATGTGGGGAACCTGCTCCTGGTGCGCGCCGCCGGGATGGAGCGGGAAGTGGCCCTTCGGCTGGCACTGGGGGCGGAGCGGACCCGGGTGGTGCGGCAGGCGCTCACCGACAGCCTGGTCCTCTCGCTCCTGGGCGGAATGGCCGGGCTGATGACCGGCTGGCTCGGCATCAGGGTGCTGCTCCTGCTTCAGCCGCCCAACCTGCTGCCGGTGGGGCAGGTGAGCCTGAGCTGGCCGGTGCTGCTCTACATCCTGGCCATTACCCTGGTCTCGGCCTTCCTCTTCGGCGCTGCTCCGGCGCTGTGGGGGGCTCAACGGGCCCCGATCGACGCCCTCAAGCAGGGTGGCAAGGGCGGAAGCAGCGGCTATCGGGTGCGGCGCTGGAGCGACGCCCTGGTGGTGGCGGAGGTGGGACTGGCGTTGCTCCTTACCATCGGCGCCTGCCTCGTGCTCCGGAGCTTCTGGCGCCTGAGCGCGGTGGAGCCAGGGTTCGAGGCCGAGGGGGTGTTGAGCGCCCAGGTGGAGCTTCCCCGGTCGCGCTACGACAGCCCGGAGAAGGTCCGCGCTTTCTTCAGTGAGCTGGTGGGCCAGGCCGGCGAACTGCCCGGGGTGATGGCGGCAGGCGGAACGACCAGCCTGCCACTCACCGGCACCCGCTGGACCAGCGACTTCAAGGCCGAGGGGTGGGGACCCGATCGGATCGGGTTCGAGGTGGGCCACCGCGAGGTCACGCCTGAGTATCACCGCCTCCTCGTGGTTCCGGTGGTGCGGGGCCGGGCCTTCAACGAGACCGATCGGAGCGGCGCCGAGCCGGTGGTGATCGTCAACCAGACCCTGGCGGCGAAGTACTTCCCGGGCGAGGACCCGGTGGGAAAGCGGGTGACCTTCGACAAGGTGCCCGACTCGACGTCGCTATGGCGGACCATCGTCGGAGTTCAGCGGGACGAGCGACAGGAGCTGGCCCTCGAGCCCAAGGCCGAGTTCACCGCCCCGGTGGCGCAGGACGGCGGGTCGGGGCTGTATCTGCTGCTCAAGACCCGGGGGAACCCCGCCTCACTGGGGCCGGCGGTGCGAGACCTGCTCGCGGGGCTGGACCCGAACCTGGCCCTTGTGGCAACCAGGACGCTCACCGAGGTGCGCGACCAGGCGCTCGCGCGCCAGCGATTCATGCTCACCCTGCTCGGGGCCTTCGCGGTGACCGGGATGATGTTGGCGGTGATCGGGGTCTACGGGGTGATGGCGCAATTGGCGCGGGGGCGGGTGCGGGAGATGGGCATCCGGATCGCGCTGGGAGCCCAGGCGGGATCGGTGCAGTGGCTGGTGGTGCGCCACGGGCTTCGCCTTGTGGGCCTGGGGCTGGTCCTGGGACTCGGCGCGGCGGTGCTCCTGAGCCGGAGCATTTCGGTGCTGCTCTTCGAGGTGACGCCGCTCGATCCCGTGACGTTCGTGGTGGTGCCGCTGCTGCTGGTGCTGAGCGGGCTCGTGGCCTGCTGGCTCCCGGCGGCCCGGGTGAGCCGGGCGAGCCCCGCGCTGGCACTGCGGGCGGACTGAGAACGAGGGCGGCGAGACTGTCATCCCCGCCCGCCCGCCCGCTCCCTACTCCGCCCGGATCGCCGCCAGGGGATCGAGCCGCACCGCCCGGCGCGCCGGTATCCAGCAGGCCAGCAGCGCCATGCCGCTCAGGACCAGCGGTACCGTCACCAGGGTCTGGGGATCGAAGACGCTCACCTGGAAGAGCAGGGACCGGAGCAACTGCCCCAGGGCGAGCGCCGCGGCGAGGCCGATGACGATCCCCGCGAGCGCCAGGCGGCCTCCCTGCCGGAGCACGAGCCGGCGGATTCCCGATGGCGCGGCACCCAGGGCCAGTCGTACACCGATCTCCCGCGCCCGCTGGGCCACCACGTAGGCCATCACCCCATAGACCCCCAGCATTGCCAGCAGGAGCGCCACCACCGCAAAGCCGCCGATCAGCGCTGCCGAGAGCCTGGGCGCCGCGGTGGCCCCGCGTACCAGCTGCTCGATCGAGGTCACATTGGCCAGCGGCAGCAGGGGATCGACTTCGCGGAGCGCGGCCTTGAGGGCCTCGAGGGCGGCCCCCGCGTCCCGGGCCGGTTCCAGCACGACGGTGATTCCGCGCGCCGGGGACTGGGCGTAGGGGAGGAACAGCTCCGGCTTGTAAGGCTGGTTGGGGCCGTCCTGCCGGGCCGAGGCAACCAGGCCGACGATCGTGACTCGGGGCGCGCTCGAATCCCGGCCCAACTGGACCACCCGACCGATGGGACTGGCGGACCCGAACAACCGGCGCGCCGCCTCCTGATTGAGCAGGCCGGCGCGGGTAACTCCGGCCCGATCCTCGGGCGAAAGGTCGCGACCTCCCAGCAGCCGGTACCGCATGACCTGCCGGTAGCCCGGCGTCACCGACCGATACCAGAGAGCCCCCGGTGCGCCTTCCGGCGGCGCTTCTCCCACGGCAATGGCGGTCACATCCTGATCCCCGTTGCTCAGCGGCGGAAGGTCGGTGACCTCCGCCGCGCGGATGGCGCCGCTGGCCCGGAGTCGGGTGACGAGCCCGTCGACCACGCCTCCCACGGTGCTGTCGGCGTAGCGGGCCCGCGGAAAGGCGATCGACACCAGCGAAACCCCGCTCGAGCGATATCCCAGCTCCACCCGCTGCATCCGCACGAAGCTCTGGAACAGGAGGCCCGCGCCCACCAGCAACGTGACCGCCAGCGCCACCTCCGCCACGACCAACCCGTTGAGCATCCGGCGCATCCCGCCGCCGCCCTGGCGGCCGCCACCGCGGATGGTCGCCATGAGCGGCTCCGCCGCCGACTTGACCGCTGGGGCCACACCGAAGCAAAGCCCCGCGAGCACCGTGAGGCCGAGGGTGAAGCCGATGACCGGTCCGTCGACCAGGATCGCCTGAATCGAGCGAAGCTCCGGCGGGACGATCGTCGCCAGGACCCGTGAGCCGGCGGCAGCCAGGGCAAGACCCAGGAGCCCGCCGGCGCCGGCCAATAGCGCGCTTTCGACCAGGAGCTGTCGCACCAGCCGTCCGCGGCCCGCCCCGAGAGCGGCCCGCACGGCCAGCTCGCGGCCCCGGGCTTCGCCCCGGACCAGGAGCAGGCCCGCCAGGTTGACGCAGGCGATGAGCAGCACGAAGCCGATCGCGCCGGCCAGGGTCAGCAGGGGAGCGCGAGTGGGGCCGGTGAGCTGTTCGCCGAGCGGCACCAGCCAGGCGCGGACCCCCTTGTTGGTTTCGGGGAATTGCTCGCCGAGGCGCCGTGCGATCGAGGTGAGATCGTCCTGGGCCTGGTCGAGCGTCACCCCGCTCCGGAGCCGGCCGATGGCGCGGAGCACGATGCAGCCCCGGCCACAGTTGGAGGTGGCGGGGCGGCGGAAGGTCCGAAAGACCTCGGGTTGGGGGCCCTGGATCGGCACCCGGAACGTCCTGGGCATGACTCCCACCACGGTCCAGGGCTCGCCACTGAGCTGAATCTGGCGGCCCAGGATGGTCGGGTCGCCGCCGAAGCGGCGGCGCCAGATCCCGTCACTCAGCGTCACGGTCCGTTCGACCCCGGCGATATCGTCGGGCGGAAGCAGGGGCCGGCCCATCGCGGGCGCCACGCCCAGCACGGTGAAGAAGTCGCCGCTCACGGCCAGGCCGGTGAGCGATGCCGGCTCGCCTGAGCCGGTGAGGTCCGGGCTCCAGCCGCCGTAGGCGGCCATCGCCTCGAAGCTCCGATTGCCGTCGCGCCAGTCGGCGAAATCGGGTGGGCTCAGCCACTCCGGCTCGGTCCGCCCGCTGTTCTCCCGGTAATCGCTCCAGACCTGGACCAGCCGGCCCGCATCGGGATAGGGGAGGGGACGGAGGAGAATGGAGCGCACCACGCTGAACATGGCGCTGTTGGCACCGATGCCGAGGGTCAGGGTCAGCAGCGCCACGATGGTGAACCCGGGGGTGCGGCGAAGCCCGCGCAGCGCGACCCGGAGATCCTGGACCAGCTCCGACCACCAGTCGCGTCGCTCCCGGTGACGGACCGTGGCGCGCCGGGCCTCACGGACCTCGGCTTCGATCGCGGTTCGGTCGCCGAAGGAGGCCAGTGCCGCCTGCCGGGCCTCGACCGGCGTCATCCCCTGGGCCACCAACTCCCGGGTCCGGAGCTCGAGGTGGTGGTCCAGCTCGCGCCGCACCTCGTCGGTCACCTGCTCGGCCGACTGGCCCAGGTGAAAGATCCGTTTCATGGGGGTCTCCCTCAGGGTTCCTGCGCAGCCAGCGACAGGGTCATTACCCGGGCGTACTGCTGCCAGCGCGCCTGCTCGGCCTTGAGGTGTTTCCGACCGGCGGGAGTGAGCCGATAGAACTTGGCCTCGCGGTTGGTCTCGCTGAGGCCCCATTCCTCGGCCAGGAGACCGCGGCGCTCCAGCCGGTGGAGGGCGGGGTAGAGGGCACCCTCCTGCACCGTGAGGATGTCGCCGCTGGTCTGGCGCAGCCACTGACCGATGGCGTAGCCGTGGCGCGGCCCCCAGCTGACGGCCTTGAGGATGAGCAGGTCGAGGGAACCGGTGAACAGGTCGGAGCCGGCCATGGGCCTTCCGGAAGGGACGGTGGTATACCTAGTTCAGTGAGGGGTAGTACGGCAAGGGGTGGGGGACGTTTCGGGCCGGGCGGGGGTTAAACCTTTTCCCGGGGGGGGTTTGCCGGCCCGGGGGGGGGGTCGTTGCGGGGCCGGGGGGGGGGGGGACTGTTATCTCGGAAAGGTGAGGGCGGGCGAGACTGTCATCCAGAGGAGCGCAAGCGACGAGGGATCTACTGTGCGGGTCCGGTGCTCAGGGACTGAGCACTTGCCAGGCACAGTAGATCCCTCGCTTCGCTCGGGATGACGTTATC
>CAZXRC010000059.1:0-14661 GCA_964642475.1 uncultured Gemmatimonadaceae bacterium | reverse complement strand
CGGCGATGAGCTCCTGGTTGATCCCGAGGTGGTGCACCTCGGTGGGCTGGGCACAGTTGACCATGATCGCGATGGCCATGCCCGCCACACCGGCGTACACCCCCTTGCGGGCGGTGGCCGGCGCATTCATCCAGTGAAGCGCGAAGATGAACAGCCCCGTGGCGATGATGTACGCCAGCGGGGCGATCGCTTGGGCCGCGTTCATGCGTGCCCTCCCTCACCGCGCTTCTCCTCCTTGAACATCTTGAGCATGCGGTTGGTGATGAGGAAGCCGCTCACGATGTTGGTCATCGAAGCGAAAAGCGCGATGGCGCCCATCGCCCGGATGGTCGGCGGGTAGTCGCTTCCGGTCACGATGATCGATCCCACCACGGCGATGGCGGAGATCGCGTTGGTAATCGACATCAGCGGGGTATGCAGCAGCCGCGACACCCGGCGGATGACACCCAGCCCGATAAACGACGCCAGGACGAAGACGAAGAGCAGGGACCAGAAGTCCACCTCGGCCGCCGCATGGCTGGTGGCGGCCGTGGGTTCGGCCTGACGGGCGAGGGACGTTGCGGTCGGGCTCATGCTTTCCCTTTCTGCACGGCATCCCGGGTGCGCGCGTGGCGGATTTCGCCCCCGTGGGTAATGATCGCGCCCTGCTGGATGTCATCGTTGAAGTCGAGCTGGAAGGCCTTGTCCCTGGTGAAGGCCTGCAGGAAGGCGACCAGGTTGCGGGAGAAGAGCAGGCTCCCGTGAAACGGCACGCTCGCGGGGAGGTTGAGCGGGGCCATGATCGTGACCCCGCCCACCACCGTCGTCTCGCCCAGACGGGACAGTTCGCAATTGCCCCCGCCATCGGCGCCGAGGTCGACGATGACCGACCCCGGCTTCATGCCCTTCACCGTCTCGGCGCTGAGCAGCTTGGGGGCGAACACCCCGCCGATAAGCGCGGTGGTGATCACCACGTCCGACTGGGCACACTGGTCCACCAGCATCTGCCGCTGGCGGGCCTGGTCCTCGGGCGATAACTCCCTGGCGTACCCCCCGCCCGCCGCGGCATCCTGCTTGAGCTCGATCCCGACGTACTTGGCGCCGACCGACTCGATCTGCTCCTTCACCTCGGGCCGCACGTCGGTGGCGAGCACGTTGGCGCCCAGCCGCCGGGCGGTGGCGATGGCCTGGAGACCGGCCACCCCGGCCCCGATCACGAAGACCTTGGCCGGAAACACCATGCCGGCCGCGGTGGTGAGCATCGGGAAGTAGCGATTGAGCTCGGCCGCGGCGAGCAGCACGCCCTTGTACCCCGCGATGTTGGCCATGGAGGACAGCGTGTCCATCGCCTGGGCGCGGGTGGTGCGCGGGATGGCGTCGGTCGAGAAAGCGGTGATCTTCCGCGCCGCGAGCGCCGAAACGACTTCCAGGTTCCGCAGCGGCATGAGCGAGCCGAGGTAGATCGCCCCCTCGCGCATCCAGGCGATTTCATCCCGGGCGGCGCCCCTGGTGGGGGGCCCCACTTTGAGCAGGAGATCGGCGCCGCCGATGAGACCGGCGGCATCGGCCTGGAGCGTGGCCCCGGCGTCCCGGTAGGCCTGGTCGGCAAACCCGGCGGCCTCGCCCGCCCCGGATTCGACCGCCACCTCGTAGCCGGCCTGGGCCAGTTTCTTGACTGACTCGGGCACCAGCGCCACGCGGCGCTCGCCCGGTGCGGTTTCCCTGGGGACAGCAATGCGCATGCGATCTCCCCGTCATGGTGAGAGGATCGGCCAATCTACCGGTTTTGGGGTGGAGCGCGAGGGTGGCCCGACGATTCGTCTACCGGATGAGCATCACCAGGTAGGCGGCATACAGCACCAGGAGGAAGATCCCTTCAGCCCGCGATACCCGAGCCCCGGTGCGGAGTATCGGGAAGAGCGCCAGGGCGGTGGCCATCATCCAGACCATGTCGCTGTTCCGGAGCTCGGGCGATACCGCCAGCGGCTGGTACAGCGCGGTGAGGCCGAGGATTCCCAGAATGTTGAAGATGTTGGAGCCGATCAGGTTCGCCACGGCGACATCGGTCCGGCCCCGCAGCGCGGCCACCACCGACGCCGCCAGCTCCGGCATGCTGGTGCCGATGGCCACCACCGTAAGGCCGATGACCCGTTCCGACATCCCCGCCAGCCGGGCCAGCTCCACCGCCCCATCGACCAGCGCTCGGCCGCCGCCCACCAGGAGCCCCACGCCGGCGGCGACCGACAGCGCCGCGAGCGCCAGCCCCTCTCGGGGTACCCGGATCGAGCGACGCACCGCCTCGACTTCGAACTCGGTGCGCTCGGCGTTACGGAATTCGGCGCGGGCCAGCCGTACCATGTACCAGGTGAACAGCACGAAGCCGGCCAGCATCAGCATCCCTTCGGCGCGATCCAGCAGCCCGTCGCGCGCGAAGACCACCAGGGCGCAGCTGACGAGAAACATGAAGGGCCATTCCAGCCGCACCGCCGACCCGTGCACCGGCAGGGCGGTGACCACCGCGGTGATGGCGAGGACCCCAACGATATTGAAGATGTTGGAGCCGACCACATTGGCCACCGCGATGTCGGCCTGATGATCCATGGCCGCCAGGACACTCACCACCAGTTCGGGCAGCGACGTGCCCACCGCCACCACGGTGAGGCCGATGACCGCGGGCGTCACCCCGGCGAACCGGGCCACGGCGGTAGCCCCACGCACCAGCAGCTCGCCGCCCCCGGCCAGCAGCGCCAGACCCAGCAGAACCAGCCCGAGCGCCGCCGCCAGGCTCATAGGATCAGAACTTGGGGAGCTTGATACCGCCGGTCGCCGACCCCGCCAGCCGCTTGACCTGCGCCTCCAGCTGCTTCTGCACCTCGTCGAGCTGGCCCTTCTCGACCGGCAGCCTGGCCAGCGCCTGACTCTGCCACTCGCCCATCCTGGTGTTGAGCGCCGCCACCTGCCCGTCCACCAGCCGGTCCACGGCGGCGCGAGCCTTGGCCTCCCCCTTGGCCAGCTCCTCGCCCAGCAGGGCTCGGAGCCGGGAGGCGATGGCGTCATCGAGGTTGGAGCTGACCTTGAGGGTGGGCTGTTCGACCGTCCCGCCCAGCTCGGCCCGGACCCGGAGTTCGCTGAGCCCCGAGATCACCCGCCAGACGGTGCTCTCCACCAGCGAGGCCGACTGGAGCCGGGTGGAGTCGGCCTGCCACGTGACCCGATCCGAGACGATCTCCCATGACCCGG
This sequence comes from uncultured Gemmatimonadaceae bacterium, assembly GCA_964642475.1. GTDB lineage: Bacteria > Gemmatimonadota > Gemmatimonadetes > Gemmatimonadales > GWC2-71-9 > JADJOM01. The sequence continues at coordinate 11,442 of CAZXRC010000059.1, read as the reverse complement.
CGATCCGGTCACCCGCAAGGGTGAAGCCGAAGCCCAGGGTGCCTGCGCCGGGGTTCACCGCGAACGGAAGCTCCGGGAACGGAATCGCCGGCAGCTTCACGCCGCTCACCCGGGCGAACAGCGAGTCCTTAGGCGAGGATCCGAAGTGCCGGGAGAGCGCGCCGACGCTGACGGAAATGGGGTGTTCGCCCGCGATCCTACCGCTGGCCGAGAGCGTGGCGGGTCGGCCCAGCAGCGCCGGCTGCGAGGTGATGTTGGCGAGGGTGGCCTTGAAGGTGTTCTGGTCCGCGCTCCCGGTGGCCAGGTCGAGTTCTCCCTGTCGGAGCAGAAAGCGGGGATACTCCTTCATCTTGGGGAACTCGACGGTGGTGCCGGAGAGGCGGGTCCGCCGGGGTCCGGGCCGGTTCCAGGGCTGCAGCCCGGGAGGGACATACCGCTCCGCCACCCGGGCATAGTAGAGCGCCTGCTGGAAGTAGTCGGTGCTCTGCTGGCCGAAGAGCGAGGCGCCGATCTCGGGGGCCTCGAGCCCCGGGAGCTGCAGCAACCCCTTGGCGAAGGCATAGTCCTTGAGCCGGGCGGCGTTCACCTCGCCCAACCCCTGCTGCAGACGGGCGAGCGAGCCCCTGGCCGATCGCTCGAGTCCTTCGAGTCGAGTCTTCGCCTGCTTGATCCGGTCGATGCTCTGCTGCACCGATGTGAGAGTGGTCTTCACCCCGGCAATGCCGAGGGTCTTGGGATCGGTCTTCGCGAGCCGGGCGGCCAGGGCGGTAGACGAGTCGACCAGCGGCCGGACCCGGAGTTCGGCCAGGCTCTCCTCGAGGGCGGTCCGGGTCGAATCGACCGCGGCGAGGAGGGTCTTGGCGGCCTTGACGGTACCGAGCTCCTCCGGGTTGAGCACCAGGCTATTCACGGTGTCGATCCGACCGAGCGCCAGCTTGGGGAACTGGAACTTGTCCCTGGCCCAGGCTCTGGTCTCGGCCAAGAGCCGGCCGGCGGGGCTTTGAGGGTCCGCCGGGCGGGCGGGGGTCTTGCGCGGGGTGAGGAACCGGAGGCCCGAGAGCTTCACCTGATCGATAACGATCTTCTTCTCGGTGAGCGGCAGCGGATCCACGTCGACTGTGATGGTACCGGCCTCGAAGAGGTTCTTCATCGGGTCGCGCGGATCGGCGATGGCAAGGTCTCCGATGTCCACCGCGGCATCGGCCTCGCGGATCCGGACACTCCCGATGTCGACCTGGGTACCGAGCGTGGCCGAGAGCTGATCCTCGGCCTGCTCCCGCGCGATGGTGTCGGCGAAGATGAGCCACAAGACTCCGAGGACCAGCAGGAACAGGAGCAGCGGTCCGATCGCCTTCCAGCGAAAAACCCTCGATCGCCGGCTCATTCGGGCCGGAACCAGCTGTACACGTTGTAGACCTTCGAGGCCTTCAGGCCCTTCATGAACCTCGAGTTCATGACCCGTTGCCCGTAGGTGGCGCGATAGCGGGCGATGGCGACCTTGCCGGCGACGTAGAGCGGGATGGTCAGCACCAGCCAGACCACGAAGCTGCCAAGGGTGACGCTGTTGTTGAAGTTGGTGTACGGCACCAGGGGAAGGTTGTACCAGTCGGTCCAGAGTCCCCGCAACCCGGGCGCCTGGAGCAAGGCCAATCCCACCCGGTCGAACAGGGGATCGAGCAGAAAACCCAGCGGGGTGAAGAGGGCCATCCCCAGCATCCCGCCGCCGAAGGAGACGTTGAGCAGGGCGATCGCGGCGAAGAGCACCAGGTTGTGGGCCGACAGGAGCGGAGTCAGCCCGATGCCGGCGCCGAGCATGATCCCCGCCGCGACCTGTCCCGGCGTGCCCTCGGAGTGCAGGGTCTTGAAGATCGACTGGAGCAGCTTGAGCAGCGTCAGCATGCCTGCAACTTATTCGGCCTTCGGGCTGGGGGGGTAGTGCTGAGCGGGTGCCGAGTGGCAAGATTTGAGTTCCGAGTTCCGAGTTCCGAGTTCCGAGTGCCGAGTACTCGGGGTCGCGGCGGCCTATCTCAAACCCAGGCGAAGGTTTCGCGCACCCAACTCGGAAACTCGGAACTCGGAACTCACCACCACGCTTCCGGGTAATCTCAGGCCGATGTAATCTTCGCCCCCTATGCCCCGCCCGGTACAATCGCTCGAAGTGCACAAGTTCGGCGGCGCGTCGCTGGCCGACGCCGCCGCGATCCGTCACGCCGTCGCCATCATCCGGGAGCGCTCCTTCCCCCGGGTCGTCGTGGTTTCGGCGATGGCTGGGGTCACCGACCTCCTGCTCGGGGTGGCCGCGGCCGCCGAGCGGGGGCAGCTGGAGACCGCCGCCGAGGCCATCAAGATCCTGCGCGACCGGCACCTGGGCGCGGCCCGGTCGCTGGTGCCCGCCGGCAGCGCCCGGACCGAACTGCTGGCCTTCGTCGACAGCCAGGTGAGCGAGCTCGAGGCGCTGGCCAGGGGACTGGGCATCCTCAAGGAGCTCACGCCCCGCACCAGCGACTTCCTGGTCGCCCGTGGAGAGCGGCTCTCGGCCCAGCTGGTGACGGCGGCCCTGAGCGCCGCCGGGGTCAAGGCGCGCTACCTCGATGCGCCGCTGGTGATCCGCACCGACGCCCATTTCGGCAACGCCTCTCCCGACCTCGACCAGACCGACCACCTCCTCCGCAAGGCGCTCAAGCCGATGCTGGCGCAGGGGGTGACCCCGGTCCTGACCGGCTTCCTCGGGGCGACGGCCGGCGGCGAGGTTACCACCCTCGGCCGGGGCGGCTCCGACCTCACCGCGGCGCTGGTGGGACGGGCGATGAGCGCCGCCCGGGTCAATCTCTGGAAGGACGTGCCCGGCCTGCTCACCGCCGACCCGCGGGTGGTGCCGGATGCGCGGGTGTTGACCCAGCTCAACGTCCGCGAGGCCGCCGAGCTGGCGTACTACGGCGCCAAGGTGCTGCACCCGCGGGCCCTGATACCGGTGATCGGGCGGAAGGTGCCGCTCTTCGTCCGGCCCTTCGCCGAGCCGGCCCGCGAGGGCACTGAAGTGTCGGAGCGGGTCACCGATCTCGGCGTACCGGTCAAGGCGCTGTCGGCGGCGTCGAGCCAGGCGCTGGTGACGGTCGAGGGGAACGGGATGCTGGGCGTGCCGGGGGTGGCGGCCCGCACCTTCGCCGCCCTGCAGCGGGAGGGGCTGTCGGTCTCGCTCATCAGCCAGGCCTCGTCGGAGCACTCGATCTGCTTCTGCGTGCCGGCGGAGAGCGCGGCGGCCGCCCAACGGTGCCTCACCGAGGTGTTCCGCCAGGAGATCGCGCAGCACGAGATCGACGGCGTCAGCGTCAGGACGGGGGTGGCCACGCTGGCGGTGGTGGGGCTCGGCATGGCCGGCACGCCGGGCGTGGCCCAGCGGCTCTTTTCGGCCCTGGCATCGAACGCCATCAACGTCATCGCCATCGCCCAGGGCTCCAGCGAGCTCAACATCTCGGTGGTGGTCGAGGAAACCCACACCCGGGAGGCGCAGCAGGCGATCCACGCCGCCTTCCAGCTCGGCAAGCTGGGTGGCGGCACCGTGGCACCCCGCGACCGGCTGGACGTTTTCCTCCTGGGCTTCGGGCGCATCGGGCGGAGCCTCTCCGACCTGGTGGCCGAGCTGCCCCCTTCCGGGCCCAAGGTCCGCATCGTGGGGGTGGCCGACCGCAGCGGCGTGGTGTTCGATCCTGCCGGGCTCTCACCCCACCGGCTCACTACCATCGCCCGGGAGAAGGCCAAAGGGCACTCCCTCAAGCACATGGAGGGTGGCAGGGGGGACCGGGCCGAGGACGCGGTGAAGCGGGCGTTGCGGCACGCTCTCTCCCACCCGGTGCTGGTGGACGTCACGGCGGACGAGACCACCGAGGTGCTGCGCGCGGCGCTCGGGCTCGGGATGGATGTGGTTCTCGCCAACAAGAGGCCGCTGGCGGGTCCGGCCGACCAGGCGGAGCGGCTTCTGGCGCTGGCGGCCGAGCACGGCCGCCGGATCCGCCACGAGGCGACGGTGGGCGCCGGGCTCCCGGTAATGGACACCTTCGCCAAACTGCAGGAGACCGGGGACGAAGTGGTGAGCATCGAGGGCTGCGTCTCGGGCACCCTCGGCTTCCTTCTTTCGCAGATGGAGGGGGGACGGAAGTTCTCCCAGGCGCTCGCGGCCGCGATGGACGCCGGCTATACCGAGCCCGACCCCCGGGACGATCTCTCCGGGGCCGACGTCGCCCGGAAGGCGCTGATCCTGGGCCGGCTGATGGGCTTCAAAGGCGAGCCCGCGTCGGTGGTCACCGAGTCGCTGGTGCCCGACGGCGCCCGGGGGCTGCCTCTCAAGACCTTCCTGGCGCGCCTGGGCAGCTGGGACTACGAGTGGGCCGAACGGATCCGCGCTTCGAAGGCGAAGGGGATGGTCCTGCGCTACGTGGCGACGGTGACGCCCCGTCGGCTCCGGGTGGGTCTTTCGGCGCTCCCCCCGACCAGCCCCTTTGCCCCGCTGCAGGGCACCGACAACCAGATTGTCTTCACGACCACCCGGTACCGGGAGCATCCGCTGGTGATCCGGGGGCCGGGCGCAGGACCGCTGGTGACTGCCGCGGGGGTGCTCAACGACATCCTGGCCCTGGCCCGACGGTGAGCGCGGTGGGGCAGCGCCTGCGCGCCTTTGCGCCCGGGTCGGTCGGCAACATCGGGCCCGGGCTCGACATCCTGGGGCTGGCCCTCACCGGCCGGGGCGACGTGGTGGAGGTCTCGCTCCGGGACGGAGCCGGGCTCGAAGTCCTCGACGCGGGCCATCCCGACCTGCCCCGGGATCCGGCGCATAACACCGCCGCCGTGGCGGCGGCGACCGCCCTCCGGCTCGGGGGCCACCCTGAGACCGGGCTCGCCATCAGCATCACCAAGGGCTTGCCCCTCGCCGGCGGACAGGGCGGCAGCGCGGCTTCGGCCGTGGCCGGCGCGGTGGCGACCAACGCCCTCCTGCAGCTGGGTCTCACCGAACATCAACTGGTGGAGTGCGCCCTCGCGGCCGAGGCCCAGGTTGCCGGGCGGCATCTGGACAACATCGTCCCGTCGCTGGTGGGCGGGATCACCCTGATCCGGGATGCCGATCGGTTGGACTACGTCCGGATCGAGGCGCCGCGCGGACTCAAGATCGTGCTGGCCCAGCCGGAGCAGCGGCTTCGCACCGCCGACGGCCGAGCGGTGCTCCCGGTCGAAATCTCCCGCGAGGTGGCGCTGTACCAGGCGGCCCAGTGCGCCGCGATGGTCCTGGCCTTCATCACCAACGATCTCCCGCTGCTCCGCCGGTCGGTGGACGACCGCATCGCCGAGCCGGCCCGGGCCCCGCTGTTGCCGGGATTCGCGCGGGCCAAGGCGGCCGCGCTCGACGCCGGGGCGCTGGGCTGCTCGATCTCCGGCAGCGGGCCCACCGCCTTCGCCTTCGCCGGGGACCAGGCCGACGCCCTGGAGGTAGCCGCGGCGATGCAGGCGGCGTATGAAGCGGAAGAGATCGGCTGCAGCACCCGAATCTGCGAAGTGAGCGCCGAGGGTGCCCGGGTGATCGAGGAGGAGTGATGGGGAGCTGGCAGGTCTGCGGCAGCTGCGGCGAGCGGCGGAACGAGCTGGACCCGGCCACCCGCTGTCCCTGTGGCGGGCTGCTCGAGATCCAGCACGACCGCCCGATGGAAGACGGCATCTCGCTCCGGCGCCTCTTCGAGGAGCGGCGGGGCGCCGGCGGCGCGCTCGACCTCTCGGGGGTGTGGCGCTACCGGGAACTGGTGCTCCCAGGCGGCGCCGATTACGCCGTGAGTCACCCCGAGGGCAATACACCCCTGCTCCGCCGGCCCGCGATCGCGGATTACGCCGGCGTCACCGATCTCCAGATCAAGCACGAAGGCCACAACCCCACCGGGTCGTTCAAAGACCGGGGGATGACTGTGGCGGTGACCCAGGCGCGACGCATCGCCGCTCCCGCGGTGGCCTGCGCCTCGACCGGCAACACCTCGGCCTCGCTCGCGGCGTACGCGGCCCAGGCGGGGCTCCCGGCGCTGGTGTTCGTCCCCGCGGGACAGGTGGCCCTGGGGAAGCTCTCCCAGTCGCTCGCCTTCGGGGCCAGAACGCTGCTGGTCCGGGGGGACTTCGACGACTGTCTCCGGCTGGTGCAGGAGGCTTCGGCCCAGCTCGGCGTCTATCTGGTCAACAGCATCAACCCGTTCCGGCTCGAAGGGCAGAAGACCATCGTCCTGGAACTGCTGCACCAGGTGGCGTGGCACTCCCCCGATTGGATCGTCCTGCCGGCCGGCAACCTCGGCAACACCGCCGCCTTCGGCAAGGCGCTGCGCGAGGCGCACGCCTGGGGGCTGATCGGGCGGATCCCGCGGCTGGCGGCCGTGCAGGCGGCGGGCGCGGGTCCCTTCGCCGCCGCGTTCACCGAGCGGTTCGCCCGCCGGCTCACGGTCAAGGCGGAGACCATTGCCACCGCGATCAAGATCGGCGACCCGGCGTCCTGGGATCGGGCGGTGCGATCGATCCGGGAGACCGATGGCGTGGTGACCGCCGTGAGCGACGCCGAGATCCTGGACGCGAAGGCAGTGATCGATGGCGCCGGGGTGGGATGCGAGCCCGCCAGCGCGGCGAGCGTGGCGGGAGTGCGGCAGCTGGTGGGACGGGGAGTCATTGCCCGGAACAGCCGGGTGGTGGCTGTCCTCACCGGGCATGTGCTCAAGGACCCGGGCGCGCTGATCACCTATCACCAGGACACCGAGCCGCCGCCGGCGCGGGCCAACCGCCCGGTGGAGATCGCCGCGAGCGTGGAGGAGGTGGAGCGGGTGTTGCGGAAGGGATAGCGGTTGGCGTTGGCCGTCCTGGTTCAGCCCCAATAGGGGCCGAGCCGGCGGAAGATGGCGGGGAGGTCGGTTTTCGGTTTGCGACAGACGAAGATCGGCACACTCTGCTCCTCGTCGACACCCCAGGGATTGCTGGTCTTCCCGGCCTCCACCACCTCGCTCCAGTACTCGCGCAGCGACTCGGCCGACCCGCCCACCGCGATCGTCACTTCGCCCGTCTTCCCGCCAGTGCCCCAGAAATAGAAGTCCCCATGCCGGCTCACGGGATAGGGCAGGCCGAGCGGCGGCCCATAGAGCGCCACCGCGGCCGTCCGGCCGTAGTTGTTGCCGAGAATTGCGGCCTTGGCCTGGTCCTCGGCTGGCAGGGCGCGAAAGACCTGCGCGACGGCCTCGACCTGCTCCCGCCAGCCGGTCATGTCGGCGAAGTCCTGGGGCAACGGCAGGGTGGTGCCGTAGTTGGTGCGGGTCGCCTGCGTGACGCCCAACGCGGCCGAGTAGCGCGCGAGACGCTCGGGCGGCAGGACTGGGATGCCGACCGGCATGAGTGCGGCACCGCCAACCAGCAACAGGGCAAGCACGGCGACAAGCACCGGCGTGCGTCTGCCCCGGGTGAGCCAGGCGCCGAACAGAGTCGATGCCGCCGCAATCAGCAGGGGGTGCATCGGGCCATAGTAGTACGGTTTCCCGCCCGAGAGCATGAGCAGCAGGAACACGGTCAACGCCAGGAGCCCGAGGGCCCGGAAGGCGTGGAGCGAGGTTGCCAGGAAGAGCGCCGCCATGCCGATGAGCCAGAGTGGGGCTCCCGGCCCAAGCAGCAGGAACTGGCCGGTGAAGAAATCGGCCCGGCTGACGTGGCCCAACTGGTGTTCCCGCAGTGCCCGCATCTGAGCGAAGAAGGGCCAGCCCCACGCCATCTGCCCGAGGAGGCTGGGCAACGCCAGCAGGGTGGCGATCGCCAGCGCCAGCCAGGGCCAGCGAGTTCGGAGATCGGCCCGCAGCGGTGAGACGAGAACCGCCACCAGCACCCCAGCGCCGAGGAAGGCCCCGCTGAACTTGGTCAGCGCCCCGAGGCCGAGGGCCAGACCGAGGGTGAGCCACCAGCGGCGCGAGTGGCCGGCCAGCAGCAGCGCGAGGGCCAGGACGCTCAGGCTCCACCAGAGCTGTTCGAACACCACCGGCTGGAAGAGCGTCCCGGCTCGGAGGAAGAGCGGGGCGGCCAGGGTGGCCACGGCGGCGACGAGCTGAGCGGGCCGGGTGCCGCCGAGGGTCCGGGTGATCACCGCCGCCAGGATCGGCAGGGCCGCCCCCGCGAGAGCCGGCAGGAGCCGGACAGCGGCGAGCAGGTCGAGCGGCAGCAGCCGCGCGAGCTGGGCCAGCAGGGCGATGAGGGGCGGGAAGGCCATCCGCAGGGGCGAGAGGTGTTCCCCCATCGCCAGGTAGAGGAGCTCGTCGCGATGGAAGCCGTAGCCGGGCTGGGGCAGCAGATGGAGCCCGAGGGAGACCAGGGCGACGAGCCACACCGGCGCCCAGGGGGAAAGACTCGACCCTCCCTTCGGGTGCGGAAGTGGAGGGTCGGTCATCCGACGCTCAGGAGCCGGAGGAGGACTGGAGGGCGCTCGGACTCAGATGTCGCCCCGGCGCTCGTGGCGCAACTCGCGGCGGTCCCGCCTGAGCTCGCGGCGATCCCCGCGAAGCTCCCGCCGATCGCGCTGCAACTCCCGCCGTTCGTGCCGCATGCCGCGGATATCGCCGTGACGCCTCTCGCGCCTGAATTCGCGGCGGTCTCCCCGGAGCGCGTGCCGGTCGCCCCGGAGTTCACGCTGATCGCGCCGGATTTCCCGCCGTTCGTGCCGCACTTCATGGCGCTGGCCAGGACCCCGGGGGTGCTGCGCCGCCAGGGGGGCGGCCGCCGCCAGGCCCAGGAATGCCAGCGATCCGACCAATCGATGCCACCGCATATGCCGACCTCAGGTGTGGGTTCACCTTGAGAGACGCCCGTCCGGTCCCGGCGTTAAGTCAGTGACGGGAATCAGGTCCCGGCCGCCTGTTCGATCGCCGCCTGGAGGCTGGTGTACGCCCGGGGATCGATTTCCTGGAACGGGGCGGCCACGTAGGTAATCCGGCCGTCCGGTCCGACCACGAACAGGGTGCGGTTATCGAGCCGGTACTTGGGCATCCACGCGCCGTACGCCTTCCCCACCGCGCCGTCCGGATCGCTCAGGAACCGGAAGGGGTACTGCTTGTCCCGGGCCCACGAGGCCAGGGCGGTGTCGGGGTCCACGCTCACGGCGAGGAGCACGACCTTTCTGCCACCACGGAAGAGCGTCGCGTACTGATCACGGTACGCGTCCATTTGGATGGTTCAGCCCTTGGTCCGCGCCTTGTAGAAGAACGCGATGACCACTGTCTGATCCCGGAAATCGCTCAGTTTGACGGGGGAGGACTCGACCCCGCCCCGGGTCGCGGCGCTGAGGGTAAACTCCGGCGCCACGTCGCCCACCTTGAGCGGTATGGTGTCCTGGGCCGCCAGGACGGCGGGCGTCGAGCCGCCGAGCGCCAGCGCTGCTGCGAGGAGAATGCCTTTCACATCGGTCCTTTCCCTGGGTGGTATTCCCACTGCGACTGACCGTCCGACCGTCTACTGCGCCATCACCCGCCACACCGTCCCGCTGTTCTCGCCCGAAATGTACAGCGAGCCGTCCGGCCCGAAAGCGACGCCCGTGGCCCGGAGTCCGGACTCGTCGGTGCTGCTCAGCGCGAACCGCTCGTGGGTTCCCACCGGGCGACCGTCCTTGAATGGGACGAACTCCACCCGGTAGCCCGCCTGGGGCAGCGGGGCGCGGTTCCAGGAGCCGCGAAAGGCGACGAACGCCCCGCCGGCGTACTTCGCCGGAAACTGGCGGCCGCGGTTGAAGGCGATGGCCATGGGCGCCCAGTGGCCCGGGAAGCCCAGCAGCGGTGCGCGCGTCCCGCTGCAGCGGCCGGTCTTCTCGCCATCGCCGCCGTACTCGGGGGCGAGCACCTTGCGGCCCTTCTGCCAGTCGAAGTAGCAGTAGGGCCAGCCGAAGTCGGCGCCCGGCTCCACCAGCAGGAACTCCTCCGCCGGGAGGTCGGCGTTCTGCTGGTCGGTGTATCCCCAGTTGGCGCCCAGCTGGTCCCGCCCGTGGGGCGAAGCGTAGAGCGCCCCGGTGGCCGGGTCCACCGCGATCGCCTCGGGGTTGCGGAGGCCGGTGGCGAACCGCCGGCCATCGGCCGCCCGCTGTCCGGTCCCGGTGGCGCTGAACTGCCAGAGCCCCGCCCGAGTCTCGAGCTCGGGGCAGGGATCGATGCCGGGGGAACGGGCGGCACGGTCGGAGCGCTGGCAGCTGTTGCTGGCCGAGCCGATGGCTACGATCAGGGTATCGCCGCCCAGCCGGGCCAGGGTCTTGGCCTGGTGGCCGCCGGTGGGAAGCCCCTCGACCACCGTCTCGGGGCGACCCTCGGGCGCCAGCGTCCCGGCGGGGAGCCGCCAGCGGAGGATGCTGGTATTGGTGGCGAACCAGAGGGTCCCATCGTGCCAGAGGATGCCGGTGCCGCCGTCGTCGCCGAAGTGCCGGCTCTCTTCGGCGATGCCGTCGCGATTGCCGTCCCGGAGCGCGACCACCCCACCGCCGGCCAGGGCCACGTAGACGTCCCCGGCGGGGGAGACCGTCAGGTGCCGGGGGCGACCGAGATCCCGCGCCACGACGATGGCGCAGAAGCCCTCGGGGAGGGTGAGCCCGCTCTGGCGGGTGCAGGCCGCGGGGGGGCGCGCCGGGGGGGAAGCCTGCGCGATGGCGGCGCGGGCCAGGGCCGGAAGCGTGGTCAGCAGGAGGGCCACGGGGAGTACCTGCATGGGTCCCAATCCTCGCACAAAGGGGTACCGGGGGAACATAGCCCGGAGCGTCGGCCGGCGCCCGGTGCGGGGGATGACCCGGTGCGTCCGAGGGAAAAACCGGTGTTCTCAGAGGGAAAACCGCGAATTTCCCTCTTGCACTAGAGAGGTAACCCCTTAGTTTTGCTCTCGCACGGCGCGGCGGCTCGAGCGCCGGATCCAGTCCCCATAACGGAGGCACTCGATGGCCACCAAGAAGAAGGCGAAGAAGGCGAGCAAGCGGAAGCCGAATGCGGCGTTCATGAAGCCGGTCATGCCGGACGCCAAGCTGGCGGAAGTGGTCGGCGCCAAGGCGATGCCGCGCACCGAGCTCACCAAGAAGCTCTGGGCCTACATCAAGAAGAACGGCCTGCAGGACAAGAAGAACAAGCGGAACATCAATGCCGATGAGGCGCTCCAGGCGGTGTTCAACGGCAAGAAGACCGTGTCCATGTTCGAGATGACCAAGCTGGTCAGCAAGCACGTGAAGTAAGACGGCTCCGGCCGTCCCCGCAGGATCAAGGGCGCTCCCGTCGGGGCGCCCTTCGCGTTGAGGGGAGGAGAGTCGAGAGTCGCGTCCCGCGACCCACGACTCTCGACTCTGCTGCCGGCTCCCCCCTCCCACCCAGGCCTGCCTATATTCCCCGCCCTATGGCCGGCGAATACATCTTCACGATGCGCGACCTCCGCAAGGTC
>CAZXRC010000058.1:0-15041 GCA_964642475.1 uncultured Gemmatimonadaceae bacterium | reverse complement strand
AGGCGGCCCGCCGCACCGACGAGTGGTCCCGCATCGAGAAGAAGATCACCCACCTGGGCCTGGTGCCTCGGCTCGCGCCGGTGGTAGACACCGCGGCCCCACTCGACCTCCTGCCGCCCGAATGGGAAGTGCTCACCGTCATCGATGGCGAGCGGTCGGTCCGCGACCTGGCGAGCGCCCTCGGCCGACCGGAGTTCGAGGTCGCACGCACGCTCTTCGGTCTGGCGACGGCCGGCATTATCCTGCTGGACGACCCGGCCCGCCGCGCGGTGGAAGCCATCGGCAGCGCCGATCTGCCGATCCTGCTGGGCGAGGTCGACCAGCTCCTCGGGGCCGGCGATCCCGACGCGGCGGTGCAGGCCGCCGAACAGGCGGTGGCGGGTCACCCGGACGAGTCGCTGGCGCACCTGGCCCACGGACGGGCGCTGCTCGCCGCGGGTCGGTACCCCGAGGCCTCGGAATCGCTCTGGCAGGCGGTGCAGATCGATCCGGTCTCGGCCCAGGGGCACCGGCTCTTCGGGATGAGTCTCGCGGCCATGGGGCGCTTCCGGGAAGCGGCCCAGGTCTGGGATCAATGGAAGCGCCTGGCGGAGCGACCGCCGGAGGAAGATGCCCAGATGGCGGTCGTGGATCGGGTCCGGCAGGCGGCACTCACCATCGAACTGGCGCTCCGGGGGTCGCGTGACTGACGACATCCGCGCCCTCAGCGCCCAGTACGCGGCCGACCCCTCCAGCCTGGTGTTTCTCCGGCTGGGAGAGGCGCTGCGTCAGCGCCGCCAGCTGGACGCCGCCGTGAAGGTGGCGGTGCAGGGACTCTCGCGGTACCCCCACCTTCCCGAGGCGCACGACCTCTACGCCCGGATCCTGACCGACCAGCACGATTTCGCGAACGCCTTCGACGAATGGGACACGGTGCTGCGGCTGGCGCCCGACCACCTCGGCGCCCACAAGGGCATCGGGTTCCTCTACTACCGCGCCGGCGAGCCGGACCAGGCGCTGTATCACCTCCGGCTCGCGGCCCAGCTCGATCCGGCCGACCAGGGACTGATTGCGGCGGTGGAGCGGGTGGCCGGTGGGGGCGAGATCTGGGAAGCGCCGATGCCCGAAACCCCGCAGGCCGAGGGGCCGGAGGAGGTCCGCACCGCGGTGGTGAGCGCCGGCGACCCCTTCAACGGTCTCGAAGGCGCGGGGGAACGGCTGCTGCTGGTGGACCAGGACGGTTTCCGGCTGGGCGGCGCGCTCCTCTCGAGCGAGGGGGCGGACGTGAGCGAGTCGAGCGCGGCGGTGCTCGCGGGCACCTCCCGCGAGGCCAGCCGGGCGGCGAAAATGCTGGAGCTGGGCGAGTGGGGCCACCTCGCCATCGAGACCACCGGCATCAGTCTCTGCGTACTCCGTCCCACCCCCGACACCACCCTCCTGTCTACGATGGATGCGGGTCTGCCCGCGGGGCAACTCTCCTTCTTCGCCGAGCGGGCGGCCAAGGCCGCGCGGCAGTGGCTGGAGAAGGTCCGGTGAGCGCCCCGTATCTCGGGATGCTCGACTCGCTCACACGGCTCCGCGGTATCCGGGGCGCGATGGTGGTCTCCACTGAGGACGGGCTGGTGGTGGCGGAATCGCTGATGGCGGGCATCAAGGGCGCGCCTCTGGCGGCGCTCTCGGCCACGCTGGCCGGGCGGGTGGCCGAGCTCACGGCCTCGGCCTCGTATGGGGGGCCGCGGTTCCTGCACCTGCAGGGGACCGAGGGGGCGCTGCTGGTGGCCCCGTCGCACGACGATCTGCTGCTGGTGGCGGTGGCGGGACGGGATGTGCCGATCGGCCTCCTCCGGCTGGAGATGCTGCGCATGGCCGAGCGGCTGAGCTGATGAAAGCCATCGAACCCTGGGTGCTCGGGCCGCTGGGGACCTTCGTGAGCGAATCGCAGGCCCGGCTGGCGCTCCTGATGACGACCTCGGGCCAGGTGGTGGCGCAGCATGGCTTCGCCGGGTCGATGGACCTGATGGCCTCGGCCGCCCTGGGGTCGGGGATCATCGCGTCGGCCAGCGAGCTCGCGCTGCAGATCGGCTGGGAGCCGTTCCGGGTGGTGATGCACCACGGCTCGCGCCGGGCCCACTTCCTGGGGTGTTTCGAGACGCCGCGCGGGCGGTGGATCGCGCTGGTGGTCTTCAGCGCCGACACCAAGCTGGGGCTGGTACAGGTCTTCTTCGAACGGATGGTGGAGGAACTGGTGGCGGCCGCGCCGGCCGAGGCGCCACCCAAGAAGGAGGTCCTGGCCGCGGATTTCGAACGGGAACTCAACGCCAGCCTGCGGTCCCTCTTCGGACGATAGCCCATGTCCCTCGTCAACTTCACGACCCGCGAGATCACCTGCAAGATCGTGTATTACGGACCGGGCCGGTCCGGCAAGACCACGAACCTGCAGTACATCTACGGCCGGGTACCCGAAGCGCGCCGCGGACGGATGGTCAGCCTGGCGACCCAGACCGACCGGACGCTCTTCTTCGACTTCCTCCCGCTCGACCTCGGCGTGATCAGCGGGTTCACCACCCGATTCCAGCTGTACACCGTGCCGGGCCAGGTGTACTACAACGCCACCCGGAAGCTGGTGCTGCAGGGCGCCGACGGGGTGGTGTTCGTGGCCGACAGCCAGGCCCGGCGGCTGGAGGACAACCTCGAGAGTCTCCAGAATCTCCAGGCCAACCTGCTGGGCCAGGGCGTCGATGTCCGGAGCTTCCCGATCGTGCTGCAGTACAACAAACAGGACCTCCCCGCCGACCTGATCCTCACCCCCGCCGATCTCGACGACGCCCTCAACTTCCGCGGGTACCGCAGCTTCGCGGGCGACGCGGTGCGGGGCGCGGGGGTGTTCGAGACCCTGAAGGGGATTTCCGAGATGGTGCTCAAGCGGCTGGCGGCCTCGGGCGCGGGCGTGGCGTGAGCACCCGGCTCAACCCCCGCTACCGGTTCGACGCCTACGTCGTAGGCGCGGCCAACCGGCTCGCCGTCACCGCGGCGCGCGCGGTGGCCGAGTCGCCGGCGGCGGTCTACAACCCGCTGTTCGTCTACGCCGGCTCCGGCCTGGGGAAGACCCACCTGCTGATGGCGATGGGACACCACGCACTGGAGGTGAATCCCCAGCTGGCGGTGGAGTACCTCACTCTCGACGAGTTCATCGAGGCCTTCCACGCCGCCATCGCGGCGGGGCAGGGTGAGGCCTACCGGCGGCGCTACGCCGACGTCGGCTTGCTGCTGGTGGACGATGTGCAGTTCCTGACCCACCGGCGCGAGATGCAGGCCGAACTCCTCCGACTCACCAACACGATGCTGGCCGCGGGGCGGCAGATCGTCCTCTCCAGCGACCGGCCGCCCAACGAGATCGAAGCGCTCGACGAGCGGCTGATCCAGCGCTTTGCCGGCGGTCTGGTCATCGACATCTCGGCCCCGGACTACGAGACCCGGGTCGCGATTCTCCGTCGCCAGGCGGAGGAGCGGAAGGCGACTTTCGATCCCACCGTGCTGGAGACGGTAGCGGCGCTCCCGATCGGCAGCATCCGTGAGCTGATCGGTGCGCTCAACCGGCTGATCGCCTTCCAGGCGGTGAGTGACGGGCCGATCACCTCCACCGCGGCCCGGCAGCTCCTGGCCCGGACCATGCCCCAGACGGTGAAGGCGGGAGCGGCCGCCGCCACCCCCGCCGCGGTCACCCCCGGTGGCGAGAGTCCCGCCGCCCCCGAGTCGATCGTCCCGACCGACGGCGGCTCGCGCGACGAGTTCGGCTCCTTCCTGACCGAGATCACCTCGGCGGTGGCGCGGCAGGTGGAGGCGTGGCGGGGTCGGGTGGCCGAATCGGTGATGCGCTGGGAAGGCGAAGGCTACCGCACCGAGCGGTTGCAGCGGCTGCTCGAAGGGGAGGCGCCGGTCGATCCCGAACGGGCCCTGCGCGACTACGAAGACGATATCGAAGCGCTGAAGGAGCTCCAGGGCGAAGCCCAGGAACTCGACCCCGCGCTCGCGGGGCGACCGGTCTTCCGCGACCCCGACCGACTGGACGAAGCCCGCACCGAGGTCCAGAAGGCGCGGGAGGGGCTGAGCCCGCCACCGGGACCGTCGCCCATCTGGCGGCTGGACGAGTTCGTCGAGTCGGGGGCGAACCGGGTGGCGGTGCGGGCCGCCCGCGCGATCCTGGAGCAGCCGGGCCACCAGTACAACCCCCTGGTGATCATCGGCGGGAGCGGGGTGGGGAAGACCCACCTCCTCAACGCACTGGGTAACGCGCTGGCCGAAACGCCCGGCGCCCTGGTTGCCTGTCTCCAGGCCCAGGATTTCGTCGACGACCTGATCAAGGCCATCGAGCGCGACCGCACCGCCTGGTGGCGGGCCCGATTCCGGCGGATCACCGCACTGCTCCTCGATGACGTGCACCTCCTCGCCGGGAAGGACCGGACCCAGGAGGAGCTGTTCTGGCTCTACAACCTGCTGGCCGAGAGCGGCCGGCAGATGGTCTTCACCTCGGCGGTGCCGCCGGAGGAGCTCCAGTCGATCGAGCCCCGGCTCCGTACCCGGCTCGAGGGCGGGCTGGTGGTGGAGCTGCCCGCGCCGGAAAAGGAAGTGCGCGAGGCGATCGTCTCGCGGGTATTGCGGGAAAAGACCGGCGAGGTGGATGGCGAGCTGGCGGCCTATCTCGCCGCCCGGCCGGTGGAGACGGTCCGGGCGCTCCTGGGGCTGGTGCAGCGGGTGCTGGCCGCGGCGGAGGCGGAGCAGGAGCGGCCCAGCAGCGGGCTGGCGCGGCAGGTGCTGGAGGGGAGCCCCGCGGGGCCGGCGCGGCGCACCACCGGCGGCCGTACCAGCGGGTTGCTCTCGCCCACCGGGAGTCTCCGCAGCCGCGAGAAGATGGTCTGGGACTGGCCCGACATCGCCGACCGCCTGATCGAGGACCCCCGGTAATGGCGATCAAGGGCAGCCTCAAGGAGGCCAGTCTACCGGACGTGCTCCAGCTGCTCGCGCTGGGGAAGAAGACCGGCTGCCTGGCCATCGCCGATCGGCAGAATTTCGGCTCGATCTACTTCGAAGAGGGGCGGATCTGCTACGCCTCGCTGGTAAACCGGCGGGACCGGATCGGCGACCTGCTGCGCAAGAATCAGCTCGTCACCAGCGAGCAGCTGGACCAGGCCATCCGCACCCAGGAGGCCCACCGCGACCGCCGGCTGGGGGACATTCTCATCGAGATGGGCGCGGTGGCGAAGGAGAAGCTGGAGCGGCTCCTCTTCCTGCAGATCGAGGAAGCGGTCTATCACCTGTTCACCTGGACCCAGGGCTCGTTCAACTTCGAGGCCGGGGTCCGGCCCGACAACCAGGTGTACACCGTCTCGATCAATCCCGAGTCGCTGCTGCTCGAGGGCGCCCGCCGGGTCGACGAGCTGAGCCAGATCGAGAAGAAGATCCCGAGCTACGATCTGATCTTCGCCATCGACCCGGCCCATCCGCCGGGCAACGAGGTGGAGCTGTCGCCCGACCAGCAACGGCTGCTGCCGCTGCTGGACGGAAGCCGCGATGTCCGCCAGCTGATCGACGAAGGGTCGCTGATCGAGTTCGACGCCATCCAGGCGCTCTATGGCCTCATCACCGCGGGGTACGTCCGTCGGGCGGGCACCTCCGCCAAGCCGGTGGTGCCGCGGGCCAACGATACCCGGGTGCAGGAGCACCGGAACCTGGGCATCGCGTTCTACAAGACCGGGATGCTGGACGAAGGTCAGCGGGAGTTCCGCCGGGTCGCCGACCTCAACCCCGACGACGCCAGCGCGCCGTTCTATCTCGGCCTGATCGCGCTCAAACAGGCCCGCTGGCTCGAGGCGGTCGACATTCTCCAGCAGGCGGCCGAGCGGAGCGGCCGGCGGGCCGCGGCCCTCCACAACCTGGCCTTCGCCTTCGAACAGCTCGGGCGGCTGGCGGAAGCCGAGGCGGCATACAGCGAGGCGGCGGGAAAGGCGCGGGAGGACGCCCGCATCATGCTGGGGTGGGGTGTGACGGCGCTCAAGCGCAACGACACCGAGGTGGCCCACAGCCGGTTGCAGCGGGCCGGGGAGCTCCTGGGCGATCGCACCCGGCCGCCAACCTGGTACTGGGCCATGAGCCTGGCGGTGGCGTGTCAGGGGGATCTCGATCAGGCCATCGAGGTGGCGTCCCAGGGGGTCACCGTCCACGAGACCAGCGCGGTGCTCCGCAACAACCTGGCGGTGCTCCAGGAGCTCTCGGGCGACCTGGCCGCCGCGGAGATGATGCTCCGCACCGCCCTGAGCGAGGACCCCACGCTGCCCCAGGTCTCCAAGAACCTGGGCGACCTGCTCTACCGGGCCGGTCGCTATGAGGATGCCTTCGAGGCCTACGAACGGGCGGCCAAGCTCAACCCCGACCTGGGCGACGATCTCTATTTCAAGATGGGCAACATCGCCTTCAAGCGGCGCGACCGCGAACGGGCCCGGACCTGCTGGAAGCGGGTGACCGAGCTCAACCCGGGGCACCAGCTGGCCCGGGCCAACCTCGATACCCTGGACGCGACCGCGTGACCCCGCGGGAGGATCCGGGCTTCGAGGCGCTGGCCCGGCGGATCGCGGGGCAGGCGGGGCTCGATGTCAGCGCCTACAAGGACCGCTGCCTCCGCCGCCGGCTGGCGGTGCGGATGCGGGCCTGTGGGGTCCACACCTACGCCGACTATCTCACGGTGCTGGATCGCTCGCCCGAGGAGTTCGAGCGGCTGCTGGATGCGCTGACGATCAACGTCACCAAATTCTTCCGCAACCGGGAGACCTGGGACCTGCTCGCCGCCGGCGCTCTGCCGGCCCTGGCGCGGGCCCGCGAGGGCCGGCTGCGGGCCTGGAGCGCCGGCTGTTCCTCGGGCGAGGAGCCCTACACCATCACCATGGTGATGATGCTGGTCCTCGAGCGGTTGGGCCATGCCGGCTGGATCGACCGACTGCGGGTGGACGCCACCGACTTCGACAAGGCGTCCCTCGCGACCGCCCGGGCGGGCCGCTACCCGCTCAAGGCGTTCAGCGAGGCCGATCCGGAAATCCCCCGCCGGTTCTGCATCCCGATCGACGGGGAGACCGTGGAGGTGCGGCCCGAGCTCCGGGCGCTGGTGGCGTTCCACCGACATGACCTGCTGCGCGAACCGCCGCCTTCGCGGCCCTATGACCTTATCTTCTGCCGCAACGTGGTGATCTACTTCGACCGCGGGACCCAGGAACAGCTGATGCTGCGCTTCACCGAGGCGCTGGCCCCGGGGGGCATCCTGGTGCTGGGCAAGGTCGAGACGATCGTCGGCCCGGCCCGCGACCGGCTGGAGCTGGTCGATCCCCGTGAGCGGATCTACCGGCGGGCGGCCTGATGGCGGATGAGCTCATCGTGCGCGTGGCTGACCTCCGCGCCGGCCGGGGGAACGCGGTGCTGATCACCCTGGGCCTGGGCAGCTGCATCGCGATCGCGGTCCACGATCCCGCCGCGGCGGTGGGCGGCCTGGCCCACATCCTCCTCCCCTCGCGCTCCCTCAGCCGCGGGGCCGAGAATCCGGGACGGTTTCCCCAGACCGCGATCCCGCGACTGCTGGAGGAAATGGTGGCCTTGGGCGCCGATCCGCGGCGGCTGGTCGCCCGGCTGGTGGGGGGGGCCAGCATGTTCGCCAACCTGGTCCCGGCCGGCTCGATGCAGATGGGCGATCGCAACGTGATCGCTTCCCGCGAAGTGCTCCACCAGTTGGCGATTCCGATCGTGGGCGAGGCGGTGGGCGGCAACGAGGGACGCTCGGTCTGGTTCCACGTGGCCGAAGGCAGACTCCAGGTGCGGTCGGTCGGTCATGGTATCCAGCTCCTCTGAGCTGCCTGGCGTCCTGGTGGTGGACGACAGTCCGTTCTTTCGCCGGCTGGTCAGCGAGCTGGTGGCGGGCTCGGGGGAGTTCCGGGTGGTGGGGAACGCCAGCAACGGGCAGGAGGCGTTGGAACAGGTCCACGCGCTCCAGCCCGACCTGGTGACAATGGACATCCAGATGCCGGAGCTGAACGGGCTGGACGCCATCGGCTACATCATGTCGGAGTCGCCCCGACCTATCGTGGTGGTGAGCGCCCATGCGGGGCAGGGGTCCGCCGCCTCGATCCGGGCGCTGGAGCTGGGGGCGGTGGAAGTCGTGCCCAAGGACGACGGGCAGGGGCATGTCTCCGCCCTCCGGATCGCGCCCCGGCTGATCGCGGCGCTGCGGGCGGCGCGCGCGGCCGATGTGCGCAAGGTGCCGGTGCTGGCCCGCCCCCGCGCCAGCGGCGCCTACCAGGCCTTCGCGCGGCCGGCCGGCGAAGCGCGCCGCTGTCTCGCCATCGCGGCGAGCACCGGCGGCCCCCGGGCGCTGGCGGAGCTGGTGCCGGCCCTCGCGGTCGGACTCGAGGCGGCGGTGCTCATCGTGCAGCACATGCCCCCCGGCTTCACCCGGAGTCTGGCGGAGCGCCTCGACGGGCTCGCCGCCCTCAAGGTGGTCGAGGCCGCGGCCGACATGGAGGTGCGAAGCGACACCGCCTACGTCGCGCCCGGGGATTACCACATGCGGGTGGTGCCGACGCCTGCCGGCCTCCGGGTGGCGCTGGACCAGGGACCCACGGTCTGGGGTGTGCGCCCCGCGGCCGATCCGCTGTTCCACTCGGTGGCGGCCGCTTTCAATGCCGCCGCGGTGGGCGTGGTGCTGACCGGCCTGGGAAAGGACGGCGCCGCGGGGCTCCGCGCCATTCACGATCGCGGGGGCGTGGGCATCGCCCAGGACAAGGGCACCGCGACGATCTACGGCATGCCGGGCGCCGCGTTCGAGGCGGGCGGTGCCGACCTGGTCCTGCCGCTCGGCGCTATCGCGGAGCGCGCCGGCGCGCTGCTCCGGGAGGTACCCCGCCGATGAACCGGGGCGTGCTGCTGGTGACCACCGCGGGGCGGCAGCTGGGCCTGCCGCTCCAGGGGATCCTGGAGGTGGGAGACGTCTCCACCGTGAACCAGGTGCCGGGGCTCGCTCCAGCGGTGCGGGGGGTGATGCAGGCGCGCGGCCGGCTGGTGCCGCTGGCCCACCTCTGGGCGCTGGTGAGCGGCCAGCGCTGTCCGGCTCCGGCGGCCGAGCGTTCGGCGGTGCTCACCACGCTGGCCGATCGCTGGTTGGCGCTCGAAGTGGAGCAGGTCGACGCCGCGCCCGATGACGAGGTGCTACCGCCGCCGGAAGGCTCGGCCCTCGCGGCGCTGGCGCTGGGCGTGGTTCACCGGAACAATTCCTGGATTCCGGTTCTCAACCTCGAGGCCCTGGCCGAACGACTCCAGGGCGAGGGAGGCGGCAGGTAAGATGGCGGTCACAACGGCAACCGGGGACGAACTCCAGTTCGTAGTCTTCCGGCTGGGCGCCCAGGAATTCGGGCTCAGCATTTTCCAGGTCGAGCGCATCCTGCGCTACGAGCCGCCCGCCACGGTGCCCAACGCGCCGGACTTCCTGGAGGGCGTGGTGCCCTACGGCCAGGGTGTGGCGCCGCTGGTCGACCTCCGCAAACGGGTCAGGCTTCCGGCCGAGTACCGGGAAGAGACCCGGGTGATGGTCCTCTCGTTCGAGGAGCATCACGTCGCGGTGGTGGTGGACCAGGTGGTCGAAGTGCTCCGGGTGGATGCCCGGACGATTTCCCAGCCGCCGCCGATGGTCCGAGGCCTGGCGGCCGAGTACATCAGCGGGATCATCAGCCGGCCGTCCCGTACCATCGTGGTGCTGAACGCCGCCCGGCTGCTCAACAGCACCGAGCGCCTGGCGTTGACGGAGGCCCTGTCGTGACCGATCCCACATCCGCGGCGGATCCCCTGGTCCAGGGATACCGGCAGCACTACCAGGACATCGCCGCGCGCCTCGAGCGCGCCGCCAGCGGCGCCGAGCGCGAGACGGTCAAGCGCGAGATCATCGCCTTCTTCAAGCGGGTGGATACCGCCCTCACCGATCTCGGGCTGGTCAAGGAGGAGATCCGCCTCCTGGTCGACCGCTACAAGCAGATGGCCGCCGCCACCGAGACCGCCCAGGCGCCTCAGTTCACCGGGCAGCGGCCGGTGGTGCAGCAGGACCACCTCGGTGCCTCCACCTACATCGAGAAGGGGTGGAGTCTCATCTCGCTGGGCGATTACGGCGGCGCGATCCAGTCGCTCACCAAGGCCCTGACGCTGGCCCCATCCGAGATCCAGGCCCAATCGCTCCTCGGCTGGGCCCAGATGCTCCACGAGGATTACGACGACGCCCTCACCACCTTCTCCAAGGTGCTGATGAAGGAGCCGGCTAACTCCCTGGCCCGGATCAACGTCGGGTACATCTGCCTCAAGAAGCGGATCTTCGGCGAGGCCATCGAGCATCTCTCCAAGGCCATCCGGCTCGACAACGACCGGAAAGCCACGCTCTACGCCCACTACTACCTCGGGCTGGTGTACCTGGAGCGGGAGATGTTCGAGGATGCGGTCACCTTCTTCAACAAGACCCTGATGCTGGGGCCCAACCTGATCGAGGCGTACTACGAGCTGGGGCGGGCCAACTGGTTCATGGGCGACCAGCCGGCCGCCCGGCAGGCATGGACCGACGGGTTCAAGGCGAACAAGTTCAATCCCTGGGGCAAGCGCTGTAAGGAAATGCTGGACACGACCGCGGCGGGAGGGGAGCCCCCGAGGTAGGTTTCGTGGTCGAGTTCCGCGTTACGCGTTCCGAGTGGTCCGGGCAGAACCCGTTGCCCCAGGTGCCCACGGCGGCTCCGCCGACCCGGAGCCCGGAACCCGGAACTTGGAACTCGGAACCCGATGCTCCTCCTCGTCACTCTCCTCGCGCTCGCCGACTCCACCCGGGTCGGTTCCGTCACCGTCCTCGCCAGCCCCGCGCTGCAGATGTTCGCCGCCCGGCTGGCCCGGGAGGCCCAGAAGCCGGTCGACTGGCCCGCCCTCGGCCGGCGGCCACCACCGCCGTTCACACTGATTCTGGCCCCAGACTCCGCCGCCCTGGCGCAAATGACCGGGGGCCAGGCGCCTGGTTGGGGTGCCGGCGTCACCCTCCCCGAATCGCGGACCATCATCCTCCGGGCTGACCTCCCGGATGTGCCCCAGACCCTGCGCCACGAGCTGGCTCATCTGGTGCTCCGGAGCCTGGTACATGGGCGCCTGCCGCTCTGGTTCGAGGAAGGGTATGCCGCCTGGGGCTCGGGTGAGGTAAGCCGGGCCGAGTCTTTGGAACTCGACCTGGCGGTCGCCGCCGGGCGGATTCCCTCCTTCAGTGCGCTGGATGGCATGCTCCGAAGCACCTCCACCACCGCGGACCTGGCGTACGCGCTGGCGGCCTCGGCCGTCGCCGAGATCGGGCGGCGCGGGCCGCCAGGTGGGCTCGAACGGTTGCTCGAGCGGCTAGCACGGGGGGAGGATTTCGAGGCGGCGCTCGAGGCGTCGACCGGGCTCTCCCTCGACCGGTTCGAGGAAGCGTGGCAGACCGCCCTCAAGCGGCGCTACAGCCTCCTGACCTGGCTGGTGGCTGGCGGAATGTGGACCGTGATTGCCTTTGCGCTGGGGGGGATGGCGTGGTATCGGCGGGAGCGTGACCGGCCTCGCCGCGCCGCGCTGGATGAGGGGTGGATACTCGCGGATGCCTTGTCGGCCCAGCCCGGAGGCGGTCGAGCCCCGGGGGGAGCCGATCCCCCACCGGAGGGAGACCCGGTTGACCCACAGGACCAACCGAAGTAAGCTCAACCCCCATGCCGAGTTCCGACTCAGCCGTCTCCGGGCGCAAACTGCGGTTTGGCCCCCGCAATGTCATCCTCCTCGGGGCGGCGGTCGTCTCCCTCGTAGCGGGGTATCTCTGGCTCAATGCCGGTGGAACAACCGGCGCGGCCGCCCTGCTGGTACTGGGGTACTGCGTCCTATTTCCGCTGGGTATTGCACTCTAGCGCGGACACCCGCGGTACAACCCGGTTGCACTCAGGCGCCCTCGGCGTCCCGGGTGAGCCGCGGTTTGTCGCTTTCCGGGGCGAATAGCTCAGCTGGTCCAGAGCGCCTGCCTTACACGCAGGATGTCGGGGGTTCGAATCCCTCTTCGCCCACTGCCGATTGCTGACGGTACGCCAGTTGCTTTTGTGCCGCCCGACCCTCTCTCCGGAGACCGTCTGATGCGCGTTGTTCGTCCGATCCTGCTGCTGCTCCTGGCCGGGCCGGTTGCTGTCCAGGCCCAGATTCCCACCCGGCGGCAGCCGACTCAGAGCAGTAACGCCAACATTCCGCGGCTGCTGGTGGCCAACCCGCACAGCTTCAACGCGGTCGACTCGGCGCCGGCCGTCGCGGCGGGCGAGGGGCTCCGGGCCCGGATCGACAAACTGGCGGGCAGCCAGTTCCGGGTGCTGACGCGCCAGGACATGAACGAGGCCCTCAAGCAGTTCGGCTACCCCGTCGACGCCATCCTCTCGCCGCCTATCCAGAAGGTGCTGGCCCAGTCGCTCAGCGCCCGGGTCGTGGTGATCAGCACCCTCAGCAAGGACGCGTCCGGCAAGTACGTCGTGACCTCCCGTCTCTCCGGCGTGAATGACGACGCCGGCAATGTGGTGAGCGGGACCCAGGCCGCCGGCCAGCAGGTGGCCGACCTGGGCGGCAAGGTGGCCGATGGTTTTGCCCCGGCGCTCAAGTCGTGGAACGACGCCAAGGGGTGCGTGGAGCAGGCCAAGACGGCGCCGGCGAAGGCGGCCGAGGCAGCCAAGAAGGCGCTCGTTGCCATGCCCGGCAGCGGGCTCGCCAACTATTGTATGGGGACCTTAGCGCTCGCGCGGGCCGGCAAGGCGGACAGCGCCGAGGCAATGCGGTTTTTCGGCGAGGCGGTCAAGGGCGACCCCCTGAGCCTGGCCGCCTGGACCCAGTTGGCGGCCGGCTACGAAGTGGCGGGCGACACCGCCAAGACGATCGACGCGCTGCAGCAGATGCTCCGCATCGCGCCGACCAACGCGCCCCTTCGCGACCTGGTGTTCAAGAAACTGCTGGCCTATGGCCGGCCCGAGCTGGCCGAGGGGGTGGCCGACGAAGGCCTGAAGCTCGACCCGAACAACGCCGACCTCCTCGACCTGCTGGCCAACGCCCGCATTTTCCGGGAGAACTACAACGGCGCCCTCGACGCGCTGGATCAGTTGGTCGCACTCGATTCGACCCGCGCGGACAGCACGTTCTATACGAAGTACCTGGTCACCGCCACCGCGGCCGAGAAGCCCGACGGCCCCCGAATCCTGAAGGCGGCCTCCCGGGCGCTGGCGAAGTACCCGGAGAATGCCAGCCTCATCAAGCAGGCGGTGGGTGCCTACGCCCAGATCGGGGCCAGCGACAGCCTGCTGCCGGGGCTTAACCGACTGATCCGGGTCGACAGCGCCGCGGCGGTGGGTTTCGCGCTGCAGCAGGCCGATACTCTCCAGAAGCAGAACCTGCCGGCGCAGGCCGATCCCTACATTCAGTTCGTGATACAGCACGGCGACGCCCAGGCGAAGGACGGTGCGGCGGGGCTCCGGTTCCAGCGGGCCGCCAAGCTGCTTCAGCCGCCGCCCCAGTGGCAGGCGGCCGCCGACAGCCTGCGGGAAGTGCGGAAGCTGCTGAGCCCGGCCGCCCGGCTGGCGCCGCTGGTGAGCTACTACTCCAGCCTGGCGCTGGTGAACGTAATCGTGGCCAAGGACGGCGAAGCGGAGAAGGGCAAGTCATGCGACGCTGCGAGACAGGTCGAGGCCCTCACGGCAGAGGTCGACGCCACCCTCGCCGCGGCCCAGGCATACATCACCTCGCCGCAGGGGGCTTCGAACGAGAAGACCTACAAGTCGCTGGTGACGTATGTCACGGGGCTTAAGCCACGCACCGCGTCGATGATCAAGGTGTACTGCAAGTAGGTCCGAGGTCCGGCTTCACCGGGACCGATGGCGGCGGGTCAGGAGCCAGGTTCCGGGGCACCGGCAACTCGGAACTCGGAGCTGTGAAATCGGAACTACCGCGAGGGGCAGTAGCTGTCTATATTCCCCGCCCGCATCTGGGGCTGTAGCTCAGCTTGGTTAGAGTGCCGCACTGTCACTGCGGAGGTCGCGGGTTCGAGCCCCGTCAGCCCCGCTCCAATCCGGACCGCGCACCCCGCCCGCCTCTGGCCGGCGGGGTGTCTCGTTCTCGAGGGTTCGGTCGCGCATGAATGACGTTGGCTCCTACCATGTCCCGGTCCTCGCCGAACGGGTGCTGGAAGCGGCGGGAACCGCCCGGCGGGCGGTGGATGCCACCCTGGGAGGCGGCGGGCACACCCAACTCCTCCTGGCCCGAGGCATCGAGGTCCTGGCCATTGACCGGGACCCCGACGCCATCGCGACGGCGGTCGCTCGACTCGGGCATGAGGGAATCACCTACCTCCAGGGGGCCTATGGAGACGAGGCCGCGCTCGAGGCGGTGGCCCGGTTCCGGCCCGACTTCATCCTGATGGATCTCGGCGTTTCCTCCCATCAGCTGGACCGGGAGGATCGGGGGTTCAGCTTCCGCCCCGGGGCCCGGCTGGACATGCGGATGAGCCAGGAGGGCGCCTCGGCCGCCGACGTCCTCAATCGGAGCCCGGAGCCGGAACTTCGCGCCATCTTCGCTGACTATGGGGATGAGCCCCGGGCCGGCGCCCTGGCCCGGGAGGTGGTCCGGCGGCGGGCCACCGAGGCCTTTGCCACCAGCGACCACCTGGTAAACGCCATCCGGGCCGTGCTCGGGCCGCGGAGCGGCCCGGGGGACTTCGCCCGGCTCTTCCAGGCGGTGCGGATCGCCGTCAACCACGAACTGGAGGGCCTGGGCCGGGCCCTCCCCGCCTTCCGCGAGGCGCTGACCCCCGGTGGGAGATTGGCGGTTATCAGTTATCATTCAGGGGAAGATCGGCTGGTGAAGCACAGCTTTCAGGAGTGGAGCCGGAGCTGCGTCTGTCCTCCCGGCGCGCCGCTGTGCACCTGTCGCGGACGAGCGCTTGGCCGGCTCGAACCCCGCAAGCCGATCCGCCC
>CAZXRC010000057.1:0-15206 GCA_964642475.1 uncultured Gemmatimonadaceae bacterium | reverse complement strand
TAGGTCCGTAGCTCAATTGGTAGAGCACCGGTCTCCAAAACCGGGGGTTGGGGGTTCGATTCCCTCCGGGCCTGCTTGAAGGCAGACGCCGCTATCGTCTAGAGGCCTAGGACACAGCCCTCTCAAGGCTGGAACACGGGTTCGAATCCCGTTAGCGGTATGGCAGTGGATGGGCCCCCTGCGGCCCCATCGTCTATCGGTCAGGACGCGACCCTTTCAAGGTCGAAAGACGGGTTCGATTCCCGTTGGGGCTATTGCGAACCCGCGGCGCGCGCGGTGAAGGCGCGCCGATTCGTTTGTCAGCGCGCCGCTAGCTCAATTGGCAGAGCAAGTGACTCTTAATCACTAGGTTGTAGGTTCGATTCCTACGCGGCGCATTGCAGCAGGTCCGGGAGCCCGGCTCGATCCCTCGAGCAGGGCTCCTTTCATTTCAGCACCGCCGTCCGGAGTCGCCCCGGTCGGGCCGCGGGCCGGGGCCCAGTGCGCCCCGCCTCGGTTTTCTGGTCCGCCCCGCATTCCCGCCATCCCCGTCGCACTTGATCGACCGGTGAGGATCCCAGGTTACCGTGGCGTACCTCAAACCCGGGAGTTCCCCATGCTGGGCCTCTACCGCCTCACCGCCATCGCGACTGCCCTCGCCACCGCCACCACCACCGTCACGCCCATCATGACCCGGGCCTTCTGGAAAGAGAGCGGGTGGATCAGCACTTGCGCCGGCATCGGATGCACCGGCTACCGCTCCGCCTGTTCGGTGTATCGGGTGACCAGCCCCGATGGGGCCAAGCTCACCAACTACTGCTATATGGACATGTAGCGTCGGGTCACCGCCCGACCGCTGATTCCCACCCACCCTCGGCGGGAGTAAATTCCTCCCGCCGATGGCTCACGTCCCCGATTCACTCACGCTTCTCACTAACCTCCAACTGTTCGCCCCGGAGCCCCAGGGCGCGCGGCACCTGCTCATCGCCGGGGGCCGGGTCGTCTGGAGCGGCGGAGACCGCCCCCAACTCGATCCGGCGCTGGGCGTAGCAGTGCGGGACCTGGGTGGGAGGCGGGTTATCCCCGGCCTGATCGATGCCCACGTGCATCTCACCGGTGGCGGGGGCGAGGCGGGCTACGAAACCCGGGTACCGCCGGTCCCGCTCACCCGGTTCACCCTCGGCGGCATCACCACCGTGGTGGGGCTGCTGGGCACCGACGATGTCACCCGGTCGCCGGGTGAGCTGCTGGCCACCACCCGCGGGCTCCGCGCTCTCGGGCTCTCCGCCTACTGCTACACCGGGGGATATCACCTTCCTCCGGTGACCGTCACCGGCTCCATCCGAGGCGACATCGTCCACCTCGATCCGATGCTCGGAGTCGGTGAGCTGGCGCTGAGCGATCATCGCTCCAGCCAGCCGACCTTCGATCAGTTGCTCCAGGTGGCTGCCGAGGCCCATGTGGCGGGGCTGATGACCGGGAAGGCCGGGGTGGTGCATCTGCATCTGGGGGACGGACCGCGGGGGCTGGAGCTGGTGCGGCGGGCCCTCGACGAGAGCGAGATTCCCGCCCGGGTCTTTCATCCCACCCATGTGAATCGACGCCGGGCGCTGTTCGATGAAGCCCTGGCCCTGGTGTCGCGGGGAATCACGATCGACGTGACGGCCTTTCCGGTCGGGCCGGAGGACGATGGCTGGAGCGCGGCCGATGCCCTGGAGCGATACTGGAAGGCCGGCGCTCCCCCGGACCAGGTGACGGTCAGCTCCGACGGGGGTGGCTGCCTGCCGGTGTTCGACCGGGATGGCCGGGTGACGTCGATGGGTGTCGGCGACCCGGGGGCCCTGGCCGCGACGCTACGGGAGCTTCTCGGACGCGGAATCCCGCTCGAACGGGTCCTCCCACCGTTCACCCGCAATGTGGCGCGGGTGTTGCGACTGGAGCGGAAGGGACAGCTGGCCCCCGGGGCCGATGCCGACCTGGTGGTGCTGGAGCAGGATGGCACAATTCGCGATGTCATGGCCAACGGATGCTGGCAGGTGCAGGCGGGGCGGCCGGTGATCCGGGGAACCTTCGAAGAGGCAAGTGGATGAGTCCGTCGCCGGTGGCACCAGGGGAAGCGCGGGGGTACATCATTCCGGTGGGCGGCGCGGAGGCCAAGGCGGCCGACTCGGCCATCCTGCGGCGCTTCGTAAAATTGGCGGGGGGTAAGAAGGCCCGCATCGCCGTCATTCCCACTGCCTCGCTCCAGGCCGACACCGGCCGGCGCTACGAGCATGTCTTCGAGGAGATGGGGGTCCATGCCGCGACCGCCCTTCCATTCGAAGAGCGGCGCGATTGTGACGACGAGGCCGAGCTGGACCGGCTGGAGCGCGCCACCGGCGTGTTCCTGACCGGGGGCAACCAGCTCCGACTCGCCACCATCCTTGGCGGGACCCCGGTGGCCAAGCGACTCCGCCTGCTCAACGCCGCCGGCGTGCCGGTGGCCGGCACCTCGGCTGGGGCGGCTTTTCTCTCCGAGCACATGATCGCGCATGGGGAAGAGGGGGCATCGCCCCGCGCCGGGAGCGTCACCCTCTCGCCCGGGCTCGGTCTCACCAACAGGGTGGTGATCGACCAGCACTTCCGTCAGCGGGACCGCCTGGGGCGGCTGCTCACCGCCCTGGCCTACAATCCCTTCGCGATCGGCCTGGGGCTCGATGAGGACACCGCGGCTTTCATCGCGCCCGACAACACCGTCGAAGTGGTCGGCTCCGGCGCGATCACCGTGGTCGACCCGTCGGGTCTCGAGTTCAGCTCCATGGATCAGGCCCAGCGCAACGAGCCGGTCTGCATGCTCGGCGTGAAGCTCCACATCCTGGTGGAGGGCGCCACGTTCAATCTGCACACCCGCGAGGCCAGCGCCGGCTCGGTGGCCTCGGGGAAGGGCTGAGCGGGGCGGCGGTCAAACCAGCAGGAGAACCTCACCGCAGAGACGCTGAGGCGCGGAGGGCCGCAGAGGAGTCCTCCGCGGTCCTCTGCGTCTTTGCGTCTCCGCGGTGAGGCATTCAGTCGTTCTGGAGGCCGATGCCTCTATCGCACTCCAATTCGTTGCAGTAGTCTAGAGACCACAGTCCGCTCCCCTCATGCAGGCCCAAGCCCGCGAGTCCCTTGCATGAAGATTCTCGACCGGTCCGTCTACGTCGGGCCCAGTCTGTACGCCCACTTCCCGGTGATTCGCCTCGACCTCGACCTGGGCCCGCTCGAGGAGTGGCCCACGGTGCGGCTGGGCCCCGACTTCCTCGGCCGGCTCTTTGCCCTGCTGCCCGGCCTGGAGGAGCACGGCTGCTCCTATGGCGAGGCGGGTGGGTTCCGCCGGCGCTGCCAGGAGGGGGAGGGGACCTGGCTGGGCCATGTGCTGGAGCACGTGGCGATCGAACTGCAGCAGGCCGCCGGCGTGCCGGTCACTTTCGGGAAGACCCGTTCGTCCGACCGGCCGGGGGGCTACACGGTCGTCTATCAGTACGAGCAGGCCGACGTCGGCATCGAGGCCGGCAACCTGGCGCGCTCCATCATCTGCTCCCTCCTTCCCGAGGCCATCCGACCCGAGGGTGCGGTCCCCGAGGCCTTCGGTCCGGAGTCGGAGCTGGAGGCGTTCATCCTTTACGCCCAGCGGCGGCACCTGGGACCCAGCACCGCGGCCCTGGCCCGCACCGCGGAGGCGCGGGGCATCCCCTGGATCCGGCTCAACCAGCAGAGCCTGATCCAGTTCGGGCACGGCAAACATCAACAGCGGATTCAGGCGACGATTACCAGCCGGACCCCGCACATCGCGGTCGAGCTGGCGAGCGACAAGGAGGAGACCAACAAGATCCTCAGCAACCTCGGGCTGCCGGTGCCGCGCCAGCGGCTGGTGCGGAGCGAGAACGAGGCGGTCCGTGCCGCCGAATCGATCGGCTACCCGGTGGTGGTGAAGCCCTACAACGCCAATCATGGACGGGGCGTGGCCATCCACCTCACCGACGAGGCCCAGGTCCGCCACGCCTTTCCCCTCGCCCGGGAGCACTCCAGCAGCGTCATCATCGAGAGCTTCATCACCGGGGACGATCATCGCATGCTGGTGGTGAACGGCCAGCTGGTGGCGGTGTCCAAGCGGGTGCCGGGTCACGTGGTGGGCGACGGGCAGCACACCGTCGAGGAGCTGGTGGCCATCGTCAACAGCGACCCCCGGCGGGGCGTGGGCCACGAGAAGGTCCTCACCCGGCTGGAGTTCGACGCCCAGGCCGAGCGGCTCCTCAGCCAGCGGGGCCTTGACCGGACCACGGTGCCCCCGCCGGGCGAAGTGGTGTTCCTCCGCTCCACCGGCAACCTCAGCACCGGCGGCACCGCCATCGACGTCACCGACATCGTCCACCCGGACAACATCGAGATGGCGGTCCGCACGGTGAAGGCGCTGGGTCTCGACGTGGGCGGGGTCGACTTCCTGACGCCCGACATCGCTGTGTCCTACAAGGAGAATGGCGGCGCCATCTGCGAGGTGAATGCCGCCCCCGGTTTCCGCATGCATACCGCGCCGAGCGAGGGGAAGCCGCGCGACGTGGCCGGCCCGGTCATCGACATGCTTTTTCCGCCCGGCGCCCCCTACCGCATTCCCATCGCCGCGATCACCGGCACCAATGGCAAGACCACGACCGCCCGGATGCTGGCCCACATTCACAAGCTCGCCGGCCGGCACGTGGGCCTGACCACCACCGACGGGGTGTATATCGACGGGCAGTGCACCGTGAAGGGCGACATGACCGGACCGGTGGCCACCCGCATGGTACTGATGGACCCGCAGGTGGAGGTGGCGGTGCTGGAGGTGGCTCGCGGCGGGCTGATCCGGGCGGGGCTGGGCACCCGATTCATCGATGTCGCGGCGGTGCTCAACGTCCAATCCGATCACCTGGGGCTCAAGGGAGTGGAGACGCTGGAGCAGCTGGCCCAGGTGAAGCGGATCCCGATCGAGGTGGCCCGGGACACCGCCGTCCTCAACGCCGACGACCCCCATTGTCTCAAGATGGCGAGCTACTCCGAGGCCAAGTTCGTCTGCTACGTCACGCTCAACCACAGCCATGCGCTGGTGCGGGAGCACATCCGGGCCGGCGGCCGGGCGATCGTGCTGGAGGCGGGGGTGAACGGCCAGATGATCACCCTCTTCGACCGGGGGGCGCACATCCCCCTGGTGTGGACCCACCTCATACCCGCCACGCTCGAGGGCCGCGCCGTTCACAACGTGCAGAATGCGATGTTCGCGGCCGCGATGGCGTTCAGTATGGGTGTGAAACTCGAAGACATCCGCCACGGCCTCCGGACCTTCGATACCACCTTCTTCCAGGCGCCGGGACGGATGAACGTCTTCGACGAGCATCCCTTCAAGGTGATCGTCGATTACGGCCACAACGCCGCCGCCATCGAGGCGATGTGCCAGCTGGTCGACCGGCTCGAGCCCCGGGGCCGCAGGCTGGTGGTGGTGGCGGGGCCGGGCGACCGCCGCGACGAGGACATCCGCGACATCGCCCGGACCTGCGCCGGCCATTTCGATCACTACATCTGCCGCCGGGACGATCGGGCTCGCGGTCGGAGTGACGACGAAGTGCCGCGCATGCTCCAGGACACCCTGCTCGCCAATGGGGTCCGGCCGGACCAGATCGACGTGATCCCCGAGGAACCGGCCGCGGTGGGGCATCTCCTCGCGATGGCCCGCCCGGGCGACCTCCTGCTGATCTTCGCCGACCAGGTCAGCCGCACCTGGAAGCAGGTGATCAACTTCCGCTCCGAGGCCGCCCCGCTCCCCGAGCGGCCGCGCGAGCCGGTCACGCTGGCGCCCTCCCCGCCGCGGCCCGAGCCCGTCTTATCGGAATACGCGACGCTGGTGCGGGACGAGCGGGGCGTCCGGCTGGCCCGCGAGGACGAGGACTAGATCTCGCCGACATGACGGACCCGCCGATCATCGCGCTGCTCGACTCCCGCCGGCTCTTCGGTCCCAACATCCTGTGGGACCGCCCCGGGGCGGTCCTCGACGTCGCGGTCCCGCGCGAGCGGGCTGACCAGGCGGTGGCCGCCTGGCAGGGGGCCGCGGCCGATCTCCTCCGTGCGATCGGCTGGGACGACGAGCTGACCCGGGTGCGACGCTGGGCCGGGGGGGCCACCCTCGCCATCAGCGCACCGGTGGACACCCTGTTCACCGCCACCGAGGCGAACGAGTGGGCCCTGCAGGCCGCCAACGCGGCGCTGGGCGGTCCGCCCGCGCCCCGCCTCGAGGAGGCCGCCGCCACGCTCCGGCAGCAGATCGCCCTCGAACGGAAACCGGCGCTGCTGGCCCTGCTCCGCGCGGCTCGCCGCAACGGCGTCACCTTCCTCGCCGATGACGAGGTGGTGTCGGTCGGCGCGGGGACCGGGTCGGCGTCCTGGCCCATCGGAGAGCTGCCTTCGCCGGCCGACGTCGACTGGGCGGCGATTCACGACATCCCGACGGTGCTCGTGACCGGCTCCAACGGAAAGACCACCACCGTCCGGCTGCTCTCCGCCGTGCTGACCTCGGCCGGCCGCGTGACGGGGATGTGCTGCAGCGACAGCGTGCACGTGGCCGGCGAGCTGATCGACCGGGGAGACTGGTCCGGTCCCGGGGGGGCGCGGAAGGTCCTGCGGGACCGGCGGGTCCAGGCCGCGGTCCTGGAGACGGCCCGGGGCGGCATCCTCCGCCGCGGCCTGGCCCTGACCAGGGCCAACGCTTCCATTATTACCAACGTGGCGGAGGATCACTTCGGCGAGTACGGGATCCAGGACCTCGCCGGACTGGCCGAGGCGAAGTTCGTGGTGACCCGGGTCCTGGGGCCGGCAGGACGACTGGTGCTCAACGCCGACGATCCCACCCTGGTGTCCCGGGCCATGCTGGCGACGGCCGCTGTCATCTGGATTTCGCTCGACCCGCACAACCCGGTGCTGGGGCCGCATCTCGCCCAGGGCGGCGAGGCGGTCGTGGCGGACGGCGGTGAGGTGCTGCTGCTCCGACCGCAGCGGACCACCCGCATTACCGCGCTGGCCGACGTCCCGATCACCCTCCGCGGGATCGCCCGTCACAACGTGGCCAACGTGCTCGGGGTGGTGGCCCTGGCGACCGCTCTCGGTCTCGATGCCGAGACCATCGGGCGCGGCCTCGCCCGGTTCCGAGGCACACCGGACGAGAATCCCGGCCGGCTCAACCTCTTCGAGCTGGGCGGCGTGACCGCGGTGGCCGACTTCGCCCACAATCCCCACGGCATGAATGCTCTCGTCGCGCTCGCGGGGACCCTGCCGGCGCGACGGCGGCTGGTGCTGCTCGGGCAGGCGGGTGATCGTGACGACCTGGCCATCCGAGACCTGGCTCGCAGCGCGTGGGGGCTGCGGCCCGACCGGATCATCCTCAAGGAAATGAGCGACCACCTGCGAGGCCGCGCGCCGGGGGAGATTTCCGGCCTGCTCGAGCAGGAACTGCTCGGCATCGGTGCGCCGTCCGACATCATTGCCCGGGCCGGCTCGGAGTATCAGGCGGTGATCGACGCCCTCCATTGGGCCCGCGCCGAGGATCTGCTGGTGCTGCCGGTGCACGCCGAGCGCGAGCGGGTGCTGGCGCTGCTCGCCCGGCTCGAGCGGGAACACTGGACGCCGGGGATGCCGCTTCCGGCGTGAGCCTGACGCAACGGGCGACCTGTCGCCGCCGCATGGGTGGCGCTTGAGCTGGTGCGGCTGGCGCTGCCGGGGGTCGGTTACCGGGCGGGGTGGAGAGTCAGGGGGGATCGGTGTCCGGGGAAAAGAACGAGGGGAACTCACCAAGCGATGAGTTCCCCTCGTACACCTCCACCCACTCCCTCAGCTGCTGCCCCAGCTGTCCCACGTCAGACTGCAACGGTTGGTGAAGTACTCCTGCGGATGCCCCTCGCGGTCGAGGAGGGCGTGGAGCATCTCGTGCCGGACCACCAGTTCGTTGCCGGCGTAGTCGCCGGCGACGATGATGCGGATACCGGAGCTGGAGTGAGTCCACAATCCGACCCTGGCGCCGGCATCGGTCTCGAAGCTCTGGACGTTGGGCACCACGTACCACTGGATCCGGGTGAAGTCCCCGGTGCGGCCGGAACAGGCCTCGGTCTTCGACCACCACTCGCGATACAGCTCGGGCGGCGCCGACACCAGCTGGGCGCTCGCCGGGAGGGGATCGGCCGGGCCAAGGGCCTCACACGCCGCCAGGGTACCCAGCAGGGCGAGACAGTACATCGGCATTGGGACTTTCGGCATGAGCGTCATTGTCTTTCCCATGCCCCGGAACACATCAGCGTGATGCTCGAGCGCCAACCCAGTGGGCTCATTTCCGCATCCCGCTCCGCAGTGCTACCACCTTCGGCACCGAGCTATCTCGCGCGCTTCCAACCGGCGCTGGAGACCTCTAGTTTTGCGGCCCCGGATCGCTCCGGGTGTGCTCTTGTCGGGCGGTTCGTGGTTCGGCACCAAGACTGCCATTGGACGGTCTCAGGTTGAGCGAGAAGGGTGCCAGTGCCTAAGCCTTTGTAGAGTAACAACTTAGCGTCTCGCGTCAGGTCCGGAATCGCAGCGCTGCCACGGGGGAGCGATGGCCCAGCGCCACACCTCCGCCGAGTAACGGGGCCCAGCTTCCCGGCGGTCCAGCTTCATGGAGAAAGCCTCAGGATGTCCCGAATGCGTCTGCCCGTGGTGCTGGTGGTCCTCCCATTGCTCCTCACCAACCCCCGGCCGGCGTCTCGGCCACCGACCCAGCCCCGGCTGGTGCTGGTCCTTACCGTCGATCAGCTTCGGCCTGACTATCTCCCGCGCTGGCAGGGACAGTGGGTCGGCTTCTTCCGGCGGGTGCTCGACCAGGGCGCGGTGTTCCTCGAAGGGCGGCAGGATCACGCCCTCACCGAGACCGCGCCGGGACATGCGACGATTCTCTCGGGGCGGCACCCTTCCCACACCGGGATCGCCTCGAACGACCTTGGAGTGCCGGACTCGACCGTGGCGCTCCTGGGTGGGGCGCAGGGAGCTGGCGCCTCTCCCTGGCGCTTTCAGGGGACGACGCTGGTCGACTGGATGCGCAGCGCCGATAGCGGGCTCCGGTTTCTCTCGGTCTCGCGCAAGGATCGCGGCGCCATCCTGCCGATCGGGCGGTCCCGCGGGCCGGTCTTCTGGTATGCCGCCGGTCAATTCACCTCCAGCACGTATTACGACGACACCCTTCCAGCCTGGGTCCGCGAGTGGAATGACCGGGGTGGCGCGGCTCGCCTGGCCGGGACCCGCTGGCAACTGCTGCTGCCCGACTCGGCGTATCGTGAGAAGGATGACCAGCCGTGGGAGCATGGCGGGACGGACATCACCTTTCCCCACGCTCTGCCGGACGACCCCCGGCAGGCGGCCGAGCTGCTGGCCGACCGTCCCTGGGTCGATTCGCTGACCCTCGACCTTGCCCTTGCCGGGGTGAAGGCGCTCAGGCTGGGCAGCCGCTCGCGGCCCGACCTTCTCGCGGTCTCCCTCTCCGCCACCGACTACATCGGCCATGAGTGGGGACCCGACTCGCGGGAGGTGCACGATCAGCTCCTCCGGCTGGATCGCTGGCTCGGGGTCTTTCTCGACTCGCTCGAAACGGTGGCAGGGAAAGGGCGAGTGCTGCTGGTGGTGACGGCCGATCACGGCGTCACGCCATTTCCGGAGCTGGCCCTGGCGCGGGGCCAGTCGGCCGGGCGGATCCCGCTGGCCCGGCTGGTGGGGAACCTGAATCCCCGGGTGGGGTCGGCGCTGCGCCTCAGCTCCGGGCTCATCCTGGTGGACACCTTGCGGCTCAAGGCGGCGAAGGTGAATCGGGAGTCGCTCGCGACCGCGCTCGCCTCGAAGGTCCAGAAGCTCCCGGGCGTGCTGGACGCATGGACCCCGGGCACGCTGGGTGCGCCGCTCCCGACCAACGTCGCCGCCGCCCGGTGGCGCCGGAGCCTACCCCTCGACCTCCCGTGGCTGGTCTCAGCGGCGGCGAAGCCGGGTTACATTTGGTCCGACGGCCCCGGCTCTACCACCCACGGCACCGGCAATCCCGACGACGTCAACGTCCCCATCGTGTTTCTCGGCCCCGGGGTGCGGGGCGGGCAGCAACGGGACACGGTCAGCACCGTGGATATCGCGCCGACCCTGGCCCGCATACTCGGGGTTCGGGTGACGGAGAAGGTGGATGGGCGGGTGATCAAGGGGGCGGTGAGGTAGGGTCGGGGGGACGCTTCAAGTTCCGAGTTCCGAGTTCCGAGTTCAGAGTTCCGAGTTAGTGCGGTTGACTGACATGAGGGCGACTAAGAACCCGATCGAGGTGGTTCAGAAGGGCTCGGAGCATCTGGGAGATCTCCAGCGAGTCCGCTTGAAGCCGTTGGACCGTGGGCGGCTCGAGGTAGTGCCGGTCCAGGCAGAGGTACAGATGCGATCGCAGTTCTGCGGCGGAGCCCTTGGCAATGACCAGGTGGCGTCGGAACTGCCTCGGACCTCGCAGGTCGAAACCCTCGGCGATGTTCGACCCGATCGAGAGCGAGCACCGGCGCATCTGATCGCACAGGGCATAGTTTCGCTGTAATGGGCCGGCAGAGCACTGTTGGTCGACGTCAGCCGCCAGCCGGCGTGCTTTCTTCCAGACTGTCAGATCTTCGAACCTTGTTACCGTGGCCATGGTGGTAGATAGTCGCTCCCAGGTCCAGCCTTAGCCCGAAAAGACGCATGCTGGTGCCAGATAACTCGGAACTCGGAACTCGGAACTCGGAGAGACTCGAGGCGTTCATGGGGGAGACGGAACAGCGCTTCGACCAGAAGAGCTTTCCCCCGCTCCCCTGCTTCCCCTGTCCCCACGCGTCCAATTGCTGCTCCTGGGGCGTCACGCTGAGCGACGAGGAGGCTCAGGCGCTGGGTGAACGGTACGGCCACCACCTGGTGTACAAGAGTCGCTGGGGGGAGTGGCGGACCCGTGTCCGGAAAGGGAAGTGCGTGTTCCTGGTGGACAACGCCTGTTCCATCCACGCCGATCCGCATTACCCGGCCGTGTGCCGGGGATTCCCCTTTACCGACGCCGAGACCGGCGGGCCCTATCGATTCGACCAGACCATCTGCCCGGAGTTCGAGCAGCGCGACGATCTCCGGGAGATCCGGCGGCGGGTGTGACGCCGATGCCCGGACCGACGCCCCCCGTCCGGCGCCCACCCCGCCAGGTCAACGGCTCCCGCCGGCTCAACGTAAGTAGGACATCGCCCTGATCGACCGCACCGCCGAGTCTCCCGGAGGATCGATGCACCGTTCCCGCCCGTTCGCCTCCCGCCTGTTCACCGTCAGCCTCTTCGCCGTCGCCATGCCCCTCTCGGCCCAGACGACCGACGCCAACCTGGCCCACGCCAAGCAGCTTCTCGCCGAGACCATCCTGATCGATGGACACAACGACCTCCCCTGGGAGATCCGCACCGCCAAGGATGCCCCGCGCGATGTGGCCGCCTATGACCTCCGGACCACAACCCGGGGCATGACCGACTTTGCCCGTCTGGCCGAAGGCGGCCTGGGCGCGCAGTTCTGGTCGATCTACATCCCCGGCGAGATCAAGGACAGCGGGTTTGCGCGGGTGCAGCTGGAGCAGTTCGACATCGCCCGGCGGATGATCGCCCGGTATCCCGACCGTCTGGGCCTGGCGCTGACGGCCGACGACATCGTCAGGGCCCGGAAGCAGAAGAAGGTGGCCTCGCTTCTCGGGCTGGAAGGGGGTCACGCGATCGAGAACTCGCTCGGCGCCCTCCGGATCTATTACGAGCTCGGGGCCCGCTACATGACCCTGACCCACAACGTCACCCTCGACTGGGCCGACGCGGCCCTGGGCGAGCAGACGCATGGCGGGCTCACTCCCTTCGGGCGGGAAGTGGTCCGTGAGATGAACCGGCTCGGGATGCTGCTCGACCTCTCCCATGTGGCGCCATCGGTGATGAGCGACGCCCTCACGGTGACCGAGGCCCCGGTAATCTTCTCCCATTCCTCCGCCCGGGCGCTGGTCGATTTCCCCCGCAACGTGCCCGATTCGATCCTGGCGCGCCTGCCGGCGAACGGCGGGGTGGTCATGGTGACCTTCGTCCCGGGCTTCGTGTCCAACGCGGTCCGGGTCTATGAAGCCGAGGCCGACAGTATCCGCGCCGGGTTGGAGAAGGCGGGGCTCGACTCCGCCGAACGCCGGGCCCGGTACCGGAGCTGGCGCTCCGCCCACCCGGCGCCTCACGCCACCATCGCGGACGTGGCGGA
Source organism: uncultured Gemmatimonadaceae bacterium (assembly GCA_964642475.1). Lineage (GTDB taxonomy): Bacteria > Gemmatimonadota > Gemmatimonadetes > Gemmatimonadales > GWC2-71-9 > JADJOM01. The sequence continues at coordinate 2,924 of CAZXRC010000057.1, read as the reverse complement.
TCACATCGAGCACGTGCGCAAGATCGCCGGCGTGAATCACGTCGGGATCGGCAGCGATTTCGATGGCATCGAGAACGGGCCGGAGGGGCTGGAGGATGTCTCGAAGTTCCCGGCCCTCTTTGCGGAGCTCATCCGCCGGGGCTGGAGCGACGCCGATCTCAAGAAGCTGGCAGGCGAGAACGTGCTCCGGGCGCTGCGTCAGGCGGAGGTGGTCGCCGCCCGGCTCCAGAAGGCGCGCCCCCCCTCGACCGCCACTATCGATCAGCTCGACCGGCCGGTGCCGGGCATGCCGTAAGGCCGGGGGCAGGCGGCGAGGCGAATACCCCTTACCGCGAGCGGGGTGAGGAATCTCTGAACCGGCGGGCGCTCAGAGATTCCCGGCCGCGCCCGGCACGACATCCGGCGCGTCCCCGCGGGTTCCTCGGCCCCCGCGCAGTCCCACCAGCACCCCCGCCACCAGCGCCGTGATCGCAAACGCGAACCACTGGATCGCGTAGCTCAGGTGAGGACCGTCGTCCAGGGAAGGCGGGTCGTCGCGCCGGGGGGTGGCGGGGAGGCTCGAGTCGGGGGTCTGCAGGATGACGAGCCCCGCCAGGGGATAGCTGACCCGCCGCCGGGCCTCGCCGAGGTCGACCCGCCGCCAGGTGGTCAGACCGTTGCGGACCCGGGCATCCCCCGGAGGGCCGGGGTCGGCAAGCACCGAGGCGATCCCTTCCACCCGCACCAGGCCCCCCTCCCGCACCGCGCCCTGGTCCACCGTCATCGCGTCCGGTGACGGCACGAACCCTCGCGCCACTAGCACCGCCGAATCCCGCCCCACGATCCTGAGCGGCGTCACCAGCCGCACCCCCGCCACTCCCCTTTCCGATTGCCCCCGCAGCACCAGCTCCCCGGCCGGGTCGTACTCCCCGGTCGCGGTCACCCGCCGATGCTCGAGCCGCTCCGCCGGCCAGCTCCCGCCGGCGCTGTCGAGCGAGATCACCGGGAGAGCCCTGATGGCCGCGATCTGCCGGTTCGTGGCCCGCCGTTCCGCCAGCCGGGAGAGCTGCCACATGCCGAGGCTCACGAAGCCGGCCGCGAGGACCAGGGTGATGCCGAAGAAGAGGTAGCCGCGGGTGCGTGGCGTCATTCCGGGGGAGACAGTCGTGTCATGGAGAGAGGACAGGGCGGCCCAGCCGGTGGCTCCGGGGCAGCAGTGTAAGGTATTGAAACAGAAAGCGTTGGCCGATGGCTCCGGGTCCGGTCTGGCCTTTGCTTTTTCCCCGATCAGTCACGCTTTCCAAGCCGCCGGACAAGATAACCACCGAGGCCTCCGACAATGCGCGCACCCGGGTATGTGGCATGGTCCGTGGCGCTGCTCACTCTGGCGCACCCGGCGCGGGTCCGGGCCCAGGATCCGGATTCGCTTCCGGCGGTCGAGATCCCGGACTCCCTCGACGAGGAACAGGACCCCGCGTGGGACGAGGCCGACACCAGCGAAGTCCATCCGCGGGTGACCCGCCGCCACGGCGAGGGCAATCCCTATCTGCGGGAGGTACGGTCTGAAGGCAGGAAGCCGCGCCGCGGCTCGATGTGGCTTGGCGGCTCCTTCGGGCTGGGTGGCGAAGCGATCGCCGCGCCGGGGAGCATCACCCCATGGGACCGCTCCCGGCTCGCGCCAACCCTCTCGATCGGCCTCGGCGGCACTGTCGGTCAATCGCTCCGGTTAGGGCTCGAGGGCTTCGTGTGGTTCAATCCCCAGGATGAAGTGCTCGAGACTGTGAGCGCCGGGATGATCACCGGACGGGTGTATCCGCTCAAGACCAGCGGGCTTTTTCTCAAGTCGGGGATCGGGCTGGGCCGCTACGGCCAGGATCAGATCGACGACTGTGGTTGTGGCACGGCCCTGGTCAGCGACTACGGGCTGGCCTGGCTGGTCGGCGCCGGCTTCGAGGCCCCGGTCGGGCGTGGCCTCTGGATCGGCCCGACGGTGGAAATGCTGCGGATGAATGTCACCGGCCCCGACGGCTATCGCGAACGGGTGATCAACGTCGGGATCAGTCTCACCTTCGATGGAACGCACTGACGCTTCAACAGGAGGATGCTCCATGCGCGCGCTGGTATTGCTGCTGGCCGGTCTCACCCTGGCGCCCGTGGTCGCGGTCGCTCAGGACGATTCGACCCCCTCTCGCGAAGGCGATCGCGGCCGGGATCGGGACCGGGATCGCGACCGCCGCCGCTGCAACTGTGGCGGGTTGCGGGAAGTCTCGGGTCACGGGTCCAGTCGGCGCGAAGGCTTCTTCGCCGCCGTGGGCATCGGTGGCGGCTCGGAGTCGTTCGACGCCAACGATGGTCTGGGTTGGAGCGACGACAAGGGTGGGGCGGCCGGCTATATCAAGGTGGGCGGCACCGTGAGCCAGTCGCTCCTGCTCGGGGCGGAGCTCAACGGCTGGGCGGCCCGCTATCAGCGGCAGGGCTACGACCGCTCGCTCGGCAGCCTGATGTTCATCGCCCAGTGGTATCCCGCCGCCCAGGGTGACTTCTGGCTCCGGGGCGGCCTGGGCTGGGCCCGCGACAATCTCTCGATCTACGGCACGACCGGCGATATCAACAGCCACGAGAACGGGACGGCGCTCGCGGTGGGCCTGGGCTACGATTTCCGGGTTGGCCGCAACGTCTCGATCACCCCGACCCTCGATTTCCAGGGCCAGCGGTATGACTCGCACGACGAGCGACTCATCAGCCTGGGGATCGGCGTGACGGTCCATTAGGCGCCGGCGTCGCCGGTAGTGGAGCGCGGCGTCCCCGATTTCCTGCCGGCGATCGGGGACGTGCTGCGTCGCACCGGTCGCGTCACTCCGACTTCCATAGTTGACCCTCCCGGCCTCGGTGGCTAAGTTCTTGCCCCGCGCCCTGGTGGTGAAACTGGTAGACACGCTATCTTG
>CAZXRC010000056.1:0-16997 GCA_964642475.1 uncultured Gemmatimonadaceae bacterium | reverse complement strand
AACGCAGCGCGTCTACCAATTCCACCACTTCGGCGTGGGGGGACAAGCTATCGGGAGCGCCGGGCTTGCGTCAACTGCCGTGGACGCTCCGCCGGGCGCGAGCGGGCTCCCAATGACGAAGGCCCGGCTGACGCCGGGCCCTCCGCCGTGCTGGAGCGGGAGCCGCGCCGTTAGCTGGCGGCCGGACCGATGGAGACCAGATCCTGCACCTGGGTCTCTTCCTTGAGGAGATCGGCGAGGGAGATGCCGCTCAGCAGATCGTCCACCCGCTGCTGCAACGCGAACCAGACCGGCCGGATGGTGCAGCCGGCGCCCGGACGGCAGCGTTCGGCATCCACCGGATGCGCCTCGCAGTTCATCTCGAAGGTCTGATGTTCCGACGCGGTCATGATGTCCCGCATGGAGATCTCGGCCGGCTCCTTGGCGAGGTAGTAGCCGCCCTTGGCGCCCCGTACGCTCTCGACCAGACCGGCACGCCGGAGGCGCAGCAGGATCTGCTCGACATAGTCGCCCGGCAGCCGCTCGTTTTCCGCAATCTCCCGCGCGGCCACGGGGCCGGCCCCGGCCGCACCCCGCTTGCCCAGGTGGAGCGCGATGATCAGACTGTACTCTGTCCAGGTTGTGATCCGCATACGTGTCCAATCTGCCGTCGTGGCACAGTGCAGGCAAGAAAACCGGTGACTTCACCCACCACCAGGAAGACTCTTCCCGCCGGGCACGCCCAGTTCGGTCATGGCCCGCAGGTCCAGGACTTCGTCCAGCTCCTTCCCCTTCAATAGCCCCTTCTTGACGACCAGCTCCTTCACCGTGAGGCCGGTCGCGATCGCCTCCTTGGCCAGCTTGGCCGACTCGGCGTAGCCGATCTTGGGTGCGAGCGCGGTGACCAACGCGGGGCTTCGCTCGAGCCAGTAGGCGCAGAGCGTCTCATCGGCCTCGATCCCGGCCACGCACCGCTCGGCGAGGACCCGGGTGGCGTTGGCGACGATCGTGAGACCGAACACGATATTGTGGGTGATCACCGGCATCATCACGTTGAGCTCGAGCTGCCCGGCCTCGCTCGCCAGCGCAACGGTGGTGTCCAGCCCCAGCGCCTGGAAGCAGACCTGGTTCACCATCTCGGCGATCGAGGGGTTCACCTTCCCCGGCATGATGCTCGACCCGGGCTGCACCGCCGGCAGCTGGATCTCGGCCAGGCCGGTGCGCGGACCGGAGGCCAGCAGCCGGATGTCATTGGCGATCTTGTTGAGATCCAGCACGTAGGCCCGGAAGGCCCCGCTCACGGTGGCGATGTCCCCCATCGACTGCATCAACTGGACCCGGTCCTGCCCGACCCGCAGCTCGAGCCCGCTCACCTGCTGCAGATACTTCACCATCAGCGCGGGGTACTCCGGCTCGGCGTTGATCCCGGTGCCCACCGCGGTGCCACCGATGCCGAGCTCGCGGAGCCAATCGGCGGCCTGGGCCAGCTTGTCGCGGTGCCGGGCGACCGTGTGCCCGTAGGCGGCGAACTCCTGTCCCAGCCGGATCGGGGTGGCGTCCTGAAGATGGGTCCGGCCCGACTTGACGATGTGGTCGAAGGCCTTTCCCCGCTCCAGCAGCGCCGCCGCCAGGCGATCCAGCGCCCGGAGCAGCGCGGGCATGGTCGCGAGGGTGGCCAACCGCAAGGCGGTGGGGATCACGTCGTTGGTGCTCTGCGCCATGTTGACGTGATCGTTGGGATGCACCAGGGTGTACGTCCCCCGCGATCCACCCAGCAACTCGGCCGCCCGGTTCGCCAGCACCTCGTTGCAGTTCATATTGTGGCTGGTGCCCGCCCCAGCCTGATACACGTCGACCACGAACTGGTCGCGGTGCTTCCCCGCCAGAACCTCGTCGGCCGCGGCGACGATGGCGTCGGCCAACTTGGCCTCGAGGCGTCCCGTTTCCTTGTGGGTCAGCGCGGCCGACCGCTTGATCCAGACCACCGCATCCACGAACGCCGGAAGGGGCGTGAGTCCGGAGATCGGGAAATTCTCGACTGCCCGCACGGTCTGGATGCCGTAGAGCGCCGCGTTCGGCACGGCCTTCTCGCCCAGCGGATCCTTCTCGATGCGGGTGGTCATGCGCGAATACAGTTCGGTGAAGAGTGAGTAAACATGGGCAGTCAACGGTGAAGGGAGGAACCCGAGAGGATGAAAGACTTTTTCACTTCCGTGACCGCCAGTGCCCGGTTCGCTCCGGACCGGGCAAGCAAGGTCGATCTGGTCCGAGGTAGCCACCTGTTCGCCGGTCTCAACTGCTTCGAGGCGGGGCAGCGCCAGGCAGTTCACGCGCACGATCAGGCGGACAAATTCTACTTCCTCGTCGCCGGAAAGGCGAGGATGACAGTCGGGAATATGACGCGCGATGTGGCGGCCGGCGAACTGGTCTGGGCGCCGGCCGGTATCCCCCATGGCGTGGAGGAAGCGCTGGAGCGGACGGTGATGCTGGTAGCGATGTCACCCGGCCCCTAACGCGGCAGGACTCGCCGGACTGCGGCCCAGCCGAGGGTCTTGAGTGCGAGCGCTGCACCGAGCGCCGCACCCAGCCCCACGGTGTAGAGTCGCCACGCCACCAGGAGCCCGCCGGAAGCCGGCCCGAGATCGCCGGCGACACCGGCGAGGAACCCGAAGTCGACCGCCCCGACACCCGCGGGCATGGGGAGCAGCAGCTGGCTGTAGAGGAGGGCGAACGAGCCGAGCATCATGACGCCGAAGGCCGGGTGCGCCGGCAGGGTGGACGCGAGCAGCGGCAGCACCAGGGTCCGGCCCAGGACGTTATAAAAGGACAGTGGCACGCCGGCGAGAATGACCCAGCGGGGCACCTGGCGAAGGGCGGTCTTCACTCCCGAACCGCTCCGACCGTCGGCCGGCACCCTGCCGCGATGCCAACGCAGGGCGGCCCAGCTCCCCAGGGCCCCCAGCACCGCGACGCCGGCGAGCCAGGGCCCACCGGAGGTCATGGCTTGGTTCAGCAGCGGGCCGGCCTCTTCCCACCACGAAGGCGCGAAGCGCCACGCGAGCCAGAATCCGAAGAGAAAGACCAGCGGGTAGGTGACGACGGCCTCGAGCCCGAGGGCCAGCAGCGCGGTCCCCGGCCGGAGCCCGCCCCGGAGAAGCCCGGCGAACTTGGCGGCCTCGCCACCGAAGCGCAGCGGCGTGAGGCCGGCGGCGGCATCGCCCCAGGCGGTAGCGGTGAGGGCATGTGACCAGGAGAGCTCGGTCCCCAGTCCCCGGCAATACCAGCGCAGGCGGAGGGCCCGGCCTCCGACATCCAGACTGACGATAGTGAAGCAGAGGACGTGAGCTTCGAGGGGAGTCAGTAACATCAGGCGCCGCCGGCGAGCACCGTGCGGTAGACCGAGAAGATCCCCTCGAAGGCCTGGCGATACCCGTGGTGGCGCTCGGCGAAGGCGCGAGCACTCCGGCCGAGTGCGGCGGGATCTCCCCGTAGCAGGGAGGTCGCCGCCTCGATACAGGCCGCGATGTCGGCCGGGGCGTACAGGGCCCCGGCCCCGGAGGCCCGCACCCGGTCGGCGACGCCGCCGGCGTCCACCGACAGGACCGGGAGACCGGAGGCCATCGCTTCGAGGGCGCTCAGCCCGAAGGTCTCCGCCGGACCGGGGGCGACATACAGATCGGCAGCCGCGAGCAGATCGGCCAGCGCCTCCCGGTCCCGTTGGTAAGGAATCCATCGGACCTGACGCCCTTCGGCCCGGGCACGAAGTTGGGCCTCGCGGGGACCGGCCCCGACCAGCACCAGCCAGGCATCGGTGCGCCGGGCGATCTCGTGCCAGGCATCGATCACGGTCTCGATCTGCTTTTCGCCGGCGAAGCGGCCGACGAACACCGCCAGCGGCGCATCGGGCAGCCCGAAGCGCCGGCGGGTCTCCGCCAGCCGGGCCCGGCGGGATGGATGGAACCGGTCGAGATCCACACCCAGCGAGACCCGGTGCACCCGTTCGACGCCCTCGCGCTCGAGGGTGCGGGCCACCGACTCGCTGGCCACCAACACCGCCCGGTAGAGCCCCGACAACTGGCGCACGTAACCCCAGGCGGCATGGGCGGCGGCGTTACGCCATCCGGCTGGCGAGGTGCCGGGGTCGATGATCGCGGGAAAGTGGGTGTGATAGAACCAGACCATCGGCGCCCCGAGATGGCGATTGGCGCGCCGGGTCACCCAGGGCACGAGCCAGGGGCTCCCGACCTCGATGAGATCGGGCCGCTCGTGCTCGAGGATCCGGCGGGTGGTCCGGGTGGCCAGCAGGAACCGATACGACTTGTCGAAGGGAATACGCGGGCCCCGCAGGCGATAACAGCGCACGCCCCGCTCCTCCGCGAGGGCGTCGACCTCGCCCGGCACCACCAGGACCTGCCGCAACCCGGCCTGGCCCTGCACGTACGCCGCTTTGGAGAGGAGGTAGGTGCGGATGCCGCCGGTGGCATCGCCGAAGTACTTGGTAATATCGAGAACGGTGAGGGCCCCGGGCGCCCGGAGGGGCGGCGGGAAGGGCGAGCGAGCGAGGTTGAGCGGCGTCCGGGGCGGCGCGAGAAAACCGGGCGCCGAGGCGGCGGCCGGTTCAGTCGGAGCAGTCACCGAGCGGATAGACCGTGCCGCAGTTGGCGCAGGGGTTCTTGCAGCCCCAGGGTCGGGAGCGTACGGGGAAGCCGCAGCGGTTGCAGGTCAGGGACAGCGTCCCTCGTCCGGTTCCGGGTTCCGAGTTCCCTTGTCCGAGGTCTGGCGTGTCGCCATCAGCGAATGACGCCACGGCGCCGTGACGAGCGGTCCACTCGGAACCCGGAACTCGGAACTCGGAACTACTCACGGTGGTACGCCCCGGTCAGGAACGGGTTGGTCATCCGCTCCACGCCGATGGTCGTCTCCGGACCGTGACCGCTGTAGACAATGGTCGAATCGGGTAGCGCCATGAACACGGCGTGCAAGCTGTGCATCAGGGTACCGAGGTCGCCGCCCGGCAGGTCGGTCCGCCCGACCGACCCGTTGAACAGCACGTCCCCGCCGAAGACGCAGCCGCTCCCGATGAAGCTGACGGACCCCGGTGAATGTCCCGGCGTGTGCCGCACGGTGAACTCATGGGTCCCCAGCTGCAGCCGCTGACCGTCACTCATCGGCTCATCCGGGGCCGGTGGCGGCTCGATCTCGATGCCCAGCCAGAGTTCGGCCTGACGGGGCAGGTTGTCGTAGAGGGCCCGGTCGGCGGGGTGCAGGAACACCGGCACCCCGGTGGCCTCCTTCACCGCCCGCACGCCGAGGATGTGATCGATGTGCCCGTGGGTGAGCCAGATGGCCGCCAGGGACCAGCGCCGGGTGTCGAGCTCGGCCAGGAAGAGCCGTGGTTCCTCACCGGGATCGATCATCACGGCCTGCCGGCTGACCCGGTCGGCGACGAGATAGCAGTTCTCGGCGAACTGGCCATTCGGCAGGGCGACGATCTCGAGATCAGACACTGACCTTGCTCCGTCGCTCGGCGAGGTACTTCTCCACCGCGATGGCCGCAGTGGTGGCGTCGCCCACCGCGGTGGTCACCTGGCGCACCAGCTGGACCCGCAGATCGCCGGCGGCGAACAGCCCGGGGATCGACGTCATCATCCGGTCGTCGGTGATGATGTAGCCGCTCGGGTCATGCCGGAAATGTTCCTTGATCAGGCCCGAGTTGGGGTGGAACCCGATGAAGACGAAACAGCCGGTGACGGCGAGCCGGCTGGTCTGGCCGGTGACGGTGTCCTCCAGCACCAGCCCCTGCAGCTCCTTCATCCCCAGGTGCTCGCGTCCCGTCAGCTCCAGCACCTTCCTGTTCCAGATCACTTCGATCTTGGGGTTGGCGAACAGCCGCTCCTGCAGGATCTTCGAGGCCCGCAGCTCCTTGCGCCGGTGGATCAGGTACACCTTCGCGGCATACCGGGTGAGGTAGTCGGCCTCCTCCACCGCGGCATCCCCGCCGCCGACGACGGCGATGGTCTGATTCCGGAAGAAGGCGCCGTCACACACCGCGCAATAGGACACTCCGAAACCGGCATACTCGATTTCCCCCGGCACGCCCAGCCGGGTGGGGGTGCCGCCGGCCGTCAGGATGACGGTGGGGGCGCGATAGATGTCGCCCTCGATGGTGCGAACCTCGAAGGTGCCGTCCTCCATCCGGTGGATCCCCTCCACCGTGGCCTGGCGGATCTCGGCGCCGAATTTCTTCGCGTGCGCGGTCATCTTGTCGGCCAGGTCGCGACCGAGGATGGATTCGAACCCCGGGTAATCCTCGACCTTCTCGGTGTTGAGCAATTCGCCCCCGGGCACCTTGCTCTCGAGAATGACGTTTCGGAGCATCCCCCGACCGGCGTACATCCCGGCGCAGAGACCGGCGGGCCCTGCCCCGACAATGATGGTGTCGAGCTCGTGCATGTTGGCTGGTGGCTGAGGACCAGGCTGACTGCTCTCACGATAAATATAGACCGGTCGGGAGCCTCGCCGGCTCAGAGCGGGTCCAGGTGCAACAGGTTGAGGGCCCCATGACAGGAAGACAGGGTGGCGACCACCAGGTCCACCGGAGTGCCGCCATCTCCAGCCTGGTACAGCCGGGCGGCGCCGGCGAGGACCTGGGTCACCGGAAAGGTGCCGACCCCGAAGACCAGGTGCTGACAGTGGAAGATCACCGGGCCGGCCATCGGGCGGCCGTGACCCAGGCGGCGAGTGAGATCGGTCACCGCATCGGCCATGTCCCAGGTCCGCGGGGCGCGGGTGATCGGGCAGAGCGCCGGTTCGATGCAGTGGGTCGGGCAGAGCCAGTCGGCAAAGGAGACATACCGGGTGCCGTCGGGGCTGGCCTGGTCGTAGGGGGTACCGGGGCCCTCGGGGAAGGGCCGGTGCTCGACCAGACGACTGGGCCAGCGCCGCCGGGCCCTCCGCAGCAGCCACTGATACATCAGATGGGGCATCAGGGGCGACGGGACGATCACGTCGCGACCAGGCTCCCGCCGCTGACCCGCCGCCTCGAGGTAGCGGTCGAAGAAACGGTCCCAGTCTTCCACCACCAGGAGGCGGTCGGGGGCATCGCCAAGCGTCTGGCCGAATTGGCAGCCGGGATTGCGATCGATAATCAGGAGGCGGGAGAAGCTGGCCTTGCCGCGGTCGCGGGCCTGGAGCAGCTGGCGGGCGTAGAACGTGCCATAGCAGCCACCGCCGACGATGACCACTTGGTCCAGAGCAACCTCGGTCATCGGTGTGTCAGGTGTGTCAACGAAGCAGTCGGCCCCCATCCACCACCAGCGTCTCCCCGGTGACGTAGTCCGCCTCCAGGAGGTAGACCAGCGCCCCGGCCACATCCTCGGGCGAGCCCAGCCGCCGGAGTGGCGTGGTCTTCGCCAGGTGCTCCCGGGCGGCGTCGCTCCATTCGTCGGGCGGCAGTACCGCCCCCGGGGCGATCGCGTTCACGGTCACCTCGGGCGCGAGGGCCAGCGCCAGAGTCCGGGTGAGCATCACGACGCCGGCCTTGCTGACACAATGCACCGCGTATCGGGGCCAGGGCTCGAGGCCCCCGACATCCGCCAGGTTGACCACCTTCCCTCGGGTCTGCCGCAGAAAGGGCAACGCCCCCTGCACCGCGAAGAAGCAGGACTTGAGATTCACCGTCATGCAGTGATCCCACAATTCCTCGGTGGTCTCCTCGACGGTGGCCTGGGGCATGATGCCGGCCGAATTGACCAGGACATCGAGACGGCCGAAGCGAGCCGCGACCTCACCCGGCAGCCGCCGGGCGGCGGCGGCATCCTGGAGGTCGGCAGGGAAGAGCTCCGCACGAACGCCGAGGGCCTGGGCACGGGCCGCGGTCTGACGGGCACCATCGGCCGACGTGTGATAGTGGATGGCGACGTGCATACCTCGCCGCGCGAGGGCGAGGGCGAGCGCCTGGCCCACGCGGCGCCCCCCGCCGGTCACCAACGCGACCCGGGACGCCAGTTCCATGGTCAGTTCGCGCCGTTGGTGACGGGCAGGATATGGCCGGTGATACCGGAGGAGGCCTCGCTGCTGAGGAAGAGCACCGCGTTGACGATCTGCTCCATCTCCACGTAGTGGGCCCCGGCCCCGGCGCTGGCCACGTTTTCCGGGGTCCGGACCATCCCGGGCGCCACGGCATTGACCCGGATCCCCTTCTCCCACAGGTCGACCGCGAGACTCTGGGTCATGGCCGCGACCCCGGCCTTGGCGGCACTGTACGCCGCCATCTGGCCACTGGCCCGGAAGTAGGCGACCGAGGCGAAGTTGACGACGGTGCCGCGGCTCTTCGCCAGCGGGGCGAGGGCGGCCCGGGTCATGAGGTAGGCGGTCTTGAGATTGATATTGAGCTCGCGATCGAGATCCTCCGCCGCGATCTTCTCGACCGGCCCGTAGGTCGTGAGGCCGCCGGCCACGTTCACCACCCCATCGAGGCCGCCGAAATGCCGCACCGCGGTCTCCACCGCGATGGCCGCCACGTCGGGCTCGGTGAGATCCCCGGCAGCCGGCCGGGCCGCGATGCCCATCGTGGTGAACTCCTTGACGCGATCGGCCACCCCCACCGCGTTGCGGTCCACCGCCACGATCCGCGCCCCGGCCTGACCCAGGGCCAGGGCCACGGCGTGACCGATCTGCCCGGCGCGACCGACACCGGTGACGAGGAGGGTCTTGCCGGCGAAGTTCCAGGTGACGGGCATGGGAGTCGGGGGTCGGGGGGGAGTCGAGAGTCGCGAGTCACGAATCAAGAGTCACGAATCGCGTGCCGCGAGGCGCGGCACTAGCTCGCGACGAATTCCGTGGGCATAGGGCGGGCGCTTTCGAGCTCGGCCAGCCACTCGAGCGGCACCTGTTGGCCCCCGATCTGGCCTGCCGGCGGAAGTTCGGGGTCGTCGCCATGCCAGTCGGAGCCGCCGCTACGGAGCAGGCCGAGCTGCTGGGCATGCTCGGTGAGACGGGCGCGCTGATCGGGATCATGTACCGGGTGTCGGGTCTCCAGGGCATCGAGTCCCTGTGACTTGAGTAAAGCGAGCACGCTCCGGGTGCCACGATCTCTGAGGTGGGCCGCCGAGAGGACTCCGCCGGCGGCGTGCACCAGCTCGGCCACCTCGAGGAAGGTAGGCAGACGCTTCTCCACGAAGGCGGGGCGGTGCCATCCGATGTACCGGTCGAAGGCGTCCTGAATCGACTTCACCCGCCCGGTCCGCACCAGGGCGCGCGCCACATGGGGTCGGCCCACGGCCCCGCCGCGCGACTCCGCCAGCACCTCCTCGAGCCGGAGGTCGACACCCAGCTGATTGAGCCGCTCCACGATCTCTCCCCCGCGCCGCTGCCGATCGGCCCGGCAGCGAACCAGGAAGCGCTCGAGCGGTTCCCAACCGAGCGGGAGGAAGTAGCCGAGGACATGCATCTCGCCCCAGGGGGCGAGGACCGAGAACTCGCAGCCGGCGATGACCCGAATGCCGAGCTGCTCGCCGGCGGCCACCGCGGCCGGAACGCCGTCGAGCGTATCGTGGTCGGTCAGCGCGATCGCGCTCAGGTCGGCCGAGCGGGCCCGCGCCACGACCTCGGCCGGCGGGAAGGCCCCGTCGGAGGCGGTGGAGTGCAGGTGCAGGTCGACCAGGGACATCGGGCGTCTTAGCGGCGGTAGCCGGTTTCGGGCGCGGTCCAGGCGGGCTGCGAGCGAGTCCAGAGGTCCCGGAGCTCGCGATCGGAGAGCTCCGCGAGGGAGTCTTCGGCCTGGCGCGATCCCAGCGGAGCGTAGCGGCTTATGCGCACCTCGGCGCCGTCCCGCCGGCGGAACATCACGCCGAATTCGTCACGGGTATACTGGGTCACGCGGCCGGTGGAGGCGACTTCCCAGGTGGTGCCGTCGATGTCGAGCTGGCGAGGAGGCATGGGGATGCGAGAGTGGAGGGTCGAGAGTCGGGAGTCGGGAGTCGCGGGACTACGGCCCTTCGTCCTCGAGATCCGGCTCCCAGCCGGAGGAGGGCCGCGCCTCGGGGGGTTCCACTTCCTCCCACAATTCGCTCGCCCCGGGGCCGTACTGGGCAATGACGCGGAGGCGCCGCTCGAGGCGAAGCTCCATGTCGGTCCGGGAGGCGCGACTGCGGTGGGACATTTCGGAGCGGCTCTCGCTGAACTCAAGATAGGTATGCGGCACATGGCCGCTCTTGAACAGCCAGATCTGCTGGCCCCGCGGCCGGCCGATCTCGGCCAGCGCGTGGACGGTGGTGATGTACTCCACCTCGAACTCGGGGAGCACCGTCACCCGGGCGACCGTCAGGACCCGGGTCATGCTCAGGCCCCGTCCTCGGGGAACTGCTCCAGGGTCCGCTTGACGTCGGCCAGGAAGCGATCGGCATCGGCCCCGTCGACCACCCGGTGATCGAAGGACATCGTGAGCATCCCCTTGAGCCGCGGCGCGATGGTGTCGGTCCCGTCAGGCAGCGTCACCACGGCCGGGCGCTTCTCGATGGTACCGACCCCGAGGATGGCGACCTGCGGCTGGTTGATGATGGGCAGCCCGGCATAGGAGCCGAACACCCCCGGGTTGGTGATGGTGAAGGTCCCGCGCTGCACCTCATCGGGATTGAGCTTCTTGGCGCGGGCGCGCTCACCGAGGTCGTTGATGGCCCGGGCCACACCCATGAGCGACAGCTCGTCGGCGTTCCTGACCACCGGAACGATCAGCCCCCAGTCCAGCGCCACCGCGATGCCGAGGTTGACGTCGCGCCGGAAGATGGTCGCGTCGCCGGCCACGGCGGCGTTGAGGCCGGGATGGGTTCGCAGATTCTGGGCGATCGCGCGGGCAATGAAGGCCAGATACGTCAGGTTCACGCCCCGCTCGGCGTATTCCCTCTTCTTCCTGGCCCGGATCTGCGAGACCCGGGTGTAGTCGATCTCGAACAGCGTCTGCACGTGGGCCGAGACCCGGCGCGACATCACCATGTGCTCGGCGGTGAGCCGGCGGATCCGGGACCACGGCTCGACCCGGTCGCCGGGCCAGGGCTCGACCACCGGTCCGTGGGCGGGCCCGGAAATCGCCGGGGCGGCGGGCCGGGCTGGCGTGGCGGCCGGCGCGGCCGCCGGAGCGCCGCTCTCGATGAACCCGAGCAGGTCATTCTTGGTAACCCGTCCGGCATGCCCGCTGCCCTGCACCGCCCCGATATCGATCCCGTGCTCGGCCGCCATCTTCCGCACCAGCGGCGTCGACCGGCGGCGGAGGCGCTCCTCGGCGGTCTCGGGGCCGTTGGAGCCGGTCGAGTCGGACACGCTGCGTGGGGCCGGGGACGCGGGGGGCGGCGCCGAGGGTCGGCTGGGCGCCAGGGGCGCGGCGGCCACCGGTTCCGGCGCGGGAGCGGGAGCCGGCGCGGCCACGGGCGCCGGCGCGGCAACTACTACGGCTCCCTTCTCGGTCTCGATCTTGGCGACCACGGTGTTCACCGCGACGGTTTGCCCCTCCTGCACCAGGATCTCGGCCAGCACGCCGCCATCGGGCGCCGGGATTTCCGCATCCACCTTGTCGGTGGAAATTTCGAAGATCGGCTCGTCGCGCTTGACCTGGTCGCCCAGCTTTTTCATCCAGCGCGAGAGGGTCCCTTCGGCGATGGACTCGCCCATCTGGGGCATGATGACGTCGATCTTGGCCATGCGGTGGTTCCTTGTGAGTGCTTGGGCCGTTGGCCGTTGGCTATCGGCCGTTGGCGGTGGACCGCTGGATCCCGGTCTCACCTAATTTCCCTGCCTAATACTTCAGCAGCCACCGGCAGGCCGCCACCAGGTCGTCCTCCTGGGGCAACACGTGATCTTCGAGCGTGGGCGCATAGGGCAGCGGCACGTCGTGGGCCGCGACCCGCCGCACCGGGGCATCCAGCCACTCGAATGCCAGCTCGTTGACCCGGGCGGCGATCTCGCCGGCCACCCCGCCGGTGCGAGTGTCTTCATGCGCCACCAGCAACCGGTTGGTCTTCCGGACGGTCGCGACCAGGGCGTCGTCGTCGAGGGGGAGGAGGGTCCGAAGGTCGATCACCTCGACCGACACCCCATCCTCCGCTGCCAGCCGCTCGGCCGCCTCCAGCGCCTTCCAGACCATTGCCGACCAGGTGACAATCGAACAGTCGCGCCCCTCCCGCGCCACCCGGGCCCTCCCGATCGGGGTCACCAGCTCTCCCGGGGGGAGGGTCTCCCTGACCCGGCGATAAAGATACTTGTGCTCGAAGAAGAGCACCGGGTCCTCGTCCCGGATGGCCGCCTTGATGAGCCCCTTGGCGTCCCGGGCGGTGGCGGGAGCGACGATTTTCAGCCCCGGGGTGTGCAGGAACGCGGCCTCCGGGTTCTGGCTATGGAACGGGCCCCCGCGCACATAGCCCCCGCTGGGGCCGCGGACCACTATCGGGGTGGCGAGCCCGGCCCGGTAGCGAGCCGTGGCGACGTAGTTGGTCAGGATGCTGTAGGCGCAGGAAATGAAGTCGATGAACTGCATCTCGCAGACCGGCCGCATCCCCATGTGGGCCGCCCCGGCGGCGGCGCCCACGATGGCGGTCTCGCTCACCGGGGTGTCGATCACCCGACCGGCTCCGAATTCGGCCTGCAAACCCTCGGTAACCTTGAAGGCCCCGCCGAAGTTCCCGATGTCCTCGCCCAGGAGAAAGACCCGCTCATCCCGCGCCATTTCCTCGCGCAGGCCTTCGCGAATCGCCTCGAGATAGGTGGTCTCGGCCATGGCGGTCACCGGTCGGCCGGTCGGACGGTCGGACGGTCAGGGAGACCCGCCTGTGGGAGGACCCGGTACCACTCCGCGGGAGCCGATGGGGGATCGTGATAGACGCCGGTGAGTGCCGTGCCGACGTCCGGAAAGGGCTCGTCGATGCAGGTGGCGAGAGCCCGATCGAGCTCGGCCTGAATCCGGTCGTCCTGGGCCCGAAGCTCCTCCGGCGTGGCCCAGCCGCTTTCGCCTAGCCGGCGGACCCAGGCATCGATCGGGTCCTTCTGTTCCCAGGCGGCAAGCTCCGCCAATGGCACGTACGACTGGTTGTCGTGCTCAGCGTGGCCCTTCCGGCGGTAGGTCATCAGCTCGATCAGGGTCACGCCGCCACCGGCGCGGGCCCGCTCCACGGCTTCCTTTGTCACCTGATACACCGCCAGGACATCGTTGCCGTCGGCCTGGACGCCGGGGATGCCGTAGCCCACCGCGCGGTCCATGAGATTCTTCGCCGCGGTTTGCAGTCGGGTCGGGGTGCTGTAGGCGTAGCCGTTATTCTCGCAGACGATCACCAGGGGAACCCGCTGTACCGCGGCGAAGTTCACGCCCTCGTGGAAGGCCCCGGTGCTCATCGCACCGTCGCCTACGTAGACCATCCCGACCCTGGGCTCGTGGCGGAGTTTGAAGGTGAGGGCGATGCCGGCCATGACCGGCACCATGTCCCCCAGGTGTGAGATCTGCCCCAGGAAGCCGCGCCCGAGATCGTTGAAGTGGATATTCAGCTCGCGGCCGGCGGTGGGGCTCTCGGCCTTGGCCATATACTGACGGAAGACCTCGAGCGGTGTCGCGCCCTGGACCAGCATCGAGCCGAGGTTGCGGATCAGGGGCGAGAGGATGTCCCCCTTGCCCCGGTCGAGCGCGTAGGCACTGCCCACCGCGTCGGCCTCCTGTCCCAGGGAACGGAACAGGCCCCCCACCACCTTGCCCTGCCGGTGCAGGCTCACCAGCCGCTCCTCGAGGGAGCGGGTGAGACGCATCCAGTAGTACAGCTCGAGCAGTTGGGTCCGGGTGAGACCGGCAGCGACCGGGGCGGCCGACGCCGCGGGTGCAGGGGGATTCATGCGCGGCAGGAAAATAGGGGGTCGACCGGCGAGGAGCGAGAGCCGGCCCGCCGGAAGGCGCGGCCCCGCCGGGATCAGGAGCCTTTGGCTCCCAGGGCACTCAGGACCAGGGCCGACATCACCCGCATCGCCATCGGCACCGTCCCATCGTCGGCATAGAAGGTCGGGGTATGGTGTCCACCGGACACCCGGCCGACCGGAACCGCACCGATGTTGACGTACAGGCCCGGGACCGCACGCGCGAACCAGGAGAAGTCCTCGGCGCCGGTGCGGGGCGGAGCCTGTCGCACCATCCCCGGCCCCGCCACCCGCTCGAGGACCGGGCGGAAGCGGGCCGCCAGCGCGCTGTCGTTCACCAGCACCGGGTAAGGCTCCTCGAAGTCGAGGGCGAAGCTCGCACCCGCGGCCCGGGTGGTGCCATCGAAGATCTCCCGCATCCGCCGCTGAACAGTCGCCAGCACGCTGTCATCGAAGGTGCGGATGGTCCCCTCGAGGTAAGCCTCGCCCGCCACGATGTTGTTGCGATCGCCTGAACGGAAGACGCCGGTGGTCACGACACCGGTGGTGAACGGGGAGAGGTTCCGCGAACGAATGGTCTGGAGCGCCAGCACCACCTGCGACGCGGTCACGATGGCATCGATGCCGAGATGGGGCGAGGCGCCATGCGCCTGACGACCGATGACCCGCGCGGTCCACTTGGTAGAGGCGGCCATCGCCGGGCCGGGGGTGTACGACACACGACCCAGTCGCTCATCGTCTCCTTCGGCATCCGGAGGCGAGCCGTTGGCGTGGAATGCGAAGATCATCTGGGGACGCGGCGTGAAGGCCCCTTCGGCCAGCATCAGCTTCGCGCCACCGGACTCTCCCGGAGGAGCACCCTCCTCGGCGGGCTGAAAGATGAACAGGACCGTGCCGGGGAGCTTGTCCTTCATGCCGGCCAGGAGATGGGCGACCCCGAGCTGGGCGGCGACGTGGGTATCGTGGCCGCAGGCGTGGGAGACTCCCGTCTCCCGGCCCAGATAGGTGCCGGTGGCGACCGACTTGAAGGGCAGGTCGCTCAGCTCGGTCACGGGGAGGCCGTCCATGTCGGCGCGGATCGCGACAACCGGTCCGGGCCGGCCGCCGCGGAGCACCCCGACCACGCCGGTATGGGCCACTCCGGTGCGAACCTCGAGCCCGAGGCGGGTCAGCTCAGCCGCAATCAGCCCGGCCGTGCGGGTCTCGCGGTTGCCGAGCTCCGGATGCTGGTGGATATCGTGGCGGAGCTCGATCATCCGCGGGGCCAGTCGGTCGACCGCGGCCCGGAGCTCGGCATCGGATTGGGCGGCGAGGGGGAGAGTGGAGAGCTGGCACAGCAGCAGGACAAACCCGACGCGCATGCGACCTCGCGACCTGAAGGTGAGGCGTGGTGGGGGGGGGGTCGCCGAGGAAGTTCGGAGGGCGTAGAGGCCGGCGCAAGGGCGGGGAGTTCGTCGGCAACGCGACGAGGGACCCCCGGGTCACGATCGGGGATCCCTCGCGCGGTTGGGACAAACGGCTGAGGGCCGGGCGATGCCCTTGCCCGGGCGACCGCTACTGCTGGACCGCGAAGTCGACCGCGGCAACCGTCTGGTCCCAGACGAAGTGCCACTGCCCCTTGCCGCCGTCATCAGCGATGTGAATGAAGAACTTCTCGGTCACATCGCCCTTGGTCGAGACAGTCATCGGGACTTTGTACAGATCCCGTTCGGCCTTGTGGGCGGTACCCCACTGGCCGGTCTCGCCGTTGACGATGAGGGTCCAGCCGTTCTGGGTCGGCACCGTCCACAGGGTGTACTTGCCGGCCGGCACGACGGTCCCGCCGAGCATCACGGGCTTGTCGGTGCTGAACTGGGTGGCGGCGTTGGCGCCGGTCCGCCAGACATCACCCCAGGGGACGATGCCGCCGAAGACCACCCGGCCGCGCTTGGAGGGACGGCCGTAGTCGATCCAGAGGTGGGCGCCGGCGGCGTCCGCCCGGGCGGTGTCGCGGGGCGAGAACGCGCCGAGGGCCCCCTGGGCCTGTTCCTGGGCCGCGAACTTCGCTGCCCAGCCGGTCACGTCGGCCGAGGGCAGCCGCTCGAGGGAGAACTGCTGGGTGCCCTTGATCGGGCGAAGGCCGAGGATGCGGCCATCCTTGTCGATCTTGGCGTGGTATCGATCGAACTTGGTCTCGATGTCGATCGAGTCCTTCCCCAGCCGGCGGACCGCCACCCAGTTCAACTCGTCCGAGTTCAGGAAGTACATCGGGAGGTGCAGAGTATCGGCCTTCATCCGGGCACGGCGCAGCGAAAGCCGCTCGAACATCACCCACATCGAGCCGGCGGGCGTCTCGGTACCGGCCGGGACCTTGAGCCCGAAGTGGCGAACCGTGGTATCGGCCCTGGTCTCCCCGGCCATCGAGTCGGCGGCCAGCTTCACCGAGGTGGTCTGGCGGGGCTTGCCGGTCGGGGCCGCCGGATCCAGCGTCGCCAGCTCAATGCCCGCGAACTGCCCGTCGCCGCCCAGGCTCACGGTGGCCCGGCGCAGGGTGGTCCGGGGTGCGCGGCCGGTCGAGAGTACCTCGGCGCGGTCCTTCCCGATGTCGAACTGCTCCACGCCGGTGGTGTCGTTGCCCAGGCGAACGAGAAAGGCCCCCTTGCTCTGGGCAGCCACGTGGCTGGTTGAAACGGCAAGGAAGACCGAGAAGGACAGAACACTGCGGAGGACGCGCATGAGGACTCCGGAGAGATGAATGCCTGTGTACGGCGCTCGCTGCAAATCGGTTCCAAGGATCCCGCCTAAAGACGCGGAGGCCAAGAGCGGATGCACACCTGGCCTGGACCTGCTCACCCCAAGGAGCCGGCCGGCGGGGCAGCGACGGCGGAGGGGGGAAATAGCGAGGGGCGGAGCTGTCGCTCCGCCCCTCGCCCGCCGACAAACCCTGCCTCAGGCCGACTCGATCCGCATCCCGTAGAAGGAGCGGTAGACGAACACCATCGAGACCACGAAGAACACCCCTGACAGGACCCACCCGAGCGTGGCCCCCTGGCTGCGAGAGAGGTAGACCCCGAGCTCCACCGCCAGCAGGCCGAACAGGGTGGTGAACTTGATGACCGGGTTCATGGCCACCGAGCTGGTGTCCTTGAACGGAT
>CAZXRC010000055.1:0-17860 GCA_964642475.1 uncultured Gemmatimonadaceae bacterium | reverse complement strand
GGCGGGCGGCCCTCGGTCGGCGCCGGCAGTGTGGCCGGCGGGGCGGGCGGGGGGCCGCCGGGCGGCGGACCCCCGCCGGGTGGCGCCCCGGGCGCTGGCGGAATGGGCGGTGGCGGTGGCGGCCCGATGGGCCGGGTGATGCGAGACGCCCAGCAGATCATCATCGAGCTCAGCGACACCATGATCGTCATCAAGGACGGCAGCGAGCCGCCGCAGCACATCTATCTGGATGGCCGCGCCATGAAGGAGCCCAACATCCCGGTACCGGCCGAGGTGACCTGCACCTGGAAGGACGGCAAGCTCACCATCGACAAGAAGATGGGCGCCACCGAGTCGGTGCGGGAGGTCTACACGATCGACAAGAAGAAGAACCGGCTGGTCGTCGAGATGAAGGCCACCAGTACCCGGTTCCAGCGGCCGCTCGAGGTGAAGCGGGTCTACGACCCCGCCGGTTGAGGCTCAGAGACATCGCGTCAAGGAACCCACGCCACGCGGTTCGGGCGCATGCGCCCTATTGCTGGCACAGGATGTCTGGGCCGGAATCGAGCCACGCAACCCTTGGATTTGCGCGAATCGGTTGAACGGATCGTTCGGGCACGTGCAGCAGGACAATCCCAATGTTCTCCCAGTTCTGAATCACCCGACCGCCCAGGTCGTGGATCCGGAGACTGTCGGCACCCCGAAATTGACCCACCCCGAAAAACACATAGAGCAGGAGATCGTACCGGCGAGCATCCGGGACGCTTCGCACAGTGACGCCAAGGTGTTTCGCAAGAACTGGAATCGAATCGGTAGGAATCCAGACTCGAAATCCTGGAAGGCGATAGCTCCGCACAATGACCGCCCCGGCACTCTCCGCCAGGCGGCGATGAATGGCCAGCGGACGATCCAGCAGCGCCAACTCGAGGCCGCCGCTGAAGAAGACATCTGCGAATACTGCCGATGCTGTGGGCTTGCCGAGCGAAGAATTCCACTCCCCGCAATAGTAGAGCTGCTGTCCGACCCGAAGCCGCGCGGGATCGAGGCTGGTGTCCTCGTTCGGCACGCGAACATCTCCCGGCCCGGTGATCGCCTCACAGCCCGCGAGCAGGGCGGTCAACAGGCAGGCAAGGGTCCGCATTGGTGGTCGACCTCGCACCATCAATAGATAGGAGATCCATTGGGAAGGTAGCTTGCAGTGCTGCTAAGGCGAGATTCCCGGCCGCCGGCGCCGACCGACACCACGACATAGCTCACCCATGTTGCCGCCTGAGAAGGAGCCACATCATAACCGAGGAAGCTCGTAACTCTTGTTGCCGAATCGAGGTAGGTGGTTTCGTTAGGCCCCAGTTCAGCCCAAAGGGCCCATGTCGGTGCCAGAATTGGCGTTACACGCCGATATACTCGATACCCGCTCGCAAGGGGAACCTGGGACCAAGTCATTCGAGGTTTGTTCGCCTGTATCGAGGCGGCAATCGTGGGGGGAACAAACCCGACGGCGAGGTCCGCTTGAACAATTCCGGCCCCATACTGGGATGTCGGGGATCGAGGGATGGCCGTCGATAGCAGTTGAGCAGCTACATCGATCCTCGAGTACTCCGGATGCGCAGCCCTTACCAGGAGCGCAGTACCGGCAACGTACGGGGATGACATGGAAGTTCCGCACCATTCCGCATACATGTCAGTCGGAATCGTGCTCTGAGCAAAGAACGGGGCGGCAATACTCACAAAGGAGCCATAGTTGGAACCGAATTGAGTATCGAGTACCGCGCAAGAAGTGGGGTAACCAACCGCGGCAAAGCCGCTATCGGGTCTGACCCCGGATACCCCGATCACACCGGAGATTGCGGCTGGATAGGGAACAAAGGGTTGCTCGCTCGATGTGAGATTCCCAACGGCCGCGACCACGACGATATCCGCATTCAACGCTGCGCTCACCGCAGTAGAAAGCTCCAGACTATTCAGCGGAAAGCCACCACTCATATTGACTACGCCTCGGGGCCCAAGGTGAGAGACAGCCCAATTAAAGGCATCAACAACAGCGGGCATTTCGCACTTGTTTCCACCGCCAGCGCTGAAATACCTACCTCCTCCAGACCCTCCAAGGGATTGATCCCAATGACAAGCACCCCACGAGTAGATATCCCCGGGGGCAACCTCGGGCGAGACTCCAACAGTGTTCCAACTGTTATCTTGAGCGATCATGGTTCCCCCAACGTGAGTGCCATGCACTCCCGGGGCTTCATCGACACAGCCGGTATACGGTCCCAGGCAATTCTGGGCAGGCAAGTTGACGAGATCGACATGGGTGATGTCCAAGCCCGTATCGATGAGTAGCAGGTGAGCACCATTACCGCGGGTAAATCCCCAGGCGTTGATGGCTCAGATCATCTCGATGCCCCAATGCGGGGCGAAAATATCGAACAGCCGGAAAGCAGCTGGTAACCGGGATGCAACGCCAACGGCGAAGGATTGGGCCTGGTCGATGTCTGGATCAATCCAGTCCACCAACGGACTCGCCGATGCAGCTACTCCCGTTCCAGCGGGGAGTGACACATAGGCAATCCCCAGATTGTCGTAATAGTCAAGAATCTTGACACCCAAACTCTGCAAGTCCTGCAATGCTCTCTGAATTGTGCCCCCGTTCACCGGCCGACGAGTCCCGCGCCGTACCTCGCGGAGACTGGCAAATCGACTTCGCGCCTTAAGAGGTATTTCGGCAAACTCAGTTCGGGCGGATTCATGGATGTGGGGAGATGCCGCTTCCTTGAACCCGATGAATGCTTTGCCGCTGGACTTGCCAAGAGCTGCTTCAAGAACGTCGCCAGTGAGTGGCCCCAGCGAGGATTCTGGCAACTGGATGTCGAGCGAGGGAAGATCCTTCGGCGGCGTGAATTCAATGGCTGTTGGAGACAGGAACATCTCAGGGTTGGAAGTGCCCGACTTGTCCAACGATTTGTCAATGCTCGGCTGCGAAACTGGGGCAGTTGCGCATCCCATTGGCATCCCGACTGCTGCCAACAGACTGACTCCAATCGCACAATTCAAACGAGACATGGCGACCTCCGCCGAATCGAGGAAGAATTGTTATTGCCGACGCTTCCCTCCTATTGCCACGGCCGACCCCACTCGGATACTCGCATGGCGGGTAGCCGCCGCGACGGGTGCATCGATGACTGCGAGAACGCTCCAATTCCGCGTCAGCAGGAGCGCAAGGCCAAGCGAAACGATTCCGTAGGAGTCTGAGTGGTTGTATGCGCTGTAGTCCTCCCCTGCACCAACCACATCGGCATAGGTCACCTGCTCGTTGGCAAGCACTGCGGAGATGATCGGAGAGGTCGATCGGCCCAAGGCTCCCGACAGCACTCTCGGCAATGCCAACCCGACGCCCATGTTGACATCCGTGGCGGTTTCGCCCTCTCGCCTGATCCGAGTGGCTCGAAAAACGGCGCATGCAGCTGCCTTATCAATTCCGACCAAGCCGAAATGATATGCAGCACCTCCACCAACCTTCAGCGCAGATCCGACTCCAGCTCTCCGCCAGATCCTGGCCGCAATACCACGCACCTCAATATCATGCACGACGAAACCTGGCGATAATTCAAGTGTTCGCTCATCGATGCTGGTTGAGGCAGTTCCGAGCAAGAAGAGACCATGGTTCGGCAGGCCAGCGCAACCCTGAGCTTCTGCTTCCGGGGACCTAGCGAGGACAACAGCAGTCATGAGGCCGCTTGCCAACGCGTGTACCCGACGCAGGAATGCCGACTCAGTCCTGGGTCGAGATCCGCGATGGGGAATTCCGATCACGACTATCTCTTTAACCTGAGGCGGACGAGCTCATTGGGACCGTCCACATGCGGACGCATGATCAGCGAACCCATCCAAGGTAGTCATCGGGCTCGCACCTGACAAACGAAGAAACCGGTTCCCCTGAGGTCCACGTCGTTCGTGAGATCAGAGCCGCCCAGCGTTCCAGGTGATCCCCAGGTACACCGCGTGGGGCTGGGGACCCCGCACCGGGAGGATGCCGCCAACGTCGAGCACCAGGCGCGGGTTCACCTGCAGGGTGGGACCGGCGAGGAGGGCGACGATCGCGTCGCTGCCCGCCGGTCCCGTCGTCTTCGGGTAGCCGTAGAGCTCCGCCACCCATCCCACCGGGCCGCCGGCGGGTCCTCCGAACGACACGCACCAGACGGTCGCAGTCCGGGGCGCCTCGCGGCCATCCCCGCTCCGCCGGGTGATGCCGGCGTTCAGGTCCAGCGCCACGGCGCCGAGCCGGTGGCTCGAGATGAACATGAGCCCGGCGTCGGTGGTGCCGGTGCCCCGCCCCCGCACATCGGAGCCGCTCGGGAACTTGACCGACGGGAACACCGCCAGGTCGCCGAGCACGCCGCCGCCTTCGCGGAACCGCCACTTGAGCCCGATGCCGGCGTCGCCGAGCCCGGCCCCCATCCCCTGGGGCGAGACCACCGGCACCATGACGCTCAATTGGAGCCGGGCCCCCACGCCGATCTTGAACACCGACGGCGCCACCACGCCGTGGGTGCGGTCGCCGAAGCGGTCGTACTCGCCCCCGGCCTCGATCTCCAGGTAGCCCGGCGCCACGGTGCCGGCGTGGGTCGCCACCGTGGGCCGTTCCGGCTGGGCTGCCCGGGGGTCCGGGGCCTGGGCCATGAGGGGCGGCGCCGCCAGGAGTATGGCCCACCAGCGGGTCATGCGGCCTCCTCGTCTCGGGCACAGTGCAGCAGCCCGGCCAGCTCGTGACCGATGACCCGCTCGCTGCCGCGGACATCGAGGGTGATCGGCCCACGGAACGGTTCCCGCGCCGTGACCGTGACCCGGGTGCCCGGCATGAGCCCGGCGTCGGCGATGTACCGCAGCCGATGGGCGTCGGTGGTGTCGGCCCGGCAGACCGTCACCGTCTCGCCCGGCTCCACCTCCGACAGCGGCACGTGCACCCCCTCCGCGATGGAGCCGTCCGCGTCGGGGATCGGGTCGCCGTGGGGGTCCACCCGCGGGTGGCCCAGGGCATGCGCCATCCGCTCCACCAGCATGTCGCTCACGGCGTGCTCCAGCCGCTCCGCCTCATCGTGCACCGTGTCCCAGGTGTAGCCCAGGAACGCCACCAGGTAGGCTTCGATGAGGCGGTGGCGGCGGACCATCCGGAGCGCGACCCGGCGGCCCTGGGCGGTGAGCTCCACACCCCGGTACGGCAGGTGCTCCAGCAGCCCCTGCTCGCTGAGCCGCCGCACCATGCCGCTCACCGACGGCGCCGAGAGCATGAGCCGCTGCGCGATCTGGCTGGTGGAGACCGGCTGCCCGCCGCGGGAGAGCTGGTAGATCGCCTTGAGATAGTCCTCCACCGAGCGGGTCAGGGGCTCCCGGGCCGGCGGCACCGTCGTCATCATCATGCGGCATGCTCCCCGGGCGCCCGGAGCGCCCTGAGTCCATTCGCGATCACCACCAGCGAGGCGCCGGTGTCGGCCAGCACCGCCATCCAGAGGGTGGCGAGCCCCAGCGCCGCGAGCACCACGAACGCCGCCTTCACGCCGAGGGCGAAGGCGATGTTCTGCCGCACCAGTCGCAGGGTGTGCCGGCTCCGCCCGATGGCGGCCGGCAGCCGGGTCAGGTCGTCCGCCATGAGCGCCACGTCGGCCGTTTCGATCGCCACGTGGGTGCCCGCGAGGCCCATCGCCACCCCGACATGAGCGGCGGCGAGCGCCGGCGCATCGTTGATCCCGTCGCCCACCACCGCCACCCGGGCTCCCTCGGCGAGGAGCCGGTGCACCCGGGCGAGCTTCTCCTCCGGGAGGAGCCCGGCCGCCACCTCGTCGAGGCCCAGCGTGCGCCCCACCCGCTCCGCGGCGGCGGCGGAATCCCCGGTGAGGAGGAGGGTGCGCCGGACGCCGAGGCGCCGGAGACCGGCCAGGCACGCTGCCGCCTCCGGCCGGATCCGGTCCGCCACCGCCAGCACGCCCACCGATTCCTCCGCCGAGCTCACCAGCACCGCCGTCTTCCCCTCGGCGGCAAACCGGTCCATCGCGGCATGGGCGTCGTCGCTGCAGGTGCCGAGGTCCTCGCACATGCGCCGGCTCCCCACGAACATCTCGCTTCCCTCGACGGTGGCCCGGGCCCCCCGGCCGGGGAGCGCCGTGAAGCCGGTGGCGGCCGGCAGCTCGAGCAATGCCTCCCGGGCCGCCCGCACGATGGCGTGGGCGAGGGGATGCTCGGAGTGGCGCTCCACCCCGGCGGCGGCCCGCAGCAGGGCCCCGGGATCGCGGCCGGGGAGGGGCGCGACGTCGGTGAGCACCGGCCGGCCCTCGGTGAGGGTGCCGGTCTTGTCGAACGCCACCGTGTCCACGGTGCCGAGCCGCTCCAGCACGTCGCCGCCACGGAGCAGGACCCCGTCGTGGGCCGCGCCGGTGAGCCCGCTCACGACGGTCACCGGGGTGGAGATGACCAGGGCGCAGGGACACGCCACCACCAGGAGCGCCAGGGCACGGTAGAGCCAGGTGCCCCAGTCCCCCCCGAGCAGGAGCGGCGGCGTCACCGCCAGGAGCACCGCGAGCCCCACCACCGCCGGGGTGTAGCGGCGGGCGAACCGCTCCACGAACCCCTGGACCGGCGCCCGGCGGGCCTGCGCCGCCGCCACCGCCCGGCCGATCCGGGCCAGCAGGGTGTCCCCGGCGGGGCGGGTGGTCCGGACCAGCAGGGCGCCGTGCCCGTTGAGCGTGCCGGCGAACACCTCGCTGCCGGCCCCCTTCTCCGCCGGCATCTCCTCGCCGGTCACCGGGGCCTGGTTCACCGAGGAGGTGCCCTCCTCGACCACGCCGTCGAGCGGGATCCGCTGGCCCGGCTTCACCACCACCAGCGACCCGGCCGGCACCTGCTCCACGGGGAGTTCCCGCTCTCCGCCGGCGCCGCGGATGAGCGCGGTGGCGGGGGCGAGGTGGAGCAGCCGGCCGATCGCCACCCGGGCCCGGCTCACCGCCCCCCGCTCGATCCACTGCGCCAGCGCGAACAGCGCCATGACGGTGGCCCCCTCGGCCCATTCGCCGATCG
Source organism: uncultured Gemmatimonadaceae bacterium (assembly GCA_964642475.1). GTDB lineage: Bacteria > Gemmatimonadota > Gemmatimonadetes > Gemmatimonadales > GWC2-71-9 > JADJOM01. The sequence continues at coordinate 10,819 of CAZXRC010000055.1, read as the reverse complement.
CGGCGGCGCCCGCGGCGGCGACCAGCATCAGCACGTTCATGTCGAGGGCGCCGGCGCGCACCGACCGCCAGGCGTTGGGGAGCACCAGGGCGCTGCCCGAGAGGATGGCCACTGCGAAGGCGGCGGTGGCGGCAGGCCCGGCCAGGAGCAGGCCGAGCAGCGTGGCGGCCCCCGCCACGGCGGTGGCGGCGGTCGGCAGGCCCGCCCGGGCGCGCGGTGTCCGGGCCGGCGGCGGTGGCGGAGCCGGCGCGCAGCAGCCGCAGTGGTCGAGGACCTCGGGACCGTTGCTCACGCGGCGAGCCGCCAGACCTGGGCCACCAGGAAGCAGAGGGTGAAGCCCATCGCGACCGGGAGCAGGGTGGCGAGCGCGGTCCAGCGGGCGCTCCCGGTCTCCTTGTAGATGGTGTAGATGGTGGTCGAGCAGGGGTTGTGGAGCAGCGAGAAGAGCATCAAGGACACCCCGGTGAGCGTGGTCCACCCGGCGGCCCGGAGCAGGTCGCCCACCTGGCGGGCCGAGTCGAGCTCGAACATCACGCCGGCGCCCTGCCCCAGCCCCACCATGTGACCGGTGAGGACCGTGAGCATCAGCACGCTCGGGATCACGATTTCGTTGGCCGGGATCGCCACCACGTAGGCCAGCAGGATCACCCCGTTGAGCCCGATGAGCACCCCGACCGGGTCGAGCCACCGGACCAGGTGGCCCGCCACGCTCTCGCCCCCGACCTGGAGGTTGGACACCAGCCAGATCACCGCCCCGGCGGGAGCGGCGAACACCACCGCGCGCCAGAGCACGATCAGGGTCCGGTCGATCAGCGAGGTATAGAGGGTCTGGAGGATCCGCGGGGGCCGGTACGGCGGCAGTTCCAGGCTGAAGGTGGTCGCCTCCCCCTTGAGCACGGTGCGGGTCAGGATCCACGACGCGAGGAACATCATGAGGATCCCGAAGAGCGCCACCCCCACCACCGCCGACGCCGAGACCAGCCCCGCGACGCGGGCGGGGGCGAGGGCCCCGACGAAGATCGAGGCGATGAGAATCTGGGTGGGCCAGCGGCCGTTGCAGAGGGAAAAGTTGTTGGTGATGATCGCCACCAGCCGCTCCCGGGGGCTGTCGATGATCCGGGTGGCCACCACGCCGGCGGCGTTGCAGCCGAAGCCCATGCACATGGTGAGCGCCTGCTTGCCGTGGGCGCCGGCCTTCCGGAACAACCCGTCGAGGTAGAACGCGACCCGCGGCAGGTACCCGAAGTCCTCCAGGAGGGTGAAGAGCGGGAAGAAGATCGCCATCGGCGGGAGCATCACGCTCACCACCCAGGCGGTGGCGAGGTACACTCCGTCGAACAGGAAGCCCGAGAGCCACCACGGCATCCCCGCCCCGGTCCCGAACTGCTTGAGCGCCGGGTGCACGGTGTCGATCAGCACCCCCGAGAGCATGGCCGAGGGCACGTTGGCGCCGGCGACGGTGAGCCAGAACACCAGCATCAGCAGGAGCAGCATGATCGGGAAGCCGACCACCCGGCTGGTGAGCAGCCGGTCGAGGGTCCGGTCCAGGTCGAACCGGGCCTTCCGCACCCCGGTGAGCACCGCCTCGGAGGCGATCCGCTGGGCCGCGGCGTAGAGACTCTCCATCAACCGGTCGTGGAAGGTGGGGGAGAGCCGCCACCGTTCCGCCGTGACCGCCGCGAGCAGTGCCTCGACGGTCCCGGGGCCGCCCGGGGTGCCCAGCTCGCCGCTCCGGACCGCCTCCTCCACCCGCTCGTCGGCGTTGAGCAGCCGGAGCGCCACCCAGCGCTGGTTGGGGAGGCCGGGATACGCCGCCTCCACGAGCGGCAGCAGCGCCGCGATGGCGGACTCGACGTCCGACGGGTGCTCCGGGATGCGGAACGGACTGGTCTTGCGCGCGCCGGTCGCCACGTCGTGGATGGCCTGCTGGAGTTCCCGGATGCCGGTGCCGCTCCGGGCCGCTGCCGGCACCACCGGGACGCCGAGGGCCTTCTCCAGCTTGGCGGGGTCCACCGCGATCCCGTGGCGCCGGGCCTCGTCCATCAGGTTGAGGCAGATCACCACCCGGTCGGTGATCTCGAGCACCTGGAGCGCGAGGTTGAGGTTCCGCTCGATCCGGGTGGCATCGAGCACCACCACCGTCACGTCGGGCCGCCCGAAGAGGATGAAGTCCCGGGCCACCTCCTCGTCGGTGCTCCCCGCCTGCAGCGAATAGGTGCCGGGGAGGTCCACGATCCGGATCCGCTTGCCGTGGCTCGTGAAGCTCCCCTCGGCGCGCACCACCGTCTTGCCGGGCCAGTTGCCGGTGTGCTGCCGGAGCCCGGTGAGGGCGTTGAAGACGGTGCTCTTGCCGGTGTTGGGGTTGCCGGCGAGTGCCACCAGCAGGTCGTACCCGGTGGACTTGCCGGTAAGCTGGACCAGCTCGGGGCCCTTCCGGACGGCGATCATGCGACCTTGCTGATCAGGATGCCGCCGGCCTGCTGGCGCCGGAGGGCAATGAGCGCGCCCCGGATCCGGTAGGCCACCGGGTCACCGGACGGGCTGCTGAGTTCGGCGGTCACCACGGTGCCGGGAATGACGCCCAGGTCGAGGAGCCGGCGCCGCTCGGGGCCCTGGACCGCCGGGGCGATGAGCGCCACCCGCGCCGACTCGCCGGGGCGGAGGACATCGAGCCGCTCCAGCAGGATGGTGTGGGTGTCGCGCTCGGCGGAGGGCTCCACGGTGACGTGGCCGGCGAGGGCGGCGTCGAGCTGCTGCTCCCGGCCGGCCACGAGGAGCCGGATGCTCCGGGCGTCGGTGCCGAGCACCTTGACCGGCACCAGCGGGTTGAGGCCGAGGGCGCGGAGCCGGTCGTAGGCCTCGGCGGGCTCATCCTCCAGGTGGACCACGGTGGCGGTGGCGCCGGGCGGGAGCGCGGCGAGCGAAATGCCGGTGGACGGCGGCAGCACCCCGGCGCCGGAAGGGATCGGGTCGCCATGCGGGTCCATGAGCGGGTTGCCCAGGCTCGCGGCGAGGTGATCGGCCTCAGCGGCGGAGAGCCGGTGCTCCTCCTGTTCGGCCCGCTCGTGCCATTCGCCCGGGGCGATGCCGGTGCGGTCGGCGAACCAGCGTTCCAGGAGCCGGTGGGCCCGGAGCATCCGCATGCCATATTGCCGGCCCTCGGCGGTGAGGGCGATCCCGCCACCGTCGGTGGTGACGAGTCCCTGCGCGGTGAGCCGGCCCAGGAGCTGGTGGGCCCGGCCGCGCGACACTTCCAAGGCGCCGCCCAGGCTCTCGATGCTGCCGCGGCGGCCGGCGAGCTCGCAGTTGGTGAGGTGCTTGAGCGCGTCCTCCCGGGAGACCCGTTCCGTCATCCGGACCAGCCGCCGCGCGCGCCAGAAGAGCCCGGCGCGGGGCCAGAAGGCCACCGCGGCGATGAGCGCCACGGCGCCGAAGATGAGGAGCGCACGAACCGGATCGGGCTGAACGGGCACTCGGAACCCTTGCTGGTGGTTGAGACGACAAGAACATGATAATTAGTCTTGCCTAAATTTGCAAGACCGGCGGGGAACGTCCGGCGATCGGGGCTGCCGTCCCCGGATCGGCAGGATCAGCGAAAATCGGCCAAGAGTAGCTCGAAAATGCTGAAAAACTGCTGAAAACTCACAAAAAACCAGCGAAAATTGCCGATCAGCGTTCGGCCCTGATCAGCTCGATGAGTGGGGTCAGGATTCGCTCGGTCATGCCCCAGAGGATGCCGGTGGGAAGCATGTAACCGACGTTTCGCATCAAGGTCCCGAATCGCTCGAACTCGACCGGGCCGAGGGCTCCCGGTTGGAGGAACAGGTCCACCGGCACCCACCAGGCGGCGGCGACTTCCTCACTGGTGGTGAGTGGGGCCTGGCGTGGGAGCGCAAAGACGAACGGGCGCACCAGGATCGGGGGAAGCACCGGGGTGCGGGGGGCGAGGTCATCGAGGGTGGCGATCACCGGCGCCGCGCCGAGGTCGAGGCCCACTTCCTCGCGAGTCTCGCGGCGGGCGGTCTCGATGAGGTCGGTGTCGCCCGGGCTCCAGCGGCCGCCGGGAAAGGCGAGCTGGCCGGACCAGCGGTCCCCTTCCCGCTCGGCCCTTCGGATGAGGAGGATGCTGTCGGGACCGGGGGCCAGGACCACCGACACGGCAGCGCGGGGCCGGTCGGGGAGGTCTTCCTCCCGCGGCCGGTGTCCGGCCAGCCGCTCGAGGAGGCGGGGGATCCGGCTCGGCCGGGCGGTCACCGCCTTGGCATGAGCCCCGGGCGGACCGGGGTGAGCCCTGCGCCATACTCGCATGCCGGGCGGTACTCCTCCTCGGACTTGGCGCAGGCGGCGCGGCGCCGCTCCATCTCCACATACAGCACGGCGGCCTCCTCGCCGACGGCGTGGTAGCAGCCGGTGGCCACCTCGCCGCGGGGCACCAGCCTGCAGTACGCGATGCCGTCGTCGGTGTTGGCGGTCACGTCCACGAAGTTCTTGACCACTCCCACGAAGCACCACGCCATGTAGCGGGTGCTCCCCTCGGAGCAGAGCTTGGAGGCGCGGGCGGGGTCCCGGGTCGTGAGCCCGCTCACGTAGGTGCCGATTCCCTGGTAGCAGGTGGCCCGGAGCGCCTCGGGGGCGGTGTCGCAGCCGGCGGCCACCCGGGCGAAGTCCATCCCCACCTGCTCCACCATCAGACCGGCCTGCATCTGGTAGCAGGCCCGCTGGTACTTGTCACCCAGCTCGGAACAGGGGTAGAGCAGGTCGCCCGGCTTCCGGACCTTGAAGTCGGGCCAGGTAGAATGGTCCATGCCGGCGTGGTCCATCCCCTCGTGCTCCATCGCTGAGGAGTCCTTCGCGACGGCGGCGTGGGGGTGGTGGGACTGGCCCCGGCCCCCGACGATGAACTCCATGAACGCCCCGCCATAACACGACTCGGTGTCGAACCAGTTGCCGAGCTTGTCGCAGCCGTCGAGGGCGCGGGGGAGGTTCATCGTGTAGGTCTGGAGCAGCCCGTGGCCGAGGCCGTGGACGCACTGGAAGCGGAGCCAGTTGTTGCTGCTGATGCCGGGGGTCTGCTGGCAGATCGCGGCCACCTTGGCGCTGTCGGTGCCCTCGTAGGCCATGTAGGCCTGGACCACGCCGTGGTAGCAGCCCGACTGGAAGAGCTCGGTGCACTGCTGGTAGGTGGCGCCGAGGTCCTTGCCGGGGGCCCAGGCGTTGATGCCGACCACGTGGCTGTAGTCGTGGCCGTAGTGGCGGATGCCGCCGGAGCGGGTGCCCATGATCTCGAGCGCCCGCATGGAGAGCCGGATCTTGTCCTTCTGCACCAGCTGGAGCAGCAGGTCTTCATAACAGGCGCGCTTCGGCTTGCCGGCGAGGAGCCGGCAGCGTGTCATGGCGAAGTCGGCGACGGCGGCGGAATCGTTGCCGGCGAGGGCGGTGTTGAGCGAGGCGGGGAGTGCCGGGAGCGGCAGGCCCGGGAGGGCGGCGCCCTGGCTCCAGGCCCAGCCGGCGTAGCCCAGGAGCAACACCAGGATGGCGCCGAGGCCGTAGAGGAGCTTCCGGATCATGAAGGAAAATACCACCTCTTGGTGCGGCCCGCAGTTTGCATTATTCTTCTCGCCCGTTGGCATTCCCCTCGCGCGGAGGCGGTACCCTGCGCATCACCCACCCGACCCTGATTGCGGCAAGCCGGGCCATCGCGACCGAGCGCGATGCCATGGTGCGCCAGTGGGTGACGTGGCTGGGCGACCGGATGACGGCGTCCAATTCAGTGCCGCGCGAGGTGGTGACGCGGGAGCTCCATCTCCTCATCGATGTCTTCGCCAGCATGGTGGGGCCGCTCCGGCGGGAAACGAAGCCCATCTGGCAGCGGGTGACGGAGGAGTATGGCCGGCATGCCGCGTTTCGCGGCTTGGCCGCGGGCGAGGTGGTGGAGGAGATGCAGTACCTGCGGGAGCTCCTGATCCGGCACCTGGCGCCCAGTATTGCGGCGTTGCGGCCCCGGCAGGGGATGGCGCTGCTGCTGCGGTTGAACCGCCTCGTGGACAAGGGCGTGGCGATGGCGGTGGTGGGCTACACCGATGCCCTGGTGGCGTCCATGATGCCCGATGGCGAAGGGGATGGCCCGTCGCTCGGGCGCCGGACGCCGGAGCCGGCGGAACTGACGCTGGCATTGGACCGCATCAAGGCCGATCTCGAGAGGACCGTCGCGGCGCCCAGGCCGGCGGCGTAGCGGCCACTCCACGTTCCCGCATTCAATCGACCCTCACGGCGACCGATGGCGCCATCGTCGCGCTGGGGGACCCCATCGATCTCAGGGGAACGGCCCGCCCGAGTGGGGCGCGGTGACGCGGCTAGACCTGGTGGACGGCCGCGGCACACCCTGATTCGTCATACCGAGCTGCGCCAATGACTGGCTCCTCGCACGTTGCCGCCGCACTCGCGCTATCGCTGCTCGCCGGCTGTGATCGTGGAACGCCGCCACAGGCGTCCGCGCCTGCGGAGGCCCGCCCCCAAGGTGCCGCCGTCCGCCCCACCATCCCGGATTCGCTCGTCATCGACGTCGCACAGTTCACGCTCATCGGCTTCCATCCGCTCGCAACCGACTCGATGCTCGCGGGCGACGAAGCGCTCGCCACCGTCCTGGATGACTTCGCCCATCATCTGAGCGGTGCGATGACGGCGCTCCGCGGTTCGGGATGGGCGGTGGATACGCGCATCGCTGACACGCTCCATTTCCGCTCCGGCGCCCGCCACTGGAGCTGGATCCGGCCGGCGGACAGCGCGTACGTCGGCTACGTACTGACGGAGCCCGCGGGACGCCTCCGGACCATCTTCGGTGTGCGCACCACCCGCGATCTCATTACCGCGGCCGACAGCTTTGCGCGGGTGTCGCGACGCTAGGACGGACCGTCGACACCAGCGTCCGCCGTGCCACGAACGTCCGTGGGCGAAGCCCCCGAGCCCGCCTGCAATGATCGCATCGCCAGGAACGTGCTGTTCGCTTTCCGGGTAGCTCCCCTTCTTCAAGGCACCAACGTGACGAGCAGCTCGTCCAGCAGCTCGAACTGTGCGGGAGCCCCGCTTGAGCTGCCCGATTCGATGGCCTCATCCAGGGCTTGCTTCGAGGGGTAGAGTTCGTGGATCACCAGGAGCGTCTGGCCGGCCTTCTCCTCGAGGGTCAAGGTGGAGAGGGCGCCATCAGCGCTTTCTTCATTCGTCCACACGATGCGCGAGGGGGGCGTCACTTCGACATACTTGCCGAAGAAGGCCATCGGCTGCGCGAAGTCAGGATGGCTGAAGACGAAGCGGTAGGTGCCCCCCGACCGAGCATCGACCTCGCAGGACACGAAGGTGATTCCAAACGACGGCGGCGTCCACCAGCGCTTGAGCAACTCAGGGGTGGTCCAGGCCTTGAAGACAAGGTGCGCTGGGGCATTGAAGGTTCGCGTGATGACCAGCTCGCGCTCGGACTTGCGTTCCACCGTCGTGGTGTTGTTCATGGGGATGGAATCACTTTCTCTCTTGCCGTGGAAGGAATCTTTCCGTCCGGTTGAGTTCCTGAACGATCGCGTCCAGCTCGTCGAAGCGTGCGTGCCAGAGCCGGCGGTAACTCTCGATCCACGCCGCCTCCTCCTCCAGCCGGCGCGGGCCGAGCTTGCAGGTCCGCACTCGGCCAGCCTTTTCTGTCGTGACGAACCCCGTCTGCTCCAGGACACCGATGTGCTTCTTCATGCCGGTGAGGGTCATTTGGAACTTGCCGGCAAGTTCGGTGATCGAAGCGTCCGCCCGCCCGAGGCGCTCCAGGATGCCGCGTCGGGTGGCGTCGGAAAGAGCGGCGAACGACGCATCCAGGCGGGATCGCTGATACTGAACCATACGGTTCAGTATATTACACGGGCCGGCGGCGCGCAAGAGGGAAGCCGCGGCAGGACCCGGCTGCCTCACCCGCGCTCGCCGTGAACGGGCGACTGGAGTTCCGGTTTGACAGGCCGCGGTCGTCCACGGTGCGGTCCCCATCGAACTGTGGCGCTTCTACGTCGCCGCTGAATGGCACGGTCGGGGGCTGGCACAGGAACTGATGGGGGGAGGGTTGGAAGCCGCACGACAGGCCGGTGCGGAAACGATCTGGCCGGGCGTCTGGGAACGGAACCCGCGCGCCATCGCCTTCTACCGCAAGGCCGGATTCACCGATGTCGGCCCGCACCTCTTCGTGGTCGGCACCGACCCCCGGACGGACCGGATCATGGCGCGCCCTGTTCGGGCGGAGGCGTGAAGCTCGCGGAGCGGCGCGTCCAGCCGAGGCTACAGCTTCTGGGCCCTGAAGTTGAGGGTCCCGCTGTAGCCCGTCATCGTCAGGACGATCGTCCAGGTCCCCGGCGTCCCTGCCGCAGTCGGCTCGTTCCGGCTCGGTACCAGGGCGCTGGTGTAGACGACCACTCCCGCCCCATCCCGAAGGGTCACGGCGGCCGCGCCTGCGGCGGTCGTGGTCGAGTGATTGATCGTGGCCCTCGTGCCGGTGTTGAGCCATGAATAGGTCCGGGTCGACGTGACGCCAAGGACCGCGGTCGCCTGGAGCTGGAAGTTGTCGGTCGCGTTCGAGATCTCGGGCTGGAAAGGCTCCAGGGGGTTGCTCGAACAGGCGGTCGGCGCTGCCGCAACGACCGCGGCGAGGCCAAGCAGGCGGAGAACGGCAACGGTCTTCATGGTAGGTCCCCTGGGTGAGGTCTGCGAGGAGGCAGGTCGGCCCCGCCCTTCAGATTGGGACGTCCGAGCCACCCCCGCGCACACGCCCGGGCCGTTCGGCCGCCGGGAGGTATCTTCTACCGGTGGGTTGGCAGCGCCCCGGAGGTGCTCCGTCGGGAAGCAGTCCGTCGGCACACCTCATTACCCCAGGGAGCCCCCGTGAAGCAGAGTGATCTCCTGAGCCTTGCCTCGATACTCTCCGCCCTCCTGCTCGCCCTGCACATCTCGCAGGACATCGTCTTCGGCTTCGATCGCGCCGGCCTCAACCATCTCGTCGGCGTCGCGCTCCTGCTCCTCATCGTGTGCGGCGCCGTGCTGCTGCGCGCACGGCCATCGGGCGAGGTCATCATGCTCCTGGGCGGCATGATGGCCGCCGGCATGCTGCCGCTGCACATGCGGAATGGCCTGCGTCCGGAGTTTCTCGAGAGGAGCGGCGCCCTCCTCTTCATCTGGACGCTCTATCTCCTCGGCGTGATCGGGGCGTTCTCGGTCATCCTCGCGGTCCGGGCGTTGCTCGCCCGCCGGAGCGCTCAAGGAGGGCTCCCACGACGTGACGCGGTCGTCGCATGACTGAGCGCTCTCGGGACGCCACGTCCCCGGTGACCGTGGACCTGCTGAAGGGGTTCCTGGACGCATTCAATCGCCATGACTTGGATGCCATCCTCGAGTACTTCGCCGACGATTGCGAGTTCTACATGCCGCGCGGCGCGTCGCCGCGAGGCGATCGCTTCAGCGGGAAGGCCGCGGTCCGGGCCGGCCTCGCCAAGCGCTTCGAGGGCATTCCGAATGTGCACTACGGGGACGATCGCCACTGGGCGTGCGGCGACTTCGGCGTCTCCGAATGGACCCTTACGGGCGACTCCGTCGCCGGCAAGCATCTCGAGGTGCGTGGGGTGGATCTGCTCGAGTTCGTCGACGGCAAGATCACCCGCAAGGATTCGTTCTGGAAGATCGTGGAGTGACTGCTACGCCGCGTCTCGGCCGTCCTCGCTCGGGGGTGCCCATGGAGAAGCACCGGGTCTTCGCGATGTCCTTTGCCAGTGTGTATCCCCATTACGTCCGGAAGGCGGAGAAGAAGGGGCGCGACAAGAAGGACGTGGACCAGGTCATCTGCTGGCTGACGGGCTACACTCCGGAGGCGTTGGCCGCCCGGATCAGGCAGGGGAAGGACTTCGAGACATTCTTCCGCGAGGCACCAGCGCTCCATCCCAATGCCGGCAAGATCACCGGCACCATCTGCGGCGTTCGCATCGAGGAGATCGAGGACCCGCTCATGAGGCAGATCCGGTACCTCGACAAGCTGGTGGATGAGCTGGCCAGGGGCAGGCCCATGGAGAAGATCCTCCGTGCGTAGAGGGCGCGGGTGACGGGCCGGAAGCGGGCGATTGTCATCCTCATCGAGGCGGCGATTGCATCGCTTCATGTGCTCCGCTTCGGGCAACTGCTGGGCGGCGCCTGGTATCGCCTGTACTACAGCTATTTCTCGGACCTCGCGTTGCCCTTCGGGGCCTACTTCCTCCTGACGCTCCCGGAGGGCACCGTGCCGCTGCTGCGGCCGTGGTACGGCAAGGCGGGGATCGTCCTGGCCGTGACGACGGCCGCGGAGTGCGCACAGTACTTCGGCGTCTATGCGCTCGGCGTGACCTTTGACCCACTGGATATCGTGATGTATGCGGCAGGCGTGTTGCTCGCAGCGCTCCTTGACGTGAAGGTGCTCGCCCGCCACGTGAGCGGATGGGCCGAAAGGTAGGCCATTGATCCAACGCCTGGACAGGCTCGAACTCCGGGTCCCACCCCTGGGGTTGACTGTGATCTTCGCCATCCTCATGGCCGCGCTGGTGACGTCGGGCATCTATCGCTTCACCCGCAATCCGATGTCCCTCGGTTTTCTCCTCGTGCTTGCCGGATGGAGTCTGTACCTGGCCCATTGGGTCGCGGTGCTGCCCCTGCCCGCCTTCGTTGCCTGCATGAACCGGTTTCGGATCCGGCCTGAGGAACGGCCGCTCCAGGCGCGGTTCAGTCCGCGCTTCGACCAGTACACGAGCGCCGTTCGGCGGTGGCTGTAAGGTGGCGA
>CAZXRC010000054.1:0-18080 GCA_964642475.1 uncultured Gemmatimonadaceae bacterium | reverse complement strand
AGCGGGCCGTAAGTGAGCCCGTCCCTTCTGAGGGCTTTCACGAAGAGCGAACTTCAGGCCCGCGGAGCGGCCGGGCGGGTACCTCCCCTCGACGGTCGCGCGGCTCATCTCGTGAAGACCAAGGATCACCTATGGCGACCAACGGCAATTCCGGCAGAGGCACCGCCCCGCGCCTGAGGCGCGTGCCGGTCGCGCCCAACGACGCCATCTGGCTCCAGGACTCGCCCACCAATCTCATGGTGATCAATGGCGTCTTCACCACCGACCGACTCGACCTCGCCACCCTGCGCCGGGTCTTCCAGGATCGGATCATCGATGGCGCGGAGGGACGCTACGCCCGGTTCCATCAGCGGGTGGAGCGCTCCGGCGGCCGCTGGTTCTGGGTCGACGATCCGGCTTTCGATATTGCCCGCCACATTATTCCGGTCCAGCGGAGCGACCTCGGCACCACCGACCAGTTGCGCCGCTACATCGGGGAGGAAGCCTCCAAGCCGCTCCCCGCCGACCGTCCCCTCTGGCAGATCCAGCTGATCGAGGACTTCGAAGACGGCGGCAGCGCCTGCCTGGTCCGATTGCACCACTGTATCGGCGACGGAATGGCCATGGTTTCGGTCATGTTCCATCTGATGGAGGACCTGGGAGACCCCTCCGGCATCGGCCCGGCGGCGATCCGCCCCGCGGCCGGCATGCTGGGCTCGAGGCTGGTTCGGATGATGCAGATTCCGCTGGCGGCACCGGCCATCCTGATCGCCCGGCTGCTCTGGATTCCCGACCGCCACCTCCTCCATGGCCGCCGGGTCTCGGGCCGCAAACAGGTCGCCTGGACCGCACCGCTCGATCTCCAGGTCGTGAAGGACATCAAGAATCGACTCGGCGCCACCGTGAACGACGTCCTGATGGCCGCGGTCTCCGGCGCCATCAGCCGCTACATCGTACAGCACGCCGGCGAGCCGATCGTGCGGCTACGGATCTCGATGCCAGTCAGCATCCGGAGCCCCACCGCCGCGATCACCCTCGAAAACCGTTTCGCGGCCGTGCCGCTCGAGCTCCCCGCGGGGATTGCCCAGGCGCGCGAGCGGGTGGCGCGAGTCAAGGAGCGGCTGGACGCCCTCAAGAGCTCGGTCGCCCCGATCGTCATCTACGGGATCCAGAGCGCCCTGCTCAAGATGCTCCCCCAGGCGGTGAGCCGGGGGCTCATCGACTTCCTGGCCAACAAGTGTACCGCGGTCGTCACCAACGTCCCCGGTCCCCAGCGCGCGCTCACCCTCGGCGGCGCTCGGCTGCGGAGCCTGCTCTTCTGGGTCCCGCAGCGGGCCGACATCGGCGTGGGGATCTCGATCCTCTCCTTCGCCGGCAAAGTCCAGATCGGGGTAATCTGCGACACCGAGCTGGTTCCAGACCCGACCGAGCTGGTGCGCTCCTTCGAGGAGGAAATCGACGCCCTCAAGGGCCTGTAGTCGGCGGTAAGGTTTCCCGCCCCACCGGCATTATCGCAGCATGCCCACCCCAGTGACTCTCCCCGCCACCGAGGCGCTCGCCCCCGGGTCGGAGCTGATCGACCGGCTCCGTGCCGGCGAGGCCGACGCGCTGACACTCGCCTGGCAGTCGCACGCCGCCACTCTCCTCCTGCTCGCCCGGCGGCTCCTGGGCCCGGATGATGGGCCGGACGCGGTACAGGATCTCTTCGTCGCCCTGCCGGAAGCGATGGGCCAGTATCGCGAGCAGGGGCAGTTCGGCGCATGGCTCAAGCGGCTGCTGGTACGGATCGCCCTGATGCGGCTGCGGAGTCGTCGCCGCCGGCGCGAGACCCCGCTGGAGGCCGAGACCGCCGCCGCTCCCGCCACCCCGCTCGCCGGCGCCGAGCGATGGGACCTGACCCGCGCGCTGGCCCGGCTCTCTCCCGACCAACGGATCGTGGTGGTCCTCAAGGCGGTCGAGGGCTACAGCCACGAGGAAATTGGTGAGTTGCTGGGGCTCCGGCGGAATACCTGCGAAGTGCGTTACCACCGGGCGCTGCGTCTGCTGCGTCACTCTCTGGAGGCGTCAGGATGAACGACCATGAATTGGAACAGGCCATCCGGACGGCCGCGGCCGACGAGCCGATGCCGACCCCCGCGGGAGATGAGCTGAAGCGAGCGCTCGCGCGCCGGGCTCGAGGGGAGCGAATCGCCGTGCCGGACCGAACCGGAGCCTCGGCGTCGCGTCGCCGGCCCTGGATCCCCGGGGCGATCGCCGCGGGGCTCGCCCTGCTGACGTGGCAGACGATGCGGAAACCGGCTGAAGGAGGGGATGGCATCCCGGGCCAAGCTACCCTGCTGCCAGGCACCCTGTTGGCGCAGGGCACCAGCCAGGCCCTGTTCCCCCGGCTCAGTGCCGCTCCTGGCCGGCTTCTGGCCGGAAGCTGGGTCTACACGGCCGAGGCGCCGGACCAGATGCGGCCCTGGGACGTCACCTGGGTGTACCGCGTGACCCAGTCGAGCTACCAGGGCACAGCCGCCTGGCTCCTCCTCGCCGGGAAACAGAGACCCGACTCGGCCCCGGTCTTCGAGGACTCGACCTGGCTGGCACGAGACGGACTGGCCGCGCTGGGCCGGCGCCGCGACACCGCGACCACCTGGCAGCCGGTCCCGACGACCTTCCTCGCGATCCTGCAGGCGACCCAGCTCTCAGAGCGCTGGACCGGGAGCATTCCCGTCAGCCGTCCCGGCGACGACCGAGCGGTTCGCTGGATGAACCTCAAGGTGTATGGTCGTGAGTCGATCGAGGTGCCGGCTGGCCGGTTCGACTGCTGGAAGGTGGGATTCAGCCCCGACCTGCGCTTCTACTTCTGGATCAGCGCGGAGGGATGGGCGGTGCGGACCGGAATGGAGCGATACGAGGACCTGGCCTTCGGGAAGATGAACCTGGTGCTGCTGCGGCAGGAGAAGTAGGCGGGCGGGCGGAAGGTCGCGAAGGCTGGCCGCGTGCGCGAGGGGACAGGGGAAGGCGGAGTGGGGCCCGCACGAGCCCGATCTATCGGAGGTCTTTGGAGCGAGCGCCCTTCAGCTACACCCTCGAGCGATGCCCACGCCGCCGCGCCGGGGGCGCCTGGTCCTCCAGCGCCGTCAGCAGTCCCGTCAGCCGATCGGTCACCACCGGCCGCCGCCCCGACCGGTGCACCCCGGCGCCGGCCCAGACGCTCCGCTCCCGGTCCGCCAGCACGTCCAACCGGAGCGCCAGCCCGTGGCGACGCAGCATCGGCTCCAGCACCGCCCGGCGGCGCCAGAGATCTTCCCGGGTCGCCCGGTAGGCGATCTCGCAGACCTCCCGCCGTGAGCGGAAGCTGAAGATGTTGCTGAAAAAGAGCCGGTACTCGTTCTGCCGCGGCTCGAACAGCACCACGTCGGCGTCGGGGAAGGCGCTCTTGTAGCGGGACATGCCGACCACCATCCGGGAGTGGATCAGGGTCCGGAAGGTCTGCGAAAGGAGCGCCGGCATCCCCCGGCGGCGAAGCGACCCGTGGAGCAGTTCGCCCCGCTCCTCCCCTTCCGCCACGTCGACCGGGACCAGCGGGTTGATGCAGAAGAGCAGATCGGCCCCGTGCTCCAGGGCCACCGACGCATGCAGAGTGCGGAGCAGCACCCCGTCGACACAGAGCCGGTCATCGATCTCGACCGGGGGATAGAGACCCGGCAGCGCGGTACTGGCCTGCACCGCCAGCGAGATCGGGACGTGATCCCACCCCTTCGACCCGAACACAATGGCTTTCCCCGATTCCAGATCGGCCGACACCACGAAGAGCTTGGGGCCGAGCTGGCGGAAGTCGTCGGTCCGGCCCGGCCGCGCGAACGTCTGCTCGAGATAGCGCCGGATCGGCTGGTTGTCGAAGAGACCCAGGGGAAGGGCCCGGGTCAACCGGCTCAGCGCCTCCAGCAGGGTCTGGTCCTGCGGCGCCCGGGTGAACTGCCATACCGCATCGGCGAACAGTCGAGGAAGCTGCAGACCGCGTCGGGCCCACTCGCGATAGGCCGGCAGGAAGAAAGCGGCCGGGTCGAACGGATGTTCGCCCGGCTCCTCAGTGACCAGCCCGCGCACCAGGAGCGCGGTACTCTGCCCATTGGCGAGCGTCGACGCCACGAAGGCCCCGGCGCTCACGCCCACATAGATGTCGCAGGCGGTAAGATCCAGCCCTTCCACCGCCTCCTCGAGAGCCCGAAGGGCGCCAATCTCATAGACGGCGCCCCCCGGTCCCCCACCAGCCAGGGCCAGTCCCAGCCCCTTGCCCCGCCGCGCACGGCGAGTCGACATCGGACGCGCCCTCAGGCCGCCGGCGTCGGCGCGGCGCGATGGGCCCGCGGACGGCGGGTGGTCTTGCCGCCGCGCGACTTGGCGACGACGCGGGTCAACTCCTCGACCCGCTTGGTCAGCGTCGCGATCTCCTTGCGGGTCGGAACGCCGAGCCGGTGCATCGCGTTGGTCATCCCCGCCTCGATGGGGGTCTTCACCCGCGCCATCGCGCTCCGGGCATCACCCCGGAAAGCATCCATCCGGTCGGCCAGCTTGCTGATCCGCGCCTTGTTCACCTTTTCCATGCCCTCGCCCTTCTTCACCAGCGACTTGAACAGGCGGCCGCCCTCTTCCCCGGCCAGCGCGAACGCGCCCAGGCCAGCCAGCCAGATCTCGTGGGCAGACTCCTTGATCATCGGGAGCGCCACCACCTTCTTGGTCTTCTTTGCCATAATTCCTCCCTGTGCCTTGACCGATCCCTCGGCCGTTTCGGGTTCCGTGACTGCGCTCCCTGCCTATCCGTCAGCGCCGCGCCGCGCGCTTGCCCTTCCCCTTCTTCCGCCGGACCGGGGCCGGCTCCTCCAACTCGCTGAGCGACTCCTCCAACTGGGCCAGCCGCTGCCGCAGCACATCCAGCTCCTCCTGCACCCCCCCGACCGGCGTGATCCGGTCGACCCCGGCGCGGACCAGCGTCTCCACCCCGGTCTGGATCTGCTCCACCCGCGAGGCAAGCACCTGCCCGCCCCGGCGGATCACCTCGTGCAGGAACTCCTTGGGGAGAAACGAAGTCCCGGTTCGGTGATCTTCGTAGATCACCTGCGCCAGTGTCTGGCTGGTGACGTCTTCCCCGGTGCCGCTGTCGACCACCTGGAGTTCCTGGCCCTTGCGGACCCAGGCCGCGATCTCGTCCAGCGAGACGTACCGGCTCTCCTCGGTGTCGTACAGCTTGCGGCTGCCCCCGCCGTACCGCTTGATCAGCCGGACCACGTCCCCGTCCTTGCGTGTGACGGAAGGTAAATTACCGCAGTGCGGCAAAATGTCAAGTGGGAGTTGCCGCACAGCGGTAAGGCCGTCATGAAAGCGGGATGAAGGCGGCGACGCGGGAGAGAACGCTATGCCAGCTGCGCGAGGACCTCCCCGCCCAGGGCCTCGAGTTCCCCCAGCGAGGTCGGCGGCGCCGGCCGGAGCGGGACCACCACCAGCGGCTCGCCCTTCGACAGGAGCGCGCGGAGCCGCTCGATCCCCCGGGCATCCCGATTCCCGAGGTAGCGGAACAGCGCCAGCCCCTCCTCCAGCTCCCCGGCCGTCCCGCCGGCCGGCGGTCCCGCCGCCCTCGGGTGCACCTGGTTCACCACGATCGGCCCGAGCCGATGCCCCGCCTCCTGGAGCTTGCGCGCGAAGAACATCGCGTCGGGGATCCGGTCCTCACCCGCCCCCGCCACCAGCGTGAAAAGCGTCTCCCGGTCCCGCAGCAGCTGCTGCACCTCCACCGCCCGCTCCCGGAAGCCGTCGTACAGCGGTCCAAAGGCGCGGAAGAACTCCAGCATGTCGTGCAACAGCCGGTTGCCGAAGAGCCGGTCGGCCAGGCCCTCCGCCCCCTTGGCGGCGAGCCGCATCGGGGCCCGCGTCAGCCCCCCGCCCTTTTCCCACCAGGGCTTGAGGGCCAGCTTCACCGCGCCGGAGTCGAGGAAGCTGACGATCCGTTCCGGCGCCTCGAGGAATTCCAGCGCCTGCCGGGTGGGCGGAGTGTCGAGGATGATCCGATCATACTCGCCGGCGGAGGCGACTTCGAACAGCCGCTCTACCGCCATGTATTCCAGGATCCCGGCCAGGTTGCCGGCCAGCTCGCGGTAGAACCGATTGTCGTAGATCCGCCGGGCCGCCGCCTCGTCGGGCGCATACCGCGCGATCAGCCGATCGAAGGTCTGACGGGCGTCAAGAAGGATCACGTCCAGGCGGGCCGGCGCGTCGGTCTTCACCTGCACCGCCCGGTCCCGGGCCGATGCGCCCACCCCCAGCGCATCCTTGAGCCGGAGGGAGGGGTCGAAGGTCATGACCAGGGTCCGCCGCCCCTGGCGCGCGGCGCAGAGGCCCAGGCCCGCCGCCAGGGTGGTCTTCCCGACGCCGCCGGCGCCCACGACCACCAGGAGCCGCCGATCGAGCAGGCCGAGGCTCATGCCAGCTCCTCACCCAAGCGGGCCGAGACCGCGTCGAGCAGCGCCGGTCCCCGGTCGAGCGGCAGCAGCGGGATCTCGGCCCGGGGACCCGTCCAGATGGTCGCCAGGCGCTCGAGCTCCCGCTCGTTGACCCGGCGTCGATCACGCCAGAGCGCGAGGAGCGCCTCGTCGCCGTTGGCCTTCCCGCCGGTCCGTTTCGCCTTGCCGCCGGGCCACGCCGGATACAGCCCGTTCGCCACCACCAGCTCCGGCGGCCGGCCGATCCGCTGCTCCAGCAGCGCCACCAGTTCCGCCAGCTCCTGCACCGGCATCTCCTCGGCCAGCGTGGTCAACACCACGCCACACCGCTTCGGATCGGCGACGAACCTGGCGAGCGCAGCGGCCATGTCCCCGAGCTGGCCGCCGCCCACCAGGTCGGCGAGAAGAAGCGGGGCCGCCAGCATCGAGGCGCCGTGGCCGGTGGCGGGGGCGTCGAGCACCACGACGTCGGCCTTGTGCCGGTACTCCCCCTCCACCGTCCGGAGGGCGTAGCCCAGGATCGACATCTCCTTGAGGCCCGGCGCGCCGTCGGCGAAGTGCTGGAAGATGGGGCTGGCGACGATCCTCCTGGCGACCAGTCCGATGGGCACCTTCTCCTTGACCAGGGCCTCGACCACCGCGCGCGGCTGGAGGTTCTGCACCGCGAGCTTCGGCGAGACCTTGACGATGATCCCGCCGCTCGGCTCGGTCCCCAGCAGCTGATGCAGGCTCTCGCGCGGATCGATCTCCACCAGCAGCACCCGCCGCCCCTCCCGCGACAGCAGCCGCGCAATGGCTGCCGCGATGGTCGTCTTTCCGACGCCCCCCTTGCCGGTGACGACGATGAGCTGGCGCTCAGTGAGGGATTCGAGAAGAGTCATCATGAGGTCGCGGGGACACTTGGCCGCCGGCCGATGGCGGCCGGGACGCACCAGACGGGCTGCCGTGAAGTTAACGCGGAACCTGGAACCGGAGACGAGGACCGCCCCCGCACGACCTTCATCACAACTTCAGGCCGGCGCGCTTGCCAGGGCGCGGTTCGCACCGATACCGTTCGCCCGTGTCCGACACCTACGACTACGCGATCATCGGCTCCGGCTTCGGCGGCAGCGTCTCGGCGATGCGCCTGGCCGAGAAGGGCTATCGGGTGGTGGTCCTGGAGCGGGGGAAGCGCTTCGGCGACCAGGACTTTGCGAAATCCACCTGGGACCTCCCCCGGTATCTCTGGGCCCCCACGGTCGGCTGCTACGGCATTCTCCAGATCAGCGCGTTCCGGAACGTCTTCGTGCTGCATGGCGCCGGGGTGGGAGGCGGCAGCCTGGGATACGCCAACGTGCTGATGGAACCGGATGACGAGGCGTTCGCGTCACCCGCCTGGCGCCACCTGGTCGAATGGGGCCGGGAGCTCCGCCCCCACTTCCAGACCGCACGGCGCATGCTCGGCGTGGCGCCCAATCCGCGCCTCGGCCCCGCCGACGAGGTGCTTAAGACTATCGCCGGAGAACTGGGACAGGCGGCGAGCTTCCAACCGACTCCGGTCGGCACTTTCTTCGGGCGGCCGGGCGAGGAAGGGGTCGAGGTGCCGGATCCCTACTTCGGAGGCGACGGTCCGGCCCGGCGCGGTTGTCAGCATTGCGGCGCCTGCATGGTGGGCTGCCCCCACAACGCCAAGAATACGCTCCCGAAGAACTACCTCTACTTCGCCGAGAAGTGGGGCGCGGAAGTGCGGGCCGAGTGCACGGTCCGCGATATCCGGCCCCTGGGTGGACCGCAGGTGGATGGGGCCCGCTACGAGGTGATCGCCCACCGGACCACCGGCTGGCGCCACCCGGCGAGTACACCGCTGCGGGCCCGCAACGTGATCGTCGCGGCCGGCAGCCTCGGGAGCCTGCGGCTCCTCTTCCGCTGCCGCGACCGGACCGGTTCCCTGGCCGGGATCTCCCCCCGCCTCGGCGACATGGTCCGGACCAACAACGAGGCGCTGCTGGGCAGCGTGTCCCGCAGCGCCGCTATCGACTACTCCAAGGGGATCGCGATCACCTCGATTTTCCACGCCGACCCCGTCACTACCATCGAGCCGGTGCGCTATCCCGCCGGCAGTTCGGCGATGCGGCTCCTCGGCGGTCCGATGATCGAGTCGGGCAGCCTCCCCTCCCGTCTGCTGCAGTCGCTGGCCGACATCGTCAAGCGTCCCGGCGATTTCCTGCGGACCCATGTCCTGCCGGGCTGGGCCGAGCGGACCACGATCATCCTGGTGATGCAATGGGAGGATCACCGGATCCGGCTCCGCCCCGGACGTAGCGTCTTCACCGCATTCCGCCGGGACCTCGTGTCGCTCCCCGACCTGGAGAAGTCGATCCCCACCAAGCTCGACATCGGCCACGACGTCACCCGCACCTTCGCCAGCCGGACCAACGGCATCGCGATGGGATCGATCAACGAAGGACTCTTCGATATCCCGATCACGGCCCACATTCTCGGCGGCTGCCCTGTGGGGCGGGGCGCCGGCGAAGGTGTGGTGGGACCGGACTTCCAGCTCCACGGGTATCCCGGCCTCTACGTGATCGACGGGTCCATCATGCCGGCCAATCCCGGCGTCAATCCCAGTCTGACTATCACCGCCCTGGCCGAATACGCCATGAGCCGGATTCCCTCGCGGGGATCGTCCGCGCGTGCGCAGTGAGCGTCTGAGCCCTTCCGCCGTGGCCGCCCTGGACCAGCAGCGGCTCCACGGCGCGGTCCTGCTCGCGCCGGTGCGAATGGAGGGGCAGCTCTTCGCCAAAGGAAGCCGGGTGGATGCGGCGCTCGCGACCACACTGCATCAGGCCGCGTGCACCGGCACCCTTACCACTGCCCTCAAGCTGGGCTGGCCCGACCCCGGCGACCTGCACGAGGACGAGGCCTCGATCCGACTGGCCCGAGCGGTCGCGGGCCCGAACATCGTGGTGTCGCCGCCCCGGCAGAGCAAGGTGGATCTCGCGGCGCGGGTCGACGGCGTGCTTCGGATCGAGATGGCGGCCCTCGGCCGTCTGAACCGGATCGACCCGCTCGAGGTGTTCACCCTGTTTCACGGACAGTCGGTGCGCGCCGGCGAGCTGGTGGCGAGCGTGAAGGTGGCGCCCCACCTGGTGGCCGCGACCGCGGTGGCGGCGGGGGAGGGCGTTGCCCGGGACGCGACCCCGCTGATCGACATCGCGGCCTACCGGCCGCTGGAGGTCGCCGCGCTCGCGGCCGAGTCGCTGGCGGGCGACGAACTGGAGCGGTTCGAGCACGCGGCCCGGACCAAGGTCCGGTCCCTGGGCGGGACGTTCCTGGGCGTCACCCAGGTCGACACCGACGACCCGGTCGAGGCGGCGCCGCGGTTGAGGCAGGAGCTGTCGCGAGTCGCGCTGACCCGGCGGGTGCCGCTGCTGCTGGTGGGTGGGGTCTCCGCCGGGGACCCGCTGTCGCCGTTCTACGATGCCCTCGACCGGTTGGGCGGGCGGGTACTCCGGCGGGGTGTGCCGGCGCATCCCGGGTCGATGATCTGGCTCGCCGCGCTGGGCCAGACCGTGATCCTGGGCCTGCCCCAATGCGGCATGTTCAGCATGGCCACCGCGGCCGACCTGGTGCTCCCCCGGCTCCTCACCGGAGAGGCGATCACCCCCGACACTCTCGCCGATCTCGGACATGGCGGCCTGCTCGGCCGGGAGATGCGGTTCCGTTTCCCCGACTATGCCCGCGAGCTCCAGGCGCCGGAGTAGCGGTGAGCCGGACGGGCGCAAGGGCACGAGCGCTCGCGGTCCTGGACCTGGCGGCACACTCCGATGCCGCCCACCTTCCTGTACATGAGCCGCCCCGTCCCCCCACCTGAGCTCGCCAGCATCGACGAGGTCGACCGCCGCTTCCGTTCGGCGGGCTACATCGCCAACCGGGAGCTGGCCACGGCGGTCTTCCTTTCGCTCACGCTCGACCGCCCCCTCCTGCTCGAGGGCGAGGCGGGGGTGGGCAAGACCGAGGTCGCCCGGGTGCTGGCGCAGGTGCTGGGCACCGAGCTGATCCGGCTGCAGTGCTACGAGGGCATCGACGTGAGCACCGCGGTGTACGAGTGGGACTATCCCCGCCAGATGCTGGAGATCCGCCTGCTCGAGGCCCGGGGGGAAGCGAAGACTGCCGCCACCCGCGACATCTTCAGCGAAGAGTTCCTGATCCGCCGCCCGCTCCTGCGCGCCATCGAGGATCGGGCCGGCCCGCCGCCGGTCCTGCTGATCGACGAGGTGGACCGGGCCGACGAGGAGTTCGAGGCGTTTCTGCTGGAGCTGCTCAGCGACTTTGCGGTGACGGTCCCCGAAATCGGCACCCTGCGTGCCACCCGACCCCCCCGGGTCCTGCTCACCAGCAACCGGACCCGCGAGATCCACGATGCCCTCAAGCGCCGCTGTCTCTATCACTGGATCGACTACCCCACGGCGGAGCGCGAGCTGGCCATCCTGCTGGCGCGGCAGCCCGGCCTGCCCGACGGGCTGGCCCGCGAGGTGGTCGCCTTCATCCAGCGCCTCAGGCAGACCGAGCTCACCAAACTCCCGGGCATCGCCGAGACCCTCGACTGGGCCGCGGCGCTGACCGCCCTCGGCGCGCGGAAGCTCGAGGCGGGACAGGTCGAGGAGACCCTGGGCGTATTGCTCAAGTATCAGGAAGACGTCGCCGCCCTCCGAGGCGGGGGCGCGGCGGTGCTGCTGGCGGAGCTCCGCGCAACCGGCTAGGGCCGGCTTTCCCCGCCGAGCGGATGACGGCAGATCCCCCCAGCCGGGAGCGACCGGGCGATCGATGCAGGCAGACGACATTTCCGGCGGCGCCCTTGCCGCCAATGCGATCCTCTTCGGACGCCTGCTGCGCCGTGCCGGTCTGGCGATCGACCCGGAGCAGAGCCGCACCTTCATCCGGGTCCTGACGGTCGTGGACCTCGGCCGCAAGCAGGACGTCAAAACGGCGGGCCGGGTGATCTTCGTCCGCCGCCGCGATGACCTCCCCGCCTACGACGAGGCCTTCGAACTCTTCTGGCGCCGGCGTGGCCCGGCCGGCTCACTCGGCCATCGGCTTCCCCGGATGCAGCAGAGCCAGCGGCGCCCCGGGGCCCTCGATCTCAGCGATGCCCTCGGTCCCGCCGATCCGGCCAAGGCCCCTATCAGCGTGGTGCTGGAGGGGGCGGCATCGTCAGCCGAGCAGCTGCGGCAGGCCGATTTCGGCGAACTCACCGGAGCCGAGGAGCGGGAGGCGCTTCGGATGCTGGCGGCGCTTCGGCCGCGCCTTCCGATGCGACCGGCCCGGCGGGGCGTGCTGGCCCGGCAAGGTTCCCGCCCGGCCCTCCGGCGGATGCTGCGCCGCTCCCTCGCCAGCGGGGGCCAGTCTCTCTGGTGGCGCTGGCTCCGGCGCGGCACCCGTCCCCGTCCGATCGTCCTGGTGTGCGATATCAGCGGTTCGATGGAACGCTACAGCCGGTTTCTGCTTCGCTTTGCCCACACTCTGGCCCGTTCGGGAGCGCCCCTCGAGATCTTCGTGTTCGGCACCCGACTCACCCGCATCACCCGTCAGCTCCGGGTGCACAGCGGCGACGAAGCGCTCAGACGGGTGGCGGGGACGGTGGTGGACTGGAGCGGGGGCACCCGGATCGGGGAGAGCCTCAGAGAGCTGAATCACCGTTGGGTCCGGCGCACGGTGCGGAGCGGGGCGATCGTGCTGCTGATTTCTGACGGGTGGGAGCGGGGCGACCCGGTGCTGCTGGCGCGGGAGATGGCCCGGCTCCAGCGCTCCTGTCATCGCCTCATCTGGCTCGACCCGCTGGCGAGCCGCGCGGGCTTCGAGCCCGCGACCCTCGGTCTCCAGGCCGCGCTGCCCTTCGTCGACCAATTCCTGCCGTGCGCCAGTGTGGCCTCACTTGAACGACTGGGGGAGGTGCTGGCGGGGTGTTTGGAGTTCCGAGTTCCGAGTTCCGAGTTGCCCGGGCGCGGCCCCGACCGGGCCTGGGACTGATTGCGTGGAGCCGGGCCTGAGAAACTCGGAACTCGGAACTTTTCACCCCACCCCGCACCATTCCGTAAGCAGACACGCCACCGTCTTGGTCGCGGTCAGGAGCTCCGCCACCGGCAGATTCTCGTCGGGACCGTGGGCCAGCTTGATGTCCCCCGCCCCGTACATCACGCAGGGCATCCCGCCGAAGGCGATGAAGTGGCGCATGTCGGCCCCGTACGTCGCGGCCTCGGTCTTCGGTGGCCGCCCGGTGACGGCGGCATGGGCCTTCCGGATCGCCTCGCAGATGGGGGCATCCGTCGGGGTCTCCGCCGCGATAAACTGCCCCCCGAAAAACGTGATGACCGGGGGGTGGGTAGTGAGCCAGGGATCGCGGGCGGCCGCCGCCAGGATCCGGCCGGTGACCAGCCCCTTGAAGGCCTGGAGCTCCTCGCCCGGCAGCAGGCCCACCCGGACCTCCGCCTCGAGCATCTCCGGCACGGTCGAGGCCCAGTTGCCGGCCCGGACCACGCCGACGTTGATCGGGACCTTGTTGGCAAAGGCGTCGTACAGCGGATGGTGCAGGGTCGCATTCCGTTCCGTCTCGAAGGCCTGGAGGTCGGCGAAGATGGGCAGGAACTTCTCCAGCGCCGACACCCCTTCGTTCCGGGTCGCGGCGTGGGCGGCGCGCCCGGTGATCGTGATCCGGAAGACCAGCGAGCCTTCGCAGGCGGTGACCAGGGCCAGCTCGGTCGGCTCGGTCACCAGCACCGCATCGGCCCGCTTGCCCCGGAGGACCGTCGAGAGAGCGCCGAGCCCGCCGTCCTCTTCCCCCACCGTGGCGGCCACACTCACGTCGCCCTTGAGCCTGACCCCGATCGCCTCGAGGGCATCCAGGGCCGCCAGGTGGGTGACCAGCCCACCTTTCATGTCGCAGCTGCCGCGCCCGTAGACTCTGCCCTCGACCAGGTTGGCCGAGAATGGCGGCTGGGTCCAGAGTCCGTGATCGCCCTCGGGCACGGTGTCGATATGGGCGTTGAGCAGGATCGAGCGGCCGCCGCCGCTCCCGGCCCGGGTGCCGTAGACGTTGAGTCGCCCCTCGTACCCCGGCTGTTCCCCGACGTGCTCGAGATACTCCCGCACCTCCTCCGCCGTCGCCGTCCAGGTCTCGGTCGTGAGTCCCCGCTCCCGGAAGGCCGCGGCGGTCCGTGCGGCCATGGCACCCTCGTCGCCGGTGACCGACCGGGTCCGGACCAGCGCCTGATGCAGCGCGAGGGTTCGTCCCCGGCCGGCGTCGACGGCCTTCACGATCTTCTCAGTCAGTTCGGCGTTCGTCATCGTCACTCCGGTTCGGCGCCCTTCCGCCCTTCGCATGGCCGGCTCCCTGCTATCTTAATCCACAGGTGACACCGATGGCACAGGCGGGTGGCGCGCCCAGCCCCCGTTGTTCACCGGCATCATCCCCGGACCGCAATGTTCCAATCGCTCCACGCCACCCCATGCGAGACCTGCTGAACGACTACGACGCCCTCATGGCCAGCGGTGAAGCCGTCGGCCGGGCGGTCGTGACCAGTGTTTGGGGCTCCGCCCCGCGGCCGGAGGGCTCCTGCATGCTGGCCACGCCGAGCGGCGCGATGGCCGGCTCAGTCAGCGGCGGCTGTGTCGAAACGGCGGTAGTCGAGGAGATCCGGGCGGCGATCGGCCGGGGCACACCCAGGCTCGTCACCTATGGTGTGAGCGACGAAAAAGCCTGGGAAGTGGGGCTCGCCTGTGGCGGCACCATCAAGGTGCTGGTGCAGCCGGCGGTGCCGGGCCCGGTGATGGCCGCCGCCCGCGGGGCGGGTGGCGTGGTGGTCGCAACGGTGCTGAGCGACACTCCCCGGCTCGCCGCCGAGAGCGCGGTGGTGCGGGAGAACGGCACCGTGGAACACACCGGGTGGCCCCCCTGGCTGGTCGGGGCGCTGCCGCAGGCCGCCCGTGCGGCGCTGGATCGGGAGGGGAGCGCCACGCTCGCGGTGGCCGGGCCCGAGGGCCAGCCGGTGGAGGTGTTCCTGGAGGTGTTCGCCCGGCGGCCGAAGCTGGTGATCTTCGGGGGTGTGCACATCGCCGTGGCGCTGGTGCCGCTGGCCCGGATGCTGGGCTACTACACCGTGGTGGCCGATGGGCGTCAGGCGTTTCTCACCCGCGAGCGATTCCCCGCCGCCGACGAGTTGCTCCTGGCCTGGCCGGAGGAGGCCTTCGGCCGGGTAGGGCTCGACCGGGCCACCTACATCTGTCTCCTCTCGCACGATCCCAAGTTCGACGAGCCCGCCATGGAGCTGGCGCTCCGCTCCCCGGCGATCTACATCGGGGCCATCGGCTCGAAGAAGACCCAGGCGGCCCGGCGCGAGCGGCTTCGGGCCCAGGGGTTCTCGGACGACGATCTGGCCCGGGTCCATGGGCCGATCGGCCTCGACCTGGGAGGGCGCTCCCCGGCCGAGACCGCTCTGGCGATCATGGCGGAGATGACCGCGGTGCGATACGGGAGTGCAAGGGGGAGCGCGTGAGGGAGAATGTCACCGTCGCCACCCCTCACCCCTACGTCCCACCTCTCACTGTTCGTCGGCCGACGGCCCGTAGATGCTCGGCACCGGGACATCGAGCAGCCGGAGATACACCCCCAGCTGGGCCCGGTGATGCACGTTGTGGTTGAGCACCATCGACCGGAGCACCGCGATCCGCGGCAGGGTGAAGATGGCCTTCCCGGTCTTGAGCAGCGTCCACGGGACCAGGTAGTCGGCGTCGGACGCCGAGCCGACAGCGGCCTTGGCCGCCTCGACGTTCCGGTCGAACATCGCCAGCATCTCGGCCCGGGTGCGGAGATCGGCACCCCGGACATCCTGCCCCGGCGGCGCGATGTCGAGCTCCCGGGTCTGCATCGTCACCTGTCCCCACGACGGCAGCTCCGCCAGGTGGCTGGCGAGCCGACCCAGTGTCATCGACTTGGGATGGGGTTTCCAGTCGAGACGGGCCTCGGGAACCCGCTCCAGTTCCTTTCGGGTGTTGGCCATCTCGTGGATCAGTTCGGGCAGGAGACTCTGGGCGAGGGACATTGCGGGACTCCGGTGAAGTTGCGCCGTGTCGATTCAGGTGGCATTCTAGCCCCGTGAATTCCGCCGCACCAGCACGTCACATCTTTATGACCGGAGCCACCGGCTACCTGGGCAGCCGGCTGGCGGCGCTGCTCCTGACCCGGGGGCACCGGGTCCGGGCCCTGGTGCGTCCCGGCTCGGAGCGGAAGCTCCCGGTGGGCTGCGAGGCCGTGGTGGGCGATGCCCTCCATGGCCTTTCGTTCGCCGCGCGGGTGGCGCCGGCCGACACGTTCGTGCACCTGGTGGGCGTCTCCCACCCGAGCCCCGCCAAGGCGCAGGAGTTCCTTCGGGTCGATCTGGCCTCGGTGGCAGCCGCGGTCCCCGCGGCGGTCACCGCCGGTGTAGGCCATTTCGTCTACGTGAGCGTGGCTCACCCCGCCCCGGCAATGCGGGCCTATGTGGCCGCCCGAATCCGGGCCGAGTCGCTCATCCGGGAGAGCGGACTGGCGGCGACCCTGCTCCGGCCGTGGTACGTGCTGGGTCCGGGCCACTGGTGGCCCGCGATGCTGCTGCCCATGTATTGGCTGGGCGAGTTGTTCCCCGTTACCCGCGAGGGGGCCAGGCGCCTGGGCCTCGTGACCCTGCGCCAGATGCTCAATGCGTTGATCCACGCCATCGAGACACCGGTGCACGGACTCCGCTTCATCGACGTTCCCCACATCCGCCAGCTCAACGCATGATCCTCCGCCGCACCCTCGCCGGACTGGCCGCGCTTCTTCCCCTGGTGACGCCGGCCCTGCCGGCACAGTCCCACGACACCCTGGGGCTCCGGCCGGTCTTCCGACTGATCGATGGCTTTGCCGCCCGGGAAATGCAGCGGGCGGGGACGCCGGGGCTGGCGCTGGCGCTGGTCGACCGGGCCGGAGTCATTACGGTGCGCACCTATGGCTATGCCGATCTCGAGCGCCGGATCCCGGTCAGCCGCTCCACCCGTTTCGAGATCGGGTCGATCTCGAAGTCCTTCACCGCCATTGCCCTGCTGCAGCTGGCCGAGGCGGGACGCTTCGATCCCAAAGTCCCGGTGGTCCGTTATCTCCCCTGGTTCACCCCGCGCACCCGCTGGCAACCGGTCACCGGCCACGACATCCTGACTCACACCTCCGGACTTCCGGCCGACCGCGACGATGTTCCTTCGTCGCTGGCCCAGGCCTACATGGCCCGGGAGCGGACCCTCGGGTCAGCGCCGGGGCGACATTGGGCCTACAGCAATATTGGCTACCAGGTGATGGGCGCGCTGCTGGAGCGGCTGGACGGGAAGCCCTACGCCCGGAGTATCACCGAGCGCGTGCTCGAGCCCCTCGGCATGCGGGAGACGGAGGCCGAGTTCACCCACGCGACCCGCCCCAGTCTCGCCGTCGGGTACCAGCCGCTCTACGACGACCGCCCCGAGCGGAGGGGCGATCCCCTGGTCGTCGCCCCATGGATCGAGTACGGATCGGGGGACGGGTCGGTCGTCTCGACCGCGGGCGACATGGGCACCTACCTCACCATGCTGCTCAACCAGGGCCGTGGACCCCGGGGGGCGCTCCTCCCGGAGGCCCGGCTCGCCAGCCTGATGCAGCCCCATGCGCTGACCGAGCGGGGCGGGGCGCACTATGGCTACGGCATGTTCCTGAGCGAGCTCGACGGGCGGCCCCTCTTCTTCCACAGTGGCGGGATGCTGGGCTACAGCAGCATGCTCATGGGCGAACCGAGTCTCGGCATCGGTGTGGTGGCCTTCGTCAATGGCCCCGGCGATCCCGGCGCGATCGCGCGCTTTGCGCTGCGGGCGCTGGGCGCGGCGATGCGGGGCGACAGCCTGCCGGAGATTCCGGCGGACGATGGCGATCCCGTGCCGCACGCGGCGCGGTACACCGGCCGCTTCGTTTCCCCGGCCGGGGACACCCTCGCCTTCGAGGCCGCGGGTGACTCGCTCCTGTTGGTGAGCGGCGGCGGTACCCGGATTGCGCTCGAGCCCTACGGCGACGACGCGTTCCTCGGTCCCCGGGAGCGGTTCCCGCTCTTTCCGCTCCGTTTCGCGGGCGACTCGACCGGGATGCTCGAGGTCTGGTACGGCGACTCGTGGTACACGAGCGAGCGTTACCAGGGTCCCCGGGACTTCGCGGTGCCGGACGCCTGGAGGACCTTTCCCGGGCATTACCGGATCATGCAGCCATGGCAGCCGAACTTCCGGATCGTGCTTCGCAAAGGCGCGCTGTGGTACGTCAGTCCCGGCGGCAATGAGGAACCGATGACACCGCTCCCCAACGGCGAGTTCCGGGTGGGGGAAACCGATTCGGCGGAACGGATCAGCTTCGGGAACGTAGTCGACGGGAAGGCGCTGACGGCGACGTACTCGGGGATGGTGTACTACCGGTATTTCGTGCCGTAGGCCGGCCGGCCGAAAGTCGCGAGAGCTGGGCTCGTGCGCGAGGGGGGAGGGGAACGCGGAGCGGGCCGTAAGTGAGCCCGTCCCATCTGAGGGCCTTCCCGAAGAGCGAACTTCAGGCCCGCGGAGGGTTCC
>CAZXRC010000053.1:0-18163 GCA_964642475.1 uncultured Gemmatimonadaceae bacterium | reverse complement strand
GTGCTGGTGCCGGCGATCATGCACCTGGCCGGCGAGTGGAACTGGTGGCCCGGGGGCCGGAGGGTCCGGGTCTCGCGCGCCAGCGAGCCTCGGGTTTCGAGTGACGTGGTGATCGCCCGAGCGGTTGAGCCGCTGGAGCCGGGCGCCAAAGCCACCGACTGAGGCGGGCACACCCGGCCGGGTGCCCCCGGCTCAGGAGCAGTTGATCACGCCGTCCTGGGTGGCCGATCCGATCGGGGCGGCCTGCCCCACCACGATATAGCACTGCTTGTTGGAGCGGGGGTTGTAGATCCGGCCCGACCATCCCGCGGCGGTGGCTTCGACGATCACGATGGTATCGCCGGGCGAGGGCCGGGCGTTGAGCGCGACCAGGTCGGTGGTGTAGAAGCGATTCTGGAAGTAGTGGGCCTCCTGCTCCTCGGCGATGGCGCGGAGATCGGAGGTCATGGCGGCGATGGTCGCCTTGTCCTTCTGCGACTGCACCCGCACATAGGCCAGCCCCGTCAGGATCCCGATCACGATCATCACGATCAGTATCTCGATGAACGTGAAGCCGCGCCGAGCATCGGCCATGTGATCTCCTAGTGTTTGGCGTCGAGCCAGTTGTCTCCAACCCCCACATCCACCACCAGCGGCACCTTGAGGTCGGCCGCGCCCTCCATGTGGTGGCGGACCAGCGCGACGGTCGGGTCCACTTCGTCCAGCGGCGCTTCCAGCACCAGCTCGTCGTGCACCTGCAGCAGCAGTCGGGCTCGCAGCCGCTCGCGGGAGAGCGCTTCGTGGATCCGGATCATGGCCAGCTTGATCAGGTCCGCGGCCGAGCCCTGCAGGGGCGTATTCGCGGCGGTGCGCTCGGCGAAGGCCCGCAGGTTGAAATTCCGCTCCTTGATCTCCGGAATGTACCGCCGCCGACCGAACAGCGTCTCGACGTACCCCCGGCTCCGCGCCAGTCGGACCTGCAGGTCGAGGTAGGCCCGGACCCCGGCGAAACGCTCGAAGTACTGGGTGATGAAGGCCTTCGCTTCGTCCTGGGTGATGCCGAGCTGACGGGAGAGGGCGAAGGGGCCCTGGCCGTAGATAGTGCCGAAATTGATGGTCTTGGCCCGGGCCCGCATCTCGGCCGTCACCTGGTCCGGCGGGACCGAGAAGATGACCGAGGCCGTCTGCCGGTGAATGTCACCCCCGGAGCGGAACGCCGCAATGAACGCGGGGTCCTCGGACAAGTGGGCCATGAGGCGTAGCTCGATCTGCGAGTAATCGGCCACGACGAAACGCTGTCCCGGTCCCGGCACGAAGCCTTTGCGAATCTCTTCCCCCCGCGGGGTCCGCACCGGGATGTTCTGCAGGTTGGGCTCGCTCGAGCTCAACCGGCCGGTAGCGGCCCCGGTCTGATTGAAGCTGGTGTGGATCCGACCGGTGGTGCGGTTCACCCGGAGGGGCAGCACCTCGACGTAGGTGGACTTGAGCTTCTGCAGCTCGCGATAGTCGAGGATCAGCTTCGGCACTTCATGGCCCAGCGCGGCCAGCTGGTCCAGCACGTCGGCGTCGGTGCTGGGGCCGGTCTTGGTCTTCTTGAGTACCGGCAGCTGGAGCTTGTCGAACAGGAGGGTCGCCAGCTGCCGGGGACTGTTGAGGTTGAGCTGACTCTGGGAGATCTCGGCGATCTTCGCCTCCAGGCCGGCCAGGTCGCGCGCCAGTTCACCCGACAGGCGGGTGAAGAGAGCCGGATCGATGGCGATCCCGGTCCACTCCATGTCTACCAGCACCTGCACCAGCGGCAACTCGATGTCCTGGAGGAGCCGTTCCAACCCCATCCCCGCGAGCGACGGGGCGAAGTACCGCTCCAACGCCAGCACCGTGGTGGTGTGGGCCGCCCCGTACTCGGCCGCGTGCGCCACCGCCACCTCGGCAAACGGCACCGCGCCGCGGCCCCGGCCCGCCACTTCGGCGTAGACCCGGAGCGACCGGCCGAGGTGCTCGAGGCTCAGGGTATCGAGGGCGTGCGAGCGGCGGCCGGGATCGAGCACGAAGCTCGCCAGCATCGCGTCGTACGTCACCCCCGCAAGCTCGATTCCCGCCCGACGGAGGACCTGCCAGGCGTACTTGAGATCGTGCCCGGCCTTGGGCACCGCGGCATCCTCGAGGAGCCGGGCAAGCGGCGCCAGCTCGGCAGAGGTGAGGGCGGGGAGATTGCGAACCGGCTCCGGTGCCGCCAGCTCTCCCAGCGGCGGCCGATGGGCGAAGGGGAGATACCACGCCTCGGTGGGACTCACCGCGAGACTGAGCCCCACCAGGGCCGCGTCGTGGGGCTCCACCGGATTAGTTCCGACGGCGAGCGCCACCACCGGCGCCGTGCGGAGCCGCTCCACGAGCGCGGGAATTGCGGCCGGGTCATCCACCACCTGCACGCCGACGATCGGCGTCGGGGTAACCGGCGCCGCGGCTGGGACGATGGTCGCCTCCGCCCGAGGGGGCGCGTCCTCCTCCTCGACCGGCGCGGGCTCGGCGATGGTGGGGCCCGAGCCCGAGCCCGAGGGGGTGGCGCCCTCGAGCCGCCGGACCAGGGTATAGAACTCGAGCTCGGCGCAGAGCTTGAGCAGGGCGGCGCGATCGGGTTCCGATTCGGCCAGAGGGCCCAGATCGAGCGTGACCGGGACGTCCCGGCGAATGGTCACCAGCTGGCGCGACAGCCGGGCCTCGGCCTGGAACTGCCCCAGCGCCTCACGGGCTCGCTTGGCCTTGACCTCCGAGGTCCGGGCCAGCATCGCCTCAAGGGAGCCGAACTGGCCCAGCAGTTCCACCGCGCCCTTGCTGCCGATGCCCTTCACACCCGGCACGTTATCGGAGCTGTCACCCACCAGTGCGAGGTAGTCGACCACCTGCGACGGCGGCACGCCCAGCCGCTCGCCGGCGTTCGACTGGTCGACCCAGGTCTCGTCGACCCCGCCGGGACCGCCCCGGCCGGGGTTGAGCAGTGCCACCCGGGGTCCGATCAGCTGGTAGAAGTCCTTATCGCCCGAGACGATTACCACCTGGAGTCCGGCCGCGGTGCCCTGCACGGCCAGGGTGCCGATGACATCGTCCGCCTCGTAACCGGGTACGCTCACCACCCGCACGTGGAAGGCTCGAAGGAGTTCCTCGATGCGCACGACCGAGCGGTCAAACTCGGCCTGGAGCTCGTCATCCAGCTTTTCGCGGGTGGACTTGTATTCGGAGTACAGCGCGGTGCGGAAGGAATCGCCAGCGTCATGCACCCAGGCGAGATAGTCGGGCTGGTACTTCTCCCGCAGGCGCAGGAGGAAGTTGATGACCCCCCACGCCGCCGAGGTGTTCTCCCCCTTGGTCGTCCTAAGGGGGCGGGTGATCAGCGCGAAGAACGCGCGATAGATGAGTGCGTAGCCGTCGATGAGAAAGAGGCGCGGCGGGTCATGGCGCGACATGGCCCGGAAGATAGCCCCGTCAGTCGCCCCGGCGGCTCAGTTGGGCAACCACCCGTTCGAGTTCGGAGCGCGAGGCGGGGGTCAGGCGGAAGCGCCCGAATCCGGTCTCATCGACGAAGTAGAGTGCCAGTTGCCACTGGGTATATCCCCAGCGGATGAGCCGCCCTTCGCTCTGCGGGCTGGCATCGAAGACCTCGTCCGGTTCGCCCAGGCGGATAAAGACTTCCCCGCGGTCGGTGCGCCATCCAGGGACACCCTCGTCACGGAAACGGAGGTTGGCCAGGGCCACCCGGCGGACGTAGCCGTCGAGCGCCTCGTTGGCGCTGGTGGCCGAGTTGGGGTCGCTGGCTTTCCAGAACTCGCGCCAGGCCCGGCCCCGGTCGGCCGGCTGGGCTTTGCGGAGGGAGTCGAGCGCCGCGGAGGGCGGGAAGTACCGCAGCAGGCTCACCATGTCCTCGAAGTTGGTGACCACCCAGCTTGAGGAGAACGACACCAGCGCCGCGCTGGCGGCGGTATCGGGTGCGGTGCCCACTACGAGCCGAAGCTCTCCCAGCGGGAAGCTGTCGGGGGTGAAACGGAGAATCGCGCTCTCGACCTCCTGGCCACCGGCGAAGCGGAGCGAGTCCACCCGCACGGTGCTGTCCCGGCTCATCAGACGGATAGGCATGACCCGGGGTCCCGGCAGCGAGTAGGCCTCGACCAGGGCGAGGGCAGTGTCGCTGCCGTAGGCCACGGCGCCGCGAGGATTGAGGATGACCGAGATCGGCGTGGCCCGCGACGACCGGCCCCGGAGCTGGTAGATCAGGATGGGGGGGGTGAAGCTGCCCGCCGAGAAGCGTGGCACGGTGTATTTGGCGCTGGCCTTCCCCGACTTGCCGGGAGTGGCATCGGTGACGGTCACCGAAATGGTCCAGGGCCCGGGGGAGAGGGTCATCCCCTCCTGGAAGAGCACGCTCTCGTCGCTCCGCTGAGTCTCCTGGAAGGTCGAGACCCGAACCGACTGATCCCGTCCCAGCGCGACCGGCTTCCCGCCACCGTCAGGCTGGGCATTGAGCTGCACCCGGTAATGGGCCACGAACAAATCGCCTTCGCGCTGAAACCCGAGATTCTGATTCTCGAGGGAGACCCCGATCACCGCGACGCTGGAATCGCCCGGGCCCGCCAGAAAGGCCACGTCGGCCACGAACGGGGTGCTGCCGGTGCCGGTCATTCGCCCGATCCGGCGGTATGCCGCCCCCAGGTCGAGCACCTGCGCCAGGCTCTCGCCCGGCTGAGGCGCCGCGTTGCCGGGGCGACCCCAGCTGCCGCACCCCGCCAGGGCGAGGGCACACAGGGCGGCGCCGACGCCGACCCTCATCGGATTGGGAGATCGTGTCATGACCTAGCTTAGTGCAGCGTAGAGGAGACCTCAAGCACACGCTTGCTCGGGGTACAGGGGCGGAGTAGCTTGGAACATCCCATGAGCCAAGACAGTCTCATCGGCAGAACCGTGGCCGGGTACCGCCTGCTGCAGCACGTGGGCGAGGGGGGAACCGCCACGGTGTACCGTGCCGAGCACCCGGAGCGCGGCGCCGTCGCACTCAAAGTCCTGCGTACCCGCCTGGCCCAGGACCCGGTGGCGGTGAAGCGTTTCCTCCGGGAGGCGGAGTTCGGCACCCGGGTGAACCACCCTAACATCGTAAAGACGTACGACTACGGCCAGACCGAGGACCTCTACTACCTGGCCATGGAGTGGGTCGACGGCGAGGCGCTGGAGAAATTCGCGGCCCGCTCCGGCCGGCTGGCCCCACCCCTGGTCGCCACGATCATCGAGCAGATCGGGGCCGCGCTCTCGGCGGCCCACGCCCAGGGGATCATTCACCGGGACCTCAAGCCCGCCAACATCATGTACACCCCGGAATCCCAGCGGGCGGTGCTGCTGGACTTCGGGATCGCGCGCGATGCCGACCTCAAGCCCGAGGAACGGTTGACCCGCACCGGGTTCTTCGTCGGCACCCTGCAGTACGTCGCACCGGAAGCGCTCTCGGGCGAGCTGGTGACCGCCCAGGCCGACGTGTACAGCCTTGCCACCATCGCCTACTACCTCCTGACCAGCACGCTGCCGTACACCGGACGCTCCCCCCGCGAATTATTCCAGCAACTGCTGACCCAGCCGCCCATTCGCCTCAACGAGGCCGTCAAAGGGCTCCGTTTTTCCGAGGCCGTGGAGGAGGCCTTGATGGCGGGACTCGAGCGGGAGCTGGGCAAGCGGAGCCGTACTGTGGACGAGTTCACGACCCGACTTTGCACCACCCTGCGCCAAACCAACGAACGCAAGAGCTTCCTCAAGAGCCTGTTCGGCAAATGAACTCGGCTGATCTCGGCGCGCTCGACCGGCTCCTGCTGGAGCGGTCCGTCCAGCGCGGCCAGTTTGTGCTGGCCTCGGGCCGGACCTCCACCTATTACATCGATTGCCGCCTCACCACCATGTCCGCCGAGGGGCTGGTCCTCATCGGGCGTCTGGGTCTCGAGGCAATCCGGGAACAGGGGTGGGCGCCACGGGGGGTTGGCGGGCTCACCATGGGGGCCGACCCGGTGGCCTACGCGGTCGCGGCCCGAAGCGCCGCCGCCCCGCCGATCGTGAACGGGTTCAGCGTCCGGAAGGAGGCAAAGGCCCACGGGACCGGTCGGCGGGTGGAGGGGAACTTCACCACCGGGGATGCCGTCGTCGTGGTCGAAGATGTGATCACGACCGGCGGCTCGGCCCTCAAGGCCATCGAGGCGGTGCGGGAGGAGGGTGGGGTGGTGCTCGGGATCCTGGCGGTGGTTGACCGGGAAGAGGGTGGCCGGGCCACGTTGGAGGCTGCCGGGCACCGGGTAGTAGCCCTTACCACTGCCACGCGACTCGGACTCCGGTAGGCCACTTCGCCCATCCCGCAGTTACTCTCGTCGCACCAGCGGCCGGAACCCCGGAAACACCTCCCGATACGGCTCGATCATCACCTCGACAAACCGCGCCACCGCCTGTTCGAAGGGGAACCGGCGGCGAAGTTCGGAGCTGGTAATACCGAGCAGGGTCCGCACATGCCGGCCGAAGCTCTGAGGCGAGGAGTAGTCGAGCCGGTAGGCCACGTCGGCCACGGT
Organism: uncultured Gemmatimonadaceae bacterium; assembly: GCA_964642475.1. Classification (GTDB taxonomy): domain Bacteria; phylum Gemmatimonadota; class Gemmatimonadetes; order Gemmatimonadales; family GWC2-71-9; genus JADJOM01. The sequence continues at coordinate 11,600 of CAZXRC010000053.1, read as the reverse complement.
GTAACCGGGCCGCTCGAAGAACAGCGCCGCGTGCACCAGTCGCATCGCCGCCAGGTAGCTCTTGGGGGAGGGCAAGCCGGCCCGGCCGAAGCGGCTCATCAGCGTGGTGCAGCGGACCCCGACCCGTTCCGCCAGATGGCGGGCGGTGGGGACATCGGGGGCGAGGCGGATCAGCGCTTCGAAGAAGAGCCTGGTATCGGGCGGCACATCGCCCAGGGCCACGAGGACCGGTTGCTGAATCCTGGCTACGTCGCGAGTGACCGGTTGCCCCAGGATCTGCCGCAGGCGGTGCCATCCCTCCGGGCCGGTGACGTCCACGACCTGGCGCACGCCGGTGGCGCCGAGATGCAGGAGGGCCTCGGAACCCTCGGCGTCGTGACGGCTCACGAGCGCCACCGTGGGGATCCCGGGGAAGCCCCGAACCAGGTGTCCCAAGGCATCGAGCTCACCCCCGCCGCACCGGTGCACCGACAGGAGCACCGCGTCGACCGGGCGTTCCCGCACCGAGCGGATGGCGTCGGGGATAGTCTCGCCGTGAAGCAGGGAGAACCAGCCGGTCCCGGCGGCTTCCACCCGGGTCCGTTCCTCCGGCCGGAGCACGGCCGCGACCAGGGGTGGGCGAGGTGGGGAGGCGAGGGCGGTAGCGGACACGGGGACTCCTGCTGAGGTCGCCCCGAACCTAGACCCCGAGGCTCAACCACCGGTCAAGTCACGGCCGGCTCACCCTGCAACCATCGGGAGGCGAAAAGCGTCCTAATCGAGGGTCTGATTCCGTCCATCCCTGTCGGGGGTACTCGTCCCCAGAGGCGGCGGCCCTATCTTTCCTTCCTTTGGGCCACGTCGCCGGGGAGCCCCCCGGAACCAGACAACCACGGAATCAGCGTGACGGCGCCTTCGGAGCTCTTTGCCCGTTTGCAGGCGGCGCTCGGGTCGCAGTATCGACTCGAGCGGGAGTTGGGGCATGGGGGGATGGGGGTCGTCTTCCTCGCGCGGGACACCACGCTCGACCGACCGGTAGCGGTGAAGGTGGTGCACCCCGATCTCGCGGTGCACGCCAGCATCACTCAACGGTTCCTGGCCGAAGCCCGCATGATCGCGCGGTTGCGCCATCCCAGCATCGTCGCCATCCATACCGCCGGCGAGACCACCGGGGTCTTCTACTACGTGATGGACTTCGTGCCGGGAGAGAGTCTCCGGCAGCGGCTCACCCGGGACGGGCGCCTGCCGATCGACGAGGTCATCAGAATCGTGGCCGACCTGGCGGACGCGCTCAACGCGGCGGGCCAGGCGGGACTGGTGCACCGTGACGTAAAACCGGAGAACATTCTGCTCGACCAGGCTTCGGGCCGGGCGATGCTGGCCGACTTCGGGATCGCGCGGGCGATGGCCACCGATGCCGATGGGGTGCGCACCGGCCAAGGCGTGGCCGTAGGGACTCCCACCTACATGAGTCCGGAGCAGGCGGCCGGCGACTCGGTCGACACCCGGAGCGACCTCTACGCCCTCGCCGTGGTGGCCTACGAGATGCTCGCCGGCCGCCCGCCGTTCCGGGCCCAGACGGCGGCGGCGGTGGCCACGATGCACCTGGCCGAACGCCCCGTGTCGGTGGGGTCGCTCCGCGGCGGAGTCCCCACGGCCCTCGACCAAGCCATCATGCGGGCGCTGGCCAAGGATCCGGCGGAGCGCTGGCAGACCGGGGCCGAGTTCCGCTCGGCGCTCTTGTCGGAGCGGCTGTCGGCGGGGCGCGGGTCCCGAGGGATCCCGCGCCGATGGGTGTATGGGCTCACCGGGATCGCGGCGGTGGCGGCGCTGGTTGTGGGGCTGGCCTTCCGGCCTTCGGGCCCCCCCAAGGACGTCAATCCGCGGCATTCGATCCTGGTGCTGCCGTTCGACAATCTGCGTCAGGACCCGGCGGTGGACTGGCTGCGGGATGGCAGCGTCAACATGCTGGCCCTCAACCTGTCGCAGTGGAACGATCTCACCGTGGTCGATCACGAGCGGCTGCACGACCTGTTCGAGCGCCGCAAGCTCGACGCGCGGCAGCCGGTCGGTCTCGAGATGGCCCGCCGCCTGGCGCGGGATGCCGGCGTGTGGACCGTGGCGCTGGGGGACTTCGCCAAGGTGGGCGACTCGCTCCAGCTGGTGGCGCGACTCTTCGACGTCGCCACCGGCAACCGCCTGGACGTGGCCCGGGTCGAGGGGCGCACCGGCGATGACGTGCGCCCGCTCTTCGACCAGCTGGCCACCCAACTGCTGCATCTCTCCGGCGCTCCCGCCGGGGTGCGGAGCGACGTGGTCCGCGCCACCACCCAATCGCTCGAAGCGTATCGCGCCTATCTGCAGGGCCTGGAGGACCTCAACAGCTGGAACCTGGGCGCGGCCGAGGAGCACTTCCGCCGGGCGGTCCAGCTCGATGGCTCGTTCGGCCTGGCGTACTACAAGCTGTCGCTGACCCGCGGGTGGCTCGCCGGCCAGGGCGACTCGCTTGGGATGGACGCCATTCGCCGCGCCACGCTCTTCTCCGACCGTCTGCCGGAGCACGACCGCCAGATGGTGACGGCGTACCGCTACTTCCTGGAAGGCAGCTACGAGCGGGGCGAGGCGGCCTACCGGGCCCTGCTGGCGCACGACTCGACCGACGCCGACGCCTGGTACGGGCTGGGCGATGTGACCTTCCACGCCAACGACCAGGCGTGGGTGGCGGAGCGCCTCACCAAGTCGATTCGCGCGTTCCGTCGCGCCATCGCGCTCGATCCCGACTACTACCTTGCCTACGAGCATCTCACGGCGATCTACCGGACGACGGCCCAGGAGAAGCCGTACCTCGCCCTGCTGCCGGGAGACTCGATAGTCGTGGCTGACGGGGCCGGCCAGACCCCGCGGCTCGACTCGCTGCGGCTGGCCCAGGCGGTACAGCGGGCCCGGGCCGACGGCATCGCCGCGGCGCGAGAGTGGCTGACCCACCAGCCGATGAACGCCCACGCTCAGAACGCGTTGATCTACGCCTATGCGGCGGCCAAGCAGTTCGACGCCGCACTGGGGGAGGTGGACCGCCTGGCCCGGTCGCCCGAATCCGGCGGCCGGGTGGACCTGGAGTTCATGCGGACCCAGCTGGTGGCGCAGCAGGGCGATCTCAAGGAGGCAACCCGCCTCGCGATCCGGGCGCTCGACAGCGCCCGGGCCGACAAGTTCGACGCGGGACGACTGCCCGCTTTCGAGACCCTGGGTGAGGTGAGCAACGGCGCCAATCTGCTGGCCTACTCCGGCAAGGTCGCGCTGGCGAGCAAGACCCTGGACCTCGCGGCCGAGATCCACGACCGCTGGTATCCCGACATGGCGGGCTCGGAGCAGGTGGGCGACCGGTCGCTGTACGGCCACATGCTCCAGAGCCACCTCTACACTGCCCTCGGCGCCCCCGCGACCAAGCTGCGACCCATCTGGGATCAGATCGCCGACAGCGCCCGCCGGGCGCCCAAGGCGCGCCGCGCCAGCATCGCGGAGTTCGGCTGGGCGGCGGCGGTGGGACTCTACCTCCAGGATACCACCGATCCCACGCCCATCAACGAACTCTCGGCCCTGGGCGGCGGCTCTCCGCCGCCGGAGCTCAAGGCGCTGGTGGCACTCGAGCGGGGCGATTCGGCCGAGGCTCGGCGGCTGTTACAGCAGCCCGACAGCGCGCGGGGGAAGGAATATCTGTCGCGGGGACAATGGCCTGGCTACCGCCAGATGATCGCGGCTCATGCCTGGACCGAGCTGGGCGACGACCAGCGGGCGCTCAAAGCGCTCGACGTGTTCGACCCAGCCAAACTCAGCACCAGCGGACTCGATATCCGCTGGCTGCTGCTCGGGCAGGCGCGGGTGCTGCGGGGCGAGATTTTCGAGCGCCTGGGGAAGCCGGCGGAGGCTCGGGATCAGTACCGGTTGGCACTGGCGCAGTGGGCCGAGGCCGACCCGGTGCTGGAAGAGATGGTGAGCCGGGTGCGGGCGAGGCTCAACCGGCTGACGGGGCAGGGGTAGGGCAGGAGCCCTCCGGCCTTCGGCCACCCGCCTGCGGCTTACCCGCCCTCACGCTATCTTTCCCCCGCAGGCTGGATGCGATGGTCGCGGGCCGGGTCACACCGGCTCGAGGAAAGTCCGAGCTCCATCGGGTGGACTGCCAGGTAACGCCTGGGCGCCGCAAGGCGACGGATCGGGCCACAGAAAACAAACCGCCTCTGCCGGGCAACCGGTCGAGGTAAGGGTGAAACGGTGGGGTAAGAGCCCACCGCGCCGCTGGCAACAGCGTCGGCACGGTAACCCCCAGTCGGAGCAAGGCCAAATAAGCGGTGAGGCGTGACCCACGCCGCGGTGCCGCAAGGCGCCACAGCCGCGGGTAGGCTGCTCGAGGCGGCTGGCGACAGCCGTCCCAGACAGATGACCATCTCCTGAGGGCTTCGGCCCGGGGGAAACAGAACTCGGCTTACGGTCCGGCCTGGCCGGGGCGGGGTGGCGGTAGGATCGCCGCCCCGCCCCTCCCCCTTTGTGACCCCCGCCCTCCCGCCCACGGCGCTTGGACGGTAGCTTTTTCACCCTGGTTTTCTCCGGCAGGCAGGGCGCATGTCCCGTCCGAGTACCCCGCAGGACCGCAAGCCGTATCCCGACGCCTGGGAACAGGTGGCGGACCTGCGTGTGTTCCGGACCACCGCCTCGGACTGGGACCGCCTCATCAGCTGGCGCACCGACATGCGCAAGCGCGGCTGGAAGCTCCTTCGCGTCACCAGCGACGAGAGCGAGCTGGTTGCGGTCTTCGGTAAGACCAAGCCGGATCTGCACCAGGCAGGCTCCTGAGCATTGTTCGCCGGTCCCCCCTTCTCCCAGAGGAAGTCATGACGTTCCGTCCGTGGCTGCTGACGGCGTTGAGCGTTGGCGCATTGGTCGCGTGGACCCCGCGGCCCTCCGCCCCGCTGCGCTACAAGCTCGACATCAAGACCACTCAGGTGGTGAACCTGGCCGCCATGGGGCAGGGCGAGCAGCGGGTGGAGATCAGTGGCACGGGGTTCGTCACGGTCACCGCAACCGACAGCGCCGGCGGCCAGGCCGTGACGGTGGTGCTCGATTCCCTGAATCTGAACCAAGGCGGCCCGGTGCCGCCGGACCAGGCTAAGGCCGCCGCCGGCACCGTGTGGCATGGATACCGGGAACCGAGCGGTCGGGTTGCCGAGTTCAAGAGCGAGACCGAGAGTCCCGTGGCGGGAACGGTCGAGGGGGTCCTGTCGCAGATCTTCCCGCCGTTCAAGAAGGGCACTGGGCCGGGCAAGGCGTGGACCGACACTACCGAGACCCGGCGCAACGGCAGCATCGCCATCCGCACCGTCACCAACTTCCAGACCTCGGCCGACAATCTGGCCGGGCAGAAGGTGACCCGGCTGGCGGGCGCGTCGGCCAGCTCCATCTCCGGCAGCCAGGAGGGTCCCCAGGGCACGGTGCAGATCGAGGGCACCGGAACGGCGACCAGCGCCTGGCTGGTGAGCGCCGACGGGACCTGCGTGAGCAGCACCTACAACGGAACCCAGTCGCTCCACGTCACGGTCGCCGTGGCGCCCGAGCCGCTGCCCCTGACCGTCACGATCGAGGGTAACGCCTCGCTCCTCAGGTAATCGTGCGGCTCCCGCGGCTGGCGCTCGGCGCCCTGCTCCTGGTGGGCTGCGGCTCGGGCGCCTCCGCCCCGCCCGTGGGACAGCCGGCACCGTCTGCGGCGCCGTCCAGGCCCGACGCCGACGCTCCCCGCCCCGAGCCGGGCCGGGATGGGTCCATCCGGTATCCCAGGAGCGGGGCGGGCATGATGCGCTACGCCTTTTCCCGGCGGGACTCGGTGGCGGCGACCATGCCCAGCGGCGAGTCCCAGGTCCAAACGCTGGCGTCGACCGCCTACCTGACGATCGCCTGGATCGCCGCCGACAGCGGCACCAGGATCACCGCAACGGCAGACTCCATCGTTGCCGACAGCGGGCAGACGCTGCCGATGGCGGTGTTGGACAGCGCCCGCGGCACCCGCTGGACGGCGCTTCGCCCGCCAGGCGGGGGACTCACCGGTCTCAGCGCCAGCAAGACCTCGCTGCTCGGCGACCAGATCCGCGACCAGTTGGCCCTCCTCTTCCCCCGGCTCCCGGCCGATGGGGCTCATCCCGGTGGCCGCTGGGAGGACAGCGCCCAGGCGCCGACCCGCGTCAGCGCTTTCGAGGCGAACGAGATCTTCCATTTCAGCGCCGAGGCGGGACAGGTGGCTGAAGGGACGCTCCCGATTCAGCTGCTGATAGCCCGGTCGGCCTCGGGCGAGGCCACCCAGTTCGGCCAGGCCATCGCCCTCAAGGCCACGGGGAGCGACACACTCAGCTATCGCCTGGCGACCGACGGCCGGGTACTGGAAGCGGGGGGCCTGCGCTGGACCTCACTGGTGGTGGAGCTCTCCTCGATCGGCCAGACGGTGCCGGTGACGGAGGTCTCCCGCCTCAGGATGACCCTGGTCCGTTAGGCCCTCCCTGCTCCGGCGCCTCCTTCTCGGGTTCGCCTGCCTCGCCGGCGGCTTTCTCCTCTGGCTCTTCGCGGTCTGGCCCCCGCCGCTCTGGTATCGCACCCACTGGCCCCGCGAAACGGCCTTCATGACGCGGACGATCCATCGGACCGCGCCGGGCCGGAAGGGAGAGCCGGCGCCGGGGCCGGCCCGCCGGTATCGCCCGGTGCCGCTCGACTCCATGGCGCCGGCATTACAGGACGCTGTGATCATCGGCGAGGACAACAACTTCCTCCGTCATCACGGGATCGACTACCTGGCGCTGGCCCATGCCCTGGGCTACCGTCGCCAGACGTTCGACTGGAGCAATCCCCGCGACCGTCGGGAGTTGACCACGGTGCTCCCCCAGGTCTGGGCCAAGCGGGACCGCTTGCGGGGGGCCAGCACCATCTCGCAACAACTCGCCAAGAATCTGTACCTCTCACCCAGCCGCAATCCGCTCCGCAAGGTGAAGGAGGCGGTGATCACCTGGCGGCTGGAGGTGGCGCTGGGCAAGCGCCGCATCATGGAGCTGTACCTGAACGTGGTGGAGCTGGGCGACGGGGTGTTCGGCGCCCAGGCGGCGAGTGAGCTCTACTTCGGACACGGGGCCCGGCAGCTCACCCGGGAGCAGGCGGCGGCGCTGGCGGGCTCGCTGCCGTTCCCGCTTCGCTCCAACCCGGGCTACCGGCCGGGACGGATGCGCTGGCGTCAGAATCTGATTCTGCGGCGAATGCGAGGCGAAGCGGTGGAGGTTCCCTCGGTCGAGGAGGAAGACCCTCAGCCGGTGGCAGCGGCGGATTCCACCGCGGACAGCGTGGTGTTACCCGACACCAACGCGGCCGGGGAGTACCAGAACGGTCTCCTGCCCTCGATGCGGGAGTCTCTGCCGCCGGCAGTACCCGACTCGCCGGCGCCGCTCCCGCAGGTCCCTCCCCCCGAGCCGTAGCCCCGCGCATGGCGGCGCCTCTCTCCCTCCGCGCGGTCCGCGCGGCCCTGGGCACGGTGGGCCGGCTCTCGCCGGGGCTCGCCGCCCTCTGGGCCGAGGCGCTTTTCTTCCGGCCCAGCCGGGCGGAGTCCCGTCCTCACGAGGAAGCGTTCCTCGCCGGCGGCGAACGATTCTCCTTTGCCACCTCCCGCGGGGCATTGGCGGCATGGACCTGGGGGAGGGGACCGGCGGTGCTCCTGGTGCATGGCTGGAGCAGCCGGACCGCGCGCTTCCGGGTCATTGCCCCGCTGCTGGTGTCGTCCGGGTTCCGGGTGATCGGCTACGATCACCCGGCCCACGGCGAATCGCCCGGCAGGCGCACCAGCCTGCTCGATATCTCGCTCACGCTGCTGGAGGTGGCCCGTCAGACCGGGCCGCTTTATGCCGCGGTGGGCCATTCGCTGGGCGGGGCGGCGATCGCGGTGGCCCTCGCCCGGGGCCTGTCGCTGGAGCGCTCGGTACTGATCGCGCCGTTCTCCGCCTCACCCGACTTCGTGGCGCGCTTTGCCGAGATCGTCAACCTCCCCGATCGAGCCCGGGACCGGATGATCCGGAACATCGAGCGGCGCTTCGCCATGCGGTTCGAGGATCTCTATATCCCGGCGCTGGTCGCGAGTTTCCGCACTCCGGCGATGATCATTCACGACCGCGAGGACCTGGACATCCCCTACTCCGAGGGCGAGGCGATCGCGAAGGCGTGGCCCGGGGCGGCGCTGGTGGAGGTGGAGGGGGTGGGGCACCACGGCATCATGCGGGACGACGAGGTGGCGGCGCGGGTGGCGGCCTTTCTCGCGACGTAGGGCCGGACTCAGCCGCGGTGACCCCGGGCCCGGCGATTGATCTCCCCGACAATCTCCTCGGGGGAGAGGGTCAGACGGGGGGTGAACAGGAGCACCGGTGGGAGATTCAGGTCCGGCGCCAGGAGCCGGAGCCGCCTGACCGGCTCGGGGAGGCGGGCCTCCCAGGCAGCGGGGTTCACCACCCGTATCGTCACCAGCGAGGTCTTGGCCAGGTTCAGCACCTGGGCCTCGACGATGTCGGACCAGGGGATGGGTCCCATGGATGTGGCGAGATCGGTGACCCCGGCATCATCCAGGACGATCCGCTCGCGGGCGCGGTAGGCCGGGCGGGCGGTAAGGAGAAGGAGGCCGCCCCCGAGGCCGAGCAGGATCCACCCGGGAAGGGGCTGCCGCGCGACGGCGATGACCCCGATGCCCGCCGCCGACAGGACTCCCCCGCCGATCAGCCAGGGTGTGCGCGCCAAGGGGAGACTGCTCGCGACCAGGCGCACGGACTAGAGGATCTTCTTGCCGAAAGCCGACTCGATCAGTTCGAGCGCGAACTCGGCCGAGCGGTTGCGCTCGTCGAGGATGGGATTCACCTCGACCATCTCGAGCGAGGTGACCACGCCGGCGGCCGCCAGCGACTCCATGATCAGCTGGGCCTCGCGATAGTCGAGCCCGCCCTTCACCGGTGTCCCCACGCCGGGCGCGAGGCTCGGGTCCACCGAGTCGAGATCGAAGCTGACGTGCACCAGTCCGGTGTCCTTGGTGACGTTCGCGATCGCCTTCTCCATCACGATGTGGATCCCATGGCGATCGATGTCGGCCATGGTGTAAACGTGGACCCCGAGGTGGCGGAGGTGGGTGCGTTCGCCCTCGTCCACGCTCCGGATGCCGACCAGCGCCACGTTGTCAGGCGAGACCTTCCGGAAGCGCCCGCCGATGCTGGTGAGCGCGCCGGGCCCCAGACCCAGCAGCGCGGCGAGGGGCATGCCGTGCACATTGCCGGAGGGAGACGTGGCGGGGGTGTTGATGTCGCTGTGGGCATCGACCCAGATCAGGCCGACCTTCCTGCCCCGGGCGCGCCCCCAGGCGGCCACCCCGGACACGGTGCCCGCCGCGATCGAGTGGTCCCCGCCTAGGACCAGGGGGAAGTGTCCCCGCTGCATCACCCGTTGGACCGCCGTGGCGAGGAGCCGGTTGGCCTTGGAGATCTCGCCCAGGTAGCGGGCGCGGAGGCTCCCGATCCGGAGCTCCTCCATGTTGTGGATGTCGAGGTCACCCTCGTCGATCACCGTGTGGCCCAGGTCGGTCAGCCGCTGGTGCAGCCCGGCGATCCGGATGGCGGAGGGCCCCATGTCGACACCGCGGCGGCCGGAGCCGAGGTCCATGGGAACACCGATGACGCGGATCGTGCGGGTCTTGACGGAAGGCATAAGGGTTCCGAGTTCCGGGTTCCGAGTTCCGAGCGAGAGAGTCAGGACCCCGTGCGACTCGGCACTCGGACCTCGGGAACTCGGAACCGCTAGTCGACCAGCCGGAGCGGCATCACCAGCGTCATATAGGCGGCCGGGTCGTTCCAGCCCACCGGTTCGCAGGTGGCAGCGCGTTCGGGACCCTTGAAGGTCATGCGGACCTCGTCGGTCGGCATGAACTTCATGATCTCGAGGAGATAGGAGGCGTTGAAGCCGATCTCGAGCGTGTCGCCGTCGTAGGCGACCGACATCTCCTCCTGTGCCTCGCCCAGGTCGGGGGTCTGGACCGAGAGTTTGCACGAGCCGCTGGCGAGACCCATCCGGATCCTGTGGGTCTGGTCGCTGGCGACGATACTCATGCGTCGCAGCGCCGAGGTGAGCGCCGCCTTGTCGGCGGTCATGGACTTGTCGTTCTCCCGCGGAATCACCTGCTCGTAGTTGGGATACGGGCCTTCGATGAGCCGGGTGAAGACCTGAGTGGTGGCGGAGCGGAAGCCGAGATGGTTTTCGCTCTTGGCGATCTCGAGCTCGTCAGCCTCGCCGAAGAGCCGCCGGATCTGTTCCAGCGCCTTGGGGGGGATGATGAGGTCGGCCTGGCCCCGGCCGATGCCGGCGGTAACCGGCACGTCCATGCGGGCCAGCCGATGGCCATTGGTGGCCACCATCCGCATCCGCTCGGGGCGAAGCTCCCAGAGCACGCCGTTGAGAATGGGCCGACTCTCCTCGGTGCTGGCCGCGAAGGCGACGTGGGAGACCAGCTTCTGCACCTCGCCCGCCTTGGAGCGCCAGCCGCCCTCGAACTTGACCGCCGGAAAGGCGGGGAACTCCTCCCGCGGCAGGCCCAGCAGCCGGAACTTGGCCCTCCCGCACTCGATCGTTGCCCGTTGCTCGCCGGAGCTGGTGAGGCGGATAGCGGCACTGGGCAGCTCCCGGACGATGTCCGAGAGCTTCTTGGCCGGGAGGGTGATGGCCCCTTCCTGGTCCACCGAGGCGGGCACGGTGGTGCTCACCGCGATGTCGAGATCGGTGCCCGAGAGCCGGAGACCGTCGCCGGTGGCTTCGAGCAGGACGTTCGACAGAACTGGGAGCGTCGTCTTGGTGGGGATGGAGGCGGCGACCGCCTGCAACCCCTCCTGGAACTGCTCCCGCGTGATGGTGAACTTCATCCCGCTCCTCGAAGGTGCAAGAAAGACTATCTACTAACCTAGATAAATAACTCAGTAGTAGCAGTAGAGGGTGGGGAGATGTGGACGAGTGCCCCAACCCCTGCAACGGCTGCGACCTGCCTCATCCGGGTCTGTGGACCGGGTGTGGACGCTGTTGACCCGTTCCGCACAACTCGCGGTTCTTCCGCCGGTACCAACATTCCCCACATGACGCGTGGACAGTTACTGGGTCCCCAGCTCGGCCCGCGCGCTTTCGATCCGTTCCCGGAATCCCCGGTCCCGCGACATCTGCCGCTGCACCTTGTCCACGCTGTGGATCACGGTGGAGTGGTCCCGTCCGCCAAAGGCCTGGCCGATCTCGATCAACTGCATCTGGAGGATGTCGCGCGCGAGGTACATGGCGATCTGGCGCGGGATGACCAGGGTCTTGATCCGGGCCTTGGACCGCAGCTGTTCCGCGGTCACCCCCCAGCGCCGCGCCACGACGTCCTGGATCCGGTCGATGCTCGGCAGACTTCGGGGCGACCCGGGGGCATCGTCGCCCGGGCGGATCTTGTCGGCCAGGGCCTCGCGGGCCAGCTCGATAGAGACTTCCCGGTGCTTGAGCGAGGCGTACAGGAGCAGCTTGATGATACAGCCTTCCAGCTCCCGGACGTTGGA
>CAZXRC010000052.1:0-18759 GCA_964642475.1 uncultured Gemmatimonadaceae bacterium | reverse complement strand
CTCAACAACGGCCGGGACTTCGTCCCCACCACCCGCTGGGTGCTCTTCGGACACCACTTCGCCGCCATCTCCGGGGCCGGTCCGCTCATCGGACCGGTGCTGGCGGCCCAGTTCGGCTACCTCCCGGGCACCATCTGGATCGTCTTCGGCGTGGTGCTGGCGGGCGCGGTCCAGGACTTCACCATCCTCGCCGCCTCCATGCGGCGGGACGGGAAGTCGCTGGGCCAGATGGCCAAGGAGGAGATCGGCCCGTTCACCGGCATCGCGGCGATGGTGGCCATCCTCGCGATCATGATCATCCTGCTGGCGGTGCTGGCCCTGGTGGTGGTGAATGCGCTGCGCGACAGCCCCTGGGGTCTCTTCACCATCATGTGCACCATCCCGATCGCGGTGCTGATGGGCTTCTGGATGAAGGTCTGGCGCCCGGGACGGACCCTCGAGGCCTCGCTCGCCGGTGTGGTGCTGCTGGCGATCGCCCTGGTCGGCGGGCAGCGGGTGGCGGCCTCCGCCACGCTGGCGCCGCTGTTCACCTGGGGCGGCGTGTCGATCGCCATCGCGATGATCGCGTATGGCTTCGTCGCCAGTGTGCTGCCGGTCTGGATGCTGCTCTGCCCCCGCGACTATCTCTCGACGTTCATGAAGATCGGGACCATCGTCCTGCTGGCGGTGACGATCCTGCTGGTGCTGCCCGAACTCAAGATGCCGGCGGTGACCCGCTTCATCGACGGCTCGGGGCCGGTCTTCGCGGGGAAGCTCTTCCCCTTCGCGTTCATCACCATCGCCTGCGGCGCCATCAGCGGCTTCCACGCCCTGGTGGCGTCGGGCACCACGCCCAAGATGGTGCGCCGCGAGACCGATGCCCGGCTGATCGGATATGGCGGGATGCTGATGGAATCGTTCGTGGCGGTGATGGCCATCTGCGCCGCTTCGGTGCTCGACCCGGGGGTCTACTTCGCGATCAACGTCCCGCTCGCGAAGCTGGGCGGCACCGCCGTGGCCGCGGCCGAAACGATCCGCGGCTGGGGCTTCGCGCTGACCCCGGACCAGATGGAGAACCTTGCCCGGCAGGTGGGCGAGGCCACCCTGCTCGGCCGCACCGGGGGCGCCCCCAGCCTGGCCGTGGGCATGGCCACGCTCTTCAGCGGCGCCTTCGGCCAGCACCTGCTCGCGCTCTGGTACCACTTCGCCATCATGTTCGAGGCCCTGTTCATCCTGACGACCATCGACACCGGCACCCGGGTCGGGCGGTTCATGCTGCAGGAGCTGGCGGGGCATGTCTGGGCCCCGCTGGGCCGCACCTCCTGGTACCCCAGCATCCTGCTCTCCTCGCTGGCGGTGGTGTTCGGCTGGGGCTTCTTCCTGGTGCAGGGGGTGCTCGACCCGCTGGGCGGCATCAACAGCCTCTGGCCCCTGTTCGGCATCAGTAACCAGCTCTTGGCGGCGGTGGCCCTCTGCGTGGGGACCACGATCATCATCAAGGCGGGTAAGACCCGTTACGCCTGGGCCACCCTGGTGCCGCTGGCCTGGCTCCTGGTGGTCACGCTCACCGCCAGCTACCAGAAGATCTTCTCCCCCGAGCGGCGGATCGGGTTCCTGGCGGATGCCGCCGCGCTCCGGGGCGAGATCGCCGCCGGCACCGTGGAGGCGGCCCGGGGCGCTCGGCTGATCTTCAACGACCAGCTCAACACCGCGGTCGCCAGCATCTTCGTGGCGATCGTGCTGGCGGTGGTGATCTCCTCGGTGCGGGAGTGGTACCTGATCCTGGCGGGGCGGAAGGTCGCGCGGCCGGCGGAGACCCCGATGGTGGAGTCGGCCTATGCGGGATAAGGCGGTCGGACGGTCAGGCCGCCGGGCGGTCCCTGGACCCCGCAATCCATTCGATCGCCTGCTTCGAGCGGTTCGGCGCATCGCGGGCATGCCCGACTACCAGGCGTATCTCGAGCATCTGCGGGTCTGTCACCCCGACCGGCCGGTGCCCACCGAGCGGGAGTACTTCGCGGAGTACACCGAGGCCCGCTACGGCGCGGGCGTGTCACGCTGCTGCTGAGGGTCGCCGGGGCCGTAACCCCGACCCTCGCCCCTCGACCCCGGCTCATCTCATGAAACGCCTCATCGGCTGGTTCCTGAACGGTCTGATCTTCACCGCTCCCGCGGCCCTCACGATCTACTTCGTGTGGGTGACGTTCAACGCGGTGGATGGCTGGCTCCGGATCCCGATCCCGGGCCTGGGGTTCCTCGCCACCCTCGGGCTGATCACCCTGGTCGGCTTCCTGGCGACCAACTTCCTGGCCCGTAGGGTGCTGGAGTGGTTCGAGGACCTGCTGGAGGCGCTCCCGGGGGTGCGGCTCCTCTACAGCGGGATCAAGGACATCACCGGGGCCTTCGTAGGAGAGAAGAAACGGTTCTCCCAGCCAGTGCTGGTGACGCTCGACCCGGTGGCCGGCTCCAAGGCCATGGGGTTTCTGACCCAGGACTCGCTGGCCGAGTTGGGGATGGCCGACCACGTCACGGTGTATCTCCCGTTCTCCTACAGCTTCGCCGGCCAGGTTCTGCTCTTCCCTCGCGACCGGGTGGTACGGCTCGACGCCTCGAGCGCCCGGGTGATGACATTTGTGGTGTCGGGAGGTGTCGCGGAGGTGAACAAGTAGTCGGGAGTCGCGAGACACGACTCGGGTCTCGCGCCTACTTCAGCACCTCCACCCACTCCGCCACCCACCGCCCCGTCCGGCTCACCGCCTGGCTGCTGTCGTTGGCGAGAAAGTCGAGGTCGGCGTGAGTGAGCTTGGGATCGGCGTAGGTCCCCCGGGCTCGCGCCGCGCGGCGGGCCTCGAGCAGCGCCGCCATGCTGCGCCGGGTTCCGATCCACAGCAGCGCATCCGAGGCCCGGGTCCCGGCGCGCAGCGGAAGCCCGAAGCTGTCGGGCGCGACATAGATCCGCTGCAGCAGCGGGATCAGGCTCGTGTCCCGCGAGAACGAGAGCAGCGTCAGGTAGCGGATCCGCAGGGACGGGTCGCTGGTCGCCAGGAACCGCGCCGCCAGCGTGTCGGCCGCCCCCTGCCCCAGTCGTCCGAAGACCCACGCGTCGCCCAGGTCGTAATGCCCGTCCGGTATCCGAGGCAACAGGTCCTTGAGCACGCCCAGGTCCCCCACCTCCTGCCGCATCAGCTCCAGCTGGACCGCCCGCAGCCCGGGCAGCAGGTCCGTGAGGTCGGTCGCGGGTGGAGGGGGAATTTCCTGGTCGACGATCCGGCGCCGCCAGCGAAGTACGCTGTCCCGGCTGCGGGGCTCGCGCAGTTCCGCGATCCGGTTGAGCGCCAGGAGCCCCAGGTTCCAGGCGACCTGGCCCTCGGCGGCCTTGCGGACCAGCGGCCACAGCGTCCGCGCCGAGCGGGCCGAGAGGAGCCGCCGCACGCTGTCGGCCTCGGGCCCGCTGGGGTCGAGCGCCTCGTGAATCTCCGAGTACGTCGCGTGCGTCGAATCCCCCAGCCGGATCTGGACCTGGGCCTGAGCGGTCCCGGCGCTACCCAGCCAGATTACCGGCATCAACCAGTGGAGGCCGCGGGGGCACGGCAGGGTCATCGTCTTACTCCGTAACCGGTCACACCGAGATCTCCCGCCCCATGCGTCTCGCCGTCATCGCGGATATCCACGGTAATCTCCCCGCCCTCGAGGCGGTCCTGAGGCACGTCGCCGACCAGGCGCCCGACGCGATCGTCAATCTCGGCGACTGCGTCACCGGACCCCTCTGGCCGCGCGACACGATGGACCTGCTCGAGACCCTCTCGATCCCGACCGTCCGCGGCAACCACGACCGCTGGCTCGAGGAGTCACCACCCGCGGGCGTCACCCGGAGCATCGCCTTCGCCCGGGCGGAACTTAGCCCCGCTCAGCGCTCCGGTCTGGCCTCCCTGCCGGCCACCCTCACGGTGGATGACGGTATCCTGGCGGTCCATGGCACGCCGCACAGCGACACGGCGTACCTCCTCGAAGAGGCCTGGGAGGGGCGGCTCGCCCTGGCCCCGGCCGCGCGGCTTCAGCAGCGGCTGCTGGGGGTGAGCGCGACCCTGGTCTTGTGCGGCCACAGTCACCTGCAGCATCTCGCCGCCGTGCCGGGCGGCCCCCTGGTGCTCAACCCGGGCAGCGTCGGCTGCCCTCGCTCCGCCGACAACCCGGCCGAGCCCGCGCCGGAGGCCGGCTCGCCCCACGCCCGCTACGCCGTTGCCACCCGCGGCGCCTCGGGCTGGAGGATCGAGCTGCACGCCCTGGACTACGAGTGGTCGCACGTGGCGGAGCAGGCGATCCGGAGGGACCGGGTCGACTGGGCCCTGGGATTTCTCGGCGGCTCACACGGCGCCACCCCGTGAGGGCCACGCCCTACGTCCTGGTCTTGGTGTCCGCCTTCACCCATGCGTGGTGGAACTACCTCTTCAAGCGCCACGGCGGCGGACAGCTGTTCATCGGCCTCAGCAAGGTCAGTGAGGCAGTGCTGTTCGCGCCGGTGTTTCTGGTGGTCGGGTGGTCGGAGGCCACGACCCGCGCGGGGACCGTCTGGCCCCTGGCCCTGATCGGCGCCGCCCTCACCCTCTCCAATTACGTCCTGCTGGCCATGGCGTACCGCCGGGGCGAGCTGTCGCTGGTGTACCCGGTTTCGCGGGGCGGCATCCTGCTGTTCATCCCGCTGCTGGGATTCGCCGCGTTCGGCGAACGGATCACGCCGGTCGCCGTAGTCTCGTTCGGGCTGATCGTCGCGGGCATGGTCTCGCTGCAACTCCCGGCGCTGGACCTGGCCTCGCTCCGCGGCTATGCTCGGCGCTTCGCCAGTGGCGGGGCGGGGTTCGCGCTCCTGGCCGCCGCGGCGGCCGCGGGCTACACCGTGTGGGACAAGCACGCGGTCGGCGCCATCGCGCCCTTCACCTACTTCTACGCCTACACCGCGCTGGTGGCCCTGGCGTACGGGGGGTACATCCTGCGGGTCCACGGCCCGCCGGCCGCGCGCCGGGAGTGGCACGCGCGAGGGTGGGCCATTCTCCAGGTCGCCGCCCTCAACACGGTGACCTATCTCCTGGTGCTTCTCGCGCTGCGCGACGGCACCAGCAGCTACGTCATCGCGCTCCGCCAACTCAGCATTGCCTTCGGGGCCCTGCTCGCCTGGCGGCTGCTGCAGGAGCCGTTTGGTCCCGCTCGGCGGGTAGGCGTCGGCCTGATCGTCGGGGGGAGCCTGCTCCTCCGGCTGGCCGGGTGACCGGCAGGCCGGTGTCCGAGTCAGACCGCCGCACCGTCGGGCCTCGGCGCCACCAGCAACCAGCCGAGGGTCACCAGCAACATCCCTCCCGCGGAGCAGCGCGCCGCGGCACCGCCGCCGAGTGCATCGTACAGCAGGCCGAATCCCGCCGCGGCCGGTAGAGCCGCCAGACCGGTCACCGCATGATAGGCCCCGAAGCCCCGCCCGGTGCGCTTGGGGGCCAGCCGGGCGACCAGGGCGCGCTCCGCCGCCTCGGTGAGACCGGCCACCAGCCCCAGGCCCAGAAATACGACGATCGCAAGCGCGGGGCCCAGCTGCAGGCCCAGCAGCGCGACCAGTACCGCGAAGACCGTTCCGCCGAGCGCCACGGTGCCTCGGGAACCCACCCGGTCCGCCAGCCAGCCTCCCGGGTAGGAGACGAAGCTCCGCACCACGTGGAGACCGGCCCAGACCAGCGGGATAGTGACCACCGCGACACCCAGGTCCTGCAGCCGCAGGATCAGCAGTGTCTCCGGCAGGCGCAGCAGGACCATCCCTGCCAGGGCCAGCACCGGCCCCCAGAAGATCCGGCCGGTGGCATCGCGGAGATGCTCACGGGTCGCGGCCGGGCGCACCGGTGCGCCCCGGAGGACCACCAGAAGCACGAGCCCCGCGAGCAGACCCGGCACGATGCTCCAGGTCAGCACCTGTCGGACATCGAACGACCGCCCCAGGAGCCACCAGGCGAGCAGCGCGCCGGGGATCGAGCCGAAGTGGTCGGCGGCGCGGTGGAAACCGAAGGCCCGGCCCCGGACCGCGGGATCGGTCGCATCGGCGATGCAGGCGTCGCGCGCCGGCGTCCGGAGCCCCTTGCCCAGCCGGTCGATCACCCGGAACCCCACTACCTGCCAAGCCGCCGACGCCGCCGCCATGAAGGGGCGGATCAGGATGGCGGAGAAATAGCCGGCCAGGATCAGCGGTTTTCGCCAGCGGGGCCGGTCGGCCAGGTCGCCGCTCACCCACTTGGTCGCGGCCGCGGTCAGGTCCGCGGCGCCATCCAGGAGACCCAGGGTAGCGGCCGATCCCCCCAGCGTACCGACCACGAACGCGGGGAGGAGCGGGTACACCATTTCACTGGCGAAGTCGTTGAACAGGGAGACCAGGGAGAGACCTTTGACGGTCGGCGGGATGCCTGGGGGAGCGGCCCCGGCACCAGTGCGTACCGACCGCCCGACCGTCCGACCGTCTGACTCTCCGGACTCACTCATCGAGGCCCAGGCCCATCCCCCATCGAATCAGCGAGATCGGGAGCCCGCCATAACTCAGCACCGCGTCGTGGAACTGGCGGAGCGGGGCGGCAGCGCCTTCCCGGTCGCGCCAGGCGTCCCGCAGGTGGAGGAGCTCCCGCCGCCCGACCGCGTAGCAGAGCTGGTAGGTTGGCCAGGCACAGTACCGGCTCACCTCCGCCTGGGCCTTGCTCCGGTCCATCGCCACCCGGTCCACCAGCATGTCCACCGCCTGGTCGGGGGTCATCCCCCGGGTATGGAGCCCGATGTCGAGCACCACCCGCACGGCGCGCCAGAGCAGATGCAGCCGCTGGAAGAGCCGTTCCTCGACGGTGGAGAAGAACCCCTGCTCCGCCATCAGCTCTTCGCAGTAGAGGGCCCATCCCTCGACCGTCACCGGAGTCCAGCTCACCCGGCGCACCTGCGAGGCGGCGCGCCGGGCCGTGAGCATGTGAAGATGGTGTCCCGGCCAGGCCTCGTGGACCGCGGTCGGGCCGATCTCGAAGAGCGAATGCTGGCCCGGCGCCGCACCGGGCGACGTGACGTAGAACGTACCGACCGGGTCGGCGCCGAAGATCGCCGGCGGGGTGTACGCGGCGAAGGGCATCAACGGCCGGAGGAACGCCGGCGTCTCGATGACGTCGAGCTGTCCCTCGGGAATGGTCACCAGGTCGCGCTGCTCCACGAAGCGGCGGGCCCGTTCGACCGAGTTCCGGAAGGCCGGCACCAGGTCGCCGTCGGGCGACGACTGGACCCGCAGCCGCTCGACCACGGTACGCCAGGAGGCGGTCGGATTGAGCTGACGGGCCAGCTGGGTCACCTCGTGCGCCACCTCGTCGGCCAGGTGCAGTCCGTACCGGTACAGCTCCGGCGCCCCCGCCCGCAGGGCATGCTCGTGGTGCAGCCGCCGGTTGAACTGCTCCTCCCCGATCGCGAAGGAGAGGTCGTCGTGATGGGCCCGGAACTCGCCCCGGAGCGCCAGGGCGAAGCGGTTGAGCTCCGACTCGGCTTCGCCCAGGGCATCGTCGACCGCCTCCGCCAGGTCGGGGGCGGCGGCCCGGGCCGCCCCGGCCGCGTCGGCCAGGAGCCGGGGACCGGCATCGACCAGGGCGGTGGCGGTGTCGAGGAAGATCCGGGGCGGCTCGTGCACGGTGGCGCGCGCCGTCCGGAGGAACGCCGGTGTCGCCCCGAGGCGGCCGAGCAGCCCGGCCGCCTGGTCCCGGGGATCGCCGTCGCGGAGCCGGAGGATCGAGTGAAAGCCGCGGTAGAGGTGGGAGAGCCAGTACCCCGGATCGTGCACGTGGGGCCGCTCCTTCTCGAAGCGGGCGATCCGGATCCGGACTTCGTCGAGGAAGGCGGTGCGGTCGATCTCCTCGTCCTGGTCCTCGATCTCGAGCTGTTCCGCCGCGCTGGCGATGGCCTTGAAGGCGGCCAGGTGCTCCCGCATCCGCTCGACCGAGAAGTCCCCCAGCCGCGCGTCGTGGCCCTTCACCCCAGCGGCGGTGGCCGCGGCGGGGTCGAAGTGCCAGCGCAGGTCGAGGTAGGAACGATAGAGGTCGGCGGTCGCGGTCATCGGGTCAGGAGGCCACGGCCTCGCTGTCGTCGCCGAGGGTCGCGGACCCGGTGAACCCCGTCAGGCTCACCCGGTCGCCCAGCATCGATTGCCGCAGCCGGCTGTTGACGATGGTGCACCGGGCTCCCACCAGGGTGTGCTCCAGACGGCTGTCCACCACCCGGGTGCCCGCCTCCAGCGTCACGTTGGGCCCGATCACGCTCCGCTCTACCGTTACCCCGTCCTCGATGTAGACCGGATCGTGGATCGTCACGCCGGGAAACTCCCGCCGTCGGGCGTGGCCCTTCTTGAGCAGGATCTCGTTCGACTCGAGCAGGGTGTCCAGCTTGCCGCAATCGTACCACCCGCCGACTTCGGCCGTGAGGATCTTCCGGCCATGCTCGATCATGTGCTGGAAGGCGTCGGTGAGATAGTACTCGCCCTTGTTGGCGGGACTGCGGAGCACATGGTCGATCCCGCCCCACAGCGCCGCCGTGTCCTGGATATAGTAGAGCCCGATGTTGGCCAGCTTCGAGATCGGGGTCGACGGCTTCTCGACGATCCGGGTCATGTAGCCGTCCCGGTCGGTAACCACCACGCCGAACCGCTGGTAGTCCTCGACTTCCTTGGCCCAGATGATCCCGTCAGCCCGGGTCCGGTTGATCAGCGTCAGGTCCGCCTCGAACACGGTGTCCACGAAGATGATCAGCACCGGCTCCTTCACGTGGGGCCGGGCCAGGTTCACCGCGCCCGCCGTGCCGTCCTGGACCTGTTGCTCGATGAACCGGCTGGGATACCGATACCGGCTCCGGGAGTAGGCCTCGACCTGCTCCTTGAGATGACCGGTAATGAAGATCAGCTCCGAGACCTGCAGCCCCTCCAGGCGGTCCATCACCCAGTCCATCACCGGTCGGCCCGCCACCTTGAGCAGCGGCTTGGGGACGAGGTGGGTATGGGGGCGCAGACGGGTGCCCTTGCCGGCCAGCGGAATGATCACCTGCATGCGACTCAGCTCCTCCCGTATCGGTCCTGGAGACGGACCAGGTCATCGAGCTCCGCGGTGGACGCCTCGAGCACGTCGGTGTCCACCACCGCTTCGATCTGGTGGATCAGCTTGGGGGCGATGTGCACCGATTCCCCCGCCTTGAACGGCCGCGCCTCCAGGGTGGCGCCGGGCTGGGTCCGGAGGATCAGCTCCCCCCGGAGCACATGCATCGTCTCGTCCTTGAGGTTGTGGTACTGCAGGCTCAGCACCTGGCCGGCCTTCACGTGCAGGATCTTCCCGACATAGCGGTCGGTGCGGGCCCAGATCAGCTCATATCCCCACGGCTTGTCCACCTTGTACGGCACCTCCGGCATTCATCCCTCCAGCGGGCGCAGCGTAAATGAAGGAGGGGAGGTGATGCAGGCGCGCAGGCAGGAGCCGCAGCCGACACATCCCTCCGCCTTGAGCACCGGATGACCCGCCGCATCGATGTCCAGCGCGGCGGCGCCGACCGGGCAGCTATCGGCACAGACGCGGCAGGGGGTCCCCGAGAAGGTGACACAACGCTCGGGAACCAGCTCTACCGCCGCCAGACGATACCCGGTCCAGCCCTCAGGCGGGAGGGTCAGGGCCCCGGTGGGACAGGCCCGGGCGCAGGGCATGTCCGGGCAGGCGATACAGGCCTGGATGGTCGCGTCGATGTGAGGGGTGCCGGCGGCAAGCCCCCCGCTGGTGGCGACCTTCCGGAGCGCAAAGGGGGGACACGCGGAGATGCAGTCGCCGCACCGGGTGCAGGCTGCCAGGAACGCCATCTCCGGCACCGCCCCCGGCGGCCGCACGTACCGCTCCGGCGCCACCCGATGCTCCGCCTGCTGGATGACATTCTCCAGCCACTGGCCGATGGTGCTCCGGAACAGCTCCCGCCGGTCGGGGATGGAGTTGAACGGGAGCACAGAACCGCCGCGGCGCGCCTAGAACGCCGGACTGAAGCTGAACTGCCAGCGGAACCCGGCCCTCTCGTTGCCTGGATCGGTATCCTGGGCCAGAAGGGGACGGCTCACCAGGAGCGGAAGATCCAGCCGGGTGGTGAAGCTGGTCTCCCCGATCCGGTGCTCGGCCCGCAGACCCACGCCGGCGTCCGCCAGGAACTCCAGCCGGTCGCCCCGAC
Organism: uncultured Gemmatimonadaceae bacterium; assembly: GCA_964642475.1. Taxonomy (GTDB): domain Bacteria; phylum Gemmatimonadota; class Gemmatimonadetes; order Gemmatimonadales; family GWC2-71-9; genus JADJOM01. The sequence goes on along the minus strand of CAZXRC010000052.1, from coordinate 8,547 downwards.
CGGTCACCCCGTCCCGGATCGCGTGCCCGGCATCGCCGAAGGCCGCCAGGGCCACCCGGCGAAACAGCCGCTTCTGGGGGCGGCTCACCAGCGTCCGCTCCAGCTCGGCGCTCAGCGCAACCGCTCCGACCGTGGAGAGCCGGGGATCGAAACCCCGGAGCCCCGCCCCGCCGGGTTGGGTGTAGTAGACGTCGGGTCGTACCAGCAGGGCGCCCCGGGACCGGAGGAACGGATTGCCGAACTGCTCCAGCGGGTCCCCGCCGGCAAGGTAGACCTGGCGCTGCTTGACCACCGCCCTGGTCCCGGTGGTGAACCCGCCGAAGAAGCGGGCAGCGAATCCCCACTGGCGCCCCAGCGGCCGGCGGGCCGTCGCCTGGACCAAGAAGCGACCGTAGATCTCCGGCACCTTGGACCGACCCAGCACGGTGGTGAGCCCATGGCGGTTGTAGGCGACGCCCTGGGTGGTCGACCCCTTGATGCCCAGGCTCCATGGGCCTCGCCGGTCGCTCACCCCCGATCCGATCTCCAGCTCGACCGTTCCGGCATCCTCGTAGTACCCCGGGTCGAGATAGCGGGTGTCATCGGGGTGGAGCCAGGTGAGCGAGGCCCACCTCGTGCGCACCGGACCCCAGCCCAGGTGGTACTGACGGGAGTGCTCGACCGCGATCCGCGCGCCGTATCGCCCCTCCACGTTGTACGACTCCCCGGTGGTCGTCAGCCCCGGACTCCGCAGGAACACCGGATTCCGGACCCGGGTGAAGAAATTGAAGTCCTTGATGTCGTCGTCGCTCTCCACACCGGTCCCGTAGCTCGCCAGGAGCTGGTTCCGCTCGAACCGCCCGAAGTAGTTCGCCCGGCTCCGGATGCCGACGGTGAGCCCGCCGGCATCGTTGTACCAGGCGGTGGGCATCCACCCCTGCGACTCCCGATCGCGGGCCTGCCGTTCGCTGAACCAGGTGTCGAGGTAGCGCTTCGCCCTGGGCCGGCGCGAGGGCCAGAGGAACCCCTTTCGCCAGGCGTTGTTGAGCATGTTCCAGTCGCGGGTGCGGATCCGCGGGTCCAGCAGGATCTCCTTCGGCCGGGTGCGGGTCTGGATGGTCACGAATTCCGACCGCGACATGCCGTCGGTCCGCACCACCGCGGTATCGCCCTGACCGAACACCCAGACTTCGACCGGCATGATCCCGTCGCCCTTGCGGACCACTTCGACCCGGCTCACCCAGGGTTCGGCCCCACCGACCGTCCTACCGTCCGACCGTCCGACGCTCACCCGACCCAGCGCATAGTCCGTCAGCTCCACGCTGTGCAGCGCCTGCCCGAAGAAACTCGAGAGGTCCTTCCCCGACACCTCCTCCGCCACCTCCTTGAACGCCGCTTCGCTCACGTGCTTGAGCTTCCAGCGGTCGTAGTAGGTCCGCATGATGCGGCGCAGCGCGTCGTCCCCCACGATGTAGCGCAATTGATGGAAGAACAGCTCGCCCCGGGAGTAGATCGTGGTGTTGTAGGTGTTGAAGTCGCGGTAGTCCTGGCTCACCAGACTGGTCGGCTCCGAACGCCCGTCCAGATCGAGCCCGGTGAGAAACCACTCCAGGTCCCCGTACCCATCCCCGCCCTGTGGCCGGGATTCGAAGAAGAGGGTGGTCTGGAAGCTGGTGAACCCCTCGTCGAGCCACCCTTCCTTCCATTCGTTGTTCGCGAGAATGCCCATTACGTAGTTGTGCCCCAGCTCGTGCACGATCAGCCCCTGGGAGGCGGAGCCGTCGTGGATCATCATGGGGAACTCGGTGCCGCCCCCCTCGATCCGGTGCACGTTGGTGATCTGAGGCCAGGCGAACTCCCCGAAGAACCCGTTCAGCCACTCCAGCGCCTTGGCGGTCCGGCCGGTGGCCACCCCCCGGCCCCAGCTGGCGGTGTCGCCCGGCTGATACAGCACGTGAATCGCCACCTGGCCCCAGGCCGACCCTTCGTAGCGGTACTGCGGGTTCATGCTGATGGCGAAGTGATGCACGTTCTCGGCGTACCAGACGATCCGCTTGCGTCCTTGCGGCAGCTGACCGTCCCTGGCAGAACGCCCTTGGGGGGGCAAAGCCTGACCCGGCGCGAGGGAATCCTCCAGGGACCGTCCAACCGTCCGGCGGTCAACGCAGTCACCGCCCACGGCCTCGTACTTCGGCGCCCCAGGGTAGAAGTCCCGCCGATACTGAATCGGACGGTCCGGCACCTGGTTGGCCCGGTCCCACCCCGGATCGCCGCAGATCGGCACGCCCGTGGCGCCCACCACCTGGTCCTGGGCAACCTCCAGCTCCACCAGGTAGGTGGCGAACTCCCCGTAGAATTCGCCCCCGGGATAAAGCGCCTGCTCCTGCCAGCCGGAGCGATCGTAGACCACCACCTTGGGATACCACTGGGCGAAGTCGAAGGCCCGGCCCCGCCGCCCCTGCCGCCGGGGCACCGTAGACGGCCGAGCGTCCCAGTCGAGGTCGACCGTGATCAGGCCACCCGGCGCCAGCGGCCGCGGGAGGACGAAACGCACGATGGTACTGTCCGGGGCCAGCGGCCAGATCGGCTCCACGGCGGTCCCGTCCACCCGCACGTTCCGCACACGGTTGAACCCGAAGTCAGGATCCTTCAGGTCGTTGAATCGCCGCCGCCGCTCCATGCTGTCCGCGGCGGCCCAGCGCGAACCGGGGCGGAAGGCGTTGAGGTGCAGGTGGAAGGAGATGGTGCCCAGGGTATCGGGCGAGTTGTTGCGGTAGAACATCCGCTGGGTGCCCGAGAGCACGCCGGCCGATTCGTCGAGCGAGGCCCGGATGTCGTACCGGACGTCCTGTTGCCAGTAGGCAGAGCGCGGGCTGGGCGCCGCGGCCTGCAGCAGCGCGGCGGCCCCAAGGAGGAGTGGATGCATAGGGCGGGAAAGCTAGTGAATCCCCCGCACGAATGCTCCCTCGATGTCGCCCACCCGAACCTCCGCCACCCGGCCGTCCAGCGAGAGTCCGAATTCCACCAACGGCGGGGCCTCACGGCCATCCCCCAGCTCGGCCCGGAACACGTCATAGTGCCAGTGTCGCAGTGTGCCGCGGAGCATGGGATTGGTGCCCATGTGAAACGCCAGCCGGTCGGCCGTCAGCTCGACCACCGCTTCGCCCCAGATGGGATGCACATATCGCCCGGCATAGTCCGCCAGGGGATGACTCGGCCGGGTGCCGATCACCCGCTGCCGCCCCTCCGCCGCCCGGGAGGAGTCGGCCCGCGCCCGGATTCCGGCGTAGAGCCGCAGCAGCTCGGCATTCCAGTCCCGGGGCGGCGCGCCCAGGAACAGGTCGAACGCCCTGAGCATCAGCGCGTGGCGGAACTCCGCATGATCCAGATTGCCGAAGACGTAGATGCCCGCCAGCTCCTCCGGCACCAGGCCGACGATGGCGGTGCGTCCGTCGAGGCTCCCGGTATGGAAGGCGACGTAGTGGCCCCGGTAGTCCTGCTGAAACCACCCCAGCCCGTAGGTGGTCCAGCGGGGCTGGGTGAGGCCGGCCGTGCTGTAGAACTCGTCCGGCCCAATCATGACCTGGGGCGCGAAGAGTCGGCGGTAGTTGGAGTCGCTGACCAGCCGCTGCCCACCGACTCGGGCGCTGTCGAGCAGAAACCGGAGCCAGGTCCCCATGTCCGCGGCGGTGGACCAGACCGCCCCCGCGGCCGGCAGCTCGTCGATCTGCTCGTCATCGATCACCCGTAGAGTGTCCCGGATCCGGTAGTGGGGCCGAGACCGGTTGGGGTCGCCGCTGGCGTTCATGGCCCCATAGGTCGGGAAGGTACGGGTCATCCCCAGCGGCCCGAACAGCCGGCGTCGGAGGAACTCGCCGTAACTCACCCCCGAGGCCCGCGCCACCACCACCCCGGCAAGTCCGTACATGATGTTCTGGTAGACGAAGCCGCCGCGATGGGGGTAGGCCGGGCGGAGCAGCCGGATCCGCCGCAGGATCTCGTCGGCGCTCAGATCGTGCCGGCTCCAGAGGAGGTCGGCGTTGCCGAGCCCGGTGTTATGGGTCAGCAGGTCGATCACCCGGAGATTCGCGGTGACCCAAGGGTCCGGCATGGCGAACTCCGGCACCCACCGGCTCACCGGGTCGTCCCACGAGAGCCGGCCGTCGTCCACCAGCATCGCGACCGCCATCGCCGTCATCGCCTTGGTGGTCGACATGATCCCGAAGAGCGTGTGCTGGTCCACCGGCGCGGTTTGGCCCCGTTGCAGCACCCCGTAACCCTTGAGCAGGATCACGCTGTCGCGCCGCACCACGGCCACCGACAGGCCCGGGATCTCCCAGTCCTTCATGCCCTTGCGGATGTAACCGTCGAGCTCCCGCGCGATCGCCGCGTCGGGGACGCGCTGGGCCCGGGCATTCCGCGAGAGCCCCAGAAGGACAAGGAGGAATACCAGGGCACGCCGGAGCGGCCCGCCTGAATGAGAACCCATCGGAATTCCTGGAGAATCGACTGGGATTGGCGCCCGCGGCCAGCGGCGACGCCGTGGTGCTTAAGAGGTGCTGCGCCGACGGATACCTGTCAAGACGGTCCGGAACCGACGACCACAGATCGACACAGATGGGAACGGATGGACGTCCCGGCGAACCGCGCACCGCGGACTCCCGGCACAGACTATTGATGCTTGGGGTCCTCCACTGAGACTCCGCGGCGACGTCGGAACATCGGTGCATTCCGTGTAAGTCGGTCCAAGAACAACGAGGGCGCAACCTCGCGGCGCGCCCTCATGCTGCTCCAGCCCACTGCGTTGAATCAGCGCGCCAACAGCGACCGCCGGAGCATGGTCATCTTCCGGCGAACCGACCCGTCGAACACCCGGTCGCCCACTTTCACGACGACGCCACCCAGAATTGCCGGATCCTCGGTGAAGTGGGGCAGCACCTGTCGGCCCATCACGGCCGTCAGCTGGTCGGCGATCCGCTTCCGCAGCGCCTCGTCCACCGGGTGCGCCACCGTGACGGAGGCGCGGACCCGCTTGAGCTTGAGATCGTGCAGCGCGTGGTACTGCTGGGCGATGTCGGTGAACAGCCCCTGGCGCCCGCGCCGGATCACCGCCTGCAGGAACCGGACGAACTCCTGGGGCGCCCCCACGAGGGCCGCGGCGAACAGCCTGGCCTTCTCCCCCTTCGTTACCCGGGGCGACATGAGCACCGCCTGCACCGTCGGCGCCGCGGCCACTCCATGCGCCACGGCGTCGATCAGGTCGGCGTACTCCTGAATCCGCCCGCTCCGCTCGCCCAGGGCAAACAGCGCCTCGGCGTAGTTGCGGGCGATCGTGACCGGCCTCACGTGGCCTTCTCCAGCGACGAGAGGTAGCTCTCCACCAGGGCCCGGTCGGCCCCGCTGTCGAGCCGCTGGCCGATCAGCTTGCTGGCCGCCGCGAGCGAGAGGTCCACCGCCTCGCGTCGCAGCTCCGTCAGCGCCTTGTCTCGCTCCGCGGCGATGTCACGCCGGGCGCGGGCCAGCAGCTCATCCTGCTCCAGCCGGGTCTTCTCGATGGCGGCGGACCGTTCCTTCTCGGCCGCCGACTTCGCGTCGGCCACCAGCGTCTGCGCCTGGGTGCGCGCCTGCGCCAGCAGCTTCCGGTTCTCCTCGAGCAGCGACCGGGCCTCGGTGTTGGCCTTCTCCGCTTCTTCCAGCTGCCGGGCGATGGTCCGCTCGCGGTCTTCGGTGGTCTTGAGGATCGCCGGGAAGGCGAACCGCTTGAGCACCAGCATGAGCACCACGAAGACCGCCAGGGTCCAGATGGTCAGCCCGGGGTTGACCTCGAACGGGCTGGCCGGACCGGCATGGGCCGCCTCTTCCTGAATGACGGCGAGCAGGGTGAGCAGCATACCGCGTCCGGATTAGAGGAACAGGAACAGCAGGGCGAACACCAGCGCGATGATGGTCGCGCCTTCGAGCAGCACCGCGATCAGCAGGCCCGCGCCGCGGATGTCGCCGCCCGCTTCCGGCTGCCGCGCGATCGACTCGGCCACCGAGCCGCCGATGCGGCCCAGGCCGAGACCGGCGCCGATGATCGCCAGGCCGAGGCCGATGCCGGCGCCGAGACGGCCATAGTTCGGGACGGTCGCCGCGGCGGCGTCCTGGAGGAGGAAGAACAGATTGAGCATGGTCAGCATGTCAGTCTCCGACAGCCAAGGAGGAGATTCCGGTTGTTCCTGCGTGCCCGCCGGTCAGTGGTCGAGTCTCCCGGCTCGACCCCGTTCCCGTGGCTCACCAGCGGTCCGACCAGGACCAGTGAGCTTCATTCACCATTCGGTGAATTACCTCTCGAGCGATTCCGGACACCGCCGCACCGAGAGTCTTGCCTGCCGGACGTCAACCATCCGACCGCCCAACCGCCTGACCGCCTAATGTTCGTGCTGCATCAGCCCAATGAACACCGAGCTCAACAGGGCGAACACGTACGCCTGCAGCAGCGCCACGATCATCTCCAGCAGCATCACCCCCAGCACCATCGTGGCACTGGCCAGGCCGATGCCCCAGCTCCAGAAGCCGAGGTGGCCGAAGATGAACACGATCGCGAACAGCGACAGGATCACGAAGTGCCCCGCGGTCATGTTGCCGAAGAGTCGGACCGCGAGCGCGAAGGGCTTCACCAGCTTGCCCAGGATTTCGATCGGCGCCATGAAGATCGCCATCGCCACCGCCGGCGCGCCGTGCATCCCGGGAAAATGCGGGAAGATCGTCCCCATGTATCCCTTGAAGCCCAGCTTGAGCATGCCGGCCACCTCGACCACCCCGAAGACCAGGAGCGCCAGGCCACCGGTCACCGCGACGTTGCCGGTCGGGCTCGCGCCGAAGGGAATCAGCCCGAGGAAGTTGCAGTAGAGGATGAAGAAGAAGAGCGAGATGATGAGCGGCGCGAACCTGGCCCCGTCATGCCCGATGTTGGCGATGGCGATGTCGTTGCGGACGAAAAGCACCAACCCCTCGATCGCGTTGGCGAAGCCCTTGGGAGCCTTCTCCCCGGCCCGCTGACGAGCCAGCTGCACGCCGGCGATCTTCATCGTCAGAAACACCAGCACTGCCGCGATCAGCATGAAGACCACGTGCTTCGTGGGCGACAGATTGATCGTGATCGGACCCAGGTGGATGTCCGCGAACCGGGGCAGATGCAGCCCCCAGACCTCCCACGCGTCCGCCGTGTGGTGGAAGATCAGTTCCTTGACGTTGACCTCTTGGAGCATCATCGGATGAATCGCGCCTCGAGAAAGAGCAGAGGGATCACCACCCCCACATAGGCCAGCCCCGTCGCCAGCGGCGGAAAGGTCCCGCGGTCCCACGCCACCAGCCCCGCGAACAACCCTGCCCCCAGCAGCCGGAGCAGCATCCCGGCCCCGAACGCCTGCATCGTGTCACGGGTCGATGACCTGAGTCCGCGCACCAGCCAGCGCGCCGCCAGCAGCTCGATCCCCGTCGCTGCCCCACCCATCACCAGCGCCGGCATCAGGGCCGCCTGCCCCAGCCACCCCACCAGTATCGCGGCCACCAGTGCCGTGAGTCCGGCACCCGCCAACAGGACCCTCACTCCTTGCCCTCAGACCTCGGTGGCTTGTGCTCAGCTTTGAACCGCGCCTCGTCGGCCTTCACCCGCTGATAGACCCACACGAACGCCAGGCCCGCTCCCACGAGCGTGCCAGCCACGGTGAAAATCGGTATCGTCTTGAACACCCGGTCGAGCAGGAACCCCGCCCCGGCGAAGGCGATCACGCTGAAGGCGAAGGTGTAGCCCAGCGTATCGTAGCGCCACGCCTCGCCCAGCTCCTTCGGTACCGGCTTGGGGTCCTTCATGGACGCGGAAAGCTACCGGCTTGTGAAATATTTCGCAAGCAAATCAGGGGACGTCCGACACTGCCCGAATCCTGCCCCGCCGGGATGCCGCCACGAGCGGGCCGAAGCGCAGCGGCGTTCTATTCCAGCCCGTCCGCCTTGCCGCTTGGGCGCTTTGGCCCCTATTTACCCGTTCTGACCGAAACCGGTCCCACCCGCCCTCGTACTCTGGCACCGATGACCTCCACCGCCTCCCCGGTCTCCGACGTCGAACTCCTCGCCCGACTCGGCCGGTCCGTCGACCAGCTCCGCACCCAGGTAGGACGGCGCATCGTGGGACAGCAGGAGGTGATCGATGGGATCCTTACGGCCATTCTCGCGGGGGGGCATGCCCTCCTGATCGGCGTGCCAGGGCTGGCCAAGACCCTGATGGTGTCCACCGTCGCCGAGGCGCTCAAGCTGTCGTTCAACCGAGTGCAGTTCACCCCCGACCTCATGCCGAGCGACATCACCGGCACCGAGATCATCGAGGAGGATCTCACTACCGGCAAGCGGGCCTTCCGGTTCGTCAACGGTCCGATCTTCGCTAATGTTGTGCTGGCCGACGAGATCAACCGGACCCCGCCCAAGACCCAGGCGGCGCTGCTCCAGGCCATGCAGGAGCACGAAGTCACCGTCGGAGGTCAGACCTACCACCTCCCCGAACCGTTCTTCGTCCTCGCCACCCAGAACCCG
>CAZXRC010000051.1:0-19243 GCA_964642475.1 uncultured Gemmatimonadaceae bacterium | reverse complement strand
CTACGGCACCGGCCTGCTCCCCGCGTTCGCGACCTTCACCGCCAAGGGCAAGGAAGGCAACACCGACCTCGGCGTGCAGTTCGGTTTCGCGCCCCAGGTCCAGTGCGGTGGCGGCGCGCACGACTGCTTCGGCGCCCAGATCGATATGCGTCAGGTCTTCCTGACCATCGGCGGTTCCTGGGGTTCCATCCTCGCCGGTAAGGAACTCGGCCTCTATCAGCGCTCCAACATCCTGAACGACCAGACCCTCTTTGGTGTCGGCGGCGGCGGGATCAACCCGGGTGGCACGACTCTGGGCCGCATCGGCTTCGGCTACATCTATCCGAACTTCGTCGCCCAGATGACGTACAATACCCCGGCCGGCCGGCCTGGCTCGCTCTCCATCGGCCTGATGGCCCCCGCTGGCCTCGACGGCTCTGGCGGCGGCTACGCCGAGACCAAGATTCCGCGGCTCGAGGCCGAAGCCAGCTACAAGACCGGCAGCATCACCGTCTTCGGGAGCGGAGCGGTCCAGAACGCCAAGGACGTCCCGAGCGATGAGTCGAAGACCGCCATCGGCGGCGCCGGCGGCTTCACCTACAAGACCGGCACCTTCTCGTTGCACGGCTCGGGCTATGCCGGCAAGGGCATCGGCACCACCCTGATGTTCAATGGCGTGAACTCGGGCGGCGCCGCCCCCGCGGTCGACGGCAACGCAGTCGGCGCCGATGGCGAGCTCCGCACCAGCTACGGCTTCTACGGTCAGCTGACCTTCACCCCGGCCAACAGCAAGGCCACTTTCGCCGGCAGCTACGGCTCCTCGTGGCTCAAGTCCAGCGACGGCGAGCCCGACTTCAAGACCGAGAACAGCCTGATCTCCGGCGGGATCTACTACCAGGCCACCAAGTCCCTGAAGGTCGTGGGCGAAGGGGACTACATGTGGTCGAAGGACAAGGAAGGCAGCGGGAAGAACAAGGCCTTCACCGCCGCGTTCGGCCTGATGCTGTTCTACTAGTCCCTGCCTCGAGGCCGCCAGGCGACTGGCGGGCCGGCGATGCACGACGGCCTCCCCTCTCGGGGAGGCCGTTCTGTTTCTCTTGCAACCACACTACTTTCCCGGCGAACCTTTACGCTCGGAACCCTCCGGATGCGCGTCTACGCCCCACTCGCCCTGCTCCTGGCTGCCGGCTGCGCCGGCACCCTGTACAGCAGCTTTGCCGGCCCTGCTACCAGTCCACCCGACGCCGTCTTCGCCTGCGTTCAGGCCCAGACGAAGGAGCTGGGGTATGCCCGCACTCAGTATAACGAGAAGACTCGGTGGTACGTGGCCCAGCGGACCGAGCAGAACCAGGTATCGAGCGGCCTATACCGGAAGACGCTGCACGTCCTGGATACCCAGGTGAAGGAGGGGGCCAGTGGAACCGAACTGCTGATTACGGCCCATACCTACGACGAGTACACCAACGCCAAGGGTACCGAGCGGGAAGAGCGGAAAGCGGCCGAGTCGACGGTCAGGGACGCGCGGCTGCTGGGCCAGGCTTGCGTGAAGTAGGGCCTCGCGGCGCGGCGCCAGGCCCGCCGCGCTTTCTTCTGTCACGTTTTCAACCGGACAGTTGAAAATGACTGATCCTGCCATAGCCCCACCGACGGCCTGCCACTACCTTGGTTCGGTTCACAGAATCAGGCCCGTGCCAGGGTACCGATGACCGATCCGCTGGTCCAGCTCACCAGAACCCCTCCCCCGACCGGCGCCGCCCCCTCCGCGCCGGCTCCGCCGCCTCGCAAGCCCTCATGGCTCAAGGTCAAGGCCCCTGGCGGCGAGAGCTATATCCGGATCAAGGGGATGATGCGGGAGCTTGGGCTCCACACCGTGTGTGAAGAAGCGCGCTGTCCCAATATCGGGGAATGCTGGGAGCACAAGGCCGCCACGTTCATGATCCTGGGCGACGTGTGTACCCGCAACTGCGCCTACTGCGCCGTGTCTCATGGCACCCCGGCCCCGTTCGACCCGGTGGAGCCGGTCCGGTTGGCTGAGGCGGTGGCCCGGATGGGGCTGGCCCACGTCGTCATCACATCGGTGGACCGGGACGACCTTCCCAATGGGGGCGCGGAGTCGTTCGCCGCCTGCGTCACCGAGATCCGCCAGCGGCTGCCCGACACCACGGTCGAGGTGCTGATCCCCGACTTCAAGGGATCCGAGTCGGCCCTCCGGATAGTCCTGGAGGCCAGGCCCACGATCCTCAATCACAACCTCGAGACCTGCGAGCGGCTCTATCGCCTGGCCCGGCCTGGCGGGCGCTACGATCGGGCACTGACCCTGCTCGCCAACGCCCGGCGGATGTCGCCCGATGGGTTGACCAAGTCGGGGATCATCCTGGGCCTGGGCGAGGAATGGGATGAGGTCGTCACCTGTATGCGGGACCTGCGCCGGAGCGACGTGAACATCCTGACGCTGGGGCAGTATCTCCGGCCCTCGGAAGCGCACCTGCCGATCGTGCGATACTACACCCCCGACGAGTTCAGGGAGCTGGCCGAGATCGGCCGCAGCCTCGGCTTTACCCACGTGCAGGCCAGCCCGCTGACTCGCTCGTCGTATCACGCGTGGGAGCAGGCCGGCGCGGCCCTGGGATCGCGTCAGGCGTAGGGAACGGCAACGCAGAGGCGCAGAGGACGCGGAGGGCCGCAGAGGGACCGAGCCCATCAGGACAACAAGTACAAGAAGCGGCAGCTATCTGGTCCTTCTTGTCCTGGTGGTGTGATCGTCAACGAACCTCCGCGGCCCCCCCGCGCCTCCGCGGTGAAGACTGCTCAATTTGTCTCTGAGACGGAGCCCAGTCGTGGCCACAGCCAAATCGGCCCGCAAAGCCGACACCAAGCTCGCCGAGAAGTACCGCCACTACCTTCGGCAGATGCTCCTCATCCGCCGGTTCGAGGAGAAGGCGGGTGAGGCCTACAGCCTCGGGAAAATCGGGGGTTTCTGCCATCTCTACATCGGCCAGGAAGCGGTGGGAGTGGGCTGCCTCTCCCAGCTCCGGCCCGATGATTACATCGTCACCACCTACCGGGACCATGGTCAGGCGCTGGCCCGGGGAATGTCCTCCCGCGCGGTGATGGCCGAGCTCTTCGGCAAGGCCACCGGCTGCTCCAGGGGCAAGGGTGGTTCGATGCACCTCTTCGACGCCTCCCTCGGCTTCCTCGGCGGGCACGGCATCGTGGGGGGCCATATCCCCCTCGCGGCCGGCATCGGCTTCGCCATCAAGTACCGCAAGCGCGACCAGGTTGCCGTCTGCTTCTTCGGCGAGGCGGCCATCAACAACGGGGCCTTCCACGAGGCCCTCAACATGGCCGGCATCTGGAAGCTCCCCTGCATCTTCATCTGCGAGAATAACCGCTACGGCATGGGCACCGCGCTCGACCGGGCCACCGCCACCTGGAACATCTCGGAGCGGGCCGCTTCGTATGACATGTCGCGCGAGGTGGTCGACGGACAGGATCTGCTCGAAGTGATCGCGGCGATGGACCGCGCGGTCGTGCGGGCCCGCCGGCCCGCCGCCCCTACCCTGCTCGAGGTGCGGACCTACCGCTTCGTGGGCCACTCGATGTCCGACCCGATCCACGGCCACTACCGGACCAAGGAAGAGGTCGAGGCCCACCGGCTGCGCGACCCGATCGCGCTCTGGAGCGACAAGCTCAAGGCCGACGGCCTGATCGATGACGAGGGGATCAGGAAGCTGGACGAGGACGTGAAAGCCGAAGTCCAGGACGCGTACGACTTCGCCGACCAGAGTCCCGACCCGGCACCGGAAGAGTTGTGGACCGATGTGTATGCCTGAGTCACGAGTCACGACCTGATACGACCATGCCGACACTGACCTATCGCGACGCCCTCAACCAGGCGCTGCGCGAGGAGATGGCCCGCGACCCCGACGTTTTCCTCATGGGCGAGGAGGTCGGCGTGTACCAGGGCGCCTACAAGGTGAGTCGGGGGCTGCTGGAGGAATTCGGCCCCACCCGGATCATCGACACCCCCATCACCGAGCTGGGGTTCGCCGGCGTGGGCGTGGGCGCGGCGATGGTCGGTCTCCGCCCCATCATCGAGTTCATGACCTGGAACTTCGCCCTCCTGGCCATCGATCAGATCGTGAACGCCGCGGCCAAGATGCGCTACATGTCGGGGGGCCAGGTGGGCATGCCGATCGTCTTCCGGGGACCGGCCGGCGCCGCGCTGCAGCTCGCCGCCCAGCACTCGCAGACCTTCGAGTCGATGTACGCCCATATCCCGGGGCTCAAGGTAGTTATGCCGGCGACACCGGCCGATGCCAAGGGACTGCTCAAGAGCGCCATCCGCGACCCCGATCCGGTGGTCTTCATGGAAGGCGAGATGCTGTACAACGTGAAGGGCGAGGTACCCGAGGGTGAGCACCTCGTCCCGATCGGCCAGGCCGAGATCAAGCGCCCCGGCGACCAGGTCACCCTGATCTGCTACTCGAAGACCGTGGCCATCTGTCTCAAAGCGGCCGAACAGCTGGCGGCCGAGGGAATCTCGGCGGAAGTGGTGGATCTCCGGACGATCCGTCCCCTCGACCTGGCGACGATCCTCGCCTCGGTCGGCCGGACACACCGGGCGGTGGTCGCGGAAGAGGGATGGTACTTTGCCGGCGCCGGCGCCCAAGTGGTGGACGAGATCCAGAAGGGGATGTTCGACGAGCTCGACGCCCCGGTCCTCCGAGTCACCGGCGCCGATGTCCCGATGCCCTACAACAAGCACCTCGAAAAGGCGGCAAAGGTGTCTCCCGAGAAGGTGGTGGCGGCGGTGAAGAAGGTGATGTACCTGGAGTAGGCCGTTGGCCATCGGCAGGTCTGACAGCAGGCTGTGGCGTTGCATGAAGCGAACCGGAGAACCAACGGCTGGTGGCTGACGGCCAACGGCCCAGGATTATTCATGGCTACCAAAGTTCTGATGGAAGCCCTCTCGCCCACGATGGAAGAGGGGCGTCTGGTCGAGTGGAAGAAGAGCGAGGGCGACAGCGTCGCGGTCGGCGATATCCTCGCCGAGGTGGAGACCGACAAGGCCGTGATGGACCTGCAGGCCCGGGCGGCCGGGGTGCTCCTCAAGCAGGCGATCACGCCAGGCACCACCGTCCCGGTGGGTCAGGTGGTCGGGGTGATCGGCGCGGCGGGAGAAGATGCGAGCGCCCTGGTAAGCGGCGGCGCCAAGCCGGCGGCGTCCGCGGCCAGGCCTGTGACACCTGCCCCGTCGGTGTCCGCGGCGCCAGCTCCCGCCCCAGCCGCCCCCGTGGCCGCTGGAGCGGTTAACCTCGGCGGCCGGGTGAAGGCCTCGCCCCTGGCGCGGAAGGTAGCGGCGGAGCGTGGGGTGGACCTGGCGGGGGTGCGCGGTTCGGGCCCGGAAGGCCGGATCGTCGTCCGCGACCTCGCGGGGGCGTCACCGCCCGCGGCGGGAGGCGTGGCCCAGCCACCGTCCTCCTCCGGCTTCGAGGATGTGCCCCTCACCCAGATCCGGAAGACCATTGCCAAGCGGCTCGCCCAATCTATTGGCCCGGTCCCCACGTTCTATCTCACCACCGAGATCGACATGGAACGGGTGTCGGAGGCGCGCGAGGCGCTCAATCAGGCGGCCCCGGAGCAGAAGGTCTCCTTCAACGACATCATCATCAAGGCGGTGGCCCTGGCGCTCAGGCAGCACCGCGCCTGCAACGCCTGGTGGCAGGACGACCGGATCCGCTATTGGAACGACGTGCACATCAGCATGGCGGTGGCGGTCGAGGATGGCCTGATCACCCCGGTGATCCGCTTCGCCGACCAGAAGTCGCTGCGCCAGATTGGGGCCGAGGCGAAGGATCTGGCAGGGCGGGCCCGGGAGCGGCGGCTCAAACCGGAGGAGTACACCGGTGGCACCTTCTCGGTCTCCAACCTCGGCATGTTCGACATCGACCAGTTTACGGCGGTCATCAATCCGCCGGAGGCGGGGATCCTGGCCATCGGCAGCGTCGTGCAGAAACCGGCAGTGGTGAACAATGCGGTAGTTCCGCGGCGGCGGCTCCGGGTGACGCTCTCCTGCGATCATCGGGTGATCGATGGCGCGACCGGCGCGGCATTTCTCAGGACCCTCAAGCAGATGCTGGAAAATCCGCTGGCCCTGGTGTGGTAGCCCTGAATCCGGGAGGTCCCATGCTCCGCCGCCTGTCCGGCCTGCTGCTGGTGGCCCTGAACACTGCCCCGCTCCTGGCCCAGGCCCGGCAGGAGACCCTGATCGGTCCGATCGGCGGGGTCAATTTCGCCAAATTCGGCGGGGACGATGTCTCCGGGGTGGACACCCGGACCGGTTTCCACGCCGGCCTCTTCGCGTCGTTTCCGCTGGGGCGCTATGTCGCGCTGGTCCCGGGTGCGGCGTTCTCCCAGGAAGGCACCTCGGTCGACCTCGGCGGGGGCGCAACGGGCACCCTCAAGGTCGACTACCTGGAGGTCCCCGTCCTGCTCAAGCTGGGCGCCCCACTCCAGGGCAACGGCAATCTGCGCCCATACGTGATCGCGGGCCCGGGCGTAGGATTCAAGGTCTCGTGCAAGGTGCGGGCGGAGAACGCCAGCCAGAGCGCCGAAGCCGACTGTGACGACCCCACCGTCGGTGCGGCGACCAAATCGGTGCAGTTCTCGGCGATCTTCGGCGGCGGGCTCGATATCGGCCGCTTCACCTTCGGGCTTCGCTATCAGCTCGGCCTGACGTCGATCGACGACAGCGCCGCGGAGGCCGACGTCAAGAACCGGGTGCTCGCCCTGTTCGCCGGCTATGGATTCCGGCTGGGCCACTGATCCGGCCCCGCGCCTTCTTCTACCTGGAGTCGTCTCGTGGCAACCTTTGACGTGATCATTCTCGGTGGTGGCCCCGCGGGCTACGTCGCGGCCATCCGCTCGGCGCAGCTCGGCCTGTCGACCGCGGTGGTGGAACGGGACAAACTCGGCGGGGTCTGCGTCAACATCGGCTGCATCCCGACCAAGGCGCTGCTCTACAGCGCCCGCACCGCGCAGGTGATCGCCCATGAGGCGAAGGACCTGGGCATCGCGGTGGGCGAGGTCAAGACCGATTTCGGCGTGGCCATGAAGCGCTCCCGGAAGGTGGCGGAGCAGAACTCGAAGGGCGTCGAGTTCCTGATGAAGAAGCACAAGGTGACCGTGCTCCGGGGCGAGGGTTCGCTGGCGCAGGGCAAGCGAGTGAAGGTGGGCGGCGACACGCACGAGGCGATGAAGGCGGTGATCATCGCCACCGGCTCGCGGGTGAAGGGAATCCCCCAGATCGGGCTCGAGATCAACAAGACCACTGTCATCAGCTCCGACGAAGCCCTGTTCCTGGAGAAGGCCCCGGCCACCCTGGCGGTGATCGGCGCCGGCGCGGTCGGGTGCGAGTTCGCCGATATCTTCAACGCCTTCGGCAGCAAGGTGACGCTGATCGAGGCGCTGCCCCGGATGCTCCCCCTCGAGGACTCGGAGTGCTCGGATACGGTCGCCAAGAGCTATCGCAAGCGGGGGATCGACGTCTACGCCGGGGCCAAGGTCACCAAGGCCGAGGTAGGCAAGGACCGGGTGGTACTGACCATCGAGGCCGGCGGCAAGACCCAGACGGTCGAGGCGGAGAAAGTCCTGATGGCGGCGGGGCGGGCGGTGAACACCGAGAACATGGGGTTCAAGGAGGCCGGGGTGCAGCTGACTGACCGTGGCTTCGTCAAGGTCGATCCCGCCACCCTGGAGACCACCGCCAAGGGGGTGTACTGCATCGGTGACGTGGCGGGGCCCCCGATGCTGGCCCACAAGGGGAGCCGCGAGGGCATGGTGGTCGCCGAGCGGATCGCGGGCCAGCACCCCCATCCCATCCGCTACGACAATGTCCCGTCGGTGACCTACTGTCACCCCGAAGTGGCGAGCATCGGGCTCACCGAGGAGCAGTGCAAGGAAAAGAAGTTGGACTATCAGGTGGGCCGCTTTCCGTTCAGCGCCAACGGCCGGGCGCGTGCCACGAACGAGACCGAGGGCTTCGTCAAGATCATCCGCGACAAGAAGTACGGCGAGATCCTGGGAGCCCACATCGTGGGCGGTCACGCCTCCGAGATGATCCACGAGCTGGCCGTCGCGCGGGAGAACGAGTACACCGTGGAAGAGGTCGACCTGGCGATCCACGCCCACCCCACCCTGTCGGAAGCGATCGCCGAGGCGGCGCTCGACAGCATGGGACGGGTGGTGCATATCTGAGTCGAAGTCACGAGTCACGCGACAGTCAGGGACTCGGATCGAGCGGCGAGGTAGCGTGGATCAGGCTGAGACCAGCATCTCCGGGGAGCCGGCGGCCCCCCATCATGTCGGGATCGCCGTCCGCGCCGTCGCGTTCAGCGCGCTCCTCGGCGGAGCTACCGGCACGGTGCTCCTCTGGGGAGTGCGGACCCTGCAGCCGCTGGTGCCGGCCCCGGAGGGACAGCGGGCCCCGGGCTCGGTGTTCGTCCTGCTCGTCGGCGCCCTCCTCGGTACCCCCACCATCGCCACCCTCACGGCCTGGCTCCTGACCCGTCCCCTGACTTCCCCCTGGCGCCGGTGGGGATTTGCCGCAGTGGCCGGCGGGATGGGATTGCTGGTGGTCCTCGCGGCCGCCATCCCGGATAATCTGGGCGGGCGCATCGGGCTGCTGCTGTACGCCGGGCTGTGCGTCGGCGGTTGTGCCCTCCTGAGCCGCAAGGTCGCGGCGGGACGCCGCGCCTCATGACGCGTCCCCTTGCGGTGGTCGACCTGGGACACCTCCCCTACGCCGAGTCCCACGAGCTGCAACGCACGCTGTGCGACCTGCGGGCGTCGGGGGAGATCGACCGCGACCTGCTGCTGCTGGTGGAACACGAGCCGGTGGTGACACTGGGACGCGGGACCAGGCCCGAGAGCCTTCCGTTGGCGCCGGACGAGTTACGCCGGCGGGGGCTTACGGTGGTGGAGGTCGAACGGGGCGGCGACGTGACCTGGCACGGCCCGGGGCAGCTGGTGGGCTATCCCATTCTCGACCTGCAGCAACACCGGCCCGACCTGCACTGGTACCTGCGGCAGGTGGAGGAGACCCTGATCCGCGGCCTGGCGCGGCTGGAGATCGGGGCCGAACGCAACGCGGGATACACCGGGGTGTGGACCGGCGGGCGGAAGATCGCGAGCATCGGCATCCACGTACGCCGCTGGGTCACCACCCATGGCTTCGCCCTCAACGTGACGAACCGGCTCGATGGATTCGGCATGATCGTCCCGTGCGGCATCCAGGGGGTGGAGATGACGTCGGTGAAGGGGGAGGCGGCAAGGCGGCCAGGCGGCAAAGCGGCCGGAGTGCTCTCGGAAACCGAGTTGCGGCGGGAGACCACAGGGGCGATCCTCGCCGCCTTTGGTGAGGTCTTCGATCTATCTCCGGAGGCGGAGGAACTCAGCGCTCTCACCCCCTGACGGCCTTGCCTTGCCTACTCTCCGCCTTGCCGCTTTGCCGCCTTGCCGCCTGAGCGGGAACCAACCGCCCCCAGTGAGCGTTGCCCTGCCATGACCGACCACATCGATGTCCGAACCCGGGACCGCGAACGGCTTCCCCCCGGACAGATCCTTACCCAGAAGTGGCCGGTGCTGCACTACGGGACTGTGCCGACGGTGGACACGGCCCGTTGGCGTTTTGCCATCACGGGCGAGGTAGAGCGCCCCTTCACCCTGACCTGGCAGGAACTGCTCCAGCTCCCGCGGCAGGAGACGACCTGCGATATCCACTGCGTCACCCGGTGGAGCCGCTACGACAATCTGTTCGAGGGCGTGCCGATCCGGGCACTGGTGGAGCCGGCGGCGCTCCGGCCCACCGCCACCCACGTGCTGGTACACGCCGAGCACGGGTTCACTACGAACCTGCCGGTGGAAGACCTGCTCCGGCCGGGGAACCTGCTGGCCCTCAAGCACAACGGACAGGACCTGGATCCGGAGCATGGCGGCCCGGTGCGTCTGCTGGTGCCGCACCTCTACTTCTGGAAGAGCGCCAAGTGGGTCACGGGGCTGGAATTCCTGGACCAGGATTACCCCGGTTTCTGGGAGCAGAACGGCTACCACATGCGGGGAGAGCCGTGGCTGGAGGAGCGCTACGGACGGCCGGACCCGGCCCGCATGCGGCGGGGCCCCCGGCGCGAGGCCCGGCAGGCTGAAGCCGGCACGACGGCGTCGTGCTGCGAGGGTCGAGATCAAAAGGGACCCCGGTTGTCAAGACCGGACGGGCGGCGCGCCGAGATTCGCGCCGCCCGTCTTGTCTTTCCCGGCAATCCGGGGCATGATCCTACCGTATGACTGCCCCGACCGAGCGCCGGTCGCCTGAGGCCCAGGCGGACCAACTCTGCCAGTCGATCCTGAAGGCCGCCCACGGGTGGGCCCGGGAGGCGCCGCCTGCCCTGCAGCCGGCGGTGCGCGCCGTGACGATCCGGTTGGGTGAAATGGTCGCCGACCAGCGGAACTTCTTCGCCCCGCTCCCCGGGCCGCAGGAGGCCGAGCGCGCCCAGATTCTGGCCCTGGTCGCCAAGCGGCTGGCCTCCGCCGCCGTGGCGGAAGGGCTGGAAAAGCAGTTGGCGGCCCTCACCGAAATGGAACTCAAGTCCACCGCCTCGTGGGCCCTGGTTCCCTCCGCCCAGGGGGAGTGGGTGACCACCGCGGTGAGCTACCTCGAGAATTGCGCCCGCACCGTCCCCCCCGACCAGCGCCCCGACGACTACTGGGCCGACGACGTCGTCGCCGGTGTCGTGGCGTCGGTGCGCGCGGTGCTCGGCATCGACGAGCTGCAGGCCCGCACCGAGACCCAGTATCCCGGCGGGCGTCGCAGCAGCAGTGAGCAGCAGATCCTGGATGATGACGTGGAAGAGCGGTAGGACCGCCGGCTACTTCCCTCCCATCTTCTCCATAAACCGCCCGAACACCCGGATTCCCTCCCACAACTGCGATAGATCCAGCTTCTCATTGGGAGAATGGAGCCCGTCGTCCGGGAGCCCGATCCCGGTGAGAATCACCGGCGCGCCCGATTGGCCCAGCCGCGGGATGATGGGGATCGAGCCCCCGGCCCGGACCCGCACCGGGGGCCGGCCGACCACCTCCTTGAAGGCCTGGTCCAGCACGCCGAACGACGCGTGCATCACGTCCACCTGGACCGGGTCCCCGCCGTGCAGGATCTTCACCTCCACCTCGGCCCACGCGGGAGCCGCGGCCCTGGCGGCGCGCTCGAGCCATTTGGCCACGTGGCCGAACGCGAGTCCCGGCACCAGTCGCAGGCTGACCTTGGCGGTGGCGACGGCAGGGATGACGGTCTTGGCGCCTTCGCCCACGAAACCGCCCCGGATCCCGTGGATTTCGAAGGTCGGCAGGGCCCAGGTCCGCTCGAAGATCGAGCGCTTCTTGAGCCCGGTCAGCGCCTTCCCCGTCACTTCCTCCCTGAGATACTTCTTCTTGTCGAACGGGAGCCGCTTCCACGCCCGAAGTTCCGTCTTGGTCGGTGGGATCACCGATTTGTAGAGCTTGGGGATGCGGGCCCGCCCGTCGGCATCCTTGAGATCGGTGAGGAGCCGAGCCAGCGTCTCGATGGCATTCGGCGCCACTCCGCCGTAGGTGCCGGAGTGGAGATCCCGCTGCAGAGTGCGCACCGTGATCTCGGCGTAACACATCCCGCGAAGAGCGGTGTACACCGCGGGGATGCCGGGGGCATAGTAGGACATGTCGCAGACCAGGGCCGCGTCGGCCTGGGTGCGCTCCGGCTCGCGCTGGAGAATGTCGTCGATGACGTGCCCGCCGCACTCTTCTTCCCCCTCGAAGATGAAATTGACGTTGAGGGGTGGATTCCCGCCCTGATCGAGCACCGCCTCATAGGCCCGCAGGAGGCAGAAGACCTGGCCCTTGTCGTCGGCCGAGCCCCGGGCGAACAGTTTCCCGTTCCGGACCTCCGGCGCGAAGGGTGGCGAGACCCACTCGTCCACCGGGTCCACCGGCTGGACATCGTAGTGCCCATAGATGAGCAGAGTGGGAGCCCCATCGACCCGAGGGCTCTGGGCCCAGACCAGGGGATGGCCGTCGCCCTCCAGCAGCTGGACCACCGGGCAGCCGAGTCGTTTGAGGTCCTTGATCAGCCAGTCGGCGGCGGCGCGGCAGTCGGTGGCGTGGCTGGGCAGGGCGCTGATGCTGGGAATCGAGAGGAACTCGGTGAGTTCACCGAGGAGGCGCGTCTGTTCCGTCTTGGCGAGGGTGGATTTCATGCAGGAATTCTATCCCTGGAACAGTCATGGGCTAGTGGGCGACCCCGGGTGCGCCCGCGTGGACCAGCGCGGGTATCCGGTGGGGCCCGCCGGTACTGCACCGGCGGTGTCACGTCACTCCTGCCTTCCCATTGACCCGGTACCTTCCCCTAGCGGAACCGAAGCCCCGCGATACATTCGCGCCCATGTACTCGACCGATCAATTCCGGGTGTTCTCCGGCGCGCCGCATGACCGGCTGCTTTCGCGGCCGCGCCGGCTGCTGCAGGAGGGGCGGATCGAGGAGGCCGAGTCGGGATACCAGTCGCTGCTGCTGACGCATGCCGACCTCAAGCAGGTCTGGGTCGAGTACTTCGAGTTGCTGCGGCACGCCGAACGCTACGCTGACGCTTTGGCGCTGAGCGCCCAGGCGGCGGAGCAGTTCGGCGACGATGCCCTCCCCGCCGCTCTCAAAGGAGCGGCGCTGGTGGAGTTGGGCCGCTACCGCGAGGGGCTCGAGGCGCTCGACACCGCGGCCGGCCTCGACCCCGACCTCGGGCTGGTCTGGCACGAAGCCGGCTACGCCGCGTTTCGGATCGGCGAGTTGACCCGGGCGTTGATGGCGCTCGACCGGGCTTTTGCCCTGGAGCCCCACGGCGGCACGCTGCACCTTCGCGGCCAGGTGTTGCGCCAAGCCGGCCGGTACCTCGCCGCCGAGGTGGCGTTCGAGGGCGCGGCGGAAGCGGCGGAGTTCCCGGCCCAGCGGCTCGCCGCCGAGCGCGAGCTCCGGCGCACACGGCGCTACGCCGCGTTCCCCGGCTTCCGTCCCGAGACCCTGACCCCGGCGCGGCACTGGTTTGCCGAGACCGGGGGGGTTCCGCTGTCCTGCGCCACTGGCGCCCCCGCTACCGAGCGCGAGCTCCTGCAGGGTTTCGCCCAGCTGGCCTCGGACCTCGGCTGGTCATTCACCGTGCTGGTCGCCGTCGACGGGTCGGAGCCCTGGTCCGAGCTCGCGACCCGGCTCGACGTGCCAATAAGTGCCCGCCTCCCGGACGACGGCGGCGCGATCCCGCTGGTCGCGGTGCGGGAACCGGCGACGGTGACGGCCTGGAGCGCCCTGGCCGATGCACCCCTCACCCGGGGCCGAGGCCTCAGTCTCGCCCTGGCACTCGTCCCGACGGCGGCCCCGGCGGACGTGGTCGGCCGCCTGATCGGGCAGGCGGGCGCGGTGGATCCCTCCCTCGCGCTCGAGGCTGCCCAGCATCCCGAAGGACGCCTGCACACCCGCATCCTGCGATGACCTCTCTGCGACCCACTGCTCTGGCGCTCGGCGCCCTCCTGCTGGCCTCCTGCAGCTCCCCCCAAACACCCGCCAACCCCGCCGACCTGATCCTGCTCCACGGGAAGGTGGTGACGATGGACAGCGCCTACCCCACCGGCGCGGCCATTGCCATCCGGGGCGATCGGATCATCGGCGTGGGGGCCGATCCCATCATCGAGGCGATGGCGGGCCCCGCGACGCGCCGGATCGACCTCGCGGGGCGGCTCGCGATCCCCGGGTTCATCGAGGGTCACGGCCACTTCATGGGTCTGGGCCAGTCGCGACTGCGGCTCAATCTTACCCGGGCCCGCGCCTGGAGCGACATCGTCTCGCTGGTACAGGCCAGCACCGGCGACATCGCGGTTGGCGCCTGGGTGTCCGGCCGGGGCTGGCACCAGGAGAAATGGGACACCGTGCCGGTGCCCGCCATCGAAGGGATGCCGCTGCACGCCAGTCTCGACAGCGTCTCGCCCGACAACCCCGTCTTCCTGGTCCATGCCAGCGGGCATGCCGCGATGGTGAACGGCCTGGCGCTCAAGCTGGCCGGCATCACGCGAAATACACCGAACCCTCCCGGCGGCGAGATCCTGCGGGGCCCCGACGGCGAGGCGACCGGCGTACTGCGGGAAACCGCGCAGCAGCTGGTGCGGAAGAAGCTGGCCGAGTGGGAAGCCAACCGCTCGGACGCCGACCGGGAGGCGGAGGCGCTCAAGATGGTAGCGCTTGCGGGAGAGGACCTCCTCTCGAATGGCATCACCAGCTTCCACGATGCCGGCAGCTCGTTCGCCACCATCGACCTCTTCAAGCGGCTGGCCGAAGAGGGCCGGCTCCCGGTGCGGCTGTATGTAATGGTCGGGGGTGAGAGCAGCGACAGTCTCCGGGCCCGGTTACCGGCATATCGGATGGTCGGGGCGGGCAACAATTTCCTCACCGTCCGGGCCATCAAATTGGTGGCGGACGGCGCACTCGGTTCGCGGGGGGCGTGGCTCCTGGCGCCATACGAGGACCTCAAGTCCAGCACCGGTCTCGCCACCACGCCACCCCGGGTCCTGGAAGAGCGGGCCCGGATCGCCCTGGCCGACAGTTTTCAGGTGGCCACCCATGCCATCGGCGACCGCGCCAATCGGGAGGTACTGGACGTCTACCAGCGGGTGACCGGAGGGCAGCCCGGGCTCCGGTGGCGGGTGGAGCACGCCCAGCATCTCGATCCGGCCGACGTGCCCCGTTTCGCGACGCTGGGAGTCATCGCCTCGATGCAGGGCATTCACGCGACATCGGACGGACCCTGGGTGCTCAAGCGGCTGGGACCGGCCCGGGCCGAGGCCGGGGCCTACGTGTGGCGCTCGCTCCTCGCCAGCGGGGCAGTGGTCACCAATGGCACCGATGTCCCGGTGGAGGACGCCAATCCGATCGCGTCGTTCGATGCGATGGTGCGCCGCCGACTGCCGGACGGCTCCGAGTTCTACCCCGCGCAGAAGCTGACCCGGGAAGAGGCGCTCCGGGCCTACACCGTCAGCAACGCCTACGCGGCGTTCGAGGAGAGCGAGAAGGGCCGGATCATGCCCGGAATGCTGGCCGACATCACGGTCTTGTCCCGCGACATCATGACCGTGCCGGAGGACAGTATCCCCGGGACGACGGTGGTCTATACGATTCTTGGCGGCAAGGTGGCCTGGCAGGCGGAGAAGCCCTGAGTGGCATTCCCGCCCCCAAGGCAGCGCTGCTCAGGCCCGATAGATCCGGTCGACCCACTGGACCGCGTCCCGGTAGAGTCCCGGCAGCCGTCCGGTCGACACCTCGGCCAGGGTCGAGAGCTGCCGGACCTGGTCCCATTCGGCCCGCTCGTACGCCAGCACCAGCCCCCAGATCGGTGAGAGTGTCGTGCTCCGGCCGAGGAGGGTGTCGCGGATCTCGTGACTCACGGGGATCTGGGTCAGCACTTCGGCCATCGGGCGACCGATCAGCACTTCGAGGGCGGACAGCATCCCGATCAGGAAGAGGTCGGACGACCGGGAGCCGAAGCCCGCCTCCCGCGCCACCTGCTCGGCGAACATGGCCCGCACCAACGCCTGCACTACCAGCTGCGAGGGCCGGTCGTCGCCCAGCACCGTCAGCGCGATCAGCGAGCACCACTTGCGGGCGGCGGTCTCCCCCAGCACCCGCAGGGCATGCTGGATCGATGTCACCTCGTGGCGCCAGCCGAAGCCGGCGGAGTTGAGGTAGCGGAGCAGTTTCACCGCCAGCGCCATCTCCTGCCGGATCACTTCCTCCAGCCGGTCGAAGTTGAGCTCGGGCCGATTGAGCTCCGCCATGAAGCGGACACAGTTGCGCTTGTAGGCCGGCACGTCCGCGGCGGACAGCACCTCCGGCTCGCAGAAGAAGAAGCCCTGGAAGTGGGTGAAGCCCTCCTCCATCGCCTGGGCCAGTTGGGCCCGGGTTTCCACCTTTTCGGCCACCAGTTTGACCCGACGGGGCGCGAACTCCCGCACGATCGCCCGGCGCTCCGCGGGAGCGGTGCGCAGCAGGTCGACCTTGATGATGTCGGCCAGCTCGGTGAGAGGCACCATCTCGGGGCGGCGCACGAAGTCGTCGAGGGCCAGCTTGTAGCCGGCCCGCTTGAGCCCTTCGCAGGCCCCGACCACCTCGGCGGTGGGCTCGACCCCGTCGATCAACTCGATCACGGTCCGATCCCGGGGGAGCACCAGGTAGAACTCCTGGGTCAGCACCTCGCGCGAAGCGTTCACGAAGCCGACCTTGTCACCCAGCAGCACGTCCAGCCCGAAGCCCAGCAGGCTGGTGTGCAGCATCTCGAAGGAGGCCTGGTCGAGGTTGTCGTGATGAAACGCGTTCTCGGAGCTCGAGCGGAACAGCAGCTCGTAGCCGAACACCTCCTGCCGCCGGTCGAAGATCGGCTGGCGGGCCACGAAGATCTCGCTGCTGCTGCTGCTGCTGGCGGTGAGAATACCGGCCTCCCAGGCGCTCGGTGACGTTTCCGGACGGCTCTGACTCAGGTTCGAGTATCGCCCCGGGACGGGGCGGGCTTGAGGGCGCAGGGGCGGACCGGACCGCTACCCCGGGGCGGTCAGCCGGTGCACCCACTCCACCGCATGGCGGTACGCTTCGGGAATGGCGGGCTCCGGATAGGCGATCCTGGGCGCCAGGCTCCGGACCCGGGACCAGTCGCCCCGGTCGTAGGAGATCGCCAGCTCGAGGGTGTCCTTCAGGAGGTTGTCCCCGTCCAGTAACGCCTCCCGCACGCCGGGGCTCACCGCCAGCTGCTCCAGCACCTCCGCCATCGGCCGGTCGAGCATGGCATCGAGCGTCGAGAGAAGCCCGACCAGGAAGAGGTCCGCCTGCCGTTCGGGGAGTGCCGCCTCGGCGCCGAGCTGCTCGCACAGCTGGGCCCGGACCAGGGTGGTGGTCACCAGCTCCGGCGGCTTGTCTTCCCCGATCAGGGTCAGGACCACCAGGGAGGCCCACTTCCGAACCGCCCGCTCCCCCAGAATCCGAAGCGCCTGTTCGATGGTTTCCACTTCGTGCCGCCAGCCGAAGCCGGCGGACCGCAGGAAGCGAAGCAGGCGGACCGAGAGGGTCACCTCGCCCTTGATCAGCGCTTCGAGCTGATCGAACTCGAGGTCGGGCCGGTTGATTTCCTGCATCAGGCGGAGGAGGTTGGTCTTGGAGGCGGGGATGTCCTTCCCCTTGAACATCTCGGGCCGGCAGAAGAAGTAGCCCTGGAAGAGATCGTATCCCGCGTCGAGCCCGGCCCGGAACTCCTCGTAAGTCTCCACCTTCTCCGCCAGCATGGTGATTCCCCGGGCCGCGAACCGCCGGGCCAGGTCGGCCCGGGCCGCGCCGGTGGTGACCAGGAAATCGACCTTCACCACGTCGACCATCGGCAGCAGCAGCTCGTACTCCGGGCGGAAGACGAAGTCATCGAGCGCCAGCCGGTACCCGGACCTCTTGAGGCCGGCGCAGGCGGCCGCCACCTCGGCGTCGGGCGTGATGGACTCGAGCACCTCGATGACCGAGCGGCTCGGTGGCAGGACCGCCCAGTGCTCGTGCACCAGCACGTCGCGCGAGGCGTTGAAGTAGGCCTGTTTGTCGCCCACCAGGCTGTCGAGCCCGAAGCCCAACAGGGTGGTGTCCATCATCTGGACCGACGCCCTGTTGGGATCGCTCTGGCCGAACGCATTCTGCATCCCCGAGCGGAACAGCAACTCGTAGGCAACCACGTTCCGCCGACGGTCGAAGATCGGCTGGCGGGCTACGAAGATGTCCACGGGGACTCGGGTCGGGGTGGTCGTGAGGGTCGTCGTCCGGGGGACGACTCCCCAGGCAATCGTCGCGCAGGCATCCTACGGGTAGGTATCGGTCCGGGGGCCGATATCTTCAGTCCCCGCCCTCGCCCGGCGGCGGGTGGCGGGATCTGGCGCAGGCACCCGGTCGCTGGGGACCCCGACGGGGGAGTTAGCGACGGCCCACCCCCGGTGCCCCACCACCACCCCGAGGCGACTCGTTTCCAACCCCCGGCTCCCCCGCCCTGTCCAACCGGGACACCCTCACCCTGGAGCGGCTCCGTGAAGCACGTTGTTCCCCTGACTCTTCTGGCCCTGGCGGCCGCCCCGGGTCTGTCGGCCCAGTCCACCAACTACACCCTCACGGGGAACGCGGTGGCCGTCTACAACCTGGTGGGCGAAGCGGTCATCCAGGGTGGGAGCGGCGCCAGCGTGACGGTCCAGGTCACTCCGGTCGGCGCCGACGCCGGGCGCCTCAAGGTGGAGACCAGCGATATCCGGGGGCGGTCGGCCCTGCTGGTGCGCTATCCCGACGACCGGATCGTTTACCGGCCGCTGGGCCGGGGCTCGAGCACCCAGTTCAAGGTGCGGGACGACGGGACCTGGGGCAGCTATGGGAACGGCGACGACGATGAGCGGCGCTGGAGCCGGCATGAGGGCCGCCGGATCACCGTGCGGGGCGAGGGCGACGGGTTGGAGGCGGCCGCGAACCTGCGGATCACCGTTCCGGCGGGGAAGCGGATCGCGGTATTCGTGGGGGTCGGGCGGGTCGACGTCACCAATGTCGATGGCGACCTGCGGATCGATGCTGCCAGCGCCAGTATCGCGACCCGGGGCACCCGGGGACAGCTGCACCTCGACACCGGGTCGGGCGATCTCCGGATGGAAAGCGCGGAGGGCACTGCCAGCCTGGACACCGGGTCGGGCGACGTGCTGGTGCGCGGGTTCAAGAGCGGCTCGCTCGACATCGACACCGGCAGCGGCGGGGTGGAGTTGAGCGACGTCACCGCCGACCAGCTCAAGGTGGACACCGGCTCGGGCGACATCGAGCTGACGGAGGTGACCACCTCCTCGCTCGACATCGATACCGGCAGCGGCTCGGTGCGGGCCACCCTGCGGAGCACCCCCGGCACCGCGGTCGTGGAAACCGGCTCGGGCGACGTCACCCTGCGGCTGCCGGAGGGGGTCGACGCCACCGTGGACCTCGACACCGGGAGCGGCGAGCTCACGATCGATTTTCCGCTGCAGCTCATCCGCAAGAGCGAGGGGAACATCCGGGGACGGCTGGGGGAGGGCAAAGGCCGGATCTCGGTGGAGACCGGGTCGGGGGATATCAGCCTGACGAAGTGAGGGGAGTGGCGGGGCGGGGGCGTGCGGCGGG
>CAZXRC010000050.1:7782-20224 GCA_964642475.1 uncultured Gemmatimonadaceae bacterium | reverse complement strand
ACCGTCTCCTCGTCCCAGAAGTAGCCGCCCCGGTCCTGGACCCACTCGAAGTAGCTCACCGTGACCCCACCGGCGTTCGCCAGGATGTCGGGGATGACGAAGATCCCCTTCTGCTGCAGGATTTCGTCGGCCGCGGCGGTGGTGGGGCCGTTGGCCCCCTCGCAGATGATCCGGGCCTTGATCCGTCCCGCGTTCTCGTTGTGGATCACGTTCTCGAGCGCGGCGGGCACCAGCACATCGCACTCGAGGGTCAGGAGCTCGTCGTTGGTAATCTGCTGGGCGTTCCGGTAGGCATTGAGGAGCTTCTTCCCCCGGACGTGCTCGAAGACGTCGGCGAGGTCGAGCCCCCTGGGGTTGTAGATGCCGCCCGACTTGTCGCTCACCGCGACGACGACCATGCCTTGCTTCGCCATGAGATCCGCCGCCACCGATCCCACGTTACCGAAGCCCTGCACCGCCACCCGGGTACCCTGCACCGGCAGCTTGAGCCGCTTGAGCGCCTCCCGTGTCACCAGCATGCAGCCGCGCCCGGTGGCTTCGCGGCGCCCGAGCGAGCCGCCCATTTCGATCGGCTTGCCGGTGACCACGGCCGTGACCGTATGGCGCTTGTGCATGGAGTAGGTGTCCATCACCCACGCCATGACCCGCTCGTTGGTGTTGACGTCGGGGGCGGGCACGTCGCTGTCGGGACCCAGGGTCTCGATAATCCCGGAGGTATAGCGGCGGGTGAGCCGCTCGATCTCCCCGTTGCTCATGCCCGAGGGGTCGCACACCACCCCGCCCTTGGCCCCGCCGAACGGCAGGTTCACCACGGCGCACTTCCAGGTCATCCAGGCGGCGAGGGCCTTCACCTCCTCCTGGGTCACCTGCAGGTCGAAGCGGATACCGCCCTTGGCCGGCCCCCGGGAGGTATTGTAGATCACCCGGTAGCCGGTGTAGACCTCCACCTCGCCGTTGTCGAGCCGCACCGGCACCGCCACGGTGATCTGCTTTTCCGGCGTGCGGAGGATCTTGTAGAGCCCGGGTTCGAGGCCCAGTCGCGTCGCCGCGACGTCGAAGCGGGACATCATCTCCTCGAAGGGGTTTTCCGCCTCGAGGAAATGGTCCTTGTCGGGCCGGATGACGGTTTGACTGGGGCGCGGACTGGTCGAGGTCATAGCTTCTCCGTTAGACGTTACAGGCGCTCGGGCGGTGTCACCACCGCGTCGAGCGCCACGGCGATCGCGTCGCCGCCCTCCTCCCACGTGAGATCCAACACGGCCACCAGCGGCTCGGGGGCGTCGGAGGGCCACTGGTCGCGCAACTTCACCGCGTCCTTCTCGGTGATGACCACGTGGTCGGCCCGCCGGGCGGCGTGGGCCAGCCAGGCGATGTCCTCCTGGCGATACTCGTGATGATCCTTCCAGGTCGCCACCTGTACCGCGGCGCCGGTCGCCTTGGTCTGGGCCACGAAGCCCTCCGGATCCGCGATGGCCGAGGCCGCAACCACCCGCCGGCCAGCCAGCGACCCCGGCGTCACCGACCGGGCCGACACTAGTCCCTCCAGCCGGGCCAGGCCCAGGTGGGCCACCGCCACCGGGCCGGGCACCCGGCCTCGCAGCGTGGCCGCGAGCCCCTCAGCGGCATCCCGCGAGGCACGCTTGCGGGTGACGATCACCAGATCGGCCCGCTCCAGCGCATCCCAGCCCTCCCGGAACGGACCCGCCGGCAGGAGCCAGTTCACCGCCCGGGTGGTTTCGGCGCTGACGACCAGCACCGTCAGGTCGGGTCGCAGATCGAGCCGCTGGAACGCGTCGTCCAGCACCAGCACCCTGGCCCCTCGGGCCAGGGCCCGTTCCGCGCCGGCCACCCGATCGGGGTCCGCCACGACATGCGCGTCGGGCAGGTTCCGGGCGTGGATCTTGGTCTCGTCGCCACCGCCGTATCCACGGAGCAGTATCCCGGGGGTGATCCCCCGCTCGGCGTAGTATCGCGCGATCCACATGGCGATGGGGGTCTTGCCAGAGCCCCCCACCGTCAGGTTGCCAACCGACACCGCCGGGAGCGGCAGGTCGTGCACCGGCAGCCAACCCCGGGCATAGGCGGTACGACGGGCCCGCATCGCGATCCACCAGAGGGCGGACACCGGCAACAACGCGGTGCGGGCCAACCGGGCATCGAGCCGTCGGCTGGTCCAGAGCCACCGAATCAGCCGGTGGGTGTCGCTGCGACGTCGGGCCATGCGGCCAGCCTCGTGGCGGCTTCGAGTTCGCGGGTCACCCGGGCGATGCCGGCCTGCCGCCCGACCCGATCCCACTCCACCATGAACGGTTCCCCGTAGGCCAGCCGCACCCGCGCGAAGGGCGGCGGCACCAGGAACCGATCCCATGACCGGACCCTCCAGGCAGGCCGCGCTTCGGCGTGCACCGCGAGGATCGGGGCGTGGCCCCGTCCGGCGGCCGCCACCACCCCGGCTTTCACCACCCGCCGGGGACCGCGAGGGCCATCGGGGGTGAGGCCCACCGGCACCCCGTCCTCAAGCGCCCGGATGGCGCCCTTCAGGGCCCGTACCCCGCCTCGGGTGCTGGACCCGGGGATGAGCCGGTAGCCGAGCAGTCGGGCCAGGCGTGCCAGGTACTGCCCGTCACGGGCCTCGCTCACCAGGGCCGCGATGCCGTGCCGCCGATGGTGCCAGAGCACCGGCAACAGCGACTCGTGCCAGCTGAGGAGGACATAGGCCCGCCGCGAGCGGAGCAGCGCCGCCCAGTGATCCGGGGCGACCACCTCGATCCGCCAGGTCCACGCGAGGCCGCGGACCAGGAGCGGTCCCACCCGGCTGGCCACCCAGCGGCGAAGACGCCTCACGCCTCGAGCTCCCCCGCCAGCTCCACCACTCGGGACGCCGCCCCCGGACTGCCCAATCTCCGCCGGACCCCTTCGAGCCCCGCCCGCTGGGCCCGGTGCTCGGCGGTGTCATGATCAAGCAGCGGCGCCAGGGCATCTCCGATCTCGCCGGCGGAGAGCGGGAGATGCCAGAACTCGGGGACGAGATCCTCGCCGGCCACCAGATTGACCAGGCTGATCCGGTCCACCGTCATGAGCCGCCGGGCAATCGCATAGGTCGACCGCCGGGCCCGGTAGCCGACCACCATCGGCGTTTGACACAGGGCTGCCTCCAGCGTGCTGGTGCCGGACTTAATCAGCGCCGCCGTGGCGGCCGCCATGACCATCTCGGGCTGCTCCCGGACCACCCGGATCGGGCCGGGGTCCGGATAGCGACCCTGGGCCGTTCCGGCGACAATGGCCGAGGTGCACCGCCCCTCGGCCATCATCCGCACGGCCACCTGCCGAAAGAGCGGCCAGTTCTGGGCAATTTCCGCTGGGCGACTGCCGGGAAAGATACCCAGGACCCGGTCGTCCAGGGCGAGGCGCAGCGTAACCCGGGCTCGCCCCCGGTCGGGACGGAGCCGGTCCAGGAGGGGGTGGCCAACGAAGCGCGCCGGGAGGCCTCGCCGGGCGAACCAATCGGCTTCGAAGGGCAGGATGACGGCAAGCCGGCTTATCGCGTTCCTGAGGGCAGCCAGGCGCCCTGGACGCCAGGCCCAGAGCTGGGGGGCGATGTACTGAATGACGGGAACCCCGGCCTGCCGCAGGGCCCGACCCAAGCGGAGATGAAAGCCGGGATAGTCGATCAGAATGGCGAGCCGGTAGCGACCGGCGGTGGCCTGGCGGACCAGTCGGCGGAGCAGCATACCGTGACGGGGAATCGCGCGGGCCACTTCGAGAAACCCCATGGCCGAGAGGCGGTCGATTCCGGTGAGCACGTCCAGACCCATGGCCGCCATCCGGGGACCGCCGCAGCCCTCCAGCCTCAACCCCGGGAACTGCTGCCGCAGGGCGGCCACGACCGGGGCACCGTGGGAGTCACCCGAGGGCTCCCCCGCCGAGACCAGAATGGCCCGGCCCGGCGGCGAGCTCATGGATCCGCGGGAGTGGTCGATGATGCTTCCCGGATGGCGTCAGTCACCCGCAGGGCAAGCTCCAGCGCCGCCCGCCCTTCGCCCCCGCTCACCACCGCCTCCTGCTCACCGCGGACGGCGTGGAGGAAGCTGGCCAACTCGAGACCGAGCGCGTCGGCCGCGGGGGCTTCGAGGGGAATCCGCTCGGCCACCTCCTCGAGGCTCGCATCCTGGCCCGGCGACCAGCCGTGGCGGAGGCGCAGAAATTCGCCCTTTCCGGTGGCGAGATCGAGCGACAGGTAGCCTTCCGATTGATAGATCCGGAGCCGACGCACCCGCTCCCGGGCGATCCGGGAGGCGGTGACCTGGGCCACGGCCCCGGAGGGGAACTCGACCCGGGCGCTGGCCACGTCCAGGTGGGGTGAGAGCACCGACGCGCCGCTGGCCCGCACCTCGCAGGCCTCGAGTCCGCCGGTAAGATGGAGAATCAGGTCGAGGTCGTGGATCATGAGATCGAGGACCACCGGCACGTCGGTGCCTCGCGGTTGGAAGGGGGCCAGCCGTTCGCCCTCGATGAAGCGGGGCTGGTCGAGAAACGGGGCCGCGGCGCGCAGGGCCCGGTTGAACCGCTCGATGTGGCCCACCTGGAGGAGTACCCGCCGGCGCTCCGCCATGGCGAGCAGCGCATCGGCCTCCGCCAGGGTCGTGGCTATGGGCTTCTCCATCAGGACGGCGACCCCGGCTTCGAGGGCCGCCAGGCCGACTTCGGCATGCACCGGGGTGGGTACGGCGACGGTCACCGCCCGGACCCGCGCCAGCAGCTCGTCACGCGTGCCGCAGGCCACCGTTCCCACCGCCCGAGCTACCTCCCGGGCGCGATCGAGGCGGATATCGTAAATCCCCACCAGCTCGGCCCCGGGCATCGCGGCGAGGTGGCGGGCGTGATGCCAGCCCAGGGCCCCCACGCCGATGACACCGACCGGAAGCGGCCGGCTCACGCGGGGACGCCCCGGCGGGCGTGGCCCACGAAGTCCACCAGACGACGGACCTCGGGAAACTCCTCGGCGTCGCCGGCGAGCAGGGCGATGGCCTCGGGACGTGGCAGGTCGGAGTTGAACAACTGGCGGTAGGCCCGCTTGAGGGCGGCCAGCACGGTAGGAGCGAACCCGGCCCGCTGCAAGCCGACGCTGTTGAGTCCGAACAGCTCGACCGGGTTCCCCACCGCCTTGATGTAAGGGGGCAGGTCCTGATTCACCCGGGAGGCCCCACCCACGAACGCATGGGTGCCGATGGTCACGAACTGGTGCACCGCGATGAGACCGCTCAGCGTCGCCCGCTCCTCCACCGTGACGTGTCCGGAGAGCTGCGTCGAATTGGCGATGGTCACCCCATCGCCGATGCGGCAATCGTGGGCCACGTGGACGTAGGTCATGAGAAAGCAGTCGGCGCCGACCCGGGTGAGACCGCTGGCCGCGCTGCCGCGATGGATCGTGCTGTGCTCCCGGATCACGGTCCGGTCACCAATCTCGACCCAGGTCTCCTCGCCCCGGTACTTGAGGTCCTGCGGGTCACTGCCCAGCACCGAGCCAGCGCCCACCGCGACCCCCTGCCCCAACCGGACCTGGCGCTCCAGCACCACGTGGGGGCCGAGCCGGCAGCCGTCGCCCAGGTCACAGCGCGGGCCGATGACGGCGTACGGACCGATCTCGATCTCGGCGCCGAGTTGGGCGTCCGGGTCGATCACCGCGGTCGCGTGAATCACCGCAGTCACTTGTCGACCACCCCCGCGAGCATCTCCGCCTCGGCCGCCACCTTGCCATCGACCAGCGCAGTACCCTTCATCCGCGCGATCTTGCCGCGGAACTGGAGCATCTCGACCTCCATCCGCAGTTGATCGCCGGGCACCACCGGCTTGCGGAACTTCACGTTGTCGAGGGCCATGAAGTAGACCACCTTCCGGGCGCGATCGGGTATCTGTTCCATCAGGAGCAGCCCCCCGGTCTGGGCCATCGCCTCGACGATGAGCACCCCGGGCATCACCGGATGACCGGGGAAGTGTCCCTGGAAGAACGGCTCGTTGAACGTGACGTTCTTGAGGCCGACGATCCGCTGGGTCCCCTGCACTTCGAGTACCCGGTCCACCAGCAGAAACGGATAGCGGTGCGGCAGAAGCTCCAGGATCTTCTCGGCGTCCATCATTCCTCCGTGAACCGGGCAGCCCGCGCGAGGGCCCGCCCGCAGGTGAGGTTACCACGATGACTCGGCCGCTCGGCCACGATCTCGAGGTTGAGCCTGGCACCGAGGAGCGCCAGGTCGCCGATCAGATCGCCGACCTTGTGCCGGGCGAATTCGTCGGGCCAGCGCAACTGGGTGTTCAGCACCGCCACCGGCGAGAGCACCACGGCGCACTCCGGGCTGGCTCCCGCCAGCAGGCCCCGAGCGCGGAGCGATTCGACCTCGGCCAGGAAACCGAAGGTGCGGGCGGGGGCGACCTCGCGGGCGAATGTGCCCCGGTCGGCGGCGATCCGCACCCGCTGCCGTCCGATCACCGGCTCGGCGTACTCCAGCGCCAGGTCGACGGTGAGACCCTCCGCCGGTCTGGCGTGGTAGCGGGCGGCTCCCTCCTCCACCTCCACCGGTCGGTCGAGCCACAGGCGCCGGACCGTCCCCGGCTGTTCCGCCACCCCGCCCCGCTCGAGGAGCTCCAGGAACGGCGCGAAGGAGCCGTCGAGGATCGGCACCTCCGGACCATCCAGCACCACCCGCAGATCGTCGAGCTCGAGCGTGTAGACCGCCGCCAGCAGGTGCTCGACCGTGTCGACCCGCTCCGCCCCGGTTCGGAGCGCGGTGCGGCGGTCGCTCAGCGCCACGCTGGCGAGGTCGGCGGCCACCTCCCGCCCGGCCCGATCGCTCCGCACGAATCGCGCGCCATACCCGGAGGGCGCCGGCTCGATCCGGAGGCAGACCCGGACCCCGGTGTGCAGCCCGATGCCGCGGACCTCAGCCGGCCGGGCGATCGTCCGGCGCGCCACGGGGCGGTTCAGGCTGGGCGATCCGGTCCAGGCGATCGAGCAGTTCCGGCAGTCGGTACAGCGCCGCCTGGGCCCGGAGGAAGGTCCGGTGAGGCCGGGCCGGGTAGCCCGAGACCACCGCGCCCTCCTCGACGGTGCCGATGACCACGCTCTTGGCCGAGACCACCGCCCGGTCGGAGACAGTGACATGATCGGCGATGCCGACCCCGCCGGCGATGACGACGTCATCCCCGATCCGGACACTGCCGGCGATGCCGGTGGTGCCGGCCACGAGACAGCGCTTTCCCACCCGGACGTTGTGGGCCACCTGCACCAGGTTGTCGATCTTGGTTCCGGCCCCGATGATCGTGTCCTCGAATGAGCCCCGGTCGACACAACTCCCGGATCCGACCTCGACGTCATCCTCCAGAATGCAGCTGCCCACATGGGGTACCCGGGCGTGACCCTCCGGGCCGGTCAGGAAACGAAACCCCGGACCGCCGATCACCGCGCCGGCCTTGAGCACTACCCGCCGGCCGAGCCGGGTGCCGGGGTAACATACGGCATGGGGTCCGACGGCCGAGTCGTCGCCGATCACCACCTCCTCGCCGATCCACGCCCCCGCCTCGATCGTCACCCTGGCCCCGAGTCGCACCCCGGCGCCCACCACGGCATAGGGACCCACGAACGCATCCCCGGGCACCACGGCATCGGGGGCGACCCGCGCCGTTGAATCCACTCCCGCCGGCCGTGGCGAAGCCGGGTGGAGCAGCGCTGCCGCCCGCTGCAGCGCCTCGTCGGGACGGCTCACGACGATCCGGGTCCGGGGGCCGGTGAGGTCCCCGGCGAGCCCCTGGGCCACGAGGACGGCCCCGGCCGCCGTTCGGCGGCAGTCGGGGAGGTAGGCGGGAGCGAGGAGGAAGCTGAGGGCGTCGGGCCCCGCCCGGTCGAGCGGAGCCAACCGGCGCAGCACGACCGTGCCGTCACCCTCCAGCCGGCCGCCGATCAGGCCGGCGAGGGTCGCGGCGGTCAGCGGGGCCGGAGCAGGAGCCTCGGTGGTCAGGGTTTGGCCTTGACCTTGTCGATCACTTTCTGGGTGAGATCGAGCGACTTGTCGGCCGTGACGATGAGCCCGTCATTGGCGCCGACGTCGAAGATGATCGCAAAGCCGCCGTCGGCCCGGATACCCTCGATGGCGTCGTTGACCTTGGTGTGGATCGGGGCGATGAGCTCCTGTTCCCGCTGGGCAGCCTTCTCGCGCAGTTCCTGGGCCCGCGCCTCCAGCCGGGTGCGGCGGTCCTCGATATCCTTCCGCTTGGCGTTCTTGGCGGTGGCGGAGAGCATCACGGACTTCTGCTCGAAATCGGCGGCCAGCGAGTCGAGGGTCCTCTGCAGTCCCTCCACCTCGGCCCGGAATCCCGCCAGCTCCTTGTTGTAGGTCGACTCGGCCGAGGCGTACCCCGGCGTGGCCAGCAACACCGAACGGGAGTTGATGTAGCCGATCTTGGTGCCCGACTGGGCCGAGAGGGTGGCAGGCACGGCCAGGACCGCGAGGAGGGCGAGACACCGGCCGAACGAGCGACGGAACATCGAGGACTCCCTGCTGATGGTGGTTGCCGGGCGGCTAGAAGAAATTGCCCAGCTTGAAGTGGAGCTTCCATCCCGGATCGGGCTTGCCGAGCCGGGTGACACGGTCGAATCCGTAGCCCAGGTCAATACCGATCGGCCCGAGCGGCGAGAGCACCGCGACCCCGAAGCCGGCGCCCCGGAACAGGCGGCTGGGATCGTACTGCGACGCGGTGCGATAGACGTTTCCGGCGTCGAGGAAAGTGCTGAAGTAGAGCGACTGGCTCACCCGGGCCCCGGCTTCCACCGTGAAGGCGGCGTAGGCCTTGCCGAAGGCGTCCGGGCTGGCGGCGGCGCTGCCGCCCGCCGTCGGGTCGAAGCCGTTGGGGGTAATCGAGAACTCGTCGTAGCCGCGGAGCGGGATGCCGAACTGGGTGCCCCCCAGCGAGTACAGCTCGGTGAAGAAGGGACCGGCGTTGCCGAAGATGAACCCGCTCTTGGCGGTCAGACCCAGCACGAACTGGATGCCGCTCCCCAGCTGGTCATTGCCGCCCATGGTGCCGAGGGGGGCGTAGTAGCGGGACTCGAGGTCGAGCTTGCGGTAGTTCCCGGTGCCGCCCAACGCCCCGCCGTTGAATTCGAGCGACACGCTGGTGAGGGCGCCACCGGTCGCGAACGGCAGGCCGAAACGGGTATCCCGCACAATGCTGCCGCCCAGGGTCGACCGGGTGCAGTTGGAGCAGCTGAAGCGGGCCCGGAGGTCCTCGGAGCCGCCGGTGAACTTGATCTGCTGCAGCCCGTAGGAACCGAAGACCCGGGTGAAGCGCGACCCCATGAAGGGGAAGCCAAGCTGCACGCTGCCGCCGACCTGCCGGCGCCGTCCCAGGTCGCCCACGGTGAACCGCTGCCGGGAGTTGAACAGGGTGATGGTGCCGGAGGTGCGGGTCTCGCGGATGGCGGGGTCGGTGTAGCTCAGCGTGAAGTCATTGATGTTCCGTCCGAACTGCCACAGCAGCTTGCCCCGCTTGCCCCGGCCGAAGAGGTTCGGCTCCTCGAGGCCCAGGAACCCGCCCAGCCCGGTGCCCTGCCCCAGCGAGGCGCCGAAGTTGATGTTGCCGGTACGGCGTTCCTCGACCCGGAAGGTGATGTCGACGTCCACCCCATTCTCGATGGTCTTCACGTCCGGCGCCGCCATCGGCTGCTGGAAGAACCCGAGGTTGGCGATGTTGCGGTAGCTCTGGATCAGACGGTCGCGGTTGAACAGCTCGCCCGGGGCCATGACCACGGCCTCCCGGACCACCCGCTCGTGGGTCACGTCGTTCCCCACGATGTTGATCTTGTTGATCGTCGCGGGCTGGCCCTCGCGGATGTTCCACCGCAGATCGATCAGCGGCTCGCCATTGGGCCCGGTCCGCCGGACCTCCTCCGGGACCACCTGGGCATAGATGTAACCGTTGTTGTTGTAGAGCGTGGTGACCTGCTCGGTGGCGCCCGACCACTCGGTGCTGTTGAACGGAAGGCCCGCCCCGCCGTTGGCGCCGAAGGGGTACAGCGCCAGCAGATCCTCGGTGCTGAACCGCCGGTTCCCGGCGATCTGGAAGCCGCCAATCCGGTAGGACTGGCCCTCCTCCACCGCCAGGTGGAGCACCGCCTTGCCCCGGGTGGAGTCGACCTCGATCGAATCGCTGAGCACCTGGAAGTCGATGTAGCCGGCGCTGCCGTACCAGTTGGGCAGCCGCTCGCGGATGTCCTGCTGCAGCTTGTCGTCCTCGTACTTGCCCTTTTGCCACCAGAAGAAGCCCTCGGGCCGGGTGGCCATATGCTTCACCAGGCTCTTGTCGGAGAACTTGGTATTCCCCTCGACCTGCACCTGGCTGATGGCCACCCGTCCGCCTTCGGTTATGTCGAACACGATGCCGACCTGGCCGGGCGCGGGGCTGGTCTCGATGGTCTTCACGCTGGCGGCGTAGTAGCCCTGCGCCTTGTAGGTCGAGTCGATGGCGGCGCGGGCCCGTTCCACCGCGGCCCGGTCGAGCGGCCGGCCGTCGCTGAGCTTGATCTTCTCCTTGAGCGTTCGGGCGGAGAGGAGCTCGTTCCCCTTGAGCGCCCACCGCTGGAGCATGGGACGCTCCTTGACGCGGATCTGCAGCAGCACCTTGCCGCCGCTGTCATCCACCTGGCCGATCGACACGTCGTCGAACTGCCCGGTCTTGAAGAGCGCGATGATGGCCCGCTGCAGATCGCGGTAGTTGGTGGGCTGCCCCAGGACCAGGCCGGAGGTGCCCAGCACCTGCTGCGCGGTGAGCCGGCTGTTGCCGGTCACCTCGATGCTGTCCACCACGGCGAGGGGGGGCGGGGCCCCGGGGTCCTGCGCGGTGAGAGCGGCGGGACCCAGGGCCAGGAGCCAGGCGACGAGCGCGAAGGGGCGCGAACGGAACATGCGGAAGGAGTCCGGCGACCCCGGAGGGTCGCCGGTCACGGTGGCAGGGTCAGGCCTTGGTGCCGCTCAGGGCGCGGAAGCTGAGCCGCTCCCCGTCGGGGGCGACGTCGACTTCGATCTCGTCGGTGCGGCTGAATTCACCGAGCAGGATCTTCTCACTGAGCGGGTCTTCGATGTACTTCTGGATCGCCCGCTTGAGCGGCCGGGCGCCGTAGTTCTGGTCGTAGCCGTGGTCCACCAGGAACTCGGTCGCGGCCGGGGTGAGCTTGATAATCTCCTCGCCCACCCGCTTCTGGACCTCGCGCACCAGAATGGTAACGATCTGGGCGATGTGCTCCTTGGACAGCGGATGGAAGACGATCAGATCGTCCACCCGGTTCAGGAACTCGGGGTTGAAGACCTTCTGGATCTCGTCCTTGATCTTCTCCTGCATCTTGTCGAAGCTGGCCTTGAAGTCCTGGCCGTGGAAGCCCAGGGTCTTGCCCTGCATGATGTCGCGGGCGCCCACGTTCGACGTCATGATCACGACCGTGTTCTTGAAGTCGATCAGCCGGCCGTAGTTGTCGGTCAGGTGTCCCTCGTCCAGCACCTGCAGCAGGATGTTGAACACGTCGGGGTGGGCCTTCTCGATTTCGTCGAGCAGGACCACCGAATAGGGCTTGCGGCGGATCGCCTTGGTCAGCGTGCCGCTGTCCTCGTAGCCCACGTAGCCCGGGGGCGCGCCGATGAGGCGGCTGACCGAGAACTTCTCCATGTACTCCGACATGTCCACCCGGATGAGCGCGGACGGATCGGCGAAGAGGAACTTGGCCAGGGCCCGGGCCAGCTCGGTCTTCCCGACCCCGGTGGGGCCGGAGAAGATGAACGAGCCGATCGGGTGCTTCGGGTCCTTGAGCCCGGCCCGCGAACGGCGGATGGCGCGGGAGATGGCCTTGATCGCCTCGTCCTGGCCCACCACGCTCTGATGCAGCTCGTCCTCCATCCGGAGCAGGCGGGCCGCCTCGGCCTCCTGCAGCCGGGTGACCGGGATCCCGGTCCAGCGGGACACGATGAAGGCGATGTCCTCCTCGCTGATCACCGGGCGGCGGGTCTGGCGCTCCTTTTCCCACTCCTCCTGCTTGAGCCGGATCTGGTTCTGGAGGTCCCGCTCCTTGTCCCGCAGGGCGGCGGCCCGCTCGAAGTTCTGGTCCCGGACCGCGTCTTCCTTGTCCAGGTTCACCTTCTCGAGATCGGCCTTGAGGTTCGCCACTTCGGCCGGCGGCACCTGCGACGCCAGCCGGGCCCGGGCGCCCGCCTCATCGATCACGTCGATCGCCTTGTCCGGCAGGAACCGGTCGGTGATGTAGCGCTCCGAGAGTTTGGCCGCATCGGCCAGGGTCTCGTCGGGGATCACCACCCGATGGTGGTCCTCGTACTTCTTGCGGAGCCCCTTGAGGATCTCGATGGTCTCGTCGATGCTGGGTGGATCGACCATGACGGTCTGGAAC
>CAZXRC010000050.1:0-7772 GCA_964642475.1 uncultured Gemmatimonadaceae bacterium | reverse complement strand
GCGCCCACGCACTGCAGCTCGCCCCGCGCCAGCGCCGGCTTGAGCATGTTGGACGCGTCGATGGCCCCTTCGGCCGCGCCGGCGCCCACCAGGGTATGGAGCTCGTCGATGAACAGGATGATCTGCTTGTTCTGGGCGATCTCGTTCATCACCGCCTTGAGCCGCTCTTCGAACTGCCCCCGGTACTTGGTGCCGGCGATGACCGCCGCCATATCCAGTGACAGCACCCGGTGATCCTTCAGGACGTCGGGGCAGAGGCCGTTGGCGATCATCAGGGCCAGGCCCTCGACGATCGCGGTCTTCCCCACCCCCGGCTCGCCAATGAGCACCGGGTTGTTCTTCTTGCGGCGGGCCAGGATCTCCATGACCCGCTCGATCTCCTTGGCCCGGCCGATCGTCGGATCCAGCTGGCCTTCGGCCGCCAGCTGGGTGAGATCGCGGCAGAAGTGATCCAACGCCGGGGTCTTGGACTTCTTCTCCGACTTGGGGGCGGCGGCGGGCGCAGGCGAGCTGCTCGCGGCCTGGGCCTGGGGCATGTCACTCCCCAGCAGCCGGAGTGTCTCGGCCCGGCTCTGTTCCAGGTTCACGCCGGCGTCGGTCAGCACCTGCGCGGCGATGCCCTTCTCCTCCCGGAGGAGACCCAGCAGCAGGTGCTCGGTTCCCACGTAGCTGTGATTCAGCTCGCGGGCCTCGGTCATGGCCAGCTCCAGCACCTTCTTGGCGCGCGAGGTATAGGGGAGGTCAGGCCCGGTGGCGGCGGCGGCCTTTCCCTTCTTTACCGTCTCCTCGATCTTCTGCTGAATTTCCTCGAGGTCGACGTTGAGGTTCTGGAGCACGGCCGCGGCGACGCCTTCGCCTTCGCGAATGAGGCCCAGCAGGATGTGCTCGGTCCCCACGTACTCGTGGTGCAGCCGGGCCGCCTCTTCGCGGGCCATCTGCAGGACCTTCCGCACCCGATCGGTAAAGTTGTAGCCGTTCATCGTTGCCTACCCTCGGCGGCCTGCTTCGTCTTCCAGCAGCGTGCGCACATAGCGCGCGCGGCGAACGTTCAAATCGGGATCGTCCGGGCGAACCCCTTCGAGCACGGCCAGGTGGGCCGGCTGCGTAAACACGAGCAGCTTGTTCAGGACGTAGAACCCGACCCGATCGATCAGGCCCAGCCCCACACCGAGCCGGACTCCCGACAGCAGCGCGATCGTCTCGTCGAAGGAGAGGGTGCGGGCATGTCGGAGCAGTCCGTACGCTCGCCAGACCTTGTCCTCGACGATGGTCGGGACGTCGCGGAGCAGCACCTCACGCGCCTGCTCCTCATATTCGATTACCTGGAGCACCATCTTCCCCAGATGGTCCAGCAGTTCCTGCTCCGACTTCCCCAGCGTGGTCTGATTGGACAGCTGGAAGAAGTTCCCGGCGAAATCACTGCCCTCGCCGTACAACCCGCGTGAAGTGAGTCCCACCTGGCCGAGGCCCTGCAGGACCTTGGAGATTTCCTTGGTCAACACCAAGCCCGGCAAGTGGATAAGCACCGAAGCCCGGAGTCCCGTTCCCGCATTCGTGGGACACGAGGTAAGGTAACCAAACTCAGGGTGAAATGCGAACGGAAGTCGTTGTCCCAGTTCACCGTCCAGGCGGTCCACCTGCTGATATGCAGCCTCCAGGTCAAATCCCGACCGGAGCCCCTGCAACCGCAGATGATCCTCCTCGTTGAGCATCACCCCCACCCGGTCCTGCACCAGGAGGGCGGCCGCCGGCTTGACCACCGCTTTCTCGTCCAGCCCCGCCAGTTCCTTGCTCACCAGGTGCCGCTCGTGCAGCAGCAGTCGGTCGGTCCGGTCCAGCTGGTCCAGCCGGAAGACCAGCGCATTCTGGAGGGAGACGGTCTCCCGCCCTGCGGCCAGCACGTCCCGCAGCACCCCTTCCCGGTCGGCCGGCGTGCTCCGCGGGCTGAAGTGCCGATCGGCCAGGTTGCGGGCCAGCCGGATCCGGGTCGACAGCACCAGGGGGCTCCCCGGCCCGCTGGCGTCCAGCCAGGCCATCCCGCCATCGGGGAGGAGACTCAGGTCGATCATCGCCCCTCCTCCAGCGCCCGGAGCCGGTCCCGCAGCTCCGCCGCCAGCTCGAACCGCTCGCTCTCCACCGCCAGCTTGAGCCGTTCCCGCAGCTGGGCCCGCGAGAAGACCTCTTCGTCGGGTTCCGCGCCCGGCCGGGCGTAGCGTTCGCCCAGGTGGCGGCTCGCCCCGTGCAGGCGACGGAGCAGATCCCTGAGGGGGGCCTCGAAGGTGCGGTAGCAGTCGGCACAGCCCAGCCGGCCGGTCTCCCGGAAGTCCTCCAGCGAAGCGCCGCAGGTCGGGCAGCTCCCGGTCTGGGTGATGCTCGGGAGCGCGGCCGCCGCCTGGCCACCCTTCCCGAGCGCCGCGACGAATCCGCCCACCGGAATCTTGGCCAGACTGGCCGAGGTGCTGATTCCCTTCTCCGCCGCGCACTTCTCGCAGAGGTGGAGTTCCACCTTCTTGTCGTCGGCGATCTGGGTCAATTCGACCACGGCCTCACGCTCATGGCAGCCGTCGCAGCGCATTCTAGCCCCCCACCTCGACCTGGTGCGCCGGGTGGAGCCGTCCCCCTTCCATCACGAGCACCCGGTCGGCCCGGGCCGCGAGCTGCCGGTTGTGGGTCACCACCACCAGGGCGGTTTCGAAATCCCGCGCCAGCGTCGCGAGCAGGTCATGCAAACGCTCGGCCTGGCCCAGGTCCAGGTTGCCCGACGGCTCGTCGGCCAGGACCACCCGGGGATCGTTGGCGAGGGCCCGGGCCACCGCCACTCGCTGCTGCTCCCCGCCGGAGAGCTGCTGGGGTCGATGCGCCAGTCGCTCCCCCAGTCCCACCTGGCGCAGGAGCCCCTCCGCCCGGGCCTGGGCGACCGTCGGGTGCTGACCGCCGATACGCAGGGGCATCATCACGTTCTCGAGCGCCGTAAAGTCCCGCAGCAGGTGGTGAAACTGGAAGACGAATCCGATCCGGCGGTTGCGCAGATCGTCCAGGGCCGCGGCGGAGGCGGCGGCGTAGTCGGCGCCATCGAGTGAGATCGACCCGGCGGTCGGTCGGTCGAGCGCCCCGAGCAGGTGGAGCAGCGTGCTCTTCCCCGCCCCGCTTTCGCCCACGATGGCCACGAACTCGCCGCGGGAAACCTCGAGGTCCACGCCGCTCAGGATTTCGAGCGGGCGGCCGTCGCCCCCCTGGTACACCTTGCGCACGTCTTGCGCGATCAGCATGGCGCTCACTCGTACCGGATCGCGTCGACCGGCTCGAGCCGGGAG
Source organism: uncultured Gemmatimonadaceae bacterium (assembly GCA_964642475.1). GTDB lineage: Bacteria > Gemmatimonadota > Gemmatimonadetes > Gemmatimonadales > GWC2-71-9 > JADJOM01. The sequence goes on along the minus strand of CAZXRC010000050.1, from coordinate 4,458 downwards.
GCGCCCCGCGAAGGGGGCAGCGTGGCCGCGATGGCCAGGAGCAGGCTGCCCACGATCACGATGACGACATCGAGCACCTCGATCTTGACCGGCAGGTGATCGATGAAATACACGCTCGGATCGATCCGGATGAATCGACCCCGGTCGACCCCGATCGAAATCGCCAGCCCGCTCACCAGTCCGATCAGCGTGCCGGTGAAGCCGATGATCGCGCCCTGGGCCAGAAAGACCCGGGCGATCGCCCCGGAGCCCAACCCCATGGCCTTGAGGATCCCGATTTCGCGGGTCTTCTCGGCCACGACCATGGTCAGCGTGCCGACGATGTTGAAGGCGGCAACCACCATGATGAAGAAGATAATGAGGCCCATCGCCACTTTCTCGAGTTGCAGCGCGCTGAAGAGGGTCGAGTTCTGCTGCTGCCAATCGAGGGCCCGATAGGGATAGCCGAGCCGGCTCTCAAGGCGCCTCCCGATGGCAGGCGCCTGCCAGGGATCCGCCAGCCGGATCTCGATGCCGCTCACCGCATCGCCCAGCCCCGTGAACCGCTGCGCCACCGCCCGGTCGATCACGACGAACTGATTGTCGTACAGGAACATTCCGGTCGTGAACGTCCCGGTCACTTCGAACTTCCAGTACCGCGGTACTCCGACGCCCAGGGCCCGATTCACCGCCGGCGGCTTGGCCGCGGCCAGGGTGACGACGTCGCCGGGGTAGACCGTGAGCCGCTCCGCCAACCGGTTGCCGAGGATGATCCCGCCGTCGACATCGTCACGGGTGGTCTGGAACCGGAGATCGCCCCGAGTGATGGTCTGTGGCAGCGAGGTCACGGACCGACTGCCGGTGTCGGGATCGAAGCCGAGGACCTGCACCCCTTCGGTGTAGTCGGCGCCGGCGGAGATGAGCGACTGGCTGAGCACCTCGGGGGCGGCGGCGACCACCCCCGGTTCGGTCTTCACCGAGTCGAGGATTTCGCGCCAGTTGTCGAGCCGCAGCCCATTGCCGTACGTCAGGATCCGCAGGTGGGGATTGGCGACCAGGATCCGCTCCCGGAGATCGTTGCGGAGGCCGTTCATGACGCCCAGGACCACGATCAGCGCCGCGACCCCGATCGCCACGCCGGCCATCGCGATGCGGGAGATGAGCGAAAGCCGGCCCGAGGCGCGCCGGCTTCTGAGGTATCGACGGGCCAGCTCCCGCTCCAGCCCTTTGGGCGGGCGAAGCATCTCGAGCAGGCTCGCGCCGCGCCCCTCGGTGACGGAGGAATGGATCACCGGCACGATCAGTCCTCCGGTCGCATGGCGGGAAAGAGCACTACGTCGCGGATCGACGCCTGCTCCAGCAGGAGCATCATGAGACGGTCCACCCCGATCCCCATGCCTCCGGTCGGCGGCATGCCGTATTCGAGGGCCCGGATGTAATCCGCATCGTAGGGCTGGGCCTCGTCGTTCCCGGCACTTCGCTGGCGCACCTGGTCCTCGAAACGGGCCCGCTGGTCATCGGGATCGTTGAGCTCGCTGAACGCGTTGGCGAGTTCCTTCCCCTGGACGAACAACTCGAACCGCTCGGTCAGCCGCGGATCGCCCCGGTGCACCTTGGCGAGCGGCGAGATCGGCTTGGGGTAGTCCACCACGAACGTGGGCTGAACCAGGGCCGGCTCCAGGAAAGCCGCGAACATCTCGTCGAGGAGCTTCCCGCCGGTGAAGCCCCCCACGTCGTCCCGGGGGAGGCCGGCACGGATCAGGCGGGCCCGCATCTCTTCTTCGGTGGCGCTCAGCACGTCCAGCCCGCTCCCCTGCCGGATCCCCTCGACGAACGACACCCGCCGGAACGGCGGCGTGAAGTCGAGCAGGATGCCCTCCCGCTCGATCGTCAGCCGGCCGCCGGTCGCGTCCCGCACCAGGTCGACGAACAGCGCCTCGGCCAGGGCCATCATATCGCTGTAGTCGGCATAGGCCTGGTACAGCTCCAGCATGGTGAACTCGGGATTGTGGGTCCGGTCCATGCCTTCGTTGCGAAAATCGTGGCCGATCTCGTAAACCCGCTCCAGCCCTCCCACCACCAGCCGCTTGAGGTAAAGCTCGTCCGCAATCCGCAGGTAGAGCGGCATGTCCAGCGCATGGTGGTGGGTCACGAACGGCCGGGCCGAGGCCCCACCGTACAGCGGCTGCAGCACGGGCGTCTCCACCTCGAGAAAGCCCCTGGTATCGAGAAAGGCGCGGATCCGGGAGGTGAGCCGGGCCCGGAGCCGGAAGCGCTCCCGCACCTCCGGGTGCACCGCCAGGTCGGCATAGCGCTGGCGGTAACGGAACTCGGGATCGGCCACGCCACCGTAGGTCCGGGTGCTCCCGTCCTCCAGCACCTCGACCTTGGGCCGGGGCAGCGGCTTGACCGACTTGGAGAGCAGCGCCACCTCCGTGACCTTGACGGTGATCTCGCCGGAGCGCGTCTTCATGAGGTGGCCCCGGACGCCGAGGTGATCGTCGAGGTCGAGCAGCTTGATGACGTCGAAGGCGGCACCCAGGTCATCGGCCTTGAGATAGATCTGAATCCGACCGCTCTGATCCTCCAGATGCCCGAAGACCACCTTGCCCTTGGGGCGCCAGGCCTGGATCCGGCCCGCCACGGCCACGACCGGCCCCCGGTCGCCGTGCTCGTCGCGGTAGTGCGCCAGCGCCTCCGCGGCGCTGTGGCTCCGCTCGAAGGTGTAGGCAAACGGCTCGACGCCCAGCGCCCGGAGGGCGACCAGCTTCTCCCGGCGGTGCCGCTCCGGTTGGCTCAGTTCGACCTCGCTCACGCCGCCTTGCCCCCGAATCGCTTGAGGTACGCTTCGATAAACTCGTCGAGGTCGCCGTCCATGATCCGCTGGACGTCGCCCACTTTCAGTTCGGTGCGATGATCGTTCACCATCGTGTACGGCTGAAACACGTACGACCGGATCTGGTTGCCCCAGCTGTTGTCGGTCTTGGTCGCTTCCAGCTTGGCCTTCTCCGCCTCCTGCTCTTCCAGCTTCTTCTGGTACAACGCCGCGCGGAGCATCTTGTACGCCGTGGCCTTGTTCTTCCCCTGACTCCGCTCCTGCTGGCACGCCACCACGATTCCGGTGGGAAGGTGGGTCAGGCGAACCGCCGAGGAGGTCTTGTTGACGTGCTGGCCCCCGGCGCCGGAGGCGCGGTACACGTCCATCTTGATGTCCTCGTCCCGCAGGTCCACCTCGATGGTGTCGTCGATGTCGGGGTAGACGAAGACCGAGGCGAAGGAGGTGTGACGCCGGGCCTGGGAATCGAACGGGGAGATCCGCACCAGCCGGTGCACCCCGACCTCCGCCTTGAGAAAGCCGTAGGCGTACTGACCCTTGATTTCGATCGAGACCGACTTGATCCCCGCCTCTTCGCCGTCCACCCGGTCGAGGATGCTGACCTCGAATCCGCGCCGCTCGGCCCAGCGGACGTACATCCGCATGAGCATCTCGGCCCAGTCCTGCGACTCGGTGCCCCCCGCGCCGGGATGCACGGTGAGAATCGCGTCCCGCCCGTCATCCGGACCCTGGAGCATCGTCTGGAGCTCGAAGGTCTCCACCGCCTGCTCCAGGCTCGTGACCTCGGTCCGCAGCTCCTGCGAGAGCTCCTCGTCCGGTTCGGCCTCGAGCAGCTCGACCATGGCACGGGTGTCGCCCAGGCGCCGGGAGATGTCCGCCTCGGGCCCGAGCCACGCCTTCAGCTCCTTGACCTCCTGTACCACCTGACGGGCCTCGTCGGCCTTGGACCAGAAGCCGGGATCGGCCTGGCGGGCTTCCAGCGCGTCCAGCCGCGTCCGCTTGGCGGCGAGGTCAAAGAAACCCTCGGATCTGAGTGACGCGCTGATCCAGGTCGTTCATGCGTTCGATGAGGTCCTTCATGGCAATGCCCGAGTTGAGTGTGATGGAAAGATAGACTGGGAAAGCACATCAGGCGGTCGGGGCCTCACCACCGGCGCCCGACCGCCTGACCGCTTGACCGCTTAACCGCCTAGAAGACCTTCTGCCCGCCTGCCAGTATCTCGTTGAGGGCGTCGTTGAAGTAGGTGGTGGACTCCGCCAGCTCCTTGCCCACCTGCTCGGTGAACTCCTCCCAGCTCTTCTGGATTTCCTCCTGGAAGAGCTGCTTGAGCGTTCCCTGGGCCAGGCCTTCCTTGCGCCGGTCGGGATAGTACACCGCCAGGTCGCTGATCAGCGCCCGTGCCAGTCGGCGAGCCTTTTGCGATGGATCCTGACTCAGGAACGGGTTGACCGGGCGCCCCGGGGCGGCTGGCCGGGGCGGCGGCGGCGCGGGAGCGACCGGACCAGACGGCGGCGGCGCCTTGGGGGGAACGGGGGGCACCAGCGGCGGCGGCGGCGCCGGGGCGGCCGTCGGGCGCACTGCCGGGGGTGGCATTACCGGGCTCCGCTGGGCCCCCGCCGGCGGCGGGAATTGGCGCGGGGCA
>CAZXRC010000049.1:0-21201 GCA_964642475.1 uncultured Gemmatimonadaceae bacterium | reverse complement strand
GGCCGATGGTGTTGTTGATCTTGTGCGCGCCGGTGTGGTTCAGGTCCTCGCGCTTGAACAGCACCCGGGTGCCGACCAGCTCCGAGAACCGGGGCGCCGGCGACAGCAGCGACGGCCGGCCCACGAACTCCTTGAGCAGCAGCTCGTATTCTCCCCAGAACCCCTGGTCGCCACGGGCGGCATCGTACAGCGCCGTCAGCTGATCCAGCGCGGCCACCAGGGTTTCGGGCACGTAGCGTCCGCCATAGGCGCCGAAACGCCCGCCGACGGACCGCTCGCGAGGGAGGGTCACAGCCACCGGAGAACCTCCAGGAATCGTGCGAGCCGGTCGTGGTCCTTGATGCCGGGAATCTGCTCGACCCCGGAGGATACGTCTACCGCATCGGGAGCGACGGCGCGTACCGCCTCGGCCACCGATTCGGGTGTCAGACCACCGGCCAGGAACATGGTGCGACCAGTCAGATGCGCGCGGGCCTGCCGTGCGAGGTCGAGCGGCAGAGCGACTCCGCTGCCGCCAAGGCGCCCCGTCACCCTCGGTTCCACCAGTATCGGCACCCCGAGGGCAAGGAGGGGATCGAGCCGGGAGAGCTCACCGATCGAGGTCAGGCGGGCCACCACCAGCACCTTCATCCCCTCCTGGAGAAGGGACTCGACCAGCGCCGGGGGGGGCTCCTGGTGCAGCTGGGCCCCGCTCAGCCCGGTGGCGTCGCGTACCTCTAATATCTCCTCACGGGTCTGCGAGCTAAAGACCCCAAAGACAGGAACTTGGCCCCCGGCGGCTCGGACCACCCCACGGGCCTGCTCCAGAGTCACCTGGCGGGGGCCCCCAGCGAAGATCATCCCCAGCCAGCTGGCGCCCCAGCGAAGCGCCGCTTCGGCGTCCCCGGGGCGGGTCAGACCGCAGATCTTGGCGGGAAGGGGCATGGGAAGTCGAGAGTCGCAAGTCGGGAGTTAGCGGCCGGAGCGCCGAACCGCTGCGACCGCACTCACCAACGCCGACGGATCGGAGGCCGAGGAGAGGGCCGTCCCGATCAGGACACCGTCGGCGCCGGCCCGGGCGGCCCGTTCCACATCGGCCGGGGAAGCCATCCCGCTCTCGGCGATCACCACCGTGGTAGCGGGGACCCGCGCGATCAGGGCCCAGGCGGCGGGGACATCGATGCGGAAGTCGTCGAGGTTCCGACTGTTGATCCCGACGATGGCCGCCCCCGCGGTCAGGGCGATGTCGAGCTCCCGGGCATCGTGGGCCTCGACCAGGGCCTCGAGCCCGTGGCTTCGGGTCGCCTCGAGCAGCGCGGTCAGCCGTGCGGGACCGAGCGCCCGGACAATCAGCAGCACCGCCGACGCACCCGCGGCGCGCGCTTCGGCGATCTGGATCTCGTCGAGAATGAAGTCCTTCCGAAGAGTCGGAATCCCCGCCGTGGAACTCACCGCCCGCAGATCGTCGAGGGAGCCGCCGAAGTACGGCCCGTCGGTCAGGACCGACACCGCGCTGGCCCCCGATCGGGCGTAGCTGCCGGCGTGCTCGGAGGGGTCGAGGCCCTCGCTGATGGCCCCGGCCGAAGGGGATCGGCGCTTCACTTCCGCCACCAAGGCGACCCGTTTTCGGTCCCAGCGCGACAGGAAAGCCGGGGGCGAAGGGGCCCCGAGGGCTTTGGCCTCGATTTCGCTTCTTCGGGCTCGTAGCGGGGGGATAGTGGCCGCAGTTGTCGCGATGATGCGCTCAAGTGTTGTGGGCATCTTGCTCTTCGGTCGCTATTCGGGTACTTTGTTCGGAGTACATTCGGTTAACACCGGGAGAGCCCAATGCCGCTGACCAAGCGCCAGAGTGAAATCCTCAAGTACCTGCAGGAGCATATTCGCGATCGTGGGTATGCGCCAAGCTTCGAGGAAATCGCGGAGCACTTCTCTTTCCAGTCGCTGGCCACGGTGCATGAGCACCTGACCAATCTGGAGCGCAAGGGCTACATCCACCGGACCCATAACGAGAGCCGGGCCATCGAGGTCCTGCCACCGAAGGGTCAGGCGGGGGCCACGGAGATTCCGCTGCTTGGCAAGGTAGCGGCGGGGACCCCGATCGAGTCCATCATGAACGGCGAGACCATCTCCGTTCCCGATGCCCTTCTGCCCCGCCGGGGTCCCAACTACGCCCTCAAGGTTCAGGGCGAATCCATGATCGACGATCACATCATGGACGGTGACTTCGTGGTGGTGCATGGAAAGCAGGCGGCCGAGAACGGGGAAATGGTCATCGCCCTGGTCAACGGAGCCGAGGCCACGGTCAAGCGGTTCTACCGCGAGGCCGGGGGGTGGGTGCGGCTGCAGCCGGCCAATGCCAGCATGCAGCCCATGCGCTTTCAGGAGCGAGACGTGCTGATCCAGGGCGTTGTGGTCGGGGTCATCCGGAAGTACTGAGGCGGTCGGACGGCGGCGCGGCCAGGAGCACCTCTCGGCGGGTCAGGGCCGGGAGGTGCTCCGTGCATTATCCGCCCGGCCGCTCCGCCGGTTCCGCCCGGATCTTCCCGCCGCTCACCCAGAGGAATGCCAGCCCCAGCGCAATCCAGGCCAGTTCGCGAAGCCGCAGCACGATCGCGGTGAACACCCCGTGCTCCGGTGAGAGGCCCAGGAGCTTGAACACCAGGAAGAGCCCGCCCTCCCGCGCCCCCAGCTCGAAGGGGATGAAGAAGAAGATGTTCCCCACCGTGGTGAAGAGCGCGGCCGCCACGATCGCCACAATGGGCCGGAAGCCGAGGCCCAGCCCCCAGAAGATCACGATCAGCTCGCAGACGGTGATGTAACGGGCGACGTATTCGATCAGGATCGCCCGCCAGAAGGCCCCGGGGTGCTGGTGGTAGATGGTGGTGATCTGACGGTCCAGGGCCTGAAGCGCCGGACGCCGGCTTTCGAGTCCCCGGGCGAACCGCCGGACCAGGGGGACCGCCAGCACCAGGTCGAGCCCCGCCTCGAGGATCCCCTCCTGGTGTCGCCGGATGAGGAACCAGGCCACGACGGCCCCGATGAGCAGGGTGATGCCGAAGAGGGCGTAGGCGGCGGGGGTGCCCGGGAGAAGCCAGACGGCCGGGACCAGGGCGGTAAGGACGAAGAGCATGTGGGCCAGCGCGAAGAGCAACCGATACTGCACCACCGAGCCGACTGCCCGCTGGCCACCAAGCCAAGGCGCAATCGCGGCGGCGCGAAAGGCCTCGCCGCCGAAGCCGGCCGCCGGTGTCACGTAGTTGAGCGCGAAGCTGGTGACGGTGATGAACCAGGTCCGGAGGATCCCCGGCCGGGACGGCTCGGTCGCGAGGATGGTCCACCAGCCGATGGCGTTGGCCAGGTAGACCACGCCCCAGACCAGAACCACCGGGAGAAGAAGCCACCCCGCGGTCGCGAGGTGCTGAAAGAGCGTGGCCAGGCCGACCTGGTGTACCACCAGGGCCGCCAGGGCCAGACCGAACAGGAAGAGCGCGAGGCGGACCTTGAGGCTCAACGGGCGCGCATCCGGCGCAGCACGCCTGCCGCGCGGCCCGAGGCCAGTGCGTCCTCCGCCTGCTTCACGGCGTCGGGGTACGAGGCGGCGCGGCCGGCCACGTAGATGCCGGCCGCGGCATTGAGCAGTACGGCGCGCCGGGCCGCCTCGTCTCGCTCCCCCGCCAGCAGCCGCTCGATCCGCCGGGCGTTGTCGGCCGGCTCGGCGCCCGCCAGCGCATCGACGTCGTGCCACTCCAGGCCGTACTCTCCCGGATCGAGAAACCAGCACCGGGTCGCGGCATCCCGCACTTCCCAGACGGTGGTACGCCCGGCGGGGCTGATCTCATCCATCCCGACCTCCCCGTGCACCACCAGCGCATGCTCCGCCCCGAGTCGCAGTAACGCCTCGGCGAGAAGCCGGGCCCGGGCCACGTCGGCGACCCCGATCACCTGGCGGAGGACCCCCGCCGGATTGGCCAGCGGGCCGACCAGGTTCATGATCGTGGGGACGCCGAGCTCTTTGCGAGTGGGACCGACGTGGCGCATGGCGGGGTGATAGTTCGGCGCGAAGAAGAAGACCATCCCCACTTCATCGAGCTGGGCCGCGGCCTGGTCGGGCGGGAGCAGGATGTCGATGCCGAGCGCCTCGAGGACGTCGGCACTGCCGCACCTGGAGGTGTGGCTCCGGTTGCCGTGCTTGGCGACCCGGGCTCCGGAGGCGGCGGTCACGAAGGCCGCGGCAGTCGATACGTTGAAGGTCCCCACCGCCCCGCCGCCGGTCCCGCAGGTGTCGACCAGGGGCGAGCCATTGCCGAGGCGCACCGGGACCATGGCATCGCGCAGCGCCTGGGCGGCGCCGGCGACCTCCTCGGCGGTCTCCCCCCGGGCCCGGAGGGCGAGGAGCAGGCCCGCGATGAGGGCCGGGGTGGCTTCGCCCCGCATGATGACTCCGAACGCGGCGGCGGTTTCGTCGCTGCTCAGCGTCCCCCCGTCGGCAAGCCGGCGGAGGGCGTGTCTAAGTGGATCCATTGCGGGGAAAGCTAACAGGTAGTTCCGAGTTTCCGAGTTCCGAGTTCCGAGTTACGAGTCTCCTGGCTGGTCGCGATGCTTGAAGGATGGTTTGCGTTGAATGGGCGAAGCGGAACTCGGAACTCGGAACCTCGCACTACCGCACCCTCCGGAGCGTGATTCCCCACGAGTCCGGATCATCGGGGGGATCGGCGTTCCACTCCCCGAAGGCGTGGGAGCCATCGGTCTGGTAGTGCAGCACGTAGCGCCCCGGTGGGAGGGTGATAACGCTGTCGAGGAGCCGGTTCTTCTCCGCCCCTCCCGCCGGCCGGGTGGCGGCGTACTCCATGGTCCACACCTTCGCGCCGGTCTTCCCGTTCTCGATCCAGCCAAAATCGTGCATGTCGCCGCCGGTGGCTTCCCCGAGGGCGTGGATGCGGACCTGGGTGGGAGCTTCGAGACTGAAGAACCGGCGGGACTTGCGATCGTCCCGCACCCGGATCAACTCGGCGATGATGCCGACGGTGTCTCGTTCGGGCGGTCCCACCAGCCCCGGTGCCAGCCGTTCGCTCGCCGGAAAGAGGCTGACCCCCCAGTACGCCGGCTCCGCCGGTGGGGCCGAGTTCCATTCCTTGGCCGAGTGCGAGCCGTCGCTTTTGTAGAAGAGCGTGTAGTTGCCGCGCTCCAGCCTCAGCAGAGTGTCGACCAGCCGGTTCTTGGTGGCACCACCCGCCGGCAGGGTCTGGTTGCATCGCATCTCCCAGGCCCGCCGCTTCCGGGTGAGATCCATGAGCCAGGCACCGTCGTCAATGTCCCGTTCGAGGCTGTTGCACTCGCCCATGGCATAGATCCTCACATCGAGCGTCTGCCGCAGGAAGAATCCCTGCGAGCGGAGCTCGTCGTCCCCGATGCCACGCAGGGACACGATGGTCTGGCCCTCGGGAACCGGCTGCCACGGGAATTTCCGGATGCTCCGGCGGGTGGCCACGTCCTTCACTCTGAGCGTCAGGCCCCAGAGCACCGGATCGACCGCCGGGGTGGCGCGCCAGGCGCCGGCGCGGTGGCTCTCGTCGTTCACGAAGGTGGCCACGTACCTCCCGGCCGCGAGATGCAGGGTGTCGCGCGCCATCCGATTCCGCGCGGTCCCACCGGCCGGAGTGGTGTTGTCCCACTCCATCCGCCAGAGGAGCTGCCGGGTGTCGGCGTTCTGGATCCAGCCGTAGTCGTAGCTCCTCCGCTGGCGCAGCTCGCCCAGGGCCAGGACCTCGACCTCGACCGGGTGGGTCACCTCGAAGCCCAGGCGCGCCACCGACCCGCTGTCGGGAGTAAGCCGGAGGAAGGCCGTCTCGAGGAAGGTCTGGACCGGTTCCTTGAGTTCGCGGGGGCGGGCCGGGCGGCCCGGCCCGGTGATGCTCAGTCGAAACTGCTCGAACAGCCGATCGCGCTCGTAGACCGACCCGGTCACATACGAAGCGAAATGGACCTCGTAGACGCCGGCGGGGAGCCGGATAGGGCCGGTGAAGAGCCGGAGCCCCTTCCCCAGGCGGTTGGTGGTGACTCGTCGCAGGTCCCAGACTACTGCGCGGGATGAGGTCTCGATGATCCAGGCCGCGGCGGGCCAGGAGTGTTCGTCTTCGCCTTCGCGGCTCCACCAGACCTCGTCATCCTGACCCCTGGGCTCGGCGCCGATCGCCTCGAGCTGCAGGAACTGGGGCCGGGACAAGACGAACCCGGCGGTGCGGTGCTCGCTGGGTCCAAGACGGCTCAGGTCGACCAGGGCCCTGGGCTGCTGCGCCACGGATTGGGGGGCCGGGAGGAGCGCCAGAAGGACCAGTGATATGGATGAAAGCGCCGGGGATTTCATGGCTATAGGGATAATGGGATAGGGCCCACGACGACGTTCAGGTCCGAAACGTTTCGGTGCATTCGGGCCATGTCGCGGCCAGGGATCGGGGCCCGCGGCCGAGGCGGACTGCGACTATATTTGGGGCCTCATGAGCCGGACCTATCTGGCCCTCCTGCATTACGATGGCAGCGATTTCACTGGCTGGCAGCGTCAGCCGGAAGGACGCACGGTCCAGGCGGAACTGGAGGCCGTGCTCGAACGGCTCTGCGGTCAGCGGGTGGTGGCCCATGGCGCGGGGCGGACCGACGCGGGGGTGCACGCCCTGGGGTTGGGGGTGAGCTTCGCGGTCCCGGAGAAATGGGAGGCGGGTTCGCTGCGACGGGCCCTGAACGCACTCCTCCCCAGGGACTGCTGGGTGGCGTCGCTCACGCCCATGGTCGCGGGGTTCCACGCGCGCAAGAGCGCGACCGGCCGGCGCTACCGGTACGATGTCGGTATCGATGACGGCGCGCATTCGCCGTTTCGACGGCGGACCGAGTGGGCGCTGGGTCGCCCGCTGGACCTGTCGCTCCTCGATCGCGCGGCCCGGCAGGTAGCGGGCCGGCATCGCTTCGAGGCCTTCGCGGTGCGCAAACCGCTCGAGAACTACGAATGTACGGTGCGCCTGGCCCGGTGGGAGCCGCGACCGGAGGGCCAGGGTTACTCGTTTCATGTGGCGGCCGATCGCTTTCTGCACCATATGGTCCGCTTCCTGGTAGGCACGATGGTGGACATCGGCTTGGGCCGTCGCCCCCCTGAGGACATGGCCGTTCTGCTCACTGCAACCGACAACCAGGCCACCAGCCCTCCCGCGCCGCCACAGGGGCTGTATTTCCTGGCGGCCGAGTATGGCGCCGAGTGGTTCGCGGGGGCCCGGGCCGAGGCGACCGTGAGCGGAGCCGGCCGATGAATCCGTTTCGCTTCGCCGGACTCACGCTGGCGCTGCTCGCGGCCTGCAGCGGGGAGCGGCCCCGGCCGGCGCTGGTGGAGTCACTCGCCGCCCAGCGTCCGACCGGCACCGACGGAGCCGCCCTGGCCGCCTCCCGCCGCACCGCCATTGTCGAGGCATCGCAGCGGGTGTCACCGGCGGTGGTTTCGATCACCGTGACCAGCCGGCGCCAGGCGGCGCCCCAGACCCCGTTCGACTTCTTCTTCCTCCCTCCCTCTCCCCGCGAACAGCAGAGTTTCGGCACCGGGTTCATCATCAGGAGCGATGGCGTCATCATCACCAACCAGCACGTGGTGAGCGGCGCCGAGAAGATCATCGTCACGCTCCCCGACGGCACCGACGTGCCGGCCAACCTGGTGGGCGAGGACGCCGTCACCGACATCGCGGTACTCCGGATCGAGCGACGGAGCCTCCCGGTGGTCACCACCGGGCGGAGCACCGACCTCATGATCGGCGAGTGGGTCGTGGCCCTGGGGAACCCCTTCGCCTACCTCCTCGGCAACGCCGAGCCGACGGTGACGGCGGGGGTGGTGAGTGCGCTCCATCGCAACATCCTCCCGGGGCGGGACCAGTCGGGGCTTTACCTCGACATGATTCAGACCGATGCCGCGATCAACCAGGGCAACTCCGGGGGGCCGCTGGCCAACGCGCTGGGCGAGGTGATAGGAGTCAACTCTTCGATCCTCTCCTCCAGCGGCGGGTCCATCGGGCTCGGCTTTGCGATCCCCATCGAACGGGCGCTCCGGGTCTCGGAGGAGCTGCTGGACCATGGGACGGTGCGACGGGCCTGGACCGGTATCGACGTAGCGGGACCGGAGAACCTGGCGGAGTGGAAGTCCCAGGGGGGCGCGCTGGTGTCGAACGTGGTGCCGCAGGGCCCCGGCGACCAGGGCGGTCTCAGGCGGGGGGATGTGCTCACCCGGGCGAACGACCGGGCCCTGCGGAACTACCTCGATTGGGAGGCGGTGAAGCTGGACCTCAAGGTGGGCGACCCGATCCGGCTGGTGGTGCGCCGGGAGAGCCGGGAGCGCTCGGTGACCGTCAAGAGCGGCGACCTGCCGACCACCGCCGCCATGAAAGTGACCGTCCTCAAGGACCTGGAGCTGGTGACCCTCACCGCCCAGGTACGGGCCGAGCGCAACGTGCAGTCCGACCAGGGCGCGCTGATCTTCAGCATCTCGCGGACCCTTTCCCAGGCGACCGGACTGGCGCAGGGCGACGTGATCGTGGGGATGAACCGGAAGCGGATCACGACGGCGGACGAGGTCCGGGCCGTGATCGAGGCGCTCCGGAGCGGGCAGCAGCTGCGGGTCTTCCTGGAGCGTGGCGGGCAGATCGTGTATACCGACCTGGAACTTCGATGACCGACGAGCGTTACCGATCGCCGCTGGGAACCCGGTACGCCTCACCCGCGATGCAGCGGCTGTGGGGGGAGACCTACCGGATCGGCCTCTGGCGGCGGGTCTGGCTGGCGCTGGCCGAGAGCGAGAAGGAACTGGGCCTCGACATTCCCGACGGCGCGCTGGCGGAGATGCGGGCCCATCTCGACGACGCCGATCTCACGGCGGCGGCGGCGTACGAGAAGCGCTTCCGGCACGATGTGATGGCCCACGTCTACCAGTTCGGCGACCAGGCTCCGGCGGCCAAGGGCATCATTCATTTGGGGGCCACCAGCGCCTTCGTCACCGACAACGCCGACGTCCTGGTCATCCGCGAGGCGCTTCGGATCGTGCTGGGGCGGGTGCTCGGCACGCTGGCGAGCTTCGAGCGGTTTGCCCGGGCCCACGCCGCCCTGCCCTGTCTCGCCTACACCCATTTCCAGCCGGCCCAGCTCACCACGGTGGGCAAACGGGCCACCCTCTGGATGCAGGACCTGGCGCTCGACGTCGAAGAGCTGGTGCACCGGCTGGAGACGATCCGGCTCCGCGGCTGCAAGGGGACCACCGGCACGCAAGCCAGTTTCCTGGAGCTCTTCAAGGGCGACCACGGCAAGGTGCGGGAGCTGGAACGGCGGATCGCCCAGAAGCTGGGAGTGCCGCGGGTCTATCCGGTCACCGGTCAGACCTACAGCCGCAAGGGCGACAGCGTCGTGCTCGACACCCTCTCGGGCATCGCCCAATCCACCTCCAAGATGGCGACCGATCTCCGGTTGCTGCAGCACGAGGGCGAGTTGCTGGAGCCGTTCGAGAAGGGCCAGATCGGCTCCAGCGCGATGGCCTACAAGCGAAACCCGATGCGGGCCGAGCGGATCTGCGGGCTCGCCCGATTCGTGATGAGCCTCCCCTCCAACACCGCCCAGACCGCCGCGACCCAGTGGCTGGAACGGACCCTGGACGATTCGGCCAACCGGCGACTCACCCTGCCGGAGGCCTTCCTGGCGACCGACGCGATTCTCCTGCTCGCGAGCAACATCGCCGGGGGGCTCGAGGTGCGGGAGCCGGTCGTCCGGCGCCATGTCGAGGCCCAGATGCCCTTCATGGCCACCGAGCGGTGGCTGATGCTCGGGGTAGAGGCGGGGGGCGACCGGCAGGCGCTGCACGAGGTGATCCGGCACAATTCGCTCGCCACCGCCGAGGCGGTGAGCCGGGGGGAGCCGAACACGCTCCTCGAGCGTCTGGCGGCGGATGACGCCTTCGCGAGGGTGCCCACCGGAACGCTCCGGGCGGAACTCGACCCGGCGCGCTACACCGGCCGCTCGCAGGAGCAGGTGCGGGAGTTCCTGGATGAGTATCTTGCCCCGCTGATGGCGCGGGCGCTGCCGCTGGCGGCGGAAGTAGGGGCGGCGGAGATCGTGGTGTAGGCGGGCGGGCAGGCGGACAGGCGGACAGGCGGACAGGCGGACAGGCGGACAGGCGGGCAGGCGGGCAGGCGGGCAGGCGGGCAGGCGGGCAGGCGGGCAGGCGGGCCGAGGGTCGCGAGAAGTCGCGACGCGCACAAGGGGCGAGCGTTGTCATCCCGAGGACGGCGCGAAGCGACGGACGAGGGATCTGGGTTGCGATGCAGGTGGCTGGGTTCTGGGCGGGGAGAACGGACGAGGGATCTGGGTTGCGATGCAGGTGGCTGGGTTCTGGGCGGGGAGAGCGGATCCCTCGGGGCTTCGCCCCTCGGGATGACAGATCGACGGCCTCGCCCCTCGGGATGACAGGACGAGAGCACAGCCCCCGGGACGACAGGACGACAGGGAGACCATGACGGTACTGACCGAAAGCAAGCTGCCCCTTCCCCTTCTCAGGAAGGGCAAGGTCCGCGAGGTGTACGAGGCAGGGCCGGAGCATCTCCTCCTCGTCGCCAGCGACCGGGTCAGTGCTTTCGATATCGTCATGCGCGAGGCGATTCCGCGGAAGGGCGCGGTCCTCACCCAGATCTCGGCCTTCTGGTTCGAGCGGCTGGCCGGCGTCATGCCGAGCCACTACGTCACCGCCAGCACCGGCGAGGTGGTCGACTGGCTCCGGAGCCACGGCGTCCCCCAGGCGCGGGAGTTCCAGGCCCAGCTCGCGGGGCGGGCGATGCTGGTGCGGCGGACCGAGCCGGTGCCGTTCGAGTGCGTGGTGCGGGGATACCTCGCCGGCTCAGCCTGGAAGGAGTACCAGGAGAGCGGGACGTTGGCGGGAGAGCCGCTGGCGCCGGGCCTGATCGAGAGCGCCTCGCTGGAGCCGCCGATCTTTTCCCCCGCCACCAAGGCGGAGGCGGGACACGACATCAACGTCACCTTCGACGCGATGGCGGCGGCCTTGGGCCGGGAGCGGGCCACCCGACTCCGGGAGGCGAGCTTCGCGATTTACCGGGCGGGCCGGGATCATGCCGCCGCACAGGGGATCATCATCGCCGACACCAAGTTCGAATTCGGGATCGACCCGGCGGGCACGCTCCGGTTGATCGACGAAGTGCTTACCCCCGATTCGTCCCGTTTCTGGCCGGCCGACCGGTACCAGCCGGGCGGGAGCCAGCCATCGTTCGACAAGCAGCCGCTCAGGGACTGGCTGGCGGGACTCAGGAAGCAGGGCCGCTGGAACGGCGAGGCGCCCCCTCCGACGTTGACGCCGGAGGTCATCGCCGAGACCAGTGCCCGCTACCTCGAGGCGTATCGCCGCATCACCGGCGCGCCGCTCCGGGAGGATGCGTGATCCGGGTGGCCCCGGAGGGGAAGCCGTTCATCGCGGGCGCCTGGTTTCTCGCGGCCCTGCTGGCGGCGTTCGCCCCCTGGTGGCTGATCGCGCTCTGGCTCCCGATCGCGATCTGGGTCATCGCCTTCTTTCGCGATCCGGTCCGGACCGGACCCCGGGGAGAACACCTGCTGATCGCGCCGGCGGACGGGGTGGTGGTCAGCGTAACCAACGTGGACGAGCCGGCCTACATGAAGGAGCGGGCGCAGCGGGTATCGATCTTCATGAATGTGTTCAACGTCCATGTCAATCGCTACCCGGCGTCGGGGGTGGTGGAGTACCGTCACTATCACGCGGGCAGCTTCGGACACGCCGGTACCGAGAAGGCGAGTCTGGAGAACGAGCAGAGCACGGTGGGATTGCTCAGCGCGCGCGGGAAGATCACGGTGCGCCAGATCGCCGGGCTGGTGGCGCGCCGGATCGTGACCGACCACCAGGCCGGCACGCAGGTGCAGCAGGCCGAACGCCTGGGGTTGATCCGGTTCGGCTCGCGGGTGGACCTCTTTGTCCCGCTCTCGGCCCGGGTCCTGGTGCATACCGGCGACAAGACCGTGGCGGGCACAACGGTGGTGGCACAATGGGACTGATGCCTTCGCGCCGGCTGCGCACGCCGGACATGCGGCGGGTGGTGGTGGTGATCCCCAGCGCGTTCACCCTGGGGAATCTGCTCTTCGGGATCTGGGCGATGGTGATGGCCTACCGCGGCAACTACATGCAGGCGGGGTGGTTCATCGTGTTCGCCGGGGTGCTGGACATGCTGGACGGGCGGGTCGCGCGGCTCTCGGGCACCGGCACCAAGTTCGGGGCCGAGCTCGACAGCCTGGTGGACGTGATCAGCTTCGGGGTCTCGCCGGCGATGATCATGTTCTTCCTCGAGTTCCAGACCGCCGGGAAGTTCGGCTGGCTGGTGTGCTACATGTACGTCGTGGCGGTCGCCCTCCGGCTGGCGCGTTACAACGTGCAGCACGGGACCGGCAAGCCGGGGTGGTTCACCGGGATGCCGTCGCCCTCGGCGGGCATGACGCTGGCGGTCTACTACCCCTTCAGCCAGACCGAGTGGTACCGCGAGTCGCTGGCCTACCTCAACTTCCAGCGGGAAGGGCTCACGATCCTGATCGTGCTCCTCTCGCTCCTGATGGTGAGCACGGTCAAGTATCCCCGGTTCCCCGCCATCGGATTTCGGACCTTCAAGGGAATCCTGGGGCTCCTGCTTCACCTGACCATCCTGGTGTGCAGCCTGGCCTTTCCCAGTTACTTCCTGTTCCCGCTGGGCGTGGTCTACCTGACCTTCGGCCTCGTGCGGCACGCGGTGCTGGGCTTCCTCGACCGGGCCGATGCGCCGCTGGCAGTGATGGCGGAGGAGGCGCAGGAAGGGCTGGAGGAGCTGCGGAGAACCGCGCCGCGGATGCCGACGATGCGGCGGGGAGGCGAGGAGTAGGGCGGTCGGAGGTCGGACGGTCGGGGTCGGAAAGATCAGCCAGGAGGCTCTTGAGCATGGCATACAAGGTTCATGTCCGCATCGTTCCGCGCACGGGCTTGCTCGATCCCCAGGGTCAGGCGGTGGAGCACGCGCTCACCGCGCTGGGCTTCCGGGAGGCGGCCAATGTCCGCATCGGCAAGGCCATCGAGCTCTCGATCGACGCGAAGTCGCCCGAGGACGCCCGCGTCCGCGCCCGCGCGATGTGCGACAAGCTGCTGGCCAACCCGGTGACCGAGGACTACCTGGTCGAGGTGGAGGCCTGAGATGCTCCGTGTGGCGGTGATCCGGTTCCCCGGCAGCAACTGCGACTTCGACACGCTCAACAGCGCCCGCCGGGTGGGTACCGAGGCCTACCTGGTCTGGCACCGGGATACCGACCTCCAGGGCGCCGACGCGGTGATGCTCCCCGGCGGGTTCAGCTACGGCGACTACCTCCGCTCCGGTGCGATCGCCCGCTTCAGCCCCATCATGCCGGCGGTGCAGAGGTTCGCCCAGGACGGTGGCCCGGTATTGGGCATCTGCAACGGATTCCAGATCCTTTGCGAGGCGGGAATGCTGCCCGGAGCGCTGATGCGCAACGCGCGGCTCTCGTTCGTGGCACGGCCGGTGGCGCTCCGGGTGGAGCAGACCGACACGGCCTTCACCAACGCCTACCAGCGGGGGGACCTCCTGCGGATGCCGGTGGCCCATGGCGAAGGGCGTTACGCCGCGGACCCGGCCACCCTCACTCGGCTCGAGGCCGAGGGACGGGTTGTGGTGCGGTACGTGGCGCTGGACGGCTCGCCCCTGGCGGATGGCGAGATCAATGGATCGGTGAACGACATCGCCGGGATCGCCAATGACGAGGGCAACGTGGTCGGGCTGATGCCCCACCCCGACCGGGCGGCCGATCCGGCGCTGGGCAACACCGATGGACTCAAGTTCTTCTCTTCCCTGCTCAGCTGGTCGCGTGCGAAAGGGGTGGCGTCATGAGGCGGTCGGGCGGACAGGCGGTCAGGCGGTCAGTGCGCTCGGGGCTCGGCGCGATCGGGTTCGCGCTAATCGTGGCGGGACGGGCCCAGGCCCAGGAGGTCAAGACCATCAAGCCGGGCATGACCCAGGCGGAAGTAGTGGCCGCGTGGGGCGAGTATCTCACCGCCCGCAAGATCGGGAACATGCTCTACATCTACTACAAGAACGACTGTATGCCGGGCTGCGGGACCTACGACGTGGTCTTCCTGGAAGGCGGCCAGGTGGTGGATGCGGTGGTGCGGGACAGCCATCGCGCCTACGACGGTGTGGCCTCGTCGCCCCGGGACCGGAAGCCGGCGCCGACGGCGCAGTGAGAGTCGCGACCCTGAACAGCAACCTTTGACTGACGACCAATGACCACCGAACACAAGCCCAGTCGGAACGAGGAAGAGTATTTCGCCAAGCTCGAGGCCGAGCGGATCGAACGGAAGCGGGCCGAGCAGGCGAAGCTCAACGAGAGCGCCGAGCGCAAGGCGCACTACATGCGGTGCCCCAAGTGCGGCGGGCATCTCAAGACCGAGGAGTTCCACCGCATCCAGGTCGACCGCTGCCCCGACTGCCAGGGGGTCTGGTTCGACGGGGGTGAGATCGAGGCGCTGATCCAGGCCACCGACCGCGGCTTCCTGAGCCGGACGCTGGGCGATTTCATGGGGAGCCTGAAGCGGAAGAGTTGAGGGGGTCGGACGGTCGGACGGTCGGATGGTTGGGTACAACAGCTAACCGGGATCTTGAGACGTTGACCAAGTCAGGGACAGCAACCGCGCCACGGACCACGGCACACCCCTTCCCCGGCGAGCGGCCGGTGACCCCTGAGGTGGTGCGGGAGCACAACCTCACCGCCGCCGAGCATGGGCGGATCGTCGGGATCCTCGGTCGGGAGCCGACCCTCACCGAGCTGGGCATCTTCAGCGCGCTCTGGTCGGAGCACTGCTCCTACAAGCATTCCAAGCCGATTCTCAGGCAGTTCCCGACCCAGGGCCCGCAGGTGGTCCAGGGCCCCGGCGAGAATGCCGGCGTGCTCCGCCTGCCTCAGGGATGGGCCGTCGCGTTCAAGATCGAGTCGCACAACCACCCCTCCGCGGTCGAGCCCTATCAGGGCGCCGCGACCGGGGTGGGCGGGATTCTCCGCGACGTGTTCACCATGGGGGCCCGGCCGGTGGCGGTGCTCAACTCGCTCCGCTTCGGGCCGCTCGACACCGCCCGCAACCGCTACCTCTTCGCCGGGGTGGTGAAGGGTGTGGGCGACTACGGCAACTGCGTCGGGGTCCCGACCCTGGCCGGTGAAGTGGATTTCGCCCCGGGTTACAGCGGCAACCCCCTGGTGAACGCGATGTGCGTGGGCCTCCTCCGCGAGGCGGACCTGATGCGGGCCGCGGCGCACGGGGTGGGCAATGTGCTGATCGCGGTGGGCGCCCGCACCGGACGGGACGGCATTCACGGGGCCAGCTTTGCCTCGGAGGATCTGTCCGAGAAGAGCGAGGCGCGGCGCCCGCAGGTGCAGGTGGGCGACCCGTTCACCGAGAAGCTCCTGCTCGAGGCCACCCTCGAGCTGATCGAATCCCGGATCATCGTGGCGATCCAGGATATGGGCGCCGCCGGCCTCACCAGCTCCTCGGCCGAGATGGCGGCCCGGGGCGGCGTGGGCGTGGAGGTCGAGACCGACCGGGTGCCGATCCGCGAAGCCGGGATGACGCCCTACGAGATCATGCTGAGCGAATCGCAGGAGCGGATGCTGGTGGTGGCCGAGCCCGACCGGGTCGAGCAGATCAAGGCGGTCTGCGCCAGGTGGGAGCTGGAGGCGGCGGTGGTGGGGAGAGTGACCGACGACGGGCTCTATCGCATCCGGCACCACGGCGTCACCGTGGCCGAAATTCCCGGCAAGCCGCTGGTGGACGAGGCCCCGGTCTATTATCCCGAAGCGCGCGAGGACAGGGAGGCGGCGGTCCGGCGGGCGGGCGGCCCGGCGGTCAGTGCCAGGGCGGATATCCTCGGGTCGTTGCCCCTGTTGCTTGACGAGCCATCGATCGCCTCGAAGCGCTGGGTCTACGAGCAGTACGACTCCACCGTGCAGGCCAATTCGCTGATCACGCCCGGCGGCGATGCCGGCGTCTTCAAAGTGGGCGAGACCGGGTTCGGGCTCGCCGTCACGGTCGACTGCAACAGCCGCCTGGTCGCCCTCGATCCCTATGAAGGCGGCAAGGCCACCGTCGCGGAGGCGGCCCGGAACATCGCCTGCACCGGCGCGGTGCCGCTGGGCATCACCGACTGCCTCAATTTCGGCAACCCGGAGCGGCCGGGCGTCTTCTTCCAGTTCCGCGAGGCGTGTCGGGGTATCTCGGAGGCCTGCGTCGCATTCAATACCCCGGTCACCGGTGGCAATGTCAGCTTCTACAACCAGAGCCCGACCGGAGCGATCGATCCGACTCCCACCGTGGGCATGGTGGGCTTGCTGGAGAAACTAGAATTCAGGGTAGCCAGCCACTTCCGGGAGGCGGGGGACAAGGTGGTCCTTCTGGGAGAGACCACGGGGAAAATGGGGGGGTCGGCCTACTGGACCCACGTGCGGGACTTCGTGGGAGGGGAGCAGCCGCCGGTGGATCTCGAGGCCGAGTCGCGGCTGCAGAAGCTCCTGGTGGAAGCGGCGCGGCGCCAGCTCCTTCGGTCGGCCCATGACCTGAGCACCGGCGGGCTGGCGGTGGGGCTGGCCGAGGCGGCGATCGGCGGACCCTACGCGCTGCACGGTGTCGGGGCCGAGGTGGACCTCAGCCCGGTGGGCGTCGGCATCGGCCCGGCCGCGGGGGACAGCGAGGAGGTGCGGGCGCTGTTCGCGGAGGACGGGGCTCGGGCGGTGGTGAGCTGCAGCCCGGGGCAGGAGGCGGCCCTGCTGGCGCTGGCGGGAGCGATGGGCGTGCCGGCGGTGACCCTCGGGACCGTCGGCGCGGCGAAGGGTCAGGTCACGATCGTCCGCGGGGCCACCCGGTACGGCTGGCCGGTGGAGAACCTTCGGGAGACGTACTACTCGGCGATCCCGCGGCGCATGGCGCATGTGGTGGAGGATCGGTAGGCGGCGAGGCGAGAGTCGCGACTCGTGACTCCATATGAGGAGAGGCAGTCACAATGTGCGGTGTCTTCGGCGTTTCCGGCGTGCCCGACGCGGCCCGGCTCACCTACCTCGGTCTCTACGCCCTGCAGCACCGGGGACAGGAAAGCACCGGGATCGTCGCCGTGGACGAGCACGGCCAGGCCCGGGCCCAGCGGGGCATGGGACTGGTGGCGGAGAACTTCACCGAGCCATCGCTCTCCAAGCTCCTGGGCGATGTGGCGGTGGGGCACACCCGCTACTCCACCGCCGGCAGCTCGGTGCTGGCCAACGCCCAGCCGCTGCTCAACGACTACAAGAGCGGCCCCCTCACCATCGCCCATAACGGCAACCTCACCAACGCGCCCCAGCTCCGCCGCCAGCTGGTGGAAGAGGGTGCGCTGTTTCAGACCACGACCGACACCGAAGTCCTCCTGCACCTGATCGCCCGGAGCCGGAAGGCGACCCCGGAAGACCAGATCCGCGAGGCGCTGGAGCAGTGCGAAGGGGCGTTCACCCTGCTCCTCTCGGTGGGCCGGGTGATCTACGCGGTGGTCGACTCCCGCGGCTTCCGCCCGCTGGTATTGGGGCGGATCAACAGCGGCGTGGTGGTGGCGAGCGAGACCTGCGCCCTCGATCTGGTCGGCGCCCAGATGGTCTGCGAGCTGATGCCGGGCCAGTTCCTCCGGATCGAGGACGGCCAGATCACCGAGCTGCCGCGGCTCAAGCCCCGGCCGGTGAGCCGCTGCGTCTTCGAGCTGGTGTACTTCGCCCGGCCCGACAGCCGGGTCTTCGGGGAGTCGGTGGACCGGGTACGCCGGGAGTTGGGCCGCCAGCTGGCGCGGGAGCACCCGGCCCCCGGGGCCGAGGTGGTCTTCTCGGTGCCCGACAGCTCCAACGCCATGGCGCTGGGCTTCGCCGACGTGAGCGGGGTGAAGCTGGAACATGGCCTGATCCGCAACCATTACGTCGGCCGGACTTTCATCAACCCGACCCAGGCGCTCCGGGTGGCGAAGGTGAAGATCAAGTTCAACCCGGTCCGCGGCGTCATCGAGGGGAAGTCGGTGGTGATGGTGGACGACAGCCTGGTCCGCGGCACCACCAGCAAGGGGCTGGTACAGATGATCCGCGCCGCCGGGGCCCGCGAGGTCCACCTGCGGTTGAGTTCACCGCCGATCACCGGGCCCTGCCACTACGGCATCGACACCCCGACCCGCGAGGAGCTGATCGGTGCCACCCATTCGATCGACGAGATCCGCCAGTACCTCGGCGTCGATTCGCTGGGGTACCTGAGCCTCGACGGCATGCTCCGCTCCGCCGGGGACCGCAACCGGTTCTGCCACGCCTGCTTCTCCGGCCAGTATCCGACCGACGTCTCCGACGATCTCATCACGCTCCGCCACGCCGCTCCCATCATCGCGACCCCGGCATGACACCTCCCTACTCGCAGCCGGTCGTCTATTTCTTCGGCCAGGGCCGCGCCGACGGCACCGCCACCATGAAGGATGTGCTGGGCGGCAAAGGCGCCGGCCTGGCGGAGATGACCAACCTCGGCATCCCGGTCCCGCCGGGGTTCACCATCGCGGCGTCGCTCTGCAACACCTACCTCGAGACCCGGCAGTTCCCGCCCTGGCTTCGCTCCCAGGTCGAGACCAGCCTCCAGCGGCTCGAGGCCGCGACCAACCGGCATTTCGGCGGGAACGAGCGCCCGCTGCTGGTCTCGGTGCGGTCCGGGGCGGCGGTCTCCATGCCCGGCATGATGGAGACGATCCTCAACCTGGGGCTCAACGATACCACGGTCGAGGGGCTCACGACCGAAAGCGCCAACGCCCAGTTCGCCTACGACTCCTATCGCCGCTTCGTGGCGATGTACTCGGCGGTGGTGTTCGACCTTCCCAAGGGCCCGTTCGAGCATCTCCTCGAGGAGCGGAAGAAGAAGGCCAAGGTCCAGCGCGACATCGACCTGCCGGCCGAGCAGATGAAGGCGCTGGTGGCCGACTTCAAGGCCCACGTCCGGAAGGAAACCGGCAGGCCCTTCCCCGACGACCCGATGGAGCAGTTGTGGGGTGCCATTGCCGCGGTGTTCGAGAGCTGGAACACCCGCCGGGCCATCGACTACCGGAAGCTGCACGACATTCCCGACGCGATGGGCACGGCGGTCAACATCGTCACCATGGTCTTCGGGAATCTGGGGGAGGACTCCGGAACCGGCGTGGCCTTCACCCGCGACCCATCGACCGGCGAGCACAAGCTCTACGGCGAATACCTGCTTAACGCCCAGGGCGAAGACGTGGTGAGCGGCAGCCGCAACGTGCACCCGATCACCCAGCTCCAGCAGCAGATGCCGGCGGCCTACGCCGAGCTGGAGCGGATCAGCAAGGTGCTGGAGCGGCACTTCCGGGACGTGCAGGACATGGAGTTCACCATCGAGCGCGGCAAGCTGTTCATGCTGCAGACCCGCCGGGGCCAGCGCTCGGGCCACGCGGCGGTGCGCATCGCCTGCGAGATGGTGGACGAGGGGGCGATCAGCGAAGAGGAGGCGGTCGCCCGCATTCCTCCCAACGATCTCGATCAGCTGCTCCATCCGACCATCGACCAGGATTCCAAGGTCGACCTCCTCACCACCGGACTGCCCGCCTCGCCCGGCGCGGCCTCCGGCGCGGCGGTCTTCGACGCCGACCTGGCCGAGCAGCTCTCGCGCAAGGGTGAACACGTCATCCTGGTCCGCCGGGAGACCTCGCCCGAGGACTTCCACGGCATGGTGGCGGCCCGGGGAATTCTCACGGCCCGGGGCGGCATGACCAGCCACGCCGCGGTGGTGGCGCGGGGACTGGGCAAGCCCTGTGTCGCCAGCGCCCAGCATCTGGACGTGAGCGAGGAGCAGCAGTGCTTCGCGGTGAACGGCCGGTCGATCCGACAGGGCGAGTGGATCACGATCGACGGCGGGACCGGCCGGGTCTACGTCGGCAAGGCCGAGCTCAAGACCGCCCAGCTCTCGGGCAACTTCACCCGCCTGATGGAGTGGGCCGACAAGCTCCGGCACATCCGGGTGCGGGTCAACGCCGACACGCCGGCCGATGCCCATCGCGGCCGCGATTTCGGCGCCGAGGGGATCGGGCTCTGCCGCACCGAGCACATGTTCTTCGAAGGCGACCGGCTCCTCGCGATGCGGGAGATGATCCTGGCGCAGGACCCGGAGGGGCGGAAGAAGGCGCTGGCCAAGCTCCTCCCGATGCAGCGGGGGGACTTCGAGTCGATCTTCCGCGCCATGGAGGGCTTCCCGGTCACCATCCGGTTGCTGGACCCGCCGCTTCACGAATTCCTGCCGCACGACGCGGGCGAGGTCGAGACGCTGGCCCGCTCCCTGGGCAAGCCGGCCGAGGAAGTCCAGCGGATCGTGAACGGCCTGCAGGAGACCAACCCGATGCTCGGGCTCCGCGGCTGCCGTCTGGGCATCATCTACCCCGAGATCACCGCGATGCAGGCGCGGGCGATCTTCGAGGCCGCCTGCGCCGTGGCGCTCCGGAAGGGCCGGGTACAGCCCGAAGTCATGATCCCGCTCACCGCCAACGTGGTGGAGTTCAGGAAGCAGGCGCTGGTGGTGCGCCAGGTGGCCGAAGAGGTCTTTCGCGAGCGGCAGATCACGGTGCCCTACCTGCTTGGCACGATGATCGAGCTGCCCCGCGCGGCCCTCACCGCCGACGAGATCGCCCGGGAGGCGCAATTCTTCTCCTTCGGGACCAACGATCTCACCCAGACCACCTGGGGACTTTCGCGGGACGACGCGGGGCGGTTTCTGCCCTACTATCTGGAACATGGGATCGTGGACGACGATCCGTTCCAGGTGCTGGACCAGACGGGGGTCGGCAAGCTCATCGAGATGGCCTGTACCCTGGGTCGGAAGACCCGGGCCGACCTCAAGCTCGGGATCTGCGGCGAGCATGGGGGCGAACCCCGGTCGGTGGCCTTCTGCGACAGCCTGGGCATGAACTACGTGAGCTGCTCGCCGTTCCGGGTGCCGATCGCGCGGCTGGCCGCGGCCCAGTCGGCGCTGTCGGAACGGGGGACGATCGATCGGACCCGGGCGACGGTGTAGGTCGGGCGGTCGGGCGGTCGGGCGGTCGGGCGGTCGGGCGGTCGGGCGGTCGGGCGGTC
>CAZXRC010000048.1:0-21467 GCA_964642475.1 uncultured Gemmatimonadaceae bacterium | reverse complement strand
GCCCAGCTGAGCTCCGAGGTGATCGTCGGCGACGAGATCGTCGCGGCCGAGGGCTATGTGCTGGCTGTCCGCATTCTGCACGACAAACCGAGCTACAACACGGTGGAGGATCGCACCGGACGAATGGTGTCACTGCGCGCGGGTGACGTGCTGGCCGGTACCCTGGGCCACCGTCGCGCGCTCCGGGGCTATGCCGGGGTGGTGCCCAGCCACATCGCGGTGGGCGATACTATCGAGGTGCTGAACCTGGGGGGAATTCTGGGCAAGTGCACGTCCAGCAATCCCGAGAACGGTCCGCCGTTCAAGGCCGAGGTGCTGGGGGCGATCCTGAGCTTCCCCGAGCTGGGCGACCGGATCGGGCGGCCGGCCCACATCCGGGACCACGCGGTGCCGACCGCCGAACGGCTGGAGTCGCAGGTGCCGGTGGTGTACGTCGCCGGCACCTGCATGAATGCCGGCAAGACCGTGGCGGCCACCGAGCTGGTGCGGGGACTCTCCCGCGCGGGGCTCAAGGTCGCGGCCACCAAGCTTACCGGCGTGTCGCTGATGCGCGATTCGCTGTCCATGCTCGACGCCGGTGCCATCACCGCCCTTACTTTCAATGACGTCGGTATCGCCACCACCCGCGCCGGGCTGACGGTCACCTCGGCCAAGGGCATCATGAACCGGCTGGCCGCGTCCAAGCCCGACGTCATCGTCGCGGAGCTGGGCGACGGCATCCTGGGCGAGTACGGAGTGCAGGACATTCTCCGCGACCCCGAACTCACCGCCGTGGGCGCCGCCTACGTCATGGCGGCCCCCGATCCGGTGGGGTGCTGGGGTGCCGTTACCCTGATGCGCGATCTCTTCAATCTGCCGGTCACCGTGCTCACCGGTCCCGCCACCGACAACGAGGTGGGCCGCGACTACGTGAAGGCCGAGCTTCGGATCCCGGCCCACAACGCCCTGCGCGACGCCGAGAGCCTGGTGGCGATCGTCC
Source organism: uncultured Gemmatimonadaceae bacterium (assembly GCA_964642475.1). Classification (GTDB taxonomy): domain Bacteria; phylum Gemmatimonadota; class Gemmatimonadetes; order Gemmatimonadales; family GWC2-71-9; genus JADJOM01. The sequence goes on along the minus strand of CAZXRC010000048.1, from coordinate 20,488 downwards.
GCGCCGCGCTGGAGGCCCGGCCCGAGCCGTCGCCCGCCGGCCGGTCGTCCGCGATCGCGCAGCTGACGGCGGTCGGCTAGGTCGCCATGGCCCTTCGTGTGGCTGTCATCGGCGCCGCCGGCTATGTCGGCGGCGAGCTGCTTCGGCTCCTGATGCAACACCCCGAGGTGGGCGACATCGTCGCCACCAGCCGGAGTCAGGCCGGTGTGCCGGTGGGCGAGGTTCACCCGGGGCTGGCTCCGCTCACCGACGTGCGCTTCTCCGGCGCCCTGCCGGGCGAGGCGGCGCGCATGGCCGATGCGGTCTTCCTGGCGCTGGAGCACGGCGAAAGCTCGAAGGTGGCGGAGGAGATTTTCGCCGCCGAGCCGAAGGTGGTGGTGGACCTCGCGGCCGACTTCCGGGTGAGCGACCTCGAGCTCTACAGCCGGTTCTACGGCCCCCATTCGGCGGCGGGGCTGGTGCCCCGTTTCACCTACGGGCTGGCCGACGTCCTCGGGGCCGAGCTCGCCGGGAAAACCGCGATCGCGGCACCGGGCTGTTTCGCCACCGCCGCCCAGCTCGCCCTGTATCCGCTCGCCCGGCTGGGTCTCGACAGCGTACCCTCGCTCTTCGCCATCACCGGGTCGAGCGGGGCCGGGGTGCATCCCCGACCGACCACCCATCATCCCGCCCGGGCCCACAACGTCTTTGCCTACTCGGCGCTTAATCACCGGCACGAGGCGGAGATCCTCCAGCGCTGGCGGTCGTGGACCGGCGACGGGCAGGCGCGGGCCCGCCTGCTGACCCACTCCGGCCCCTTCGTCCGGGGGATCTATCTCACGCTCCACGTGGACCTCACCCGGCGGGACGGGGCGAAACACCCCGGCGCGGTCGATCTCAAGGCACTCTTTCAGCAGGCCTATGCGGGACGTCCCTTCGTCCGCCTGCTGGACCAGCCGCCGGAGCTGACCCACGCGGTGGGCACCAACTACGCCTTGATCCACCCGGCCCAGTCGGCCGACGGGCGCGAGGGCCAGGTGATGGTGGCGATCGACAACCTGGTGAAAGGCGCGGGGGGGCAGGCCATTCAGGCGCTGAACCTGGCCCTGGGGCTGCCGGAGGTGACCGGCCTCCGCGCCGGGCCGGTGTTCCCATGTTGAGCGGGCCGTCGGTCGGGCAGTCAGGCGGTCAGGCGGCCCTGCTCGGCACCTACTCCATCTTTCCGGTCCGTCCGGTCGCCGGGCGGGGTGCCTGGCTGATCGACGAGCGGGGGAACGAGTGGCTGGATGCCTACGGCGGCCACGCGGTTTCCGCCACCGGGCACAGCCATCCGGTTGTGGTCCGGGCGATCGCGGAGCAGGCGGAGAAGCTTCTCTTCTATTCGACCGCGGTGGCGCACGAGAATCGCGAGCGGCTCGCGGCCGAACTGGTGGGGCGGGCGCCGGCGCCGCTGACCCGGGTCTTCCTCTGCAACTCCGGGGCGGAGGCGAACGAGAACGCGCTCACGCTGGCCCGGAAATTCACCGGCCGCCAGCCGGTTGTCTCGCTCGAGGGCGGCTGGCATGGGCGGACGGCGGCGTGTCTGGCGGTGACCGACGGCGCGCGCTACGAGGACGGTGCCCGGCGGGCCGGCGTGCCGCTGTCCCGAAAGATCCCGTTCAACCGGCTCGACGGGCTGGAGCGGGCGATCACGCCGGCGGTGGCGGCGGTGATCCTGGAGCCGGTACAGGGGATGGCGGGCGCGCGGGCGGTGACGCCGGCGTTTCTCCGCCGGATCCGCGAGCTCTGTACCGAGCACGGCGTGATGCTGATCTTCGACGAGGTCCAGTGCGGGGTGGGGCGGTGTGGCGGCTTCACGGCGGCCGAGGCGTTCGGCGTCGCGCCCGATCTCCTCTCGCTGGCGAAGGGGCTCGCCTCCGGGCTCCCCATCGGCGCCACTCTGATCTCGGAGGCGATTGGCGCGACGGTCGCGCCGGGCGACCTTGGCAGCACCTTCGGAGGCGGGCCGGTCCCCTGCGCGGCGGCACTGGCGACCCTGGGGGTGATCGATCGGGAGCGGCTGATCGCCAACGCCACCCGGGTGGGCGAGCACCTCGCCACCGTGGCCCGGACACTGCCAGCCGTCACCGGGATCGAGGGCCGTGGTCTTCTCCTCGGCCTCCGGCTCGACCGCCCCGCCGCGGCGGTGCAACAGGCGCTGATCGGGAAGCGGGTGCTGGTGGGAACCGCCGCCGATCCCGCGATCCTCCGGCTGATCCCGCCGCTCACGCTGAGCCGGGACGAAGCCGATCTCCTGCTGGCGGCACTCCGGGAGGTGCTGGCGTGAGCAAGCGCGATTTCATCACGGTGGAGGAGTGGGGCGGCGAGGCGATCGCCGGCCTCCTCGACCTCGCCGCTCGGGTCAAGCGGGGCGAGGTGACCGGCGGGCTCGAGCGCAAGGTCATGGCGATGGTCTTCATGGACCCGAGTCTCCGGACCCGCACCAGCTTCGAGACCGCGATGTTTCTGCATGGCGGCCACGCGGTGGCGCTCGAGCCGGGAAAGAGCAGCTGGACCCTCGAGACCGAGCCCGGGGCGGTGATGGACGGGACCACCGTGGAGCATGTGAAGGACGCGGCCCGGGTGCTGGGGCGCTACGCCGACGTGGTGGGGGTGCGCGCCTTTCCGCGGGGCACCGACTGGGCCGTGGTGCGGGAGGACCGGGTGATCCGTGACTTCGCCCGCTGGTGCGAGAAGCCGGTGATCAACATGGAGTCGAGCCGGCGGCACCCCTGTCAGCAGCTGGCCGATGCCTTCACCCTGCGGGAACGGCTGGGCGACCCCCGGGGCAAGCGCTTCGTGCTCCAGTGGGCCTGGCATCCGAAGGCGCTGCCCACCGCGGTGCCCGCCAGCGCCGCCCTGGCCGCGGCTCACCTCGGCATGGAGATCGTCATCGCGCGGCCGGAAGGGTACGAGCTGGACCCGGAGGACACCGCGCTGATCCGGAAGATCGCCCAGGCCAACGGCGGCGAGTTCGTCCATATCATGAACGACCCCGATGAGGCGGCGGTGGGGGCGGACGTGATCTACGTGAAATCGTGGGGCTCGGTGAAACACTTCGGCCGGGCCGCGGAGGAGGCCGAGCTCCGGGCCGGGCTGCGCGACTGGCGGCTCACCCCACGCCGGCTCCGCTCCACCCGGGGGGGCAAAGCCACCGTGATGCACTGCCTGCCGGTGCGACGCAATGTCGAGGTGGATGACGACGTTCTCGACGGCGCCACCTCGGTGGTGATCGACCAGGCGGAGAATCGGTTGCACGTACAGCGGGCGTTGTTGCTCTCGATGTTGGGCGGAGCCTGAAGAGGGCCGTTGGCCGTTGGCCATTGGTGCAGGCCTGTAGGGCTGGTTCCCGGCAATTTCACGACGGACCTGACTTGGATGCGATCGCCAACGGCCAATGGCCAATGGCCTCAACCCAGACCTGAAATGACGATCGACTCGAGCAAAGGCATCACCGGTCTCAAAGGCGCGCTCCGCTACGTGCGGGCCTACCGCGATCACATCTTCGTGGTCAAGCTCGGCGGCGAGGTCCTCTCCGATGCCGAGGCCCTCGACCGGGTGGCGGCGCAGCTGGGGCTCCTCTCCTCTTTGAGCATTCGGGTGGTGGTGGTCCATGGCGGCGGTCCCCAGGCGACCGAGCTTTCCCGCCGGTTGGGCATGGAGCCCACCATTGTGGCTGGCCGGCGGGTGACCGACGACGCGGCGCTGGACGTCGCCAAGATGGTGTACGCCGGGTCGCTCAACGTGAACCTCCTGGCCGCGCTCCGGGCCCATGAGGTCCAGGCGGTGGGTCTCTCCGGGGTGGACGCCGAGCTCATTACCGCGCACCGCCGGCCACCGGTGAAGGTGGTGGACGACGCCGGCGTGACCCGCGAGGTCGACTACGGGCACGTGGGCGACATCGAGCGGGTGGACCCGCGGGTGCTGACGACTCTCCTTGAGGCGCGCTTCATCCCGGTGGTGTCGAGCCTCGCGGGCGACGGCGACGGCAACGTCTACAACGTCAACGCCGACACCGTGGCCGAGTCGATCGCGGTGGCGGTGCAGGCCCAGAAGCTCCTGTTTCTGACCGGAGCCCCCGGGGTGCTGCGGGACCGGAGCGACCCCTCGAGCCTGGTAACGTTCGCCGATCCCGACGACCTCGCGGCCCTCATGGCCGGTGGCGCCATCGCGGGCGGCATGCGGCCCAAGGTGGAGGCCTGTATCCGGGCCGCCACGGGCGGGGTGGAGCGGACCCACATCATCGACGGGCGGCTCCCCGACTCGATTCTCCTCGAAGTGTTCACCGGCGCCGGCTGCGGCACGATGATCGTCGGCCGGAAGGAAAAGGCGACCTACCTTGGCGTGGACCTCGCGACCTGAAGTCGCCCTGCTCCGGGACCTCGTCGCGATCCACTCGGTCAGCGGCTCGGAGGAGGGACTGGCCCGCTGGATCGAGGAGTGGGCCGCCGCGGCCCGGATCCCGGTCCGGCGCGACGACGCCTCGGTAACGCTCGCGCTGCCGGGGAAGGCGCCCGGGCCGGTGCTGGCGCTGGTATCGCACATCGATACCGTCCCCGCCGGGGAGGGGTGGACCCGTCCTCCGTTCGAGCCCACGATCGAGGGCGATCGGCTGTATGGGCGCGGCTCGGGCGATGCCAAGGCCTCGGTGGCGGCGATGCTGCTGGCGGCCCGGGACATTGCGGAGGCGGGCGGCCCCGCCCGGGGCGAGCTCCTGGTGCTGCTGGGCTACGGCGAGGAGACCAGACACACCACCATGGGCACCGCGGTCAGCCGGCGCGGGACAATCGATGCCGCCATCGTGGGCGAACCCACCAACCTGGAGCCCGCCATTGCCCAGCGAGGGCTCATGATGGTGGACCTGGTGGCGCGGGGCACCCAGCGTCACGCCGGCTACGCCGCGGACAACCCCGACTTCACCAACGCGATCGTCGAGCTGGGTCGGAACCTGGCCCGGCTGCCGCAGCTGTTTCATGAGCGGGTCCACCCCATCCTCGGCGTCGCGACCGCGACGCCGACCATGCTGGAGGGCGGGGTGAGTCGCAATGTGACCCCCCCCAGCGCGCGGGCGGTGCTCGATGTCCGGAGCACGCCCAGCTGGACCCACGCGGAGCTGGCCGAGACGCTGCGGCGGGCGCTGGATGTGGAGGTGGTGGTCACATCCGACCGGCTGGTGCCCTGCGAGACCCCGCCCGATTCGAGGCTCCTGGCACTGGCCCGGCAGATCCGGCCGGGGGGGAGGCCCTTCGGTTCTCCCACCTGCTCCGACTGGGTATTTTTGCGCGATCGTGACGCCATCAAGTGCGGCCCGGGGACCAGCCGGCGGTCGCACACTCCCGACGAATGCGTAGACCTTCCGGAAGTCTCGGAGGCGCGGACCTTCTACGGCCAACTGGCACAGGCCTATCTCTCATGAAAAAGCGGTCAGGCGGTCAGGCGGTCAGGCGGTCTGGAGCATCGGCGCAGTCTGAGTCGTTGCCCACCACCCTCTGGGTTTCCGGCAACTCCCTCGACCGCCAGATGCTCGACTACACCGCGGCCGAGGACCGGCTGTGGGACGCGAGGCTCCTGGCGTGGGACATCCTGGGGAGTCTCGGACACATCGAAGGCCTCCGGGCCTCGAAGCTCCTGACCCCGGGCGAATACCAGCGGCTCCGGGCCGGCCTCCGGCAGGCCCTGAAGGCGGTCGACGATGGGCAGCTGGTCGTAACCCCGGAACACGAGGACGTGCACACCGCGGTGGAGGACTGGCTGGTGCGGAAGCTGGGCCCGGTCGGCGAGCGGCTCCACACCGGGCGTTCCCGCAACGACCAGGTGGCCTGCGACCTGCGCCTCTACCTCAAGGACCGTCTGCTGCTCCTTGCGGGCGAGGCGCTGGACCTGGTCGAGAGCCTGGTCATCTTCGCCGGGAAGTATCAGCAGGTGCTCTGGCCCGGGTACACCCACACCCGGCGGGCCATGCCGTCGTCGGCGGGCCTCTGGGCGGCGGCCTACGCCGAGGGGCTGCTCGACACCGTGGAGGGGGCGCCCGCGGTCTGGGACCGGGTGGACCGCTCGCCGCTGGGGAGTGCGGCGGGTTATGGCGTGCCGCTGCCGCTCAAGCGCGAGGCCGCGGCCAGGGCCCTCGGCTTCGGGGCGGTGGAGCACAACGTCGCCCTGGTGCAGAACGGGCGGGGCAAGCTCGAAGCGCTGGTCCTCTTCTGGTGCGTGCAGCTGGGTCACGAGCTGGCCAAGCTCTCAACCGACATCATCAACTTCAGCTCCGACGAGTACGGCTTCCTGGTGCTGCCGAGCGACCTGGCCACCGGGTCGAGCATCATGCCGCACAAGCGCAATCCCGATCTCTTCGAGCTGACCCGGAGCCGGGCCGGCGCCCTCGAGGGCGATCTCCTCACCATCTTCCAGATCAAGTCCAAGCTCGGAAGCGGCTATCACCGCGACTTCCAGCTGCTCAAGGAGCCGGTGATGCGGGGGGTGGACCGGCTGGAGGGCATGCTGTCGATGCTGGCGGTCTCGGTGCCCCGGATCGGGGTCGACCCGGCGGTGGGACGCGACATCCTGCGGGGCGGGCCGCTCGCGACGGACGAGGTGATGCGCCGGGTGGAGAAGGGCAGCGCCTTCCGTTCCGCCTACCGCGAAGTGGCCGCGGCGATCACCGAAGGCGACTGGTGGCGCGAGCCGGGCGCCTCCGAGATCATCGGGCGGCGGCGCAGCACCGGCGGGCTCGGCAACCTGGGGCTGCCCCAGGTCCGGGCCCGACTGCGGGCCTGCCGTACCTGGGTGGCCCGGGAGCAGAAGGCCTTCGATGCGGCGATGGACCGACTGGCCGGTCGCGGAGGCGCGCGGGCCCGGTGAGCGTGGACCGGCGGAAGCGCCAGCTCAAGATCCTTGAGCTGATCAGCTCGCGACCCATCCGGACCCAGGAAGAGCTGGCCGAGGTGCTGGCCGCCGAGGGGTGGCCGGTCACCCAGAGTTCGGTGAGCCGCGACATCACGGCCCTCAAGCTGGTCAAGGTCGACGGTGCCTACCAGCGGCCGGCCCGATTGGCCTCGTCACCGGAGCATCCGGACGAGCGGCGGATCGCCGAGGGCGTCCTGACGATCGACCTGGCGGGGGACGCGCTGGTAGTGCTCCACACCCCGGCTGGCGAGGCCAATCGAGTGGCCTTGGCCCTCGACCGGCTGGCCTGGGGCGACATCGTCGGCACCATTGCCGGCGACGACACGATCTTCCTGGCCGTCCGGCATCGCCAGGCGCAGCAGCGGGTGGTGCGACAGCTGCGCCGTCTGGGAGACGCCCGCCCCGGCTAACGGCCCCGCCACCATCCCGCCTAACCCTCGTACCGGAACCCGTATGAGCGACCGGGGCGCATCGCCATCCCTGACGCCGGAGCAGCGAGTAGCGCCGGGCCGCTGGCTGGCCGGGCTGCTGGAGGTGCCGCGCGGACCGGGGACCTGGTGGGCGATCGGCTACGCCATCGTCTACCTGGCGGTGAGCCCCTGGTTGCGGGGCAGCCGCCTCCTCGAGAGCCTCGACACGGTCTCGTTCGTCCCCGTGAGCCTGACCGCCACGGCGGTGTTCGCGGCGGCGGCTCGCAGCAGCACTTCCTCGCACTACCGCCGCGGATTCGGTCTGTACGCCGCCTCGATGGGACTGACGGCGATCGGCAACGTCATCTGGGCTATCCAGCAGTACCTCGGGATGGAGCCGACCTACTCGTGGAGCAACGTCCCGTCGCTGCTGAGCTACCCCTTCGCGGTGGCGGGGCTGCTCGCCCTGCCGATCGGGAAACCCGGACGGGCCGACCGGATCCGGCTGGCGCTCGATGCCGCCGTGGCGATGGTGGCCGGCGCGGTGATCACCTGGCTTCTCGTCATCGTGCCGCTGGCCCAGGGCGACCGCCAGCCGATGCACCTGGCGATTTCGCTGCTGTATCCGATCGGCGACCTGATCATCTTCGCCTCGCTGATGCCGGCCCTGCTCACCTCCCGGGGCGATCGGACCGGTGTGCTGCCCCGCTTCGTGCTGGGGCTGGCGATCTATCTCCTGGGCGACCTCGCCTATCAGCTGGGGGGCGAGACGGTCAGCATCGGCGGCTTCGTCTGGGCCAATGTGCCCTATCTCGCCGGCTACGTCCTGATGATCTGGTCGGCCGAAGGCTACCGCCGGCTGGCCCCGGCGCCGCACCGGGAGACGGTCGAGCGCCTGGCCCAGCGGAACCCGGTTCCGCTTCTGCTGGGCGCGGCGATGTTCCTGCTGCTCTTCGCCAGCCCGGTCCAGTCCTCCACCACCGCCCATCGGGTGCTGGTGCTGGGCGCGGTGGTCACGACCACGCTGCTGCTGGTTCGGGAGGCGGTGACCGAGCGCCAGAATCTGGCCCTGCGGGCGGCGCTCGACGATCACCTGGTCATGGAGCGCCTGGCCGCCACCATCCAGCACCTGCGCATCGGCATCGTGATCTACGGCCGCGAAGGGACCATCCTCACGGCCAACCAGGTGGCCCTCGACATGTTCGGCGTGACCGAGGCCGAGTTGCGGGGCCGGCGGGTCCTGGACCTCAATCGCCGGTTCAGCACCGAGGACGGCAAGGTGCTGACCCCGGACACCGCTCCGGCCGAGCGGGCCCGCCGCTCCGGCAAGGCGGTGCGCAACGTCGTGATCGCGGTGGACCAGCCGGCGACGGGAGAGCAGCGCTGGCACCTGATCGATGCGGAGCCGGAGCTGGATGAACGGGGGGAGGTCACCCGCGTGCTGGTGTCGCTCCACGACATCACCGAGCGTCGCGAGCTGGAGACCCAGCTGCGGCAGGCCCAGCGGATGGAGGCGGTGGGCCAGCTGGCGGGCGGTGTCGCCCATGACTTCAATAACCTGCTCACCGCCATCGCGGGGTACAGCAGCAGCCTGCTGGAGCAGCTGCCCCCCGGCCCGCTGCGCGAAGACGTCGCCGAGATCGACAAGGCCGCCGCCCGGGCCGCCGATCTCACCCGGCGCCTGCTGGCGTTCGGCCGGCGCCAGCTGCTGCAGCCGCGGGTGCTGGATGTCTCCACGGTCATCACCGGCGCGGACCGGCTGCTGCGGCGGCTCCTGCGGGAAGACATCGAAATCGTGCTCGACCTCCGGACCACGTCGCTGGTGCTGGTGGACCGGGGTCAGCTGGAGCAGGTGATCGTCAACCTGGCGGTGAACGCCCGGGACGCCATGCCCCAGGGCGGGTGCCTCGTCATCCGGGCCCGGGACGTGGCGACCCGGCCGGAGGAGATGCCGGCCGGGACGGCGTTTCCGGCGGAGGGGGCGGTGCTGATCGAGGTGAAGGACACCGGCTCGGGCATGGATGCGGCCACCCTGGCCCGCGCCTTCGAGCCCTTCTTCACCACCAAGGAAGTGGGCAAGGGCACCGGCCTCGGTCTCGCGACCGTCTACGGTATCGTGCGGCAGAGCGGCGGGGAGAGCTGGATCCGCAGCAAGCCGGGTGGTGGAACCACCGTGTCGGTGCTGCTGCCCCGCACCGGACGGAAGGTGATGACCGCACCGGATGTCACGCCGACCCTGAGTGTCCGCGGGTCGGAGACCATTCTGGCGGTGGAGGACGAGCCGTCGCTGCTGCTGGTGGTGCGCCGTTCCCTCGAGCGGCAGGGCTACACCGTGCTCACGGCCTCCTCGATCGCCCGGGCGCGGGAGGTGCTGCAGGAGTCCCGTGTGGACCTGCTGCTGAGCGACGTGGTCATGCCGGGTGGCAGCGGACCGGAGCTGGCGCACTGGGTCCGGGCCCGGTATCCCCGGCTGCCGATCATCTTCATCACCGGCTATGCCGATGAAGCGGTCCTCCAGGACGCCGGCGCGCTGCGGCACAACGGCATCATCCTGAAGCCGTTCAGGCCGGCCCAGCTGGTCACCCGGGTGCGGGAGGTGCTCGACGGGTCGGGGGCCCCGGCCTGAGCCGTGACCGAACATTTCCTGCGGGATCTCGCCGTGGTGCTGGTCGCCGCCGCGATCACCACCGTGGTGTTCCACCGGCTGCGGCTGCCGGTGGTGCTGGGCTATCTCCTCGCCGGGGTCCTCGCCGGGCCCACCACCCCGTTGCGCCTGGTGGCCGACGAGGCCACGATCCGCACTCTCGCCTCGCTGGGCATCGTCCTCCTGATGTTCGGAATCGGCCTCACCTTCCGGCTCCGCCGGGTGGTGGCGCTGATCCCCACCGCCGGCCTCACCGCGCTGATCGAGCTGAGCCTGATGGTCGCCCTGGGGTACGCCGCGGGGCAGTTCCTCGGCTGGGGAACGGTGGCGAGCTTCTTTGCCGGGGGGGTGGTGGCGATTTCGTCGACCATGATCGTCGCCAAGGTGTTCGACGAGACCGCGCCGCCGCGCGAGTTCCAGGAATTCGTCTACGCCGTGCTGGTGTTCGAGGACCTCGCCGCGGTGCTGCTCCTCACCGTGCTCTCGGCCATCGGCACCGGCGAGTCGCTATCCGGGCCGGTGATCGCGCGGCTGGGAGCGAGCCTCGGCGTGGTGCTCTTCGCCATGCTGGCGGGGGGCATGCTGGTGGTACCCCGGGCGCTGCGCTTCGTGGCGGGGCTGCTCCGACCCGAGACGATGCTGGTCGCGTCGGTGGGGCTCTGTTTCGGGATGGCGGCGCTGGCGGAGTGGAGCGGGTTCTCGGTGGCCCTGGGGGCGTTCCTCGCGGGGTGCCTGGTGGCGGAGGCCGGCATCGGCCGGCAGGTGGAGCGGGAGGTGCGCCCGGTGCGCGACCTCTTCGGCGCCATCTTCTTCGTGGCGGTCGGAATGCAGTTCGACCCGGCCGCGCTCCTGGCGCACTGGCCGGTGGTGCTGCTTTTCACCCTGCTCGTCATGGGGGGCAAGAGTCTCGGCGTGACGGTGGGGGCCTTCCTGGCGGGGCGGGGGGTCAGCTCCGCGGTGCAGACCGCGCTCAGCATGGCCCAGATCGGCGAGTTCGCGTTCATCATCGCCTCCGTAGGGCTCTCCGCGGGGGTGGTGCCCCCGGTGCTGTACACGATCGCGATTGCCGTCTCGGCCATCACAGCCTTCACCACCCCCTGGTACGTCCGCTGGTCGGGAAAGCTGGCGCAGTTCGTCGACCGCAAGCTCCCGGCGCCGATCCAGACCTTCGCCTCGCTCTACGGCTCCTGGATCGAGAGCCTGCGGCGGGCGCCACGGGCAGAGACGCCGGGACACCGGGTCCGCCACGCGCTCCGGATGCTGCTGCTCGATGCGGTGGCGGTCCTGGCGGTCACCCTGTCGTACGCGATTCTCCGGGAGCGAGTCCTGGCGCTCCTCACGGGGACCCTCGGCCTGCCGCCGGTCGGCGCGCGCGGGCTGGTCCTGGCGGCGGTGCTGATCCTCCTTGGCCCGTTCGTAGTGGGCATCGTCTCGATGGCGCGGCGAATGGGCCTGGACCTGGCCCTGATGGCGATCCCGCTCCCGGTCCGCGGAGTGGACAATGCGATCTCCCCCCGCCGGCTCCTCGCCAACGCGCTCCAGATCGCGACCGTCATGCTGATGGGAATTCCGCTGGTGGCGCTCCTCCAGGCGTTCCTTCCGGCCCTGCCGGCAGTGGTGGTGTTGCTGGGCATCCTGGGATTGCTGGGCTTCGGTTTCTGGCGCAGCGCCAGCGATCTCCAGGGCCACCTCAAGGCGGGGGCCGAAGTGATCGTGGCGGCGCTGGCCAAGCAGTCGGCCAGCGAGACCTCCAGCGTGGACGTGGCCCGCCGGCTCCTCCCCGGCCTGGGGGATTTCACCGCGCTCAGGATCAGCGAATCGAGCCCGGCGCACGGGCGCACCCTGGGGCAGCTCAACCTGCGGGGCCGGACCGGTGCTACGATCGTGGCCCTGCTCCGGGGGGAACAGCGGATCGCCTTTCCCGAGGCGGGGGAACAGCTGCAGGCGGGCGACCTGGTGGCGCTGACCGGGAGTCATGAGGCGATCGACGCGGCCGAGCTGCTCCTGGTCGGGGCGGCGGAGGGGGCCCACTAGCGGGCCCGTCACTTTCGAGGGAGGGACCGATGCGCCGAGTGATGTCTGTCCTGCTGCCGGTGGCGGTGGCCATCGGATGCCGGGCCACGACCGGCCGGTTGCCGGCCGATCTCGCCAGCCGCTTCGAGGCGGAGAGCGTGGTGCGTCGGGCCGATGACCAGGTCTTTCGCTACACGTACTACTCCCGCAGCACCCGCGGCAACCGCTGGGAAGATCGCGACGCGTCGATCATCGTGACCCGCTCCAGCGTGTTCATCCACAAGAACGAGAAGGTGGGACTCGACCTCAGCGGCGGCTCCCGGAAGGCCACCGAGGTCCGGCGGGATGGGGACCGGGTGATCATCTCGGCGGGGAGCGGGCAGTCGAAGGTCTCCTGGTCGTTCCGGCCCCCCGACGATGCCCCCGGATGGACCGAGGCGATCCGCGCGGTCCTGGCCGATCGGCCGGAATAGACCGCGTCCCCGGTGGAGGGCTACCGCGGCGATTGGCCGGGTGCCACCTTTGCTTCTATCGCATCATCGACCTCCCGATCTCGCGGTGATTCCATGCTCCGTTCCGTCGGTGCCTGCCTGGCCGGCCTGGCCTTCGTTCTCGGAGGCTGCTCCTCGTCCGGTAACGACCCCGGCGACGAATTCGGTCCCACCGTCACCATCGACCAGAGTCAGGGTCAGGTGGATCCCACCAACGCGGTGCAGATCGAATTCACCGCCGTGTTCAGCGAGCCGGTCACCGGTTTCACCTCCGCCGACCTGACCTATGCCGGCTCCACCGTCGGCGGCACGCTCGACGCGGTGGTGAGCACCATCGATGCCACGACCTACTCGGTGGTGGTGTTCGGGATGGCGGGGAGCGGCACCCTGGCGGTCGGCGTGAAGGCGGGGGCCGCCCGCGACGGGAACGGCAATCCGAGCGAGGCGAGCACCAGCGTCGACAATACGGTGGCCTGGACCGACGATCCGCCCACCGTCGCCGTCAATCAGGCTCCGGCCCAGGCCGATCCGGTCAACACCGGACCGATCCAGATGGCGGTGGAATTCAGCGAGCCGGTCACCGGCTTCACCGGGGCGGACGTCTCGTTCGCCGGCTCCACCGCGCCCGGCACGCTGGTGGCCCAGGTCACCGGCGCCGGGGCCTCCTACACCGTCGGCGTGACCGGCATGACCGGGAGCGGCGAGGTGGTGGTGAATCTCCCCGGGGGGGCCGCGACCGATGCGGGGGGCAATCCGTCGCTGGCGTCGACCAGCATCGACAACACCGTCGCTTACGACGTCACCCGGCCCGGCGTCACCATCGACCAGGCGGTGGCCCAGGCCGATCCCGCCACCGGCGACATCCGGTTCACCGCCCAGTTCAGCGAACCGGTCAACGGCTTCGCGGCGGCCGATGTCTCGCTGACCGGCACGACGGTAGGCGGCACCCTCTCGGTGGCGGTCGTCGGGAACGGGGGCGGCAACTATACCGTGACCGTCTCCGGCATGACCACCAACGGGATCGTGGTCGTGGGGATCCCGGCGAATGCCGCAACCGATGGGGCCGGCAACCTGAGCACCGCGTCCACCAGCATCGACAACACCGTCACCTGGCAGAACTCGCCTCCCACGGTCACCATCGTGCAGAACCTGGGGCAGGTGGATCCGATCAATCATGGGCCGATCCAGTTCGGGGTCCACTTCAGCGAGCCGGTGACCGGGTTCGTCTCGGGTGACGTGTCGCTGAGCGGCTCGACAGCGGGGGGGACCCTGGTGGCCACGGTCACCGGCACCGGGCAGGACTACCTGGTGAGCGTCACCGGTATGACCACGGGCGGGATCGTGGTCGCGAGCGTTCCCGCCGGTGTTGCCGCCGACGCCGGCGGGCTGGCCAATCAGGCCTCCACCTCGGTCGACAACACCGTGACCTTCGATCCGGTGGGCCCGTCCGTCACGGTCGACCAGGCGCCGGGCCAGGCCGATCCGACCGCGGGTGCCACGATTCAGTTCGCGGTGCATTTCAGCGAGGCGGTCACCGGGCTGGTCCCGACGGATGTGTCCTTCGCCGGTTCCTCGGTGGGCGGGACGCTCGCGGCGGCCATTACCGGGGCCGGAGCGAACTACACGATTTCGGTGACGGGGATGTCGGGGGCGGGAACCGTGGTGGTGAACCTGCCGGCCGGCGCGGCGAACGATCTCGCCGGGAATCCCAGCCTGGCCTCGACCAGCATCGACAACGCGGTAACGCACTAGTAAGCGCCGGCGCGGCGAACCGGCTTTCGCGGGCCGGCGAGGGTCCCTGAAGCGGCGGCACCGACTTCAGGGACCCCTTCGCGTCGGGAGAGGCCGCCATCCGCTCCGGTCTCGACTTGACAAGGCGGCGGGGGTATGTAATACTGAAGTGTACGCTTCAGTATTACAACCTCCGAAGGCGAGCCGTCATGGGGAACCGCACTCCCGTTGTCCAACACAGCACCTTCGTCATTGAGCGCACCTATCCCCAGTCGCGTGACCGCGTGTTCAGCGCGCTGACCACCCCGGCCACGGTACGGCGGTGGTACGTCGAAAGCGATCACAAGCGGGTTCATCGCTTCGAGATGGATTTCCGGGTCGGTGGCATGGAGCGGGCCGAGTACACCCACGTCGGGGGCACGCCGGTGGATGGACTGCCATTCGTCAACGAAGGGCGGTACCTCGACATTGTCCCGGAGAGTCGAATCGTCACGGCCGCCGTCATGAGTGCCGCGGGGCACCCGATCTCCGCCTCCCTCATCACCTTCGAGCTGCTGGAGGGATCCGCTGGTGGCAGTCGGCTGATCCTTACCCATCAGGGCGCCTTCTTCGAGCACGCGGACGGTCCGAAGCTCCGCGAGGAGGGGTGGAGAACCCTGCTCGAGCGGCTTGGCGCGGCTCTGCCATCACAGGCATGAACGTGCGCCACCCCAAAGCGGACGTGGGTCGCGTGCTCTTCGCGCTGGCGGATCCGACCCGTCGGTCGATCGTGGAGCGTCTGGGGAGGCGCCCCCTGTCGGTCACCGCGCTTTCCGGGCCGCTCGGAGTGACCCTGACGGCGGTCCGGCAACACCTGCACGTGCTTGAGGCATCTCACCTGGTGCGGACGGAGAAGGTCGGTCGGGTGAGGGTGTGTCGAGTGGAGCCGGAAGGGCTGAATGTGCTCAAGGGCTGGGTTGAGAGTCAGCAGGCCATGTGGGCGCGACGTCTCGACCTCCTCGCCGACATCCTGAGGGAAGGAGACACGGTATGAGACGCGCGGGCATGTCCGGTCCACTGGCCCTCACACTGATCTGCGTCGGCTGGGGCCAATTGCCCGCGCAGGCGCGGGCCGGATCGGGGCTCGAGGCCCCACTGACGGTCTGGCCAGGCGAGTGGAAGGGGTCGGGCTGGAGCATCAACGCCGCGGGGGAGCGGGTCGAGTTCACTCTCATCGAAACGGTGGAGCCCAAGGCAGGAGGTACGGTACTTCTGATTCAGGGCCGGGGGGTGCGGACCGACTCTCCCGGGGCCGGACGGGTCACCCACGATGGACTCGCGCTGGTGTACCGGGACAGCGCCGGCCGTTACCGCTGGAACGGCCACCAGGCGGCCACCGGGGTGGTGGAAGCGGAGGTATCCCTGCTGGGAGATAGCCTGCGGTGGACCACCCTGGCCGGCCCGGCCGGCCCGCGAATCCGGTTCACGATTTCTCTGGATTCAACCCGGTGGCGCGAGTCCGGTGAGGTGAGCACGGAAGCTGGGTGGACCCGGTTCATGGAGGTGACGCTCAACCGGGTCCCCAGGTGAATACCTCGCGCTACTTCTTCGGCTCCAGGATCAGGTCGATTCGCGCCACCACATCCCTGAGGTGCAGGCGCGTCGCCGTATCGGTGGTCTGGGTGGCCGCGGCCGCCGCCTGACGCTTGATGGTCTCGAGATCGCCCCGGGCGAAGGCCCGGATGTCGGACTGGGCCACATTCACATTGGTGACGGTGGCGAACCGCGCCGCCTGGGGCGGGAGCGGCGGCAGCTCCTGGGTCATCAGGAACTCCAGCCGCTCGAGGTAGCCCCGCTGGAGGTTGCGGCGGTACTCGTCGATCGGCCGGCCGCCTGCGAGCTCGCTCCAGACCGCGGTGTGGGCGTCGGTGAAGAGATCGGCCAGGGTGTATGCTTCCCTGCCGAGGGTGGCCTCCGATTCGATCAGCCGCTGCATCCGCCGGGGTTCCAGCAGATTGTTGAGCACCGCCACCTGGCGAGTCCTGATCCGATCGACCGCGCCGGCGTGCTCGATGCGCGAGAGGATGCTCCGGTCGAGCATCCAGGTGGGCGTCGCGAAGGCCTGGGACGTGAGGAACCGGACCGCCCGCTGTTGCCGGGCCTTCTCCACGATGCTGTAGACCGGGCCGTCCTGGCCCTGGGCTTTGCGGGTCCACTCGACTCCGCCCACGATCGTGGTGACGTGCCCCATGTACCGGCCCCACTGCACCAGCACCTGGTTATACAGCTCCTGCAGCTGGCTGTAATCCTTCCCCGGCTCGAAACTCCACTGCGGCAGCATCGGCAGGATGCGCTTGAGGTTGGCGATCCCGTACTCGCTCGCCTTGACCCCGTCGTCGCCCAGATCCTCGGTCTGCGAGGTCGGATCGATCTGGCTCGGGTCGCCGAAGCGGTAGACCCGGTCGCCACCCTTTTCCTCGATCCATCCGTTCAGCACGCCCTTCTCGGCGTCGGCCGAGCCGGCGTCGAGAATCGGGCGATAGCCCCAGCGGATGGCGTAGATGTCGTAGAGACCGAGGGCCGGATTGAAGGCGACGTCATCACCCGGCTGGGCGATGTAGTTGAAGCGGGCGTAGTCCATGATCGAAGGCGCCGTGCCCATGCGGCGGGTGAAGCTGCCGGAGCGGAGCGAATCCACCGGATAGCTGCTCGACGCCTTCATGTTGTGGGGGAGCCCCAGGGTGTGTCCCACCTCGTGGGTGGACACGAAGCGGATCAGCTGCCCCATCACCTCGTCCTGGAACCGGACGCTCCGGGCGGCGGGGTTCACCGCCGCGGTCTGAATCAGGTACCAGTTGCGGAGCAGGTTCATCACGTTGTGATACCAGCCGATGTCGGACTCGATGATCTCGCCGCTGCGGGGATCGACCACGTGCGGCCCGTAGGCATTTTCGATGTCCGAGGGGAAGTAGCGGATCACCGAATAGCGGACGTCCTCGGGACTCCAGTCGGGATCCTCCGTGGGTGTGGGCGGGTCCCGGGCGAGAATGGCGTTTCTGAACCCGGCGGCTTCGAACGCCTTGTTCCAGTCCTCCACCCCTTCCTTGAGGTACTTGCGCCACTTCACCGGGGTGGCGGGATCGATGTAGTACACGATCGGCTTCACCGGCTCGACCAGTTCGCCCCGGCGGAAGGCCGCGGTGTCCTTCGGCTCGAGCCGCCAGCGGCTGATGTACCGCCGGTTGGCGGCCCGCTGGTCGTCGCGGCCGTAATCGACCTGGTCGATCCGGAAGAAGCCGACCCGCTCGTCCCAGAGCCGGGGCTGCATCGGCTTCTCGGGGAGGAGGATCATGGAGAGCGCCATTTCCAGCGTGATCGTGCCGGTCTCCTCGTTGGAGGGCGGCTTGCTGGCGTCGTAGCTCACGACGGTGCGCACTTCCAGGTTCTGGGGGTAGCTGCGGGTGCTGAGCAGGTAGGACCGGCTCTCGTCCAGGCGTCTGACCCCGAAGGTCTCCCGCCGGTTCCGGTCGAGACCGAACAACGGAACGTCAGCCGTGTAGGTCCGGCTGACGTCGACGATGACGGCGCTGCTGTCCTGGTTGTACGCCACCACCGGCAGGGCCGCGACGATCGGCTCGAAGTTCGCGGCCTCCACCGCCCGGGCGATCGGCAGGGAGTCGTCGGCCACGTTCAGGTAGCTGACCCAGCGGAGCAGGATCTTGTCGTTCTGTCGGGCCCAGCGGACCACTCCCTCGTTCACCTCTTCACCACCGTACCCGATATTGGTCGCGGTCCGCGCGATCCGGGTGACCAGCAGCATGTCCCGCCCCAGGAGTGCGTTGGGGATCTGGAAGAAGGTGCTGTCGTTCTGGGTGTACGCGATGAAGAGCCCCGAGTCCACCTTCGCCTTGTCGGTGATCAGGTCCTTGAATGCCTTGATCTTCGGCTTGGGCGGCCTGGTGGTGTCGGCCTTGGCGCCGGCGCCGGCAGCGGCCTTACCTGGGACCGGTCCGGACGGTTGGGCGGCGGGGGGCCCGGATTTGGGGGCCGGTGCATTACCGATCGGATCGGGCTTCGGAGCGGCACAGGCCAGAAGAACACAGAGGAGGGACAGGCTCGCGGCGCGAATGGCGGGCCGGGGCATGCGGAACATCCTTGGCTGAATTGAGAGACGGCACTGCGAAAACCGCGGGAACGTACTGCGCGGCGGCCGGGTTGGTAAGGAGGGAAGGGGGCGAGTCGGCGCCCGGCCGCCTCACCCTCGTCCGTCGTCGCCGGTCACCGCGCGCCCGGGCCCCGGACCACCCGGCCCGGTCTGGCGCCGGTATGCTCACCGTCCTTGAGCACCTGCACGCCATTCACGAACACATCCTTCACGCCGGTGGCATACTGGTGGGGCCGGTCGAAGGTGGCGTGGTCCTGGATGGTCGCGGGGTCAAAGACCACGACATCGGCGTAGTAGCCCGGGGTCAGCTCCCCCCGCCGCTGGAGGCGCAGGTTCTCCGCCGGAAGGCCCGAGAGCCGGTGGATCGCGTCGGGCAGGGTGATGACCCTGTCAGCGCGCACGTACTTGGCCAGCACCCGGGCAAAGGTGCCGTAGGCCCGGGGATGGGGATTGGACTTGAGGAACACCCCTTCCGGCGCATAGGAGCCCGCGTCGGAGGCGAAGCTCACCCACGGCCGGGCGATCTCCTTGCGGAGATTGTCCTCCGACATGGTGAAGTAGATGCACTCGATCCGGCTGTTGTCCTGCACCACCAGGTCCATGGCGGTTTCCTCGGCGCTCCTGCCCCTCAGGGCGGCGACGTCCTTGAGCGTCCGGCCGGTAAGCGGCTTGAGCGAGTCGCTCTTGAAGCCCACCAGCAGCACCCCTTCGGGTCCGCCCGGTCCCACGAAGGCGCCACCGGCCCGCCGCCACTCGGCCAGCAGCCTTGCGCGCATCGCGGGGTCCTGCAGCCGCTTCCTCCACGCCTGGAAGCCGCCGGCCCGGACCCACCCCGGCATGATCGCGTCCAGCCCGGTGGCGCTGGCGGGATAGGTGTACATGTCGGCGGTGATCGCCTCGCCCGCGGCCCGCGCCGCATCCACCCGGCGGAGCATTTCGTCGGCCTTGTCCCAGTTGGCCCGCCCCGCCGCTTTGATGTGATAGATCTCGGAGCGGGCGCCGGAATTCCGGGCGATCGCCAGGAACTCGTCGAGAGCATCGAGCAGGGAGTCGTTCTCGTTGCGGATGTGGGAGATGTACATCCCGCCCTCCTCGGCCGCGGTCCGGGCCAGGGCGGTGAGCTCCTCGGTGGTCGCGAACATCCCCGGTTCGTAGATGAGCGACGAGCCCACCCCCATGGCGCCTTCGCGCATGGCGCTGCGGACCAGGTCCTGCATCCGGACGAGCTCCTCCGGCGTGGCGGCGCGGGGGTCGTGCCCCAGCACATGTTGCCGCACGGTGGCCGCCCCGATGAACGACGCCACGTTGGGGGAGATGCCCGATTTGACCAGCGACTCGAGGTACTGGTTCAGGGTGGTCCAGGTGATCTCGTAGCGGATGTCGCCCTGGCCCTCACTGATCTCCCGCTTCATGGCGTCGGTCAACGGCCCCATCGACTCGCCTTCGCCGAAGACCTCGAGGGTCACGCCCTGGCGGATGTCGCTCTGGGAGCGGCCGTCGACCATAAGGCCCTCGGTGGCCCAGCTCAGCATGTTGATGAAGCCCGGCGCCACCGCGAGGCCGCGGGCCTCGATCTCCATTCGGCCCCGGGCCCGGCCCAGGTCACCGATGGCGGCGATGCTGTCGCCGGCAATGGCCAGGTCGCCGACTTCGCCGGGGGTGCCGGTGCCGTCGTAGATCGTGCCGTGGCGGATGATGACATCGTAGGTGGGGCCGGCGCAGGCGGTGAGGAGCGCGAGGAGGAGTGCCGCCGAGGCTTTCATGTCCGCCCGATCCATGGTTGGTGTTGGTCGACATTCTCGGGACCGCGTCGTCATCTCGATGGTAGCGGCGGCGTCCGTGGGTTCGGCGCTCGGGCGGAAGGGCGACTTCCGCGGGCCTGAAGTTCGCTCTCACCGAGGACGCTCCGGAGCGAGGCGACCGCCAGCTTCCATGCGCCGCGCGCTTGGGGGGAAGGGAACCCTCCGCGGGCCTGAAGTTCGCTCTCACCGAGGACGCTCCGGAGCGAGGCGACCGCCAGCTTCCATGCGCCGCGCGCTTGGGGGGAAGGGAACCCTCCGCGGGCCTGAAGTTCGCTCTCACCGAGGACGCTCCGGAGCGAGGCGACCGCCAGCTTCCATGCGCCGCGCGCTTGGGG
>CAZXRC010000047.1:0-21609 GCA_964642475.1 uncultured Gemmatimonadaceae bacterium | reverse complement strand
CGCAGGTTCACCGTCATGCGGCGGTCTCCTTGATGACCTCTTCCAGCGTGGTCACGCCCCGTTCCACCTTCTTCATGCCGTCCATGCGGAGCGTCAGCATCCCGTCCACCACCGCCTGGTCACGGATTTCGGCCACCGAACCGCCCCGCAGGATCAGGCGGCGGAGCTCGGGGCTCATCGCCATGACCTCGTAGAGGCCGGCGCGGCCCTTGTACCCGGTGCCGTTACACGTATCACAACCCGTGCCCTTCATGAAATTGACCGACCGATACTCCTCGATCTTGTCGCCCAGCGCGGCCAGCTCGGCCTCGGTGTACTGGTGCGGCGCCTTGCACTCCCGGCAGATCCGGCGGACCAGCCGCTGGGCCACCACCAGATTCACGGCGCTGGCCACGTTGAAGGCCTCGATGCCCATGTCGATCATACGGGTGATGGTCGACGGGGCATCATTCGTGTGCAGCGTGGAGAGCACCAAGTGCCCGGTGAGCGCCGCCTTGATGGCGATGCCGCCGGTTTCCAGGTCACGGATCTCCCCGATCATGATGATGTTGGGGTCCTGACGCAGGAAAGCCTTCAGAGCAGCGGCAAAGGTCAGGCCAATCTCGTTGCGGACCAGTACCTGATTGATCCCCATAAGGTTGTACTCGACCGGATCCTCCGCCGTCATGATGTTGGTCTCGATGGTATTAACCCGAGACAGGGCGGAATACAGGGTCGTGGTCTTGCCCGACCCGGTGGGGCCGGTCACCAGGACCATGCCGTAGGGGTTCAGGATGTTCCGCATCAGATCCTGCTCGGCCTTGGGCTCGAAGCCGAACTTGGACAGATCCAGGGTCAGGTTGCCCTTGTCCAGGATCCGGAGCACGATCTTCTCGCCGAAGATGACCGGCAGGGTGCTGACCCGGAAATCGATGACCTTCGCCCCGATCTTGAGCTTGAGGCGGCCGTCCTGAGGCACCCGGCGCTCGGCGATGTTGAGCTGGGAGAGAATCTTGATGCGGCTGGTCAGGGCCGCTTTCATCTTGACCGGGGGCTTCATGACCTCGAGCAGGGCCCCGTCGATCCGGTAACGCACCCTGATTTCGTGTTCGAAGGGCTCGATGTGGATGTCGGACGCGCCCCGTTTCACCGCGTCGGTAAGCAGGCCGTTGATGAGCTTCACCACCGGGGCGTCGTTGATCTGCGCCTGGGTGGCCGCCTCGTCCTCCTGCTCCTCCACCACCTCCACATCGCTGTCGCCGAGCCCCTCCATCTCCTTGAGGAGGGTCTGCATCTGCTCGTCGGACGATTCGTAGTGCTTTTCGATGAGGTTGCGGAGGGTGTACTCGCCGGCGATGACCGGGAAGAGATCGTACCGGGTGATGAACTTGAGGTCGTCCAGGACCCCGGTATTGGTCGGATCGGCCATCGCCACCGTGAGCGTGCGGCCTTCCCGCTTGAGGGGGAGGACGACGTGCTTCAAGGTGAAATCGGCGGGGACCAGCTTGAGGATCTTCGGGTCCACCTCGAACCGGGCCAGGTCGACCGCGGGCATACGGTACTGGCGCGCCAGGATTTTCGTGACTTCGAGTTCCTGGACCAGCCCAAGTTTGACCAGAACATAGCCCAGGCGGTGGCCAGAGGACTTCTGCTCCGCCAGGGCCGCCGTGAGCTGGTCACGGGTAATCAGGCCCTCGCGAATCAGGATGTCGCCCAGCCGATCATTGCTGCCGGCAGCTGCGGTCGCCATCGCCCTCTAGTGCTGGATTGTGAAGTGTGACAATGGGTTAGGCCTCTTCTTTAAGCTAGGATGGCGGTCCAGAGTGTCAAGGGCGCAGGTTCCCCCCGCCGCCCCTTTCCACGGGGCCGCGGGGGCCCAGGATCGCACTACTCGACCCTCACCTGGTCTCGCAACAGGGCGAGGGTTCCGGGGCCGATCCCGGGCACCCGCACCAGGCTGTCGACCGCCGGAAAAGGCCCGTACTTCTCGCGAAAGGCCACGATCCGCGAGGCCAAGGCGGGACCCACTTTCGGGAGCCGCTCCAGATCGGCTGCGGAGGCCCGGTTGAGATCCAGTATCGGCAACGGGCTCCGAGTTCCGAGGTCCGGCTTCCCCCCGCCGGGGCCGGAAGTCGGGGGGTCCGAAGCCACTCGCGGACCGACCACCGAGAAGCTGGCCTGCTCCCTGATGGCGGCCAGGAGCCCTGGACCGATGCCGGGCACCCGGTCCAGCGCCTCAAGGCTGCCGAAGGGACCACGGGCCTCGCGGTCGGCGACGATGGCTTTCGCAAGACGGAGACCCACCCGCGGGAGGCGGGAGATTTCGATGGCAGGGGCCCGGTCGAGGTCGATGCGCTCCCCCGCCCCGAGCGGCCGGGTGAGGGCCAGGCTGGAGTCGCGGTGCGCCCGGGGACTGCTGCCCGGGGGCGGGGGCAGGAGGGAGAGCTGACCGGGGGGTGCGGCGGGGGACCGGTGCCAGAGCCGAAGGGCCTGCCCGCCCAGCGCGAGGCCCAGGAGGAGCAGAATGGCGCGACGTTCGGCGGGCATAGGCCACAGTAGATGGCATCCCCCGGCCCCGCGGCATCCAATAACATGCCGTGGGTACGAAACTCCGCCGTGACCCCGGCGTCCGAGGCCAGAGGGCAGCGGAAGAACAGTGCGCCTGGCGAGGACGCAAAGCTGAAACGACTAACCCGTGCGGGAGATACTGGATGCCTTCCTGGAACCTGATGGACCGGCGGGCGTGGCTCAGGATGCTCGCGGCGGCCGGCGCAGCCAACACGTTCGGCGCCGGCCCCACCTTCGGCCTGGACACCCCCACCCGGATCCAGCCACTGCGGACCCGGCGGATTCCCAAGAGTGACGAGGAGTTGCCGGTGGTGGGGCTCGGCAGCTGGGGGACGTTCAACGTGGGGGATGATCCGGCGGCGCGGGACCGGTGCGCCGCAGTGATCCGTGCCTTCCTGGCCGCTGGAGGACGGGTCATCGACTCCTCACCGATGTACGGCTCGTCGCAGCAGACGATCGGCTTCGCGCTGCAGAAGCTCAAGCGCCCTGCTACGGTGTTCTCGGCGGACAAGGTGTGGACCGAGTCGGGAGCTCGTGGCCCGGAGCAGATCGAGGAGTCACGGAAGGCGTGGGGGGTGCCGCGATTCGACCTGCTCCAGGTGCACAACCTGGTAGCGTGGGAGGACCACCTGGCAACCTTGCAGGCCATGAAGGCCGAGGGCCGAGTGCGCCATGTGGGAATCACGACCTCCCACGGGCGGAGGCACGAGGACATCGAGCAGGTGATGCGAACCCAGCCCATCGACTTCGTCCAGCTGACCTACAACCTCGTCGATCGGGAGGCCGAGCGGCGGATCCTCCCGCTCGCGCGGGACAAGGGCATCGCGGTGTTGATCAACCGGCCCTTCCAGCGGGGCGACCTGATCCGGCGGGTCAGTACGAAGCCGCTTCCCAGCTGGGCCTCGGAGATCGGTTGCACCGTCTGGCCGCAGATCCTGCTCAAGTTCATCGTCTCTCACCCGGCGGTGACCTGCGCCATCCCGGCGACCGGCAACGTCGCCCATCTGTTGGAGAATCTGGATGGGGGGCGCGGCCCGCTGCCGGAGGAGTCCCTCCGACGCAAGATGCTCGAGGTGGTTGCGTAGAGGCGGCGTGTCAGGACCCCTTGCCCCGCGCGTCCAGGCGCCGGACGCCGAGTCCGACGGAAGCCAGCAGGGCCACCCCCAGCATGACGAAGGCGTCCCCGGCGCCCATGGACCAGAGCGTTGCCCAGGTGATCAGGCACCAGCACAGGGGTATCGGCATGAGATACCACGGGGCCTCGAGCAGGAGCAGGGTGCCGAGGGTGGTAGTAGTGGTCGGATCCGGCGCGATGCCAAACAGCTCAACCGCAGCGGGGCTCCTGCCCAGGAGGGGGCCCAGGAGCGGCTGGAGGGCGAGCCCCAGCAGGGCCAGGGCCAGCCCGACGGAGCGAGCCCGGGTCGGGGTCGGCGCGGGCGGGCGAAGGCGGGTCGTGGCCCAGAGACCCGCCAGCATCGCCTGGCCACCGAAGGCGTACGCGAACCATGGTGCGGCAAGATTGATGGTCGCGTAACGCCGCCAGTGAAATGCCAGGGCCACCAGGAGCCATAGACCGGCGAGCACGGCGGGAACAGAAACCCAGGCCGTTGGCCGCCGGCGCCAGGCCGCCACCACGATCCAGGCGCCGGCCAGGAGGGTTACGAGCTGGAGCGGCCAGATCGCGATGTTATGACGCTCGAACAGCCGGTAGTACGTCTCCGGTGTGAACATCAGGAAATCGGTCAGCCGGTAGGTCCACCATTCCGACATCGCGGCGTGCCTCGGGCTGTGGTCAGTGACTCCGAACCAGCGCCATGGCCACATCCCCCACGATCTGCAGGCTCCCGGCACTCACCTTGTCGATCGTGTCGTCGGGGGTGTGCCACGAAGGGTAGTCGAAGTCAACCACGTCGATCGCGCGGATCCCGACCTTCTGCAGCTCGACATGGTCGTCGGTCAGGGTGTACTTGGGGCTGGCCACGAAGGTCCCCCCATGCCCCGCTTCCCGCGCGACTTTCCATACCAGCTCTACCACCTCCGGCGCGCCGAGGAGGGAGTTTCCCTCCTGGTGGATCTGGAGGTCGGCATCGGCCACCATGTCGAAGAGGATGGCATAGAGCGGGGTCGGTCCGGAGGGAAGATGCTGCCCGTAGTAGCGAGACCCGATGAGCACGTCCGCCGGTGGGGTCGCGCCGAAGTCGCCGTAGTCCTCACCATCGACGAACAGCAGATCGACGCCCACCTTCGAGGGACTCTTCTTGAGCACGTCGGCCACCCCAAGGAGGAGGGCCACACCCGAGGCCCCGTCATTGGCGCCCGGCACCGGGCGGGTGCGGTCGCCCTTGAAATCGGGACGGTCGGAGATCGGCCGGGTGTCCCAGTGGGCCAGGAAGAGCACCCGTTCTCCAGCCCGGGGGTTGAATCGGGCCAGCACGTTCACCAGCGCCAGGGTGTCGCCCTTGGCGGTGACGTGATTCCACGACTGCACGATCACGGTATCGGCTCGGGCGCGGGCCATCGAGTCGAGCCAGCCCGCCATCCGGGCGTGGGCCGGGGTGCCGGGGATCCGGTAGCCGAATCCGACCTGCTGTTCGAGGTAGGTGAACGCCGTGGGGCCATCGAACTCCCGGGGCGGCGGGGAGCTGTCGCAGGCGGCGGCGAAGAGAGCGGCGAGCAGGAGGAGGCGCATGGCGAATCGGGCGTCGGGAGTCGAGGGACGGGCGTCGCGGATAAGCTAGCGGAGGGAACGCGGGACTCCTAGCACGGCCCCGACCGGGCCTCACGGGTCAGCGGTAGTCGCCGGAAAAGAGGGACATCTGGAGCGAGGCGGTGATCACGATCTGGGAGAACTTGCGGTCCAGGTGCCGGGCCTCGTTGAGCGAATAGCTGAACGAGAGACCGCCAGTCAGGATGCTGGCGAGATCGCTGTCGAGGCTGGCGCGGGCTTCGGTCCGCCGGGTATCGGAGATGGTTAGGCACTCGCTCTGCTCGCGCCGGAGCAGGCAACTGGTTCCACGGGACAGCACGCCGCTCAGCTGCGAGCGGATGGTGCGCCGACTCCGGCTGATCGACGCGGGCAGATTGAAGGCGTGAGTAAGGCCGGCGGTAAGGTCGTTCTGACTGGTTCGGGTGAGGTTGCCGGCGGACAGGTTCTCCTGGCGCAGCCGGTTGTAGGAGAAGTTCACCAGCATCCCGTTCTTGAACGTCACCTGGGCGTCCGGCGTCAAGGTCGACGAGAGGGTCCGCGAGAGGATTTGGGAGCCATCGCCACTAGGCGTGGTGGTGGTACCCTCGGCAGAGCGGAAGGCCGTCCCGAGGGCGATGACCGAGACCGGACCTTTACGGAGGCTTTGCGTCAGTCGCACCGTGCCGCGGGGCCACTCGAGCTGCCGGCTCTCCGAGGTCAGGAACGACCCGGATACCTGTTGATAACGGGTAGTGCGGACGCGACTGTAGCCGAGCGTGAACGAGAGCCCCAGCGGTAGATCGGCTCCGGAGCTGAGTCCGGTGGCGCGAACCTCGGTGGCGCCGATGGCCGAGTCGCGTCCCTGGCTCAGGAAGGACTCCAATCCCCCCAGGGCAAGCTGGTAGCCGACGCCCGGGTCAAAGGCCGCGAGGTCGAAGGTGGAGTTCCGGGTGAGCCGATCGCTCAGGTCGAGGGGCCGGATCCGCCGGGTGGCCCGGCCCACCCGACTGGAATCGCCGAACGCACCCGCCAACAGACGCCCGACCTCGATGCCGGCCCCCAGCTCGTAGCTGCGGCTGTTGTTCAGTGTCTGGGGGAGAATGAACGCGCCGGCGGTGTCGCCGTCCTCACGGATCGGATCGCGGCTGGTGAGGCTCCTGGACAGCACGAAGGCACTCTGAGAGTTGAACCGCGGGCGCAGCCAGGTGGTGATCCGAGGAGTGAGCGACCAAGAGGTGTTGAGTTGTCGGTCGCGCTCGACCCCAACGTCCAGGCCGAAGAGGCTCCGGCGCGACTCACCGGCCAGACGGCCGAGAGGGGTGGAGTCGGCGTACCGACGGAGGTCGCGGGTACTGGTGAGGTCACCCGAGAGGCTCAACATCCCGAGCGGTTGCCAGGTGAGCCCGGCGGCGTTGCGCCAGAGGTGCTGGAGGGTGGTCACCGGGCGAAGGAGTGAGTCGGCCGCCCGGGCCACGGGCACCTGATACGAGACCAGGTCGGCCTGATTGCGGTTCAGGCCGCTGGTAAGACGCACCGAGGAGGGCACCAGGTTCACGAACGGGCGCCTGAGCCCCTGGCCGGCATCACTCTTCCGCACGAAGCCGGGCAGCTTGTCGACGACGCCGCCGAGGTCGATCCCGAAGCCGCCCCGGCCGGGCTGCAGCAGGTAGGAGAGCGTCAGTGCGCGGGAGCTGCTCGAGGCGCGAGACAGCTCGGAGACATTACGGCCGCTGGCGAAGGCCCCACTGACGCCCAGCGGATCGATCAGGCCCCGCGTCAACCAGCTCTTGCCCTGGCGGGAGCGGCGCAGGTCGAAGCTGTAGCTCAGATTCCAGCTGGTCGGCCGCCGGAGCCGCGCCAGGTCTCCGGTTTCGATATCGGTACCGCTGATGAGCTGCGGATCGACGTTTGTGCGGCCGTAAGCCAACTGCACCGGCAAGGCGATCCCGAGCGCTGCGGGCAAGAAGCGCTCGACCCGGATGCCAGTACCCATCTGGAAGATGCCAGAGGTGCGGTAACTCGGCTGTCCGCCGATCTGCTGGAAATAGCCGTCCTGCCGGACGTACCCAGCGGAGAACTCGGCCACATCGGATGCCACCAGACGGGCATCGACCGCCATCGCCGACCCCACCCGCGAGATCGGATCCACCAGCCGGATATCGTCGACCCACACCTCGGCGCTGTCGCTGGGATCGGAGGTGCCACGGCGGAAGATGCCGGCGGCCACTTCCTGTACGCTCGCGAGGTTGGGCGGATTGACCGCCACGTCCTGGATGTGCACCAGGTAGGGCCCGTCGCAGAGGACGTACGCCTCGGTATCGAAGGGATTGCCGCCACAGGCGACCCGGGCGGCGCTGTCGGGACCCAGGCCCTGGAGCCGCCGCGACTCGATGGCCCCGCGAAGATTGCGCCATTTCTCGAGATCGACCCGGACTTCGGGGAGCCAGGTCGTGGTAGCGGCCTCGGTGGTGTACTGGTAGAAGTTGCGGCTGTCGCTCCCGATACGCAGGTAGGCCTGGAAGTCGCCGGTGGCACCCCACCCCGGGCCACGGCCGCGGAACCAGGCGCGAAGCTCGCGGTAGCCGAGCAGATTCTGGGGACCGCTGGGGAAGCGGAAGTAGGCCTCCACCCGCTGACTGTCCGTCACTCCCCGGCCGATAATCCGGAGGGAGCGCTCGTTAACCTGGGTGCCGAATTCGCCCTTGCTGCCGCCCTTGCTGTCGAGCCCTCCCCGCACCCCCGGCGGAGACTCGTACCCCAGCTCCTGGTTCTCGGTGGAGATCGTGGAGGCGACCACCTCACCGGTAGTGGCGGCAGTGGCGCCGGCGATTCCGGTGATGGGCCGGTCGGAGCGGCGGGCCCAGGGGGCACCGAGGAAGCGGATGCGGGCCAGCGCCAGGTCGGCCCGGACGTCGTGCGCACCGCCGTCATTCTCCGCCACGTAAGTGAACCGGAGGTGCTTGATCAACCGAATGTTGGGGGAGCCGAGCGGAAACTCGGGGGTCCGGAGGGGAATGCGATACAGCTTCCAGACACTGCCGTCACTCGACTGTACACCGTTACGGATGAAGTAGGGGGAGCCTCTGAGGTCCACCACCCAGCGGAAGACATTCTCGGCGTTGCCACCGGCATTGAGGGCGTTGTCGGCGTCGAGGTCTTCGGCGTCAAGCAGGCCGTTGCCGTTGGTACAGCGGGCCCCCAGATCGCCCCAGGGAAACACCGACACGGTGTTGCTGAGCTGCTGCCGGCAGAGGGGCACCTGCTGGCGGACTTCATCGCCGATGACCAGCGCGTCCGGGCGGTCCGCCAGGATACCGATATCGTCGGTCTCGGCGTTGTAGACGCCGGTGGACTGGCGCTCGGTATCGAGCCGGCCCAGCCCCACGAACTGCCGGCCGGTAAACGCGGTATCGGCCCCGTTCACGGTCAGGCTTTCAGGGGCCATCGCGATCGCGTCCTCGTTGACCGAGCCGAGGTCGATCACCATCCGGACCCCGGCGGAGTCGCCCCGGTGTCGTCGGTCGAATACCCAGAATTCGAGAAACTCGTTCTTGGAGAGATCCAGCCCGGTCGTGCTGATCGAGGTCACCATCGAGCGCCAGCGCGGGGCGTTGAGCCGCTCGGGCATGCGCCACTGGATGGTGTTGTCGCGCCGGACCTGACCCCCGGCGGTATCGGGCTGGAGCGAGGTGTAGAGCACCGTCTCGAGCTGGTCCTGCTGGCCGGCGACCTGGATGTTATCGTCGATGTCCCGGGCGCGGAGGCTGTTCCCCTGGTTTTCGGAGATCAGGTTCTGCCAAGTCAGCTGGACCGCATCGGCGGTATCGAACGCGACCGGGAAGAGGTCCTGCACACCGTCGACGAAGGCCGGGCGGCTGCCGAACTCCCAGAGCGACTCGCGGAGCGACAGGGCGACGCCCCGATCTCCTTCGAACTCCTCGAGGTAGGCCTGCCCCGACCGGTTGGGGTCGGGTCGGGTCAGCGCCAGCTCGGCGTTCAGGTCGAGCCGCGACGGAGCGGTCGCCGGTGAGGAAGTGAGGCTGTTGAGGAAACGGGTCACGACCGCCGGCTTGAAGCGCAGATCGGTACTGATGCCCCCCACCATGTGGGCCGAGGCTTCGAAGCCGAGCTGGGGGCGGTTGAAGGCGCTCTGCTCGACCTGATAGATCCCCATCAGGTTGATGCCACCGGTCTCGCCCAGATTGTAGCGGGTGGAGAGCCCGTAAATCTGGGTTGGCGCCACCGCGAAGACTCCCCGCTCCTCGAAACGTGCCTGGACCGTGCCGCCGCCGTTGCCAAACAGGGCCTGGGGATTCAGGAAGGTGACCTGCCCCAGATCGTAGTTGATGCTGTAATCGAAACCCCGCTCCAGCCGTCGCCCGTTGAGATAGAGGGCTTCGCTCCCGTCGCGGATTTGGAGCGCGCCGAGGTCGAGCCCGCTCCGGTCGCCGGTGGAGCTGGCGTTGTACCGCAGCCGGAAGAGGAACTTGGCGGACGGCCCCTGGTCAAACAGCAGATAGTCGGGGGTGAGGTAAAGGGAGTCGTTCCGTTCGGTCGCGAGCAGCCGGGCCGGGTCGGCAAAGGGCGCGAGCGACGGGAAGACGATGTACGACTCCTTGATGGTGAGCTGGGCGTTGGGTTCCCGGGTCCGGGGGAAGAGCCGGTCCTGGCGGTTGAAGAGGGCGGGCGCGTCCGCGGTGGCCAGGCCGAGCTCCGCGAGATAGGTCGGCGCGGCGCCGGGCCGAAGCGGGCGCTCCGAGCGGTTGAGCGTCAGGTTCACGACCAGGGAGGCGAGGTCGAGGTCGGCACCGGCCACCCGGTAGGCGCTCCGAATCTCGTGCCGGAAGGTGGCCGCGTTGGCACCCACCCGAGGTTGGAAGATCAGCCGCAGCGTGTCGCGGATCGGGACGCCCTGGTCCTGCGCCGGGTAGGTTCCCACCTGCCCTGCCCCACTGCGATAGCTCACCGCGAGAAAGTCGTTCTGGTCGAGCCGGGCGGCGAGGGCGAACCAGAGGCCGCTGGGATCGACGTAGTAATCGATGTCTCGATTGAGCAGCTGCCAGATCCCGGTCTGCTGCTGCAGGCCGTCGGCAGTCGTCGCGATGGCGTTGATGCCGCCCAGGTTGGGATTGGTCTGGGAATTGGTGAAGGGCCGGTAGCGATAGACTCGCACGTCGCCCTGGCTGATCTGGGCGGCGGGGGGCAGTGCCCCCCCGGCCGGCAGTTGGAGAATGTCGAGCCGGGGGAAGCCCGGAAGGGTGGCCGGGTCGGCGACCCAGAAGAAGCGACCCGCCTCGAAGTCGAGATCGCGGGCCTCGCGGTCCTGGGGCTGCACCGTAGTGCTCCCCACGGCGTAGGACCGCTCCGCGATCACGCTCCCCTTCTGGGTGGCGGCAATGCTCCGGATCTCGAGCGCGCCGACCTCGAAGGTGGCATTGATGCCAAAATTGTTGGCCGGGATATTGGCGGTGATGAACCGCGACGCCGGCGGCGTGAAGGTGACCGACCCCACCTCCACCCGCCGGACCACCTCATCCTCCAGTCCCTCGTAGTACACCTGGAGATTGTTCCGGGCAGTGAAATCGCGCTCGGTGTCGTAGTCTACATCCACATGGAGCCGCCGGCCGATCAGGCCGCCGGCGCGGACCGAGAGATAAGTGTCGAACCGGGGGGCCTTGAAGCCACCCCGGCAGCCGGAGTTGAGATCGAGCAGCTGGGCCGGGGTGCAGCGCAAGTTCTTGAGCTTCTCGGTGCGAAGCTCGGTCCGAGCCTGCCCATCGATGTTGAGGTCGGCATACTTTCGATTGAGGCCGAACGTCCCGCGCCGCTCGGCGGCGAGGCTATCTTCCAGGGCGAAGGCCTTGCGGCCGTAGATCCGCCGAAGCCGGAGGGCGGTGACGCGTTCCGCTTCCAGCGAATCGCGGGCCCGGGTCACCGCCTGGACGAAGGCGTCGCCGGCCCGGCTGGCGGGCAGGCGCGGTCCCCCGGCCCAGGGGCTCCGGAAGATCTCCGGCTCCTTGAGCTCGAGACCGGCGGGCGTCCGGAACCGGAGCCAGGCGGTGAAGGTGGTGTCTCCCTGCGCCAAGAGTGCCGTGGGAGCGGCAAGCGCCAGGAGTGTCAGCGTGGCAAGAAGGCGCACTAGGACCGGGGCGGGGGAACGTGCCCGAGGGACGTCGAGCTTGAAGGCGCGGAACACCGCCAATATACTGGCCCATCAGAGGGCTCACAACTCGTTACCATCTGGAGACTTCCCCGCTTTTGCGCCTGCTGGACCGCTACCTCGTGCGGCAGTTCATCCCGCCGCTTGTGTTCGCCTTCGCCGCGATGACCAGCATCATGCTGCTCAACCAGGTCGCCCGGCGCTTTGGCGCCCTGGTGGGCAAGGGGCTGCCCTGGTCGGTCATCGGCGAAGTGTTCGTGCTGTGCCTGCCGTTCATCATCGCGATGACATTGCCGATGGCGGTGCTGGTGGCGGTGCTCTACACCTTCAGTCATCTGGCGGCCGACAGCGAGATCACCGCCATGCGAGCGAGCGGCGTGAGCGTGGTCCAGCTGCTGCGGCCCATGGTGCTGGCGGGGATGCTCCTCACGGTAGGAAACTTCTGGTTCACCGACCAGGTCCTGCCGAAGAGCAATGCCCGGCTCCGCAATCTCCTCATCAACATCTCGCGCAAGAAGCCGACGCTCGAGCTCCGGGAGCAGGTGATTAACGAAATCCCGCCCAGCGGGCTGTTTCTCCGGGCCAGCCGGATCGATGCGAGCAGTGGCCGGCTCAGGAGTGTGACGATCTACGACATGGCGGGCACCGACAACCGGCGGATCATCTACGCCGACAGCGGCGTGATGGGCTTCGCCAACGAGGGGTCGGACCTGCAATTCCGCCTGTTCGACGGAGCCGTTCACGCCTTCAAGCAGAGCGACCCGACGCAGCTCCAGGTCACCGATTTCCGGGTGAATACCATCCTGGTGAAGGACGTCTCCAACCGGCTCGACCTCGAAGCCTCCGACGGAGTCCGGGGGGACCGCGAGATGAGCACCTGCGAGATGATGGAGACGGTCCGGGGCGCGGAATACGAAATCGGGATGGCCCAGGAACGACGCCGCCTCTCCCTGGACCGGGATCTCCGGGCGCTGCTGGCGCTGCCCGCCACCGCCCGCCCTCGCCGGGTGGTCTCCGCGCCCCTCCCCCGCTATTGCCAGGTGTTCGCGCGTATCGCCGCCCGGCTGGGGACGGCCCAGGCCGACTCCGGCGCACAGCCCATCGATCCGGCCGTGGATGCGCCCAGCCAGCGGAACGGCCCTCTGACGGCGCCGCCGATGCCCAAGGCGCGGCCCTCCTTCAAGAAGCCCACCTTCCAGCCGGATAACGCCGTGGTCCAACCGCTGCAGGCGGTCCCCACACCCCCGCCGCCGGCCCAGGGTGAGCGACCGCTCCCGCGGATTACCAGCTGGGCGGAGGTGTCCAGCGCCCGCGACGAGGTCAAGACCTCGAGCAGCCGGGCGGACCAGTATCTGGTCGAGGTCCACAAGAAGTGGGTGATCAGCGTCGCCTGCCTGGTCTTCGCGCTGGTCGGTATCCCCATGGCGCTCCGCTTCCCCCGGGGCGGGATGGGCCTGGTGATCGGAGGAGGGCTGGCGGTCTTCGCCATTTACTATGTGGGCCTCATCGCGGGGGAAGGGCTGGGGAATAAGGACATCGTCCATCCCTGGATCGCCATGTGGGCGCCCAACATCATTTTCGCGACTGTGGGCGTCTTTGGCATGATCCGGGTGAGCCGGGAGTCGGGCTCGACCCGCGGCGGCGATCTGGCGGAGCTGTGGGACACGCTCACCGGCCGGTTCCGGCGCCGGAAGGGGGGCTGAGTGCGGATCCTGGACCGTTACGTGGTGCGCTCGTGGATCCTGATCTTCGTGCTGACCGCGATCGGGTTCCCGGTGGTGTCCATCATGATCAACATGACGGACAACCTCGAGAAGCTGCTGGACCGCGGGCTCAAGCTGCCGGATATCTTCGTGAGCTACATCTACGCCCTGCCGGAGAACGTCTTTCTGGTGATGCCCGCGGCGGTGCTGTTCGCGACCGTCTTCACCGTGGGCAATCTGGGCCGCTACTCCGAGCTGACGGCGGCCAAGGCCGGCGGCCAGAGCTTCTTCCGGCTGACCCTCCCCCTGTATGTGGCGGCCACCTTCGCGGCGGGTCTGGCGTTCGTGGTGGGTGAACTGGCCCCCGATTCCACCAGCAAGCAACTGGAGCTGCAGAAGACCAAGATCGCCAAGCCCAGGACCGCGCGGTACAACTTCGTCTTCCGGGCGGACCAGGGCTGGGTGTATACCATCCGGGCACTGGACGTCCAAAACCGGATCCTGCGCCAGCTGGTCTTCGAGCGGCAGGGCAAAGGGCCGGACTACCCCGGGCTCGCCATCTCGGCCGACAGTGCCACGTTCGACGACACGCTGCGCGCCTGGCGGCTCTGGTCCGGCACCAGCCGGCGGATCGGGGGACCGGCGAACCAGGAGGCGTTCCACTTCAAGAGCGCCCGCCTCAAGGCGCTGTCCCAGGAGCCGGTGGATCTGCTGGCCGAGCCCAAGGCGCCGGAGGAGATGCGCTACGCCGAGCTGACCCGCTACATCGAAGCGCTCAAGCGCTCCGGCAACGACACCAGCAAGATCGAAGTGGACCGGGCGCTCAAGATCGCGCTGCCGGCCACCTGCCTGGTGATCGCGCTGTTCGGCGCGCCGCTCGCCATCTCCTCGCCCCGGCAGGGGGCGGCGATCGGGATCGCGATCAGTCTGGGCACCACGGTGGTGTTCCTGTCGCTGATCCAGCTCTCCAAGGCGGTGGGGGTCTCGGGCATCGTGAATCCGGTCGCGGCGGCGTGGGCGCCGAACGCGCTGTTCCTGGCGGCCGCGCTCTGGCTGCTGGCACGGGTGAGGACCTAGCGCGATGCCCCGCTCCACCCAGCGCCCGGTCATCGTCGGCACCGGCATTGCCGGGCTGTGGACCGCCTGGCGACTGGCGGCCGAGGGGCAACCCTCCATCCTCCTCACCAAGGGGCTCCTGGCCGACAGCGCCAGCGCGTGGGCCCAGGGGGGCATTGCGGTCGCGCTCGGACCGGGTGACAGCCCCAGCCAGCACGCGGCCGACACCCTCGCGGCGGGCGACGGTCTCTCCGATCCTGAGGCGGTCCGGGTCCTCACCAACGAAGGGCCGGACCGGATCCGCGAGCTGCTGGCGATGGGCGCGGTATTCGACCGGGGCCCCGAAGGCTCCCTCCGCTTTGGCCTGGAAGCGGCGCACACCCGGCCCCGGATCATCCATGCCGGGGGCGACCGGACCGGGGCGGCCATAGTCGCCTTCCTGACCGAAAAGATCCGTCACCATCCGCTGATCGAGATTCTACGATACACGGAGGTGGTTTCGCTCCGACACGATGGCGCGCGGGTGAACGGGGTCCACGCCGTGCGCAACGGCGTGCTGCTGGAGCTGGAGGCCCGGGACGTGGTGCTGGCCACCGGAGGCGTGGGCCAGCTGTACGCCGTCACCACCAATCCGCTGGTGGCCACCGGCGACGGCTGGGCCCTCGCCTGGCGGGCCGGCGCCGATCTGCGCGACCTCGAGTTCCTCCAATTCCATCCGACCGCCCTCAAGCTCCCGGGCGTGAACCCGGCCCCGCTCATCACCGAAGCGGTGCGAGGGGCAGGCGGCATCCTGATCGACGCCGAAGGGCGGCGGTTCGCCTTCGACGCCGATCCGCGGGGCGAGCTGGCGCCGCGGGACGTCGTGGCCCGGGCCGTTGCCGCGGCCGATGCCACCGGCGGAGCCTGGCTCGATGCCCGCGAGATCCGGGATTTCCCGGAGCGATTCCCCGGCGTCACCCAGATCCTCCGGGAACATGGCCTCGATCCCGCGACCGACGTCCTGCCGGTGGCGCCCGCGCTGCATTACGCGATGGGCGGGATTCGCACCGACCTCGATGGCCGAAGCACCCGGGAAGGACTCTGGGCGGTGGGCGAGGTGGCCAGCACCGGGGTCCACGGCGCCAATCGGCTGGCTTCGAATTCCCTGCTCGAAGGATTGGTCTTCGCCGACCGGGTGGCGCGGGCACTGCTGGCCGGTCAGGACGATGGCACGGTACGGCAGGGCTGGACCGAGCGCGCGGCGACTCGGCCCATCCCCATGAGCCGCGCGCCGGAGATCCTGAGCCGCTGGCCCACGGCAGCGCGGCGTCCTCCGGTCCCCCCCTTCCCCGAAGGGGAGCGGGAACCGGGGAGCGAAGCGGCCGAGCAGTCGATGTCGCGGACCCGGGAGGAGATGCGGCACATCATGACCACCGAGGTGGGCCTGGTGCGGACTGAGACCGGCCTGACTCGGGCCAAGCGTGCGCTCGGCCGGCTGGCGCGACAGGTCCCGCCCGAGGCCTGGCGCACGGCCAACCAGATCCTCACGGCTCGATTGATCACCCAGGCCGCGCTCCGGCGGCGGGAGAGCCGGGGCGGCCACCGCCGTCTCGATTACCCGCCCGCCGCCCGGCCGGCGGCCCACAAGCTGGGCGGGAGCCCCACATGACCTCGGTGTCGCCGGAAGTCGCCGGGAAGCGCCTCCCGGTCATCGAACCCAGCGCGCTCTCCGCTGGAGATATCGCGGCGCTCCAGGATGAGATCCGTCGGCTGGCCCGGGCCCGCAACGCGGTCGTGCTGGCCCACAACTACCAGCGGGCCGAGGTCCAGGACGTCGCCGACTACGTGGGTGACTCGCTGGGTCTCTCGCGCAAGGCGGCGGCCACCGATGCCGAGGTGATCGTCTTCTGCGGGGTGCACTTCATGGCCGAGACGGCGGCCATCCTGGCGCCCGCCAAGCGGGTCCTGCTGCCGGATCTCCGGGCGGGGTGCTCACTGGCCGCGACGATCACCGCCGAGGACGTACGGGGGTGGAAGGCCAGGTTCCCCGGCTACATCGCGGTGGGGTATGTCAACACGACTGCCGAGGTCAAGGCCGAGCTGGACTACTGCTGCACCAGCGGCAACGTGCTGGAAGTGATCGACGCGATCCCGGAGGACCGGGGGATTCTCTTCTGCCCCGATTTCTTCCTGGGGGCGCATGTGCGCCGGATGCGGCCCCATCGCAGAGTGGAGGTCTGGCTGGGCGAGTGCCATGTCCACCGCGATATCAACCCGCACACCCTGGAACGCCATCGGCGGGAGCATCCCGCCGCCGAGGTGCTGGTGCACCCGGAGTGCGGCTGCGCCGGGCAGCTGATCTACGCCATCGGTGAAGGAGCCATACCGGCCGAGGGAGTGCACATTGCCTCCACCGAGCGGATGGTACAACTCGTCAAGGAGCGTCCGGCCGCCGAGTTCATCGTGGCGACCGAGACCGGCATCATGCACCGGATGCAGCAGCTGGCTCCGGAAAAGAAGTTCTTCCCCGCCGACCGGGCGGCGGTGTGCGCTTACATGAAGACGATCACCCTCGAGGGGACCCGAGAAGCACTCCGGCTGGATCGTTACCATGTGACGGTGCCACGGTCGATCGCGGAGCGGGCCCAGGCTGCGCTTGACCGGATGGTCGCGCTGGGACCGGGCGTTGCGAAGAAACCGGGGGATTAGGCGGACGGTCGGAGGGTCGGAGGGCGGACGGTCAGCGGTCCCGAAAGGAGCACCTCTTGAAGCGCGCTGTACTCGTCGCGGGGATCATCGGCGTAACGACTCTGGTCACTTTCCTGGTGACCGGAGTGTCCCTCGTCCCGCCGTCCCTGGCGCTGGGGCCCTGCCTCAAGGATTACACCTCCCCGGTGTCCTACCGGCCGCGGGCGAGCGCCCTTGCCGGCCTCCGGTTCCAGGTGGGCGGCGCCGAGGCCCAACTCTGCTACGGCCGACCGGTGCGGCGCGACCGGGTAGTCTTCGGTCAGTTGGTGCCCTTCGGCCCCCTCTGGCGACTGGGGGCCAACGAGCCCACTCGGCTGTCCGTGTCGAGACCGGTTTCCCTGGCTGGAATCCCCCTCCCCGCCGGCCGATACTCGTTGTACGTCGAGCCCGGTCCGGCCGAGTGGACCGTCTACGTGAGCCGCTCCACCCTGCACTGGGGCAATGACATCTCTCCCGCGGTGCGGGCCGGGGAAATCGGCCACGCTACCGTGCCGGTCGAGGCGCTGCCCCAGACGGTGGACACCTTCACCGCCCGGGTCGAGGACCACGGAAATTCCGACCGGGTGGCGCTCGCGTTCGAATGGGAGCGAACCCGCGTGACCCTGGAGCTGGCCCGCACCACCGTTCCCTCCAACCTGGGACTGCGGCCGTGATCGAGCGCGACCTGAGAATCCGGATCGGCACCGACAGCACCCAGGTGGCGGAACGGGCCCTGGGGGAAGACGGTCCGGAGGATGTGACGACCCGCTTCGCTGTAAGCCCCACCCAGTTCGCCACCGCGGCGATCGAGTTTCGCAGCGGCGGCGTGCTCGCGGGCACCGCCTACGCCGACGCCGTCACGACCCTCTGCGAACTGGGAGGGGTGATCTGGCAGTCGGCCACCGGGAGCACCATTCCCGCCGGGACGACCGTGGGCGTGCTCCAGGGCAACCTGGCGGCGATTCTCCGGGCCGAGCGCCCGCTCCTCAATCTGCTTCAGCGCGCCGTCGGGATCGCCACGATGACCCGGACCTTCGTGGATCGGGTGGCGGGAACCAAGACCCGCATCCTCCATACCCGGAAGACCGCCCCGGGACTTCGTTTTCTCGACGTGAGCGCGGTGCTGGCCGGCGGTGGACACCTGCACCGTCTCGACCTCTCCGCCACCCTCATGGTGAAGGACAATCACTGGCGGGCGCTGGAGGAGTCCGGGAAGAGCCTCAAAGACGTGCTGGAAGGCGCCCGGGCCGCCGGGGTGGCAGAGTGCCACGTGGAGGTGGAGTCACCGGAGCAGCTGGAGGCGGCGTGCAGCTCCGGCGCCACGCGAATCCTGGTGGACAATCAGACGGCGGCCACCGTCCGAGAGTGGGCCCAGCTGGCCCGGGGCCGGCGGCCGGGCATCGAGATCGAGGCAACCGGGGGTATCACGCTGGAGAACGTGCGAAGCTTCGCCGAGGCGGGCGCGGACTTCGTGTCGATCGGGGCGCTGACCCACAGCGTCAAGGCCGCGGACGTGTCGCTGGAGGTGACGCTCGACTGAGCCGTGGTCAGCGGCGGCCAGGCGAATGGTGGGGAGCCTCGGAGCCGCTCTCGCCTCACCCCCGCTCTGGCGCGAACCTCTTCCACCCGTAGTACACCGGCACCCCGCTCAAGATCACCCCAACGTCGATCAGGAACGCCGTGGGCTGGGATACGAGGTAGTTCCCCAGCAGGAACAGCGACGCCCCGAGAAAGAGGAGGGGCACCACCGGATAGCCCCAGGTGCGGTACGGCCGGGGCACCTCCGGACGGGTGCGGCGCAGCACGAAGACCGCCGCCACCGCCAGCGCGTAGAACGGCCAGATGCCGATCACGAACTGATCGGCCAACTCGGTGAAGGTGCGGATCAGGACGAAGATCACCCCCAGCACCGCGGCGAGCTGCACCGCCCCGGTAGGTGAGCCAGTCCGGGGATCCACCCTGGCAATCGCCTTGGGGAAGAGCTGGTCCTCGGCCATGGCGTAGAAGATCCGGGGCGACGTCATCATCGACCCGTTGAGCGTGCCGAAGGTGCTGACCGCCACCGCCGCCGAAATGAACACGATGCCGGCCTGGCCGATGAGGAGCATGGCCACGTCCGACGCCACCAGCTCGGCCCGCTTCATCTGCTGAATCGGGATGAGGTAGAGGTAGATCAGGTTGGCGGCGAGATAGAGCACTACCACGATGCCGGTGCCAAGGAGCAGCGCCCGGGGGAGGGTTCGCTGGGGATCCTTCACCTCGCCCCCGACGAACGCCAGGTCGGCCCAGCCGTCGTAGGCCCATAGGATCGAGACCATGGCGAGAAGAAAGGGCGAGAGCGCCACCGGGTTCCGCTGCGCCAGCATCGGCCCGAAGCCCACCCCCTCGCCCAGCGCGAATCCCACCAGCACGAGGGCCGCCAGCGCCGCGACCTTGAAGGCGGTACTGAGGTTCTGGAGTACGGCCCCCCGTCGGATGCCGAAGTAGTTCACCGCCGCCACGACCAGGATCAGCACCGCCCCGAGCAGCTGGTCGGCGCGGACCGGGAGAAAGGCCACATACTCCGCGGCCGGGTCGAGCCCCACCGTCCTCAGGGAATAGGCCGAGGCGGTAATGCCGATCGCACCGTAAGCGCCGGGCCGGATGATGAGGAGCTCAGCCCAGCCGAACAGAAAGGCCGGCAACGGGCCGAACGCTTCCCGGATGAAGACGTAAATGCCGCCGCTACGGGGGAACATCGCGGCCAGCTCGGAGTAGGTCAGCGCGCCGCAGACCGCGACGACACCGCCGATCACCCAGGCGGTGAGAAATAGGGGAACGTCGTCGATCCGGCTGGCTACCGAGGCGGGGGTGCGGAAGATCCCGCTCCCGATGGTGGAGCCCACCAGGACGGCCACGGCACTCCACAATCCGAGTTGGCGGGGGAGACGCTCGCCCCACTGGTCTTTGGGTTGAGTCATGACTGGGGGGAAAGAGTTCCGAGTTCCGAGTTCCGCGTCCCGATCGGATGGCCCGGGCCCACTCGTGACCATGGTCGGAAACCCCGGGGACTCGGCCCTCTCAGGGGCCTGAACATGGCTCAGGACCGGCAGCTTGACAACCCGGTTCCCAAACCCGTTCTTCTTGGGTCGGTTTTTCTCGGGGGGAGAGCCATCCCCCCTTCCTTATCAGTCTGACCTTGCCGGAAGCGATCCGCCCGCTCCGGCTACCGGGAGTTGCGATGAGCGACGATGTGGCTGGCGAGCACGCCAGGCTTTACCGGCGTGTCGCGGTCGCTGCGGTGATACTGGCCATCGGGCTCATCACCCTCGGTGGTGTGGTCCGGATTACCGGCTCCGGCATGGGGTGCGGCGAGCATTGGCCGCTCTGTAACGGACGGGTCCTCCCCAACTTGAGCGATACTCTCGAAGTCATCGAGTGGTCCCATCGCTGGGTGGCCTCGCTCCTCAGTGCCGCCGTTGTGGTACTCGCGATCGTCGGCTGGCGACGGCACCGGCACGAGGCGCATCTTCGAAACCCCGCCCTGCTCGCGCTCGGGATCCTGGTGCTCCAGGTCCTGCTGGGCGCGGCGACTGTCAAGCTCGGCACGGCGGCTCCGGCGGTGGTCATTCATCTGACCAACGCCATGGTGCTCCTGGCGGTCCTGCTGACCTGCCAACTTCGAGCCGGGGAGACCAGGCCGCCGGAGTCCCCGGCGCTGCCGTTTGTCGTCCTCTTCACCGCCGCCTTGGGCTTCGCCACCATCCTGGCCGGTGCGTTCGTCGCCAACTACGACGCCGGGGTGTACTGTCTCGGCTTCCCCCTCTGCGCCGGCGAGCTGGGCCCACCGCCGACCGTGCTGGGCCGGGTGCAGTGGGTGCACCGTCTGCTCGCCTTCGGGTTCCTGGCCTCTACGGCGGTCGCCTTTGCCTGGAGTCAGCGGCTGGGACGGGAGCGGTTTTCCGAGGTGCGCCGGGCCGCGGGGATGGTTCTCGTCGCAACGGTGGCTCAGATCGGCGTGGCGGCGGCGATGGTCCTCAGGCTCCTGCCCACGTCGCTCCGGGCGCTGCACCTGCTGGTGGGGAGCCTGGTCTGGGCGGCCATCGTGCACCTGGTCTTCCGGGCTCGGCGCAGGAGGTTCGAGTGCCGAGTGCCGAGTGCCGAGTTGTCGGGCGACGCGCCCCAACTCGGCACTCGGAACTCGGAACTCGGAACCCCTTCCCTGCTGCGCGATCTGGTGACACTCACCAAGCCGCGGATCATCTCGCTCCTCCTGGTCACCACCATCTTCCCGATGTTCATCACCGATCGGGGACTGCCGAGCGTGGGGCTGGTGCTCTGGGTGATCCTGGGCGGGTATCTTATGGCCGGCGGGGCGAACACCATCAACATGTGGTTCGACCGTGACATCGATCGGCTGATGTCGCGAACCAGGCTCCGGCCGGTGCCCGCGGGCCGGATCTCCCCCGCCGGCGCGCTGGGGTTCGGGTTGGCCTGCGCCACCGCGGCCTTCTGGATCTTCTGGCGGTTTGTCAATCCGCTCAGCGCCGGTCTGGCCCTGGGCGGCCTCCTCTTCTACGTCTTCATCTACACCGTCTGGCTCAAGCGCACGTCGCCCCAGAACATCGTGATCGGTGGCGCGGCCGGTGCCTTTCCCCCGCTGGTAGGGTGGACCGCGATGACCGGGCAGCTGGATCTGCCGGCGATCTACCTCTTTGCCATCATTTTCTTCTGGACCCCGCCCCACTTCTGGGCCCTGGCCCTGATCAAGC
>CAZXRC010000046.1:16102-22711 GCA_964642475.1 uncultured Gemmatimonadaceae bacterium | reverse complement strand
GGCAAGACCGTCGTCATCATGGAGCTGATCAACAACGTGGCCAAGGGCCACGGCGGCAAGTCGGTGTTCTGCGGCGTGGGCGAGCGGACCCGCGAGGGCAACGACCTCTACCTCGAGATGGAGGAGAGCGGCGTCATCAAGAGCTGCGCCCTGATCTACGGCCAGATGAACGAGCCGCCGGGGGCCCGCCTCCGGGTCGGACTCTCGGGTCTGACCGTGGCGGAGTACTTCCGGGACATGGAGGGTCAGGACGTCCTCCTGTTCATCGACAACATCTTCCGCTTCACCCAGGCGGGCTCGGAGGTCTCCGCGCTCCTGGGCCGGATGCCGAGCGCGGTGGGCTATCAGCCGACGCTGGCCACCGAGATGGGCGACCTGCAGGAGCGGATCACGTCGACCAAGAAGGGCTCGATCACCTCGGTCCAGGCGATCTACGTGCCGGCCGACGACCTGACCGACCCGGCGCCGGCCACCGCCTTTGCCCACCTCGACGCCACCGTCGTCCTCTCCCGCGCCATCTCCGAGCTGGGCATCTATCCGGCGGTGGACCCGCTCGACAGCTCCAGCCGGATCCTGGACGCGCAGTACCTGGGCGACCGGCACTACAACGTCGCCATCGGGGTCCAGCGTACCCTGCAGAAATACAAGAGTCTCCAGGACATCATCGCGATCCTGGGCATGGACGAGCTCTCCGAGGACGACAAGCTCATCGTGGCCCGGGCCCGCCGGATCCAGCGGTTCCTGTCGCAGCCGTTCTTCGTGGCCCAGCAGTTCACCGGCTTCGAGGGCAAGTACGTGAAGCTGGCGGACACCATCGAGAGCTTCGAACGGGTGCTGGCCGGGGAGTTCGACGACCTGCCGGAGCAGGCGTTCTACATGGTCGGCGGCATCGATGAGGCGGTGGAGAAGGCCAAGAAGCTGGCGAGTTCGTGATGCGGGTCACGGTGATCTCCCCCGAAGCCGCCATCTTCGACGGCGAGGCCGACTCGGTGATCGCGCCGGCCTTCGACGGGCAGGTGGGCATTCTGCCCCGGCACGCCCCGTTCATGACGCTGCTCGGTCGCGGCCCGCTGGAAGTGAAGGCCGGCGCCGAGACCCATCGATTCATGGTGGACGGCGGCTTCCTCCAGGCGGTCAATAACACGGTCCGCATCGTGGCCGAACAGGTGAAAGGAGCAGGGAATGCGTCGTAGGCTGTGGCTGGCGGTTCTGGTTCTGGCGTTCGGTGGCACCGGTGTCGTGTCGGCCCAGACGCTCGGCACACCGATCTTCAAGGGCCCCTACCGGGCCTTCAAGCAGAACGAACTGGGCGCCTACATTTCCGATCCGGGGGATGGGGTCAGCTACGCCCTCGAGGGGGAGTATCGCCGGGCCGATCGCCGGGGCCGCTTCGACTGGGGTCTCCGCCTGGCCTACATGGACCCCCAGGGGAACGGCGGCGATGGGATCTTCGCGATCGGCGCCGATGTGCGGGCTCCGGTGGCGCGCCATACCCAGGAGTTCCCGCTCGACGCTTCGGTGACCGCCGGCTTCGGCGCGCTGTTCAGCGACGGCAACAGCGGATTCCTGGTGCCGCTCGGGGTGACCCTCGGCCGCCAGGTCCTGCTCGAGGGCTCCAGCATCTCGTTCGTGCCGTGGGTCCACCCGGTCATCGCGCCGGCCTTCGGCGATCTGTTTGACGACGTACAGTTCGGCCTCGGCCTGGGCGTCGACATCAACCTCTCCCGTACCTGGGACGCCCGCCTGAGCGGCGCCCTCGGTGACCTCGATGGGTTCGGGGTCGGGTTGGCCTGGCATCGGTAGGCTGCTGGCATTGGCCGTTGGCGGTTAGGGCTTGGGTACGCTGAGCGACCCTCCTCATGTTCTGGGGAGGGTCGTTTCACATCGGAAGGGCTCGCGGCGAATGGCCCACGGCCGATTGACTTATCCCTTGTCCTG
Source organism: uncultured Gemmatimonadaceae bacterium (assembly GCA_964642475.1). GTDB lineage: Bacteria > Gemmatimonadota > Gemmatimonadetes > Gemmatimonadales > GWC2-71-9 > JADJOM01. The sequence continues at coordinate 20,773 of CAZXRC010000046.1, read as the reverse complement.
ACACTAGCTTGCGGCGCCTTGAACCGGTCGCTTTCACATGGAGGAGCCATGAAGGCTCGCGTGATCCCGGGACTCTTCACCCTCATTGCCCTCGTCGCCGGCGCCCGGTCCGGGACGGCGCAGGTGACCGGGCTCCCGGTGCGCAATGCGGGGCTGGTCAGTGGCCTGACCATCGGCGGTGAAGTCGGATTCCCCGACGCCGACTACGGCAAGGGGACGGCCTTCGGCGCACGCGGCGCGCTGGGTCTCGGCCCCTTCGGCGTGAGTGCCGTCGTCTCCCATTGGGATCCGAAAGGCGCGGCGGACGCCCGCACCGGCGTCGGCGGCTATCTCAACTACAAGGTCTTCGGGGGTCCGCTGGTGCCGTTCTCGGTCACGCTCCAGGGCGGCGCCGAGTACGCCAGCAGCGGCGGTATCAAGCAGCTGCACGCTCCCATCGGCCTCGGCATCGGACTGCGGATTCCCAATCCGGCCCTGGCCATCAAGCCGTGGATCGCGCCCCGGGTCGACATCGTCCGCGTCTCGGGAAACGGGCCCAGCGACACCGAGACCAATTTCGGTCTCAGTGGCGGCATCGACTTCAGTCTGCTGGGTGGGCTGAGTTTCGGCGCGGCCTACGACCGGACCTGGGTCGGCGATGGCTTCAACCCCAGCGGGTTCAGCCTCGGGGCCAGCTACACCATCAAGATTCCCGGGCTGTAACCGTTCACCTTCCCCGCGGATAACCCGTGAGACTTTCCCGTTGGCGGGCGCTCCTTCCGGTGCTGGCCGTCCTGCTGTCCAGCGCCTGCGCCAATACCTTCGATGCTACCCGGCTGGGGGTGCCCGCCACACTGGCGAGCGCGGCCGCCGCGCCGCCGGAGGGCACCCCCTTCAAGGTCACCAGCCGCGCGGTCTACGGGCTGTGGGGGCTGATCAAGTTCTCGGATCCCTCACTGCAGAAGGCGCTGGCGTCCCAGCTGGCCGGGGGAAGCGAGGTGGCCAATGTGCGGATCAAGGTACGGAGCAAGTTCTCCGACCTGCTCATCACCGGCCTCACGCTCGGCCTGGTGGTGCCGCGGGCGGTCACGATCGAAGGCGTCGTGGTGCAGAAGTAGGCGGTGGTCGGTCGGCGGTGACGCCAGAGCGGGCCGGGCTAGTCCCGGCCCGCTTGCGTCTGGAGTGCCTCGAGGATGAAGCCGGCGATGATCCTGGCCGCCCCCGCTTTTTCCTCCACCAGCGTCCGGGCTGCCGCGCCGGAGCGGGCCCTCGCTTGCGGATGCTGCAGGAGCCAGGTCCAGTGGTGTGCCAGCTGGTCGGTGGGCCGCTTAAGCTCAAGCGGCGTCAGCGCCTCCACCTGCTCCAGGGCCACGGCATCGGCGCTCTCCCGCCAGCGGGGGCCCACCAGGACCGGGCGGCTCCACGCGGCCGGCTCCAGCACCGAATGCAGTCCCCGCCCGAACCCTCCCCCCACATAGGCCAGTACGCCGAGTCCGTACCACTGGGCCAGCCCACCCACCCGGGGCACCAGTCCGATCTCGGGCCAGTCGTCCGCCGCGCCCACGGTCTCGCTCCCGGGGTGGAGCTCGCGGAGCGGGGGGAGTCCCAGGCGCGCGGCCAGCGCGGCGAGCCGTGCCTGGTCGCCGGGCTTTGGCCGGTGCGGCACCAGGAGTAACCGGGCGCCGGGATAGTCGGCCCGGACCTGGGCCAGGGCGGAAAGCAGCAGCCGTTCGTCGGCGGGCCAGGTGGAGCCGGCCACCAGGAGGTCGGGGACCGGCCGATCGGCCAGCCCCGCGATCCGCTCCAGGACGCTGTCATGCCGCGGGTCTCCCACCACCGAGATGCAGGCGGGGTCCACTCCCAGCGCTGCCAGTCGGACCGCGTCCTCCGGCCCCACCGCGAGCGCGAGCCGCACCGATTCGTACGCGCTCCGGACGATCAGCCGTCCGGGACCGTGGAGCCGGGTGCTCCGCTCGCGGACCGTCGCGGCGATGAGCACAATGGGGATGGCCCGGGCGCGGGCCTGGAGCGCCAGCTCGGGCCAGAGGTCGAGCTTGGTCACCACCAGCATGGCCGGCCGAAGGGTGTCGAGCAGGGCGCCGACGTCGCGCGGGCGGTCCCACGGCAGGAATCCGTGCACCTCGGGCGCGAGCTCGTTCACCACCGCGAGCGCCGAAGGGCTGGTATAAGTACAGGCAAACTGAAGCCCAGGATGGAAGGCGCGGAGACTATCGACCACCGGCTGCGCCTGGCGCCACTCCCCCGCCGAGGGGGCGTGGAGCAGCACCAGCGGGAAGCGAGGGTCGCGGCGCGCGGCCCAGGCGCCAAACGCCACCCGACTCTCGTCCCGGGCCCGCAGCATGCCTGCGACCCGGCGGGACGCGACGCCCACCGCCCGCAGGAGCGGCACGGCGGTGGCCATGGCGGCGCGATAGGGCCAGGGTGGGGCCGGCGTCACGCCCAGAGTCCGACTACCCGGGCCAGACGGCCATCGGCCGTGAAATCGAAGACGTTGCGGCCTCGGGAGGCGATGGTGCCATCGGGGGTACGGACGACCCAGTCGGCGACACCGGTGCCCTGGCACTGCTGGAACTCCCCCGCCCGCTCGATCCGCAGTCCCGGCATGTGCTGCTGGGCGGCCCCGATGTGGGCCACGAGATCATCGACCGATGCGGTGACTCCGAAGCGATCGCGGAAGGTCAGGCCGGGGCTGGCGAGGGCGCGCAATTCCGCGAGCCGGCGGTCGGCATCGGGTTCGGACCAGAGCGCGAAATACCGGTCGACTGCCTGGGGGGCGGCAACGTGGGCCTCGGCGGCCGCGAGGTTGGCGAACACGGCGAGCTGGTAGCGCCACCCCGCGATATGCGCATCGCGCGCGGCCGGGGTCGCCACGTCGTGCCGCAGGGAGAGCCGGGTGCCATCCGGGTGCGGCGCGAGCGTGATGGTCACCAGGGAGCCGCCCGGAGCAATCAGCTCGCGATTCTGACTCTCATAGCCGTAAGTGAAGCTGACCTCTTCGACCGGCCGGAGGGTCACGACCTCTCCGGTGGCGAGGACGCCGCCGGGATAGACGATGCGGACCGCTCCACCTGGCCGGGGATCAATGGAGGAACCCGCACCCCACCAGGACGCGAAGCGGGCGCTGTCGGTGAAGAAGCGAAAGACCAGGTCCTGGCTGGCTCGAATGATGACTTCGCGCTGGAGCTGGTGGGACAGAGCGGTCATGCGCTGGGGACTCCTCTCCGGGTGATTCGGCGCTGGCGCCGCGCCGGGCGGGGCCCCCGCCGGGCCTGCTCCAGCTCGACCTGGACCTTGAGGCGATAGAGGGCGTTGTCCCAGGTGGCCTCCAGCCAGGCGCTCAGTTCTCCGAGGGCCTCGGGGCGGGCCCGATAGAGGCGCTCACGACCCTGCCGGCGCACGGTGACGAGGTCGGCCTGCTGCAGCACGCGGAGGTGCTGGCTGATGGCGGGAAAGGTCACGTCCGGCAGCGCCCGGTGAATGTCGCCGGCCCGGGCCTCGGTGGTCCAGACCAGCCGGAGGATTTCCCGGCGGCGGGGGGTGGCGAGGGCGGCGAAGGGGGACATGGCAATCACTTTAGTGAATACTTAAGTATTTGGCAAGCCCTGGCCCGCCGGCCCCGGGTGCTTGACGCGCCCGCCGAGGAGCCTCTATGATCCCTCTGTCCGCCCGATGTTCCACCCCGTGAGAGGAGGTGATCCATTGTCTAGCGACAGTTGCATCCATGGCTCGAACAGGGCAAGCGATCACTCGGTGACCGCGTAGGACCCTTGGTGCTTCCGGGCCTGGCCCGGGAGCGAACGACCCGGGGATCGCCTCGAGTCAGATGCCAACCAGCCGCGCCGGTGGTGCCGCACAGCAGTGCGATGCCACCGGCGCGGTGGCGTTCCGGCCCGATGGCGCCGCCGACCGGTCCGTCGCTACCATCCGGGCATGCCGAACACTGCCTACTGGGCTGCCACCCGCGCGCCGCGGTACAGTCTCACCTTCGTCCTCCCGCTGCTGGTCGCCTATGAGGTGCTCGCGCGCCTGATCTCGGGCGAGACCGGCATCCGCAACGGGGCCGACATCCTCCTCAAGAGCCTCTTCCTCCTGCTGGGCGGCCGTCACGGCCTCACCGCCTTCGCGGTGGTGCTGCTGGGCACCGGGCTCTTCCTGATCGTGCGGGACTGGAAGCGAAGCGGGGCGCCCAGGGCCGGCTACTTCGTCGGCATGGCCCTCGAATCGGTGGTCTACGCCTTCCTCTTTGGCGGGGTGACGAGTGCCCTGACCGGGCTCCTGCTCCGGGGACCCAGTCTGCTGCTCCTGGTCCAGGGTCACCAGCTGGCGCTGCCCACTCAACTGATGGTCTCGCTGGGGGCGGGGATCTACGAGGAACTGCTCTTCCGGGTGCTCCTGGTGTCGGCGCTGGCGCGACTGGCGGTGACGGGGTTCGGCTGGAAACCGCTGGGGGCGGGGGTTTTCGCGACCGTGCTGGGGGCGCTCATCTTCAGCGCCTTCCACTATATCGGCCCGTTGGGCGACACCCTGACGGTCGGTTCTTTCGTATTTCGGATGGTGGCCGGGCTCCTGCTCAGCGGCCTCTTCCTGCTCCGGGGCTTCGGGATTGCGGCGTGGACCCACGCGCTCTATGACGTGATCCTGACGGTCGTGGGGTGACGGGGGCGCAACGTT
>CAZXRC010000046.1:0-16002 GCA_964642475.1 uncultured Gemmatimonadaceae bacterium | reverse complement strand
TCTGAGCTTCGAGTTCGGAGGTACCGTGGAAACTCGGAACTCGGAACTACTTCTTCCCCACCTTCTCCTGATACAACGAATCCAGAATCGTCCGGTAGGCCTCGAGTGGGGCCGCACCGCGGAGCAGACCGACGCCTTCGATGTACACCGTCGGTGTGCTGGAGACGCCCGACATGGCGGCGCCTTCCGCTTCCGCCTTGACCAGCGCCTGCATCTCCCGCGTCTGGAGGCAGCCGAGCAGACTGTCGCGCGGGATGCCGGCGGAGTCGGCCAGCGACATCAGGAACGGACCCGGGTCTTTGAGGGGTGCCCACTTCTCCTGGTAGGCGAAGAGCAGGTCATGCACCGGCCAGAATCGATCGACCTTGGCGGCGCACATCGCGAATTCCGCCGCGGCCACGGCGTTGGGATGGAGCTGGGTGATCGGGAGATTGAGGAAGATCCAGCGCACCTTGCCGGTGGCGATGAACTCCTTCTCCAGCGTCGGCAGCACCTCCACCGCCTGGCGCCGGCAGTAGGGGCACTGGAAGTCGGAGAGCTCGTAGACGGTGAGCGGGGCGCTGGCGGCGCCCTTGGTGCGCTGGGCGATCAGGGCATCGGTCTGGGCGGTGTCGGTCGCCTTCGCGACCGGCGCGGGAGCCCCTTTCCGGGCGGCGCCCAGCGCCACGCCACCACCGGCCACGAGCAGCAGGGCGGCGGCCGCCCAGAGGATGCGGGACGAAGGCATGACAGGCTCCTCGGCTAGTAGCGGGGCTGCCGCTTGCCGTTGTTCTTGTCGAGCACCAGCCGTTCGCCGGTGACGGGGACGTTCCAGTACCACTCGCTGTAGGGATCCCAGGCATCCCACGACCGGGCGTAGATCCACCAGGCGCCGCGCGGCAGTCGCAGCGTTACCCGGCCGTTGGCACCGGTGCTGTCCGCCATCGGTTCCCGCCCGATCCCGCTGCCCAGCACCTTCGTGATACTGTCGTATCCCCGGTAGGTGCTATCTTCCCACGCCGCCATGAACTGGCGCAGGCTGTCGATCCGGGGCGCGAGCTTGGCCCGGGCGAGCGACAGTTCGCGCTGGGCATCGTCCCGCCGCTTCTGGGCGCCCGCGATGCTGTCGGAGCCGGCGGCGAAGACCCGGTAGAGCGAGTCGTAGGCCGGGCTTTGCCGGGGCAGGGAATCGAGCCGGGACTTGAGCTGCCCGAGCGAGCGCTGCAGCGCCTGGAGCCGGTAGGCAGCGCTGGCGTAGGTGGTGAAGGGCCCCCGGAACGCGGCGAAGAGGCTGTCGAGTTGACGGCTCTCACGCTCCGGGCGGGGACGCTTCTCGGCGAAGGTCGCCAGGACACTGTCCCGGTCGTAGGGCAACGCCACCAGTCGAAGCTGCGCGACCGGGGCGTCCACCGAGTCGGGACCGGGAATGAAGACTTCGATCTGGACCTCGCGGCCACTGCTGCAGGCGGCCGCGAGAACAAGGACTGCTGGGATGAACCAACGACGCACGAAGACCAGGCTCAGGCAAGGGTGGCACAAAGCTATCTGCCTGCTGGGGTTGCTTCAACTCGTCCCGGCGATGCTCGGGGCCCAGAACGAGGCAATCCGCCGCCTCTTCCCCGCACGCCCCACGGACTACCTCACCGACATGGCCGCGGTGGTGGACCAGGCCTCGGCCCGGGCCATCAACGACCTGGCCGCCCGGCTCAGGCAGGCCACCGGGGCCGAGCTGGCGGTCGTCACGCTCCCCACCATCGGCGACTACACCCCGAACGAGGTCGCGCTCACCATCGGCCGGACCTGGGGAGTCGGCGCCCGGGCGGCGATCGGCGACTCGACCCGCAACGCCGGGATGGTTCTGCTCCTGGTGCCCCGGACCAGCGAGCACAAAGGGGAGATCTATCTCTCTACCGGCCGGGGTATCGAAGGCATTATCACCGACGCGACGGCGGGCCGCATTACCGAGCTGATGCTCCCCGACCTCCGGACCGGGTCCTACGGACCGGCCCTGCTCCTCGGCACCCGTGCGGTCGCCTCCATCGTGGCGAAGGGCTTCGGGGTCACCGATTCGGCGCTGGCGGCCGCCGATCCGTTCGTCGGTGGGTCGGAGGGGTCGAGCCAGGTGAGTCCCCTCGAGGTGATCATCCTCATCATGATCGTCCTCTTCATCCTCTCCAGCATTTCCCGTGGGGGGCGGGGAGGACGCGGACGCCGCCGGGGACCGCGCATCATTCTGGGACCGCCATTCGGCGGTGGCGGCTGGGGCGGGGGAGGGTGGGGCGGCGGCTTCGGCGGCGGCAGCGGCGGGGGATTCGGCGGTTTCGGAGGCGGCGGTGGTTTCAGCGGCGGTGGCGGGGGAAGGAGTTTCTAGATGAACGAACGCATCAGCCAACAGCTTGAGCGGCTCCTCACGGACCTCGATGCCGCGGGCATCGGCCCCTATCGGGCGGTGCTGCACGGGTCGGCCGCCCGCGACCAGCACATTCCCGGGTGGTCCGACGTCAATGTGGTGCTCATCCTCGACACGATGACCACCGACACCCTCCACCGGCTCAAGGGGCCGCTGGCGCGCTGGCGCGATCAGAGCGAGACGCTGCCCCTCATGCTGACCCATGCCGAGTGGCTTCGGTCGGCCGACTCCTATCCCCTCGAGATCGCCGAGATGCGGACCGCCTACCGGGTGCTCCGGGGGGAGGACCCGGTCTTGGAGCTGACGGTGCGGCCCGAGGACCTGCGGCAGGCGCTTGAGCGGGAGTTGCGGGGCAAGCTCCTGCGTCTCCGGCAGGGGTACACCCTCCTGGCCGACGAGCCGAAGAAGATGGGCGATTTCGTGCGCCGGAGCATTTCGGCGGTCCTGTTCCTCTGTCGCGGCCTGCTGGTGCTGGCCGGCAAGAAGCCCCCGCTCGACCCGGTGGACCTGGCCAACATGGCGGGCCGGGTGGCCGGGTTCGATGGGCCGGCCCTCGCGCGGATCGTCACTCGCCGGGGCATCGAGGAGTGGGAGTGCACCGAGTCGGACGTCCGTGGGTATCTTGGGGCCGTGGAACAGGCGGCCCGTTACGTGGATCACTTCCAGACCGGAGAAGGGGCATGATCAGGACCCGACATTGGCTTCCGCTGGTGACACTGACGCTGGCCGCGAGCGGCTGCGGGTACAACCAGATTCAGACGCTGGACGAGCAGGTGAACAAGGCGCAGGGTCAGATCGCGGCCCAGTTGCAGCGCCGAGCCGACCTGATCCCCAACCTGGTCGAGACGGTGAAGGGCTACGCCAAGCAGGAGCAGACCATCTTCACCGAGGTGGCCGAGGCCCGGGCCAAGCTGGCGGGCTCGGTGCAGAGCGGAAACCTCGAGGCGATGGCGGAGGCGAACCAGGCGCTCAACGCGCCGCTGGGGCGGCTGCTGGCGATTTCGGAGAACTATCCCCAGCTCAAGTCGGATGCGAATTTCCGGGCCCTCCAGGACGAGCTCACCGGGACCGAAAACCGGATCGCGACGTCACGGCAGGATTACAACGAGGCGGTGAATCAGTTCAACGGCTACATCCGCCGCTTCCCGTTCAACCTGACGGCGAAGATGTTCGGCCATGGCACGCCGCGTCCCTATTTCCAGGCGAAGGAAGGGACCGAGGAGCCGCCGGCGGTGAAGTTCAATTAAGGCGGTCGGACAGGCGGTTGGACGGTTGGACGAAAGACGAAGGGCGAGTTCCTATCGGAGCTCGCCCTTTCGGCAGTTGCTGTCCGCCGGCTCGCCTGACCGCCCGCCCGCCTCAGTCCACAACCACGTCCGGCAGCACGTACCGGAGCGGATCGACCGGTTTGCCGTTCACATGCACCTCGTAGTGCAGGTGGGGACCGGTGGCCAGGCCGGTGTTGCCCACGTAGGCGATGACCTGGTTCCGCTTCACCGTCTGCCCGGTCCGCGCCTCGATCTTGGAGCAGTGGGCGAACTTGGTCTGGAGCCCGTAGCCGTGATCGATCACGATCACGTTGCCGTAGCCCGATTCCCAGCCGGTCTTGACGACCCGGCCGCCGGCCGGCGCCTGGATCGGCGCGCCCATCGGGGCGGTGACGTCGATGCCCTCATGCGGCCGGGCGATATGCAGAATGGGGTGTTCCCGCATCGAGCTGAAGGCGCTGGTGAGCCAGCCGGCGGTGGGCATGATGCTGGGCATCGCGGCCACCCGCTCGCGGTGGTTTGCCAGGCTGTCGGAGGCTTCCCCGAAGGAGGCTGCCAGGAGATTCGCCCGACGGATCAGGGCCGCGAGATCCACCCGGACTTCCTGGGTCCGGCGTCCGAGGACCCCGGCGTTGGCAATGCTGTTGGGGTCGGGCGGGGCAGCGGGGCCACCGATACCGGCCAGATGCACCGCCGGATCGATCGGCTCGAGATTCGCCAGCAGCCGGATGCGGGCGTCCCGCTCGGCGATGGTCTTGATGGTGTCGGACAGAAGCGAGAGCTCGCCGTGCAGCCGGCCCAGCTCTTCGGCCAGGCGGGCGTTCTCCCGCTCGAGCGCCGCGGAGCGCTGCAGGTCCACCGAATGCGAAACCGTGCCATAGCCCAGCATGAGCGCGACCAGAGCGACCACGCCGGCAAAGCCGGTCGCCGTCTTGAGCAGCCGCTGCGACACCTCGATCGCTCTCGAGGCGCCGGAGCCCGGCGGCACGACGACAAGGGTCCACTTCCGTTCGGACATGACGCGCCCTGGGTGGCTGATGAAAACAGTATCGCCGATGTCTTGGAATTCTTGTGCCCGCTCACGGCAGCCACGAGGTAACCCCGAGGGGCGGGATAACATGCCCCCCGGTCCGGGGGGTGTCAAGTGCGGTTTGTCACGTCCAAATCGTTGACTGTCAAGGATTTGGTGGGGCTGGCTTGGGAAAGAGGCCGTCCGGTTTTCGGACATGAGACCCCTGGACCGCCGGCTGTTCCGCCTGGGCCCACCCCAGTGCCTGGCTGGCATCCTGCCCAAGGTATCGCCAGAGGTCCCGCGCCTTGCCCGGCATGAAGGGGCTGCTCAGCACGGCGAGCCGGTAGAGGCAGCGTGCCAGGGCGGCCAGCACCGCATCGAGCTCGGGGCCTCGCTCCTGCTTGGCCAGGGTCCAGGGGGCGGTTTGGACGATGTACTGATTGGCCGCGCTCACCAGGGTCCAGGCCGCTTCGGCGCCGCCCTTGAGATCGAAGGCGTCCATGGCGCGGGCATACGCCGCCATCGCCTCGACGCCGGCCGCGTCGAGGGGCGTGAGTTCCCCCTCGGGGACCACCCCGCCGCGGTACTTCTCGAGCATCGCGAGGGAGCGTGAGGCGAGGTTGCCCAGGCCATCGGCCAGGTCGGCGAGATAGCGCTCGTCGAAGCGTTCCCAGCTGAAGTTCCCGTCGCCCGCGAATCCCACTTCCCGCAGCAGGAAATAGCGGAGCGCATCGGGGCCGTGCCGCGCGATGGCGTCGGTGAGCTCGAGCCGCACCCCCGCGCTCTTGGAGAACCGGTCGCCCCCGTAGTAGATGAACCCGTGGGCCCAGACCCGCTCGGGCAGGGCTTCCCCGGCGGCGTGGAGCATCGCCGGCCAGATGACGCAATGAAAGCGGGTGATGTCCTTGCCGATCACGTGGAGCTGGGCCGGCCAGGCCGCCCGGGAGCCGGCGAACCGGGGCGCGGTCCAGTAGTTAGGCAGGGCATCGAACCAGACGTAGGTGGTCTGGGTCTCGCCGGTGCTGGTCGGGCGGGGGAACGGGACCCCCCAGCTGAAGCGGCTTCGGCTGGCGGAGACATCCTCGAGCCCCTGCCGGAGCAGGCCCAGGATCTCGTTGCGCCGGGTCTCCGGCTGGAGGAACTCGGGGCGCTCCTGGAGCAGGTTCTCGAGGAACTGCTGATAGCGGGAGAGGCGAAAGAACCAGTTCCGCTCTTCCACCCACTCGAGCTCCCGGGTGGGGTGCAGGACGCACTTCCCGTCGACGATCTCCCCCTCGGTCTTGAACGCCTCGCAACCGACGCAATACCAGCCGGCGTAGCTCCGCTCGTAGAAGTCGTCCGGGTTGCGCTCGAAGATCCGCCGGATCAGGTCCTGCACGCCGGCGTGATGTTCCGGGGCGGTGGTGCGGATGAACTGATCCTGGGAGATGCCGAGCGCGGCCCAGGTGGCCAGGAAGTTCGCGGCGATCTCGTCGACGAGCACCCGGGGCGTGACGCCGCGGTCGGCGGCGGTCTGGGCGACCTTCTGCCCATGTTCGTCCATCCCGATGAGAAACCAGACGTCATCGCCTCGAAGCCGGCGATACCGGGCGATGCAGTCGGCCCCGATCTTCTCGAAGGCGTGCCCCATGTGGGGGTCGCCGTTGGCGTAGTCGATGGCCGTGGTAATGAAGAAGCGACTCACGCGGGACCCGCGGGCGGCGGTGCACCGGGCGGGCCGCCGCCCGGTCCTCCCCCCCGGCCACGGCGACCGCGGCGTCGCCGGCGGGGGCGCTTCCCGGCTTCGGGGGCGGCCGGGTCGGTGGCGCCTGGGGCACCAGGTGCGGCGGCGGCGGGAGGAGCAGGAGGAGCGGGAGCCGCGGGGGGCTCGGGAGCGCGGGGCGTCTCGGGCCGGGGTCGGTCACTACGCGGCTCGCGGCGGCGTTCGGCACTCGGGCTGCGGCGCTCGCCGTTCCGCCGCGGCGGCTGCGGTTCCCGGGCCGACGGCTCCCGGGGCTGCGCGCGGGGAGGAGGCACGGCGACGGGAGCCGACGCGAGAGCGGGGTTGGCCGCAGCCGTCTCCAGCTCGGCCTTGAGCTGAACCAGGGGGATGATGCGGGGTCCCTGCTCTTCACTGCGGAGAAAGACCCGTTCGCGGAAGATGTCGACCGCGACCACCTTCTCCTTGCCGAGCGAGGTGTCGAGGGTCTTGCCCTCGCGGGGGAAGCGGCGGCGGGCGGCGACGTAGAACTCGTGCTCGTACTTGAGGCAACAGAGGAGCCGGCCGCACCCGCCCGAGATCTGGGCCGGGTTGAGCGAGAGGTGCTGGTCCTTGGCCAGTGCCAGGCTCACCGGCGAGAGGTCCTTGAGCCAGGTGGAGCAGCAGTACTCCCGGCCGCAGCGGCCGACGCCGGTCAGGCGGGCGGCCTCGTCGCGCACCCCGATCTGCCGGAGCTCGATCCGGGTTCGGAACATCCCGGCCAGGTCGCGCACCAGGGCCCGGAAGTCGACCCGCTTCTCGGCGGTGAAATAGATGCTGAGCTTGGCCTTGTCCCACTGCCACTCGGCGTCACTCACCTTCATGTCGAGCTTGTGCTGGCGCACCTTCTCCAGCACCTGCCGTCGCACGGTCTCCTCCGAGCGGCGCAGCTCGTCGGCGACCTCGAGATCCCTGGGGCTGGCCCGGCGGAGAATGGTCCTGAGCCCGGGACCGGACGGCTCCGGCGGAGTGGATGGCGGGGGCGCGGGGAGGAACTCTCCCCCGGTTTCCGCGACGGGGGGCTCGGGCGCATCGTTCGCGATCGCGTCGTCCGGGTCGGCGGCCTCCACCGCGCGGCCGCCCTGGCGCCCTTCCTCGATGCCGGTGCCCACGGCGCAGCCGCTGCACCCGCCGCCACACTTCTTGCGGGCGAGTTCCCCGGCGGTGTGGACCCGGCCAAAGTCCTGACCCCGTTCCAGCTCGACGACCACCGCTTCGCGCAGGCGGAGCGGTTCCTGGTCGTCGGGCCAGAGGAAGAAGTCGCGACGGGTCCCCTTGAACCGAACTTCAACCGTCTGCGGCATCAGGCTTCGGTGTAGGCGCCCATCGCGGCGTATTTCTCTGCGCGACGGCGCACCAGCTTCTCCGGGCGGACCTTGCGAAGCTCGTGGACATGCCGGATCAGCGCCTCGCGCAGCGCCTCGCCGGTGGCATCGGGGTCGAGGTGGGCGCCGCCCATCGGCTCCTTGATCACTTCATCGACCAGCTTGAAACGGAGCAGGTCTTCGGCGGTGAGCTTGAGGGCGTCGGCGGCGCGCTCCCGCTGGCTCGCATCTTTCCACAGGATCGCGGCGCACCCTTCCGGGGTGATGACCGAATAGACCGAGTTCTCGAACATCAGGACCCGGTCGGCGACGCCCAGCGCGAGCGCGCCACCCGAGCCGCCTTCGCCGATGACCACGGCGACGGTGGGGGTGGGCAGGGCCGCCATCTCGAGGATGTTCCGCGCCAGCGCTTCGGACTGGCCTCGCTCCTCGGCGCCGAGGCCGGGGTAGGCGCCCATGGTATCGATGAGGGTGATGACCGGCGCGCTGAACTTGGCCGCCAGCTTCATGAGGCGGAGCGCCTTGCGATACCCCTCGGGGTGGGCCATGGCGAAGTTGCGCTTGAGGTTCTCCTTTGCGTCGCGTCCCTTCTGGTGCCCGATCACCATCACCGAGATGCCCGCGAGGCGGGCCCAGCCGCCCACGATGGCGGGGTCGTCGCGAAAGGCGCGATCGCCATGGAGCTCGATGAAATCGGTGAAGATCGTGCTGAGGTAGTCGAGGGTGTACGGCCGGCGGGGATGGCGCGCCACCTGGACCCGCTGGATCGGGCTCAGGGTGCTGTAGATCTCCTGACGGAGCGAATCGAGCCGCACCTGCAGCAGGCGGGCCTCCTCGGTCACGTCGAATCCCTTTTCCTCGCCCAGCTTCTGGAGGTCCTCGATCTGACGTTCCAGCTCGAGCAGGGGCTTCTCGAAGTCGAGGGCGTAGTTGCTTGCCATATGATGGTATAGAGTCTGGAGTCGCGAGTCCAACGAATCACGAGCCGTGAGTCGTGGCTATCCCGCCTTCACAAACGCCACCGCGTCCACTCCCAGGAGCTGCCGGAGGCCCAGCACCAGTTCCTGATCGGGGGCGATGCGGAGGCGGCGGGACCGGGCCCGGAGTCGCTCGCCATTCCCGTCGCTCCACTCAATATAGAGCGGCGCCGGTCCGGGATGCCGGGAGCAGAGGGCCACCGCCTGCTGTACCGCCTCCGGCGTGGGGGCGGCGGGCGCCTTCCAGCGTAGCGCCAGCCCCAGGGCCCCGCCGGCCATCAGCTCCTCCAGGGGGCGGGCAGCTTCGACCACGAACGGCGCCCGGTCCTCCCCCCGGTCCCGGGCAGAGTACCCTCCGGTGAGGAGGACCGCCAGATCCTCCCGGATGATCTGGTTGAGCTTGGCCCAGGCGTCGGGAAAGACGATGGCTTCGGCGGTGCCGTGGAAGTCCTCCACCACCAGCCGGGCATACTCCTTTCCGGTCTTCTTCGAGATCTGCCGCTTGACCTGGGTGATCACCGCGCCGAGCGTCACCTGGTGCTCGCTCCACTCGCCCAGCGTCGCCGTGGTCCGTGAGCCGAAGACTTCGACCTCGGCCCGGAACCGCTCCAGCGGGTGGCCCGAGATGAAGAAGCCGATGACTTCCTTCTCCTTGGCCAGCCGTTCCTGTTCGCTCCAGGGGGGGAGGTCGGGGAGCGCCGTTCCCGCGGGGCGGGCGGGCACCGCCGCCTCGCCGAAGAGGGAGGCCTGGCCCGCCTCCCGCTCCTGCTGCAGCACCTGGGCTTCGCCGAGGGCTTCGTCGAGGGAGGCGGTGAGCTGGGCCCGGTGACCGTCGAGCCCGTCGAGGGCCCCGGCCATGATCAGTGACTCGACCACGCGCTTATTACAGAGCCGGAGGTCCACCCGTTGGGCGAAGTCGGCCAGGGTGGTGTAGGGCGTGTCCCGGCGCCCCGCGATGATCGACTCGATCGCGCCCCGGCCCACGTTACGCACCGCGCCCAGGCCGAAGCGGATCCGCTTCTCGCCCACGACGGTGAACTTGAAGCCCGACTCGTTGACATCGGGCGGCAGCACCTCGAGGCCCAGTTCGCGGGCCTCGTTGATGTACTGCACCACCTTGTCGGTGCTGCCGATTTCCGACGACAGCAGCGCCGCCATGAACTCGGCGGGGTAGTAGGTCTTGAGCCAGGCGGTCTGGTAGCCCAGGACCGAGTAGGCCACCGAGTGCGACTTGTTGAAGCCGTAGCGGCCGAAGGTCTCGATCTGCTGGGCCAGCTCGTCGGCCAGCTTCTTGGGGTGTCCCAGCCCCACCGCCCGTTCGACGAACTTGCCGAGCTCCTTGCGGATGAGCTCCGCGTCCTTCTTGCCGACCGCCTTGCGGAGCACGTCGGCTTCGGCGAGCGAGAAGCCGGCGAGGACATTGGCGATCCGCATCACCTGTTCCTGGTAGGTGATGACGCCATAGGTGGGCTCGAGGACTTCGGCGAGACTGGGATGGGGATAGCTCACCGGCTCCTGGCCCAGCTTCCGCCGGATGCACACCAGGTGCATGCCGGTGTCGAGCGGCCCCGGGCGGAGGAGCGCGTTGGAGGCCACCAGGTCGTCGAACCGGTCGCACTTCATGCTCCGGAGCGTGTCGGTGGCCAGTGGCGATTCGAACTGGAAGACCCCCCCGGTCCGCCCCTGACGCAGCAGCTCGTAGACTCTGGGATCCTCGAGGTCGAGGGCGTCCATGTCGATCTCGCGACCGTACCGTTCGCGGATCATCTGGACCGCATCGTGGATCACGGTCAGCGTCTTGAGGCCGAGGACGTCCATCTTGAGCATCCCGACCTTTTCGAGCGGCCCCATCTCGAACTGCGTGATGATGGAGTCTTCGCCCTCGGTCTGGCCGGCGCCCTTGGTGGGCGCGGTACACACCGGCACATACTCGCGGAGCGGCCCGGGGGCGATCACCACCCCGGCGGCGTGGACCGAGGCGTGACGCGAGATCCCCTCGATACGCGAGGCGAGGTCGACGCAGCGCTCGTACTGGGCGTTCCCCTGCACCAGCTCCCGGAATTCGGTCACCTGCTTGAGGGCTTCCGGCAGGGTCAGGGCGAAGGCCGGCCCCGAGGGGATCAGCTTGGTGAGTTTGTCCGCGTCGCCGGGGGGAATCCGGAGCAGCCGGGCCACATCCTTGAGGGCGGCCCGGGCCTTCATGGTGCCGAAGGTGATGATCTGACCCACCGAGTCCTTGCCGTACCGCTGGCGGATATACTCGATGACCTCACCCCGGCGCTCGAAGCAGAAGTCGACGTCGATATCCGGCATCGACACCCGCTCGGGGTTCAGGAACCGCTCGAACAGGAGGTCGAACCGGAGCGGGTCGACGTTGGTGATGCCCAGCGCGTAGGCCACCAGCGAGCCGGCGGCCGAACCGCGGCCCGGTCCCACCGGTATTCCCCGGGCCCGGGCGGCGGCAATGAAATCCTGGACGATCAGGAAATAGCCGGCGTAGCCCGCCGTATTGATCACCCCCAGCTCGTAGGCCAGCCGCTCCCGGACCTTCTCCGGCAGCGGGGCGCCGTAACGGCCCTCGGCGCCCTTGCGGGCCAGACCCTCCAGCAGCGCCTCGTCGGTGGGGTACTCGGCGGGGCGGGGGAACTCCGGCAGGAAATATTTCTTCTCGAAGCTGAACTCGCAGAGGTTGGCGACCGCCTGGGTGTTGGCCAGGGTCTCCGGGTGATCCCGGAAGAGCTGGGCCATTTCCTTTTCCGACTTGACGTACGATTCCTGCCCGGTGAACCGGAAGCGCTTGGGGTCGTCGAGCTCGGCCCCGGTGCCGATCGCGAGGAGCACGTCATGCGCCTCGGCGTCCTCCCGCCGGAGATAGTGGGCGTCGTTGGTCGCCACCACGCCCAGGCCCAGCTCCTGCCCCAGCCGGTACATCCCTTCGTTCACCTGGACTTCCTCGGGGATCCCATGCTGCTGCACCTCGAGCCAGAAGTTGCCCTCGCCGAAGGTCCGGGCGAACCACTGGGCCGAGTTCTTCGCCTCCTCGTAGTTGCCCTGTCGCAGGTAGAGGGAGACCTCGCCCGAGAGGCACGCGGCCAGGCCGACGAGTCCCTCGCTGTACTGGGCCAGGACCTCCTTGTCGATGCGGGGGCGGCGATAGAACCCTTCGAGGAAGCCGATCGAGGAAAGCCGAACCAGGTTCCGGTACCCGGCGCGGTTCTTCGCCAGCAGGACCAGGTGGCTGTAGTTGGCCGGGGCCCAGGAGGGCCGCTGCTGGCCGGTCCGCGGCCCGAACGCGAGGTAGGCCTCGAAGCCGAGGATCGGGCGGAGGCCCTTGGCCCTGGCTTCCTCGTAGAACGACCAGGCGCAGTGGAGATTGCCGTGGTCGGTGATGGCGAGACTGTCCATGCCGAGTGACTGCACGTGAGCCACCACCGCGGCTATGCGGTTGGCGCCGTCGAGCAGGGAGTACTCGGAGTGGGTGTGGAGATGTACGAAGGACATGGCCGTTGGCCATCGGCCGAGGGCCGTTGGCTACTTCTCTCTTTCTCCCAGCGCCCTCAGCACGTCGTCCAGCGGGACACGGCGTGCCTCGAGCAGTACCAGCAGATGATATAACAGGTCGGCGCTCTCGGATACGAGCCGGCCGTTCGATTCTCCGGTGCCAGCCACCACCACCTCGACCGCCTCCTCCCCCATCTTCTGGGCGACTTTCGCCACCCCCCGGTCGAGCAGCTTTACGGTGTACGAGTCCGCCGGCCGGGTGGCCGCCCGTTGCCGAATGGTGGCGGCGAGCCGGGTGAGAAGGTGGCCACCTGGTTCGCCCTCGGTCCCGGCGCCCCCCGGGCGCACCACGGTCGAGAAACAGGTCGGCTGCCCGGTGTGGCAGGCCGGGCCGGTCTGCTGCACCCGGTAGAGCACGGTGTCGCCATCGCAATCGAGCCGGATTTCGCGCACCCGTTGGGTGTGTCCCGAGGTCTCGCCCTTCTTCCAGAGGGACTGGCGCGAGCGGCTCCAGTAGTGGGCCTCCCCGCTGGCGCCGGTCCGCTCGAGCGCCTCGCGGTTGGCCCAGGCGAGCATCAGGACGTTGCCGTTCAGGTGGTCCTGGGCCACGACCGGCACCAGTCCATCGGGGCCGAAACGCACCTGATCGAGCCACGGGTCACGAGTCACGGCCAGAAGGTACCGGAGCCTCATACGATTGTCAAAAACCCTTGTGGCGCTTTATCTTGCCCCCGTTTCCCTCCTCCCGATTTCGACCCCGGAGCCAGAGTGATTGGTCGGAGGCTCAAGGCCCTGCTGCCGCTCCTCCTTGCCCCCGCCACCCTGGTGGCGCAGGGGGCCCCCAAGCCGCTGATCCTGAGCCTGCCGGTGTCGGTGCGGGCGGCGGGAATGGGCGGCAGCGGGGCGGCACTCTCCGGGGACGCGAGTGCGACCTTTCTCAATCCGGCGGGGCTCGCCACCATCCGCAACATTGCCATCGAGGGTGCGGCGCAGCGCTACCCTGACGGCTCTCTCGAGGGCATGGCGGCGGGCGCGTTCCGGATCTTCCAGTTCGATCTCGGCGGTGGGATCCACTACCTGCGCTTCAGCGACACCTCGGCGGTCAAGGACAACCTCCAGTGGACCGCCTCGGGGGTGTACCGCTTCGGTCTGATCGCGCTGGGGAGCACGCTCAAGTACGTGTCGCTGGAGGACTCCATCGGGGACACCCGTCGCTCGGCGACGGTCGATGCCGGAGTCGGGATCCATGTCTTCGACATCATGACGCTGTCGTTCGCGGCCCAGAACATCGGCAGCTGGCGGGTTGCCGGCGGCTCCCTGGAACTGCCGGTGACCAAGCGGGCGGGGATGATGTTCAATTTCGTAGATCCGCAGGGCACCGGCCGTTTTCTCACGACGCTCGATGTGATCTGGACCGCGCGGGCCGATCGGCGGACCATCCTCGGGGTCGAAGGCGGCGCGGTGATCGGGAAGGTGGGGCTGGTGGGCCGGCTGGGCTACGGCGCCCAGCCCGAGGCCTCGGGCCAGAAGAAGGTGTCGCTTGGCGGCAGCCTGGTGCTTACCCGGTTCAATATCGACTATGCCTGGCAGCGGCGTACCCGGCTGGGTAACCAGATACACCGGCTGGGACTCCGGTTCACCCTCTGATGCGGCGGCGGTGGGGTATGATCTTCCTGGTGATCGTCGGGGCCCTCATGGCGGGCTACGGCACCGCCTATGTGGCGAGCGACGACGTCCGTTACCTCACTCGCGCGGGGATCGAGCAGACCCGGATCCTCCAGGCCCGTCAGCCGATCGCGAGACTCATCGAGGACCGGAAGACTCCTGCGGAGACCCGGCAACTGCTGCGGCTGGTGCTGGACGCCCGGAACTTCGCGGTCGAGATCGGGTTCAAGGCGGAGGAGACCTATACGACCTATGCCGACGTGGGTCGAGACACGCTGCTGCTGGTGCTCTCGGCCAGTCCGCGAAACTGCCTCTGTCCCCACACCTGGAAGTACCCGATCGTGGGGAAGATCCCCTACAAGGGCTTCTTCGATCCCCGGATGGCCCGCCGGGAGGCCGAGCGGCTCGAGCGGCAGGGCTACGACATCTACCTCCGCCCCGCCGGCGCCTACTCCACCCTTGGCTGGTTCAACGATCCGTTGTATTCCACCGCGATGAGCCGGGACTCGGTGGAGCTGGTGGCGACGGTGCTGCATGAGATCGCCCACAACACGCTCTACGTGAAGAGCGCCACCACCTTCAACGAGAGCTTTGCCCAGCTGGCAGGCTACCGGGCTGCCGAGGTGTTCTTCCGCCGCCGAGGCTCGGACTCGGCGGCGGCACAGGCGGCCAGCCGCTGGCTCGATGAGGTGGTTCTGGCGGGGTACTACACCGCGCTCGCGGCCCGGCTCGACACCCTCTACCGGACCGTGACCGATTCGGTGGCGGTGGATTCCGGCCGGGCAGCGCTGGGCCGCTGGGCTCGGGAGCAGCTTCAGGGTCCGATAGGGGAGCAGCTCCGGACGTACACCATCGGCCCGATGGCCGACCGGCCGATCAACAACGCGCGGCTCATCGCGGCCCGGATCTACCGGGACCGACTGCACGTCCTCGAAACCTGGTACCAGCAGGAGGGGGGTGACATCGCGAAAGCGGTGGCCGATCTCCGCACGCTGCTGGAGGGGGCCGAAGGGGACTCGGCCTTCGGACGTTTGGAACGCGCGGTGGGGAGCAGCGAGTGAGGGGGCGTGTGCCGGCGACCCGACTGACGCGAGGGTGACCGCCCAGCCCCGGCCCACTGACTCGACCGGAGGAGACCCGGCATGACCAAGCGCCGCAGTCCCGCGCTCGCCGCCCTGGCATCGCTGACGATGCCCGGGCTGGGCCAGCTCTACAACGGCCAGCCGCCGCTGGCGGTGGCGTTCTTCGTCGGCTACTGGGCGATCGCGGCGATGTACACTCTCAAGGTGATCGCCCTCCTGGGCTCGGCCGACCCGGCGGCCCAGCTGGGCACGCCGGTCCGGTGGCTTCTGGTCATGGGAGTGATCTGGCTGGCCGGCGTGGTACAGGCGGTCTTCGCCGCCCTGGACCGAACCGACTACGAGCTCCGGTCCTACAACCGCGGTCTGGTGTACCTCGGGCTGTACCTCGTGGCCTATGTCGTCATCCCGGTTCTCCTGGCGGTTCCTCTGGCCGGCCGGGTCGCCCGCCTCCGGGGCGGCTCGCTCGCGGATTCGAGCGGGGTGGCGGCGCTGCTGGGGGGCCTGGCGCGAACGGCGGCCGCCAGGACGGGACAGCCGGTGGATCTCAAGATCGATATCCCCGATCCGGAGGCGGCGGCGGCCGGCGCCACGACCGTCTTTCACGTCGCGCTGGTCGGCGGGCCTGACGGCGGCATCTACGATGCGACCAGCCAGGAGACCCTCTGTACCTACCGGGCCGATTCCACCGCGCCCAGCTGGGCCGGGCTCTACGCCAGTCCCGGCGATACCACCAGCCTTACCGCGGTGCAGTTCCGGGTTCCCGTCGCCGACGGAGAGACCAGCGACTTCCAGCTCAGCGTGAATCGGGGCAACGGCGCCGAGAGCCGGAGCTACCTGGTGGACGGGCGGCGTCCCTGGGGCGAGGACGGCCGGGGCCGGGCCAGCGTCGAACGCCGGGGGGAGGGAGCGGTGATCCGGGTGGACGCGACCACCGAGAAGGGGGTGCGGGTGGAAGCGGTCATTCAGTGCCGGCGGGTGGCGGTGGAATAGGGCGGTGGCGTCGACCCCCTCCGGCAGCCGCAGGGTGACGTCGCCCGAGCCGGTT
>CAZXRC010000045.1:0-23012 GCA_964642475.1 uncultured Gemmatimonadaceae bacterium | reverse complement strand
CCGTCCCATCTGAGGGCCTTCCCGAAGAGCGAACTTCAGGCCCGCGGAGGGTTCCCTTCCCCCCAAGCGCGCGGCGCATGGAAGCTGGCGGTCGCCTCGCTCCGGAGCGTCCTCGTGAGAGCGAACCTCAGGCCCGCGGACTCAGCGCCGAGCCGCCCGCTTCTTCCCCAACTCCACCGCCAACTCGATCGCCTGCCGCATGCTCGCCGCGTCGGCCACTCCCTTCCCGGCGATGTCGAAGGCCGTCCCATGATCGGGCGAGGTGCGGGGGAACGGCAAACCCAGCGTCACGTTCACGCCCCGCCCGAATGCGGCCACCTTGATCGCGGTCATCCCTACGTCGTGATACGGGGCCAGCACCGCGTCGAACTCCCCACGCATCGCCCTGACGAACACCGTGTCGGCGGGGAGCGGCCCCGCCGCGCCCAGCGCAGCGGCGGCGGGCTTGAGGATCCGATCCTCCTCGTCGCCGAAGAGCCCCGATTCCCCGGCGTGGGGATTGAGGGCGCACAGCGCCAGTCTCGGCTCGGAGATCCCCCACCAGTCGCGGAGCCCCGTCCGGGTGGTCTCGCCGGTGGTGACGATCTTCTCGATCGTCAGCAGACTCGGCACCGAGCGGAGCGGCACGTGGGTCGTCACCAGCACCACGCGGAGCCGGTCGGCCGCCAGCATCATGGCCACGTCGACATCGCCCGCCAGGTGTGCCAGCCACTCGGTGTGGCCCGGCCAGCGGAATCCCGCCAGGTTGAGGGCGTGCTTGTGAGCCGGCGCGGTCACGATCGCATCGACCTCGCCACCCAACGCCATCCGGGCCGCGGCCTCGACCCCGGCGCCGGCAATGCGACCCGCCCGCATGGCCCGCGTCGGACCCGGTTTCTCCGGGCCGCGGCCCCATTCGCCCAGCCCCTCCGTCCAGCTCCCCACCGCCACCCGCCGGTCAGCCGGGATGCCGCCGATCTGCTCCTCGGCGCCGACCAGCACCACCTCGGCGTCCAGCGGCTCGGCCAGGGCGCGTGCGGTGATCTCGGGTCCGATGCCGCGAGGATCCCCGAGGGTGATGGCGAGTCTGGTCATGGCGGGAAAGTAAGGCCTGAGGCGGGAGGCCGAAGCGGCCCGGGGTCAGGGAACCGCAAGCTCCCGGCGGCCAGGGCCGCCGGATCCGGCCTAGAGCCGGATGTCCACGTAGGTCGACCGCCGGATCCGGTCCACGTACCGCTTCTGCGCCAGGTCGCCCGCCAGTCGCTGCCGGATCTGGTCCTTCACGTCGTCGTACAGCACCGCCCCTTCGAGGTGACGCGCCTTCACCTGCAGCACCACGTACTTCCGGCGGAGCCCCAACTCCTTGCGGATCTCGAACGGCCCCACGATCTGCCCACTGTCGGCCGCGCCGATCCCCGCCTTGTACTCCTCGGGCAGCTGCGTCACCGGCACATCGTCGGGGGTCTCCCGCTCCTCGCCGGGGTCGTGATACAACCGCGCCAGCGAGTCGAACGACGCCCCTGCCGTGAGGGCCGTCGCGATGGCGCCGGCCAGACGGAAGGCGCTGTCGGCATCGGCCTGGGACACCTGGGGCATGATCAGGATGTGCCGGGCCTGGACCTCGGCCGGCTGGATCCGCTGCACCTGGATGATGTGGAAGCCGAAGGGCGACTCCACCGGGTCGGACACCACCCCCGGCCGCTGCGAGAACGCGATCGCCTCGAACTCCTTGACCATCTGCCCCCGCCGGAACCACCCCAGATCGCCGCCCTGTTCCTGGCTCGCGGGATCCTGCGAGAAACGCTTGGCCGCGGTGGCAAAGTCGGCGCCCTTGCGCAGCTCCCGCACGATCGAGTCGGCCTGAAGTCGGGCCCGCTCCAGCGCCTCGGGCGAGGCCTTGGGCGCCACGATCACATTGCGAAACGAAATCGTCGCCGGCCGGGCGGGCAGCTGGTCCTTGAAGAGATCGAAGTAGGCCCGCATCTCCTTCTCGGTCGGCTGCACCGGCTTGAGCTTCCCCTCTTCCCGGAGCTTCGAGATCAACCGGTTGCGAAGCGCCGCCTTGCGCTGATTCTCGGTGAGCCAGCGGCGGAACTCCTCCGGCGTCTGGAACCCGGAACGCCCCAGCTCGGCCCGGAACTCGGGCTCGGTCTTGAAGCGCTGCCGGATGTTGCGGAACTGCTCGTCGACGCCCTGGGAGATTTCGGTGTCGTCGACCTTGATCGCGGTGTCGCGCTGGGCCGCCTGCACCAGCACCTCCGCGTCGATGAGATCCGAAATCACCTGCCGGCAGAGGTTCTGGAACTCGGCCACGGTCCTGGCCGGGGGAGCGCCGTTCTGCGACCGCTGGGTGAAGATCTCCTCTTCGACCTGCGACGCGAGAATCGGGGATTCGCCCACCACCGCCACGATGCGGTCGACCGTCGTGCCGGTGGTGTCGCACCGGAACTGGGGCGGACCGCCCTCGACGCCCGCCGGCTCCTGGGCCCGGAGGGCCGTCGCCCCGACCAGGAAAAGCAGCAGCCACCCGGCGATACGGCGCATCAGTTGCCTCCGGGCTTCTGACCCGGGGCCGGGGCGGGTAGTGTCGGCTGCGGCGCGCCCGGGGTCACGCCGGGCGCCGGCGCCACCGGCGCGGCGGTGCCGCGGGCGTTGGTGGAGTCGTTGTGGGCCTTCATTTCCTTGGCCAGATCCACCGCCCGATCGAGGCCCGCCTGGTCCAGCCGGTACTGCGCCCCGACCCGGAGGATCGAGGCGAGCTGGGGCGGGATCGGCCGGGGCCGGGGGCCGCCGTTGGCCACCTCGTCCCAGTGGCTTTCGATCTTCACGCTGGCGGCGCGAATCCGGTCGGCCTCCGGCATCGCCGGGTCGGAGAAATCCGCGGCACTCAGTCCCAGGCTCATGCGCAGGGTGTCGACCTGGGCCTTGTAGCGCGCCATCATGCCCTCCCACTCGTCGGTGGTGGGATGGATCCCGGCCGAGTCGGCCTGCTGCAGCAGCATCTGGTTCTGGGCCAGCAGGCGCACGAAATGAACCATGCTGCTGTCGGGCCGGCGCACCAGGTCCGCGGCCCAGGCCGGCCCCAGCGCGTTGACCCACTTCATGAAATCGGCGACGGTGAGCTGGCCCCGGTCGTAGGACGCGAGAACCGCCTGCGACCGGCCGGCCCGGTCCCGGTCGGTGATCGCGTCCCGCATGGTGGTGGCGGCGTTGCGGTCGACCTTGAGGCCCCGCCGCAGGCCCAGGCTGTCGAGATAGATCGAATCGAGCTGGTTCCCCACCCGCTCCCGGGCATACGCCAGCATCTTGTCCCGCACCTCGGAGGCGGGGGGACGCCGGATGATGTGGTAGCCGAAGGGACTCTCGACCAGCCCGGTGCGGTCGCCGGGTGCGAGGGTCCAGCCGGCGCTGTCGAACGCCGTCACCCACTTGCCCCGCGGTGCCGGCGGCAGGTAGCCGCCGTCCGGCTTGCTGGCCGGATCCTCGCTCAGCTCCCGGGCCAGCCCGGCGAAATCCCCGCCCCGCGCCACCCGGGCCAGCGCCGCCTCCGCTCGCTTCTTCCCCGCCGCACGGGCCGGGGGTTCGGCATTGGGTTCGATCCGGATCAGGATGTGCTGCAGGATCCGGACGTCGCCCCAGTTGTAGATGCTGTCGGCCACGTTGGGTGTGAACGGCGCGCGCCGGGCCAGGAGGGTGTCGTGCCAGCGCTCCGCCACCAGCTGGGAGAGCTCAGGCCACAGCACCTTGGCCGCGGTGGCCGAGTCGGTCAGCTCCTTGCCGCCGGCAATCGCCTGGGCAAACAGAGTCTGATCGACCCACATGCCGGAGATGAAGTCCGCGGCCTCGCGGCTCATCGGCACGCCCTTGATCCCGGCCATCAGCGATGCCAGCCGTTCGGTCTTGAGCTCCTGACCGCCCGCTTCGGCGGCGATCTCGGGCCGGGCCCGGAAGGCGTCCTTGCAGCCGGCCAGCGCCAGCAGGGTCACCAGAGTTCCCGCCAACCACCGTCGCATTACCGCTCCTGTCTACCGGTTGAGTCCTGGGTGGGCGTTGCGCCCTGTTTGTCCGCCACCGCCGACAGCGCCCGCACCAGCGCCGGCACCAGCGCCTGCCCGCCCAGCCGGGTCAGGCGGAGCGACAGCGGCACCGTGCGGCGAACGTCGACCGCGAGCTGCACATGATCGAGCGCGGCGGAGAGTCCTGCGAACCGGGGGACCGCACCTTCCCGGAAGGTGAGGCGAGCCTCCTCGCCCCGCACCAGCAGATGCTGCAGACCCAGCTCCGCGCCGATCACTCGAAGCCGGGCCATGTCGAGCAGGTGTTCCGCGCCCTCGGGCAGGGGTCCGAATCGCTCCCGGAGCTCCTCGCGGAGGGATTCAATGTCGCTGGACGTCGCGGCCCGCGCCAGTCGGCGGTAGAAGTCGAGCTTGACCGCGTCGTCGGCGACGTAGCTGTCTGAAAGGGTGGCCGGTTTGTCGAGCACCACCTCGGGCGGCTGGGGCCGGTCGCCCTTCCCCTGACCCCTGAGCGCCTTCACCGTCTCCTCCAGCCACCGCAGGTACAGGTCGAACCCCACCGCGTGCGCGTGACCCGACTGTTCCGCGCCCAGCAGGTTTCCCGCGCCCCGGAGCTCCAGGTCCTTGAGCGCGATACGGTAGCCGGCGCCCAGCTCGGTATGATGCTCCAGCACCCGCAACCGCTCCTCGGCGTCCTGGTCGATCAGGTCCGGCACCAGCAGGTAGCAGTAGGCCCGCCGGTGACTCCGCCCCACCCGCCCCCGCAGCTGATAGAGCTGGGCCAGCCCGAACCGGTGGGCATCGTGTACCACCATGGTGTTGGCGTTGGGGACGTCGAGGCCCGACTCCACGATCATGGTGGAGACGAGGATCTGCACCTCGTTCGACACGAACCGGCGCATCACCTCCTCCAGCTCGTCCCCCGCCATCTGACCGTGGCCCACCGCCACCGCCGCCCGCGGCGCCAGGGCCCGTACCCGGGCCGCGATGGTCTCGATGGTCTCGATCCGGTTGTGCACCACGAAGACCTGCCCGCCCCGGTCCAGCTCGCGGGCAAAGGCCTCGTCCAGCAGCCCGTCATCCCACGGCTCCACGAAGGTGAGAATCGGAGAGCGGTCGCGCGGCGGCGTCTCGATCAGGACCAGGTCCCGCAGACCCGCCAGCGACAGGTGGAGGGTACGGGGGATCGGCGTGGCGGTGAGCGTGAGGACGTCCACCGTGAGACGGAGCGTCTTGAGTCGCTCCTTGTGTTTCACCCCGAAGCGGTGCTCCTCATCCACCACCAGCAGGCCCAGGTCCTTGAAGGTCACGTCCGGCGACAGCAGCCGGTGGGTACCGATGATGATGTCGGTCTCCCCCTTGGCGAGCCGCTCCAGCGCCAGCTTCTGGTCCTTCGCGGTCCGGAAGCGCGACAGCACCTCGATCCTGACCGGAAAGTCGGCCAGTCGCTCGGTGAAGGTGCGGGCATGCTGATCCGCCAGGATGGTGGTAGGCACCAGGACCGCCACCTGCTTGCCGCCCTGCACCGCCTTGAACGCGGCCCGCACCGCCACCTCGGTCTTGCCGTACCCCACGTCCCCCACCAGCAGCAGGTCCATCGGGATCGGCTGCTCCATCGCCTTCTTCACTGCCTCGGTGGCCTTCCGCTGGTCGGGTGTGTCCTCATAGAGGAAGGAAGACTCGAGCTCCCGCTGCCACTTGGTATCGGGCGGGAAGGCATAGCCGGCGCTCACCCGGCGCCGGGCGTACAGGTCGAGCAGCTCCGAGGCCATCTCCTTGATGGCCTGTCGGGTCTTGTCGCGCACCTTCTGCCAGCTGGTGCCACCGAGCCGGTGCAGCCGCGGCGGCGGCTGGTCGCCATCCTCGCCGGCGGCCCGGTAGCGCTCCAACTGGTCCAGCCGGTAGAGCGGGACGTTGAGCCGGTCGCCCCCCTCGTACTCCACGATGGCGACCTCGAGGATCGCCTCGCCCACCTGGATGGTGGCGATGCCGCGGTAGATCCCGATCCCATGGTCGAGATGCACCACGTAGTCGCCGGTCTGAAGCTGGCCGGTCGCGGCGCCGGTCGCCGCCTGCCGGTAGCGCCGCGAACGGCGCAGCCGCCGGGCCCGGCGGAAGATCTCGTGATCGGTGAGCACCCGGAGGCTCCGCATCACGAAACCGCCGTCGAGAGCCCCGATCGCCAGCGTGGCGTTGGCCCGGCCCGCCCCCTCGCTCAGCAGCTCATCGAGCCGCTCGAGCTGGCCTTCGTTGTCGCACAGGATCAGGGTCGGCTGGTCGGCGGAGAGCAGGCTCCGGAGCTTGCGGAGATCCCGCTCCACCCGCTCCGGGGGAAAGAACCCGGCGTTGAGCGCTCCCGAGTCCACCCGGAGCGCGAGGCGGGGGAAGGCCGCGATACGCCCGGCCCAGCTTTCGGGCGGCTCGAAGAGATCCTCGCGGGCCGACACCTCCTCGCCCAGCCGCCGGGCGACCTCGAGGTGGTGCGCGGCTTCCTTCCAGGAGCGGGAGACTTCCTCTCCGTTGGCGTGGGGGACGTCCTCAACGATCAGCGTATCCGAGGGAAGCAGCTCGAGGAGGGTTTGCCGTTCGCGCGGTTCCGAGTTCCGGGGTCCGGGTTCCGCGTTGGTGCTCGATGGAGGCGCGGAGCGGATCGGGAGGATGGTCAGTTCGTCGATGGCGTCGCAGGAGCGCTGGGTGGTGAGATCGAACGCCCGAATCGACTCGAGGTCATCACCCCACCACTCCAGACGAGCGGGACTGGCCATCCCGAAACCGTATACGTCGACGATCCCGCCGCGCACGCTGAACTCGGCGACCTCGGTGACGATGGGAACCTTCTCGTAGCCCATCGTTTCCAGCGCGGAGACCACCTGAGTGAGGCTCAACCTGGTCTTCCCGCCACTCCCCGCCGACTTCGACCCGGAGCTCGGAACTCGGAGCTCGGAACCGATACGCAGTGTCGCGTCCCGCAGCCGCGCCGGCACCCGGGTCCGCTCCTGCGACGCCCGCGCCGTCGTCACCAGAATCCGGAGCCGTCCCGCCAGCAGCGCCGCCAGCGTCTCGGCCCGCTCGCCCGCGATTTCGTAGTGCGGCTCTTCTTCGCCCAGCGCCTCCCGCTGGGGATAGAGCGCCGTCGCCTCGTCGGTAAGGTGGCCCAGATCGGTGAGCCACCGCTCGGCGTCGGCCGGGGTGGTCGCCACGATGGTGAGCAGGCGACCGGGAAACGCACGCGCCAGCCACGCCGCCAGGACCGCGGGACTCGAGCCGGCCAGTCCCGCGATGGCCAGCTGCCGTCCGCGCTCGGGCAGCCTGTCTTTGAGATCGAAGGCAATTGGCGTTCGTTCGAACGCGTCCAGCAGCAGCTTGAGCGTCATGAGCTCCGGCGAACACCGCTGGCCAGGGCGACTTCCACCATGCCCAGGGCCAGGACCAGCCACAACAGCGGGCCCGCGAGACTCGCGCGGCCCGCCCCCGCAAACGCGGCGCCCGCGGCATCCGCCAGCGAGACCACCCGCGCACCGGGCCACAGCCCGGTCACGGCCTCCTCGGACGCGGGCGACAGTAACGACTCCCGCGGGTCCAGCGCAACCGTAAGCCCACCGATCGTATCCCGGCCGGCGAGGAGGAAATAGGCCCCGGTGGCTGGTGGCCGGAACGCGGCCCCGCCCTCCACCCGCCAGCGCCGGTCGGCCTGGGCCACCTCGGTCACCTGGTCGGGCAGCAGCACCGGATCGCCGGGGGTGCCGGTGAGCGTCGCCACCTGGCCCCGCGCCAGCCGGTTGACCATCGCATCCAGCAGCGGCAGGAACCCCGCGCCGAGCGGCAGGGCGGTCCAGGCCGGATCGATCCGGCTCCCCAGCAGGAGCACGGTGCCGTCGCGCACCAGCCAGGGGGCGCCCCCGGCCGTGATCAGCACTCCCTGTCCCGCGCTCGCCCGTGCCGGCTGCAGCCCATGGCGCCGGCCGATGGCCACCCGCCCGAGGAGCGGGCCGCTGTCGCTCACCGTGGGAGTCTCCGAGAGGGGGCCGTAGCGCCAGGCGACGCCTCGCCGCTCGAGCGAGCGGTTGAGGGCCCCCAGCGCCGCCGGATCGGCGGGGGGCACGACGATCGACGGGCCGCCGCCCAGGGTGCCGACCGTGATCTCGGTGCCCTGGCGGATCCGCCCGCTCGAGCGCAGCACCTCCGAGGCGGCCGAGAGGTAGCGGTCGGCCGGATCCCAGGCGACGTGGGCCACCGGCGCCACCCGGACCAGCGCCAGCCGGTCGTCATCGGCCCGGAGTTCGTCCGGCGCCTTCGAGGCCCGCACCGTCCACCAGCCCGGCACCGCCGGCCCCAACGTGAAGCTGACGGCCCCTCCCGATGCCACCAGCGCCTGGCGGGCCGGCCGGTCGCCCAGCGCCACCGACACCGGCGCCGGAGCGGCGGAATCGCCTTCCACCCGCACCGTCACCGCTCCGCCTTCCGGAGTCCAGGGCTGGGCCCCCGGATCGACCCCGGCCACCCCCTGATTCGCCGGCGTGCTCCGCTCCGGTCGCGCCACCAGCAGCGGCACGCGGGGCCGGGCCGGTGAGAGGGCGCTGGCCTGGAGGTCCGAGAGCAGCACTATCCCGCCGGGGCGGCCGTCGCCCCGCAGGACCTCGTCCGCGAGGGCGAGCGCCTGGCCCAGGTCCATTCGCCGCGGCGTGGGCTGGAGACTGTCGACCGCCTGACCGAGCGCGTCGGCGGTTCCCCGCCGGGCCACGCCATCGCTGGTGAGGAGCCAGAGCGCATCCGATGGCGTCGCCTGCGCCAGGACCCGCCGGGCCGCGGCCCGGAGCTCGGCCAGCCTCGGGGTCCCGCGCACCACCACCCCGCTCGAGGGCGAGTCGTCCAGCACCAGCACCAGCGCGCTGGGTGAATGACTGGTGGCCTGGCGGAGCGGAGCGGAGGGGCCCGCCGCGGCGACGATCAGCGCCAGAATCAGGAGCGTGCGAACCGCCAGCAGCAGCAGGTGCCGGAGCTTGAGCCGGCGCTGATGCTCTTGGGTGACCTGGACCAGGTAGCGGACCGCGGGAAACTCCACCGTCGGCGGATCGCGCCGCTGCAGCAGGTGCAGGACCAGCGGCACCAGCGCCAGCGGCAGGGCCGCCAGCGCCCACGGTGCGAGGAACCCCATCAGGCGAGTCCGGCCGGCCGGGCGACGACCCGCCGCAGCGCGTGGCCGAACGGTGTGTCGGTGGTGATCTGGTGGTACTGCATGCCGCCGGTGCGGCAGGCCCGGCGCCAGGCGCTCACCACCCCCTGCACCGTGCTCCGGTAGGCCGAGGCCCAGTCCTTGGGGCGGAGCGTGACGCCGGTGTGCGTCTCGGGATCCTCGAATCGCGCCTCCGCCGGCCCCCCCAGGTCGAGCTCCGCCGGATCCATGATGTGGAGCACCACGACCTGGTGGCCCCGGTGCCGGAGGAACTTGAGCGCCCTGAGCGCCAGCTCGCGGTCGAGCAGCAGGTCGGAAATGAAGATCACCAGTCCCCGGCGCCGCAGCAGATCCACCACCCGGCGGAGCGCCGGCTCGGCGGCCGTCCCCTGCCCCGGCGTGAGACCGTGGAGCGTGTCCAGCAGTCGATGCCAGTGCGCCGTGCGGGCCCGGGCCGGGAGAATGGCGCGGATCGCGTCGTCGAACGCGATGAGCCCGGTGGCATCCCGCTGGCGCAGCAGCAACAGCGCCAGCGCCGCGGTCAGCCGCTGCACGTAGGCCAGCTTGGAGAGCACCAGCGCGGGATTGCCGCTCCACGCCATCGAGCGGCTCACGTCGGTCACCAGCATGGCCCGGAGGTTGGTCTCTTCCTCATATTGTTTGACGTAGAGCCGATCCTTCCGGCCCAGCAGCTTCCAGTCGACGTAGCGCAGCTCGTCGCCCGGCTGGTACATCCGGTGCTCGGCGAACTCCACCGAGAAGCCCCGCCGGGGCGAGCGGTGCAGGCCGGTCAGGAAGCCTTCGACCACGCCCTCGGTCAGCAATTCCAGACCCGCCAGGCCGGAGGCCTCATGCGGGTCCAGCAGATCGAGTCGGGAATGAACGGGCGGCGCGGGAATGGACATCGCGGGCGCAACGTACCGCGTGCGGACGGGTGAAGTCAACGCGAGACCTCCCTGTCCCCCTCGCAGGACGACCGGCCGCCTTGCCACCCTGCCGCTCTGCCGGCCAAGTCGTTTATCTGCATCGGTTTGGCTCTCGCGCCCCAGCTGGCATACCCCCTGCTCCTCCGCTTGGGTGTCCACTCCGTGCTATTTCTGGAGGTGCGTATGTCCGCCACCCTGAGTCTGGTCCTGGCCGCCCTGACGGCCACTTCGCTGTCCGGCCGCGAGCCCGCGCCGGCCGAGCCCACGTCGCTGATTGCCACGTGGATCAGAGCGCAGCGGGAGGACCGTCCCCGCATCACGGTGTGGGTAAATCGGGATGACCCGTACCAGCGGGGTGACGACGCGCGGGTGTACTTCAAGTCCGACCGCGATGCCTACGTGACCGTCATCCGGATTGATACAGACGGACGGATGCGGGTGCTGTTTCCGATCGATCCATGGGAAGACAACTTCGCCCGCGGCGGCAGGACCTTCGAGGTGCTGGGTCGCGACCGGGACGAGGCCTTCCGGGTCGACGACTATCCCGGCGTGGGATACATCTTCGCGATCGCTTCTGGTGACCCATTCAGCTATGACGATATTGTGCGAGGGGACCACTGGGACTATCGCTCCATCTCCGACGGCCGGGTCCGGGGAGACCCGTACGTGGCGGTCTCCGATCTGGCCGACCGGATCGCCCAGGAAGACGATTACGACTACGACGTGACCAGCTACGACGTGGAGCGGCATTACGACTACCCCCGCTTCGTCTGCTACGACTGCCATACCTACGCCAGCTGGCACTATTGGGACCCCTACAGTTCCTACTGCTCACGTTTCCGCATCGTGATCTACGACGACTGGTACTACTACCCCTACCGGCGCTATCGCGGTGGCGTGTACGTGGGCCGGCCCTACCGCCCGGGTCCCCGCTACGTCTTCAAGGATTCCGACCGCCGGAACGATTACATCACCCGCGTGGCCGAGCGGCCCCGGGGGGGCGATCCGGTCCGGCGGACCAGCGCTGACGTCGGCGGTCGGGGCTCGATTCCCACGCCGGTCTCCCCCCGGCGCCGGACCGGTGACGGCAATCGCGCCGCGGAGCCGGGCCGGGCCCCGACCAATGAGCCCCGCCGCCGCACCAATGACGGGAGCCGTCCCGACGCGGCCCGGCCGGACGCGGGACGCCCCGACCCCAACCCGGGTGAACCGCGTCGCCGCGGCAGCGACAACAGTGGCCGGCCGGAGTCTCCCGGCACTTCGCCCAATCGTGGCGGCGAGACCGATCGCGAGCCGTCCAACCGGCTCCGGGAGGAGCGGCCCGACCGGCGCACCGTGGAGGACACTCCCGGCCGGAGCGACAACCCGAGCGGCGAACGGCGTGGGCGCCGTAGCGGCGAGCCCTCCTCCGATCGGGGCGCGGTGGAGCGCTCGCCCCGCTCGGTGGAACGCCAGCCGCGGGCGGAGCCGAGTCGCGGCGACTCGCGCGAGCCGCGAGCGGGTCGAGAGCCCCGGTCCGAGCCCCGGTCCGAGCCCCGCAGCGCTCCGCGCGCCGAACCGCGGCAAGCCCCCGAGCGCCGGGCCGAGCCGCGCGGCAATGGCGGCGGCAGTAGCCGGGGCGGCGGGAGTCCGGAACTCCGGCGGCGCCGCCCGTAGTCGCGCCGAAACCCGCCCCAGCGCCCGTCCGTAGCATCCGGCCGGGCGCTTATCTTTGCGGCGCCCCAACTCATTCCTCTCCCACGGACCCTCGATGCGAACCCTGTCGCGACCCAGATCCGCCGGTCTCCGCCATACGGGTGCCTGGCTCACGCTCGTCCTTCCCGCTCTGCTGCAGGCCCAGACCTCGGCCCCGCTCAAGTCAGCGGCCGGGTCCATCACTCCGGCCGACATCAAGCAGCGGATCCAGGTGATCGCCGACGACTCGATGATGGGCCGCGACACGCCCAGCCCCGGGCTCGAGAAGACCGCGCAGTACGTGGCCGACCAGTTCCGGAAGTTCGGCCTCAAACCCGGCGGGGAGCATGGCACCTGGTTTCAGCGCTACACCATCTCGCGCCGCCGGATCGATCCCGCCGGGTCCCACATCGGCTTCATGATCCACGGCAAGCACGTCCACGCGGAACTCACGCGGGACGCGCGCTTCAGCTTCGGGAACGTGCCCCCGAAGGAGATCATGGCGCCGGCGCTGCTCCTGGGCGGCACCTATTCCCCCGAGGACGTACGCAAACTCGAAGTCCGCGGCAAAGCGGTGCTGCTGGTGATCGACTACAGCAAGCCGCTGCCTTCGTCTGCCCTGGCGATCCTCCAGGCGTTGGCGGGTGGTGGGGCCGCCGGCGTGGTGACGATCAGCAATCGCGACTCGGCCACCTTCGCCCGCATGGTCGCGGCGGCCCCGCCCCCCCGCTCGGGAGTCGACGGACTCAACGACGGGATCCCCCCGGTGGTCGAAGTGCATCAGCGGGTGCTGGGTGAGGTGCTGAGCGAGGCGGGGATCCGGCCGGACGAGATCCGGGCCTCGGGCACCCTGATCACCCGGGCCCTGCCCGACCTCACCATCGGCATCGGGCTCAAGGAAGAGACCCTGAGCAGCGCCACCGCGCCGAACACGATCGGGATCCTGGAAGGCAGCGATCCCAAGCTCAAGCGCGAGTTCCTGGTCTTCTCGGCCCACATGGACCACGTCGGCGCGGCCGGCCCCAATGGGACTGGCGGGTGCGCCGCCCGGGGCGCCGACAGCATCTGCAACGGCGCGGACGACGACGGCTCGGGCACCGTGGGCGTGGTGGAGCTGGCGGAGGCGTTCAGCCGCCCGGGCGCGCGGCCCAAGCGGTCGGTGGTCTTCATGACGGTGAGCGGCGAGGAGAAGGGCCTCTACGGCAGCAGCTACTTTGCCGCCAACCCCACCGTGCCGCTGAACCAGGTCGTGGCCGACCTCAACATCGACATGATCGGCCGCAACTGGCCCGATACCATCGTCGCGATCGGCAAGGAACACAGCGACCTGGGCCAGACGCTCGAGCGCATCGCGGGGGAGCACCCCAACCTCAACATGGCGCCGATCGACGACCGCTGGCCGGAAGAGAATTTCTACTTTCGCTCCGACCACTACAATTTCGCCAAGAACGGCGTGCCGATCCTGTTCTTCTTCAACGGGACCCACCCGGATTACCACCAGGTGAGCGACAGCCCGGACAAGATCGACACCGACAAGATGAGCCGGATCCTGCAGCTGCTCTTTTACCTGGGCCAGGACGTCGCGAACAACCCCACCCGGCCCAAGTGGAACCCCGAGAGCTACGAAAAGATCGTCCAGAAGAAACCGGCGGCGTAGGCGGGCGGGCCGAAGGTCGCTAGGACTGGCTCGGTGCGCGAGGGGGGAGGGGAACTCGGAGCGGGCCGTAAGTGAGCCCATCCCTCCTGAGGGCTTTGACGAAGCGCGAACTTCAGGCCCGCGGAGGGTTCCCTTCCCCCCGAGCACAACGCGCCACCTCTCCTTCCCCCACCGCTTATCCTTAGCGCTCAGACACCTGACCGCCAGGGCTCCCATGGCCGACTCGATCGCCGATTTCAATTCCTTCCGCTCGAAGATGAACGACCTCATCCTCGGCGCGAACAACCTCACCATCAACCGTTTCTTCGCCCTCGATCACCGCTGCTACGAACCGGGCGCCCTCGGGACCAAGACCAAGGAGATGCTGGGGCTGGTGTCGAGCCTGGTGCTCCGGTGCGACGACTGCATCACCTACCACGTGCTCCGCTGTCACGAGGAAGGCGCCACCCGGGAGGAGTTCCTGGAGATCTTCTCGGTGGGGCTGGTGGTGGGCGGCAGCATCGTCATTCCCCACCTGCGCCGGGCGATGGCGCGGCTGGAGGAGCTCGCCCCATCCGGGGCGTAGTCAGTCGCCGGGGCCGCGGGCGTCCGGGCCCCGCGAACTCAACCTCGCGTTCCCCAGCATCACCCCGCCGATGATCAGACCGCCCCCGGCGAGATGGGCCCCGGTGGGCCGCTCGCCCAGCAGAGCCATCGCCGCCAGCGTTGCCACCAGTGGGGTCAGGCAGGTGAAGAGCGCCGCCCGCGCGGGACCCAGCCGCTGCAGCGCGTAGCTCCACAGGAGGTAACTCGCCACCAGCGACAGGAAGGTGGAATAGGCCAGCCCGACCCACGACGCGGCATGCACCGCACCCCAGTCCACCCCGATCAGGCTTGGGACCCCCGCCAGCACCAGGCCCGGCGTGCCGGTGAGCATCGTGAGGGCGGTGAGCCGAAGCGCGGAGACCTGCCCGCGGAGCTGCCGGATGCCGAGCGAGTAGGCGGTCCAGCACCCCACTCCCGCGAGGATCAGGGCGTCACCCACCCAGTCGCCGGGATGGGCCGCGATGCCCCGCGCCGCGATCACCAGCAGGACACCCACCGTGGCGAGCCCCAGCGCCCAGCGCTGTCGCGCGCTGATCCGCTCCAGTCCGAGCACCCCGGCCGACACGGTGAGCACCGTGGGCATGGCACTGAGAATGAGCGCGGTGTTGGTAGCCGAAGTGCGCGACAGCCCCAGAACGAAGCAGAGCTGATAGAAGGTGTTCCCCACGAGTCCGAGCCCCACCAGCCTGGGCCACAGCGCCGGCGGAGTCGCCTCCCCCGGCTCCAGCCGTCGGAGCAACAGCCACAAGACGGTCGACCCGACCAGGAACCGCACCGCGGTGAAGGCCAGCGGCGGCAGATCGGCAAAGGCGAGCTTGGTGAAGGAATAGTTGCCGCCCCAGAACAGGACGACGAGGAGCATGCTGACGTACTGGGATCGGGGGGAACGCATGGGGGAATGCTAACAGTTCCGAGTTCCGAGTTCCGAGTTTCCGTGGCGAGATCCCTCTGGACCGGTGCTTCTTCGTGCGTCATGGGCCAGGTTTCCCGCCTGAACTCGGAACTCGGAACTCGGAACGCTATATTCCCGCCCATGAGGCAATCCCGAATCCGGAATTTCTGCATCGTCGCCCACATCGACCACGGCAAGAGTACCCTCGCCGACCGCCTGATCGAGGCCACCGGCGCGGTCGAGAAGCGGCTGATGCGGGAACAGCTGCTCGATACCATGGACCTGGAGCGCGAACGGGGCATCACCATCAAGCTCAACGCCGTGCGGATGTCCTATCAGTCGCGCGATGGCCAGGAATACGAGCTCAACCTGATCGATACCCCCGGCCACGTCGACTTTACCTACGAGGTCTCCCGCTCGCTGGCCGCCTGCGAAGGCGCCATCCTGGTGGTCGATGCCTCGCAGGGGGTGCAGGCCCAGACGCTCTCCAATCTCTTCCTGGCGATGGACGCGGGGCTCGAGATCATCCCGGTGCTCAACAAGATCGACCTCCCCGGGGCCGAGCCGGAACGCCGGGCCCGGGAAATCATGGACCTCATCGGGTCCCGGCGGGAAGAGATTCTGGCGGTGTCGGCCAAGGAGGGTACCGGCATTCCCGAGCTGCTCGAAGCGGTGGTGCAGCGGGTCCCCGCCCCGAAGGGCCAACCCGACGCACCGCTCCGCGCCCTGATCTTCGATTCCTATTTCGATCGCTATCGGGGCGCCATCCCCAGCGTGCGGGTGGTCGACGGCACCCTCCGCCAGGGCATGGAGATCGCCTTCGGCGCCCACCCCGACGATGTCTACACCGTCGACGAGGTCGGCTACCTCCAGCTGGGCCAGCGGCCCACTCCGTTCCTCGAGGCGGGCGAAGTCGGTTACGTGGTCGCCAACACCCGGAGCGTCGGTGACACCCGCGCCGGCGACACCATCCTCGATGCCACCGAGCGGGCCTCCCAGCTGCTGCCCGGCTATCGCGATGTGAAGCCGATGGTGTTCGCCGGGCTCTACCCCACCGACTCGGAGCAGTACGAGCCGCTCCGCGACGCCCTCGCCAAGCTCAAGCTCAACGACGCCTCGCTCCAGTACGAACCCGAGACCAGCACCGCGCTCGGCTTCGGGTTCCGCTGCGGCTTCCTGGGGCTGCTGCACATGGAGATCATCGGGGAACGGCTGGAGCGGGAGTTCAATCTCGACCTGATCACGACGGTGCCCACGGTGGAGTACTACGTCTACCTCAC
Organism: uncultured Gemmatimonadaceae bacterium; assembly: GCA_964642475.1. Taxonomy (GTDB): domain Bacteria; phylum Gemmatimonadota; class Gemmatimonadetes; order Gemmatimonadales; family GWC2-71-9; genus JADJOM01. The sequence goes on along the minus strand of CAZXRC010000045.1, from coordinate 6,830 downwards.
CGATGGGACCATGCTGCTGCTGGAGAACCCCACCCGGCTCCCCGACCCCGCCACGATCGCGCGGATCGAGGAGCCTTACGTGAAGGCGCGCCTCATGGCCCCCGCCGAGTACATCGGCGGGATCATGAAGCTGGGGACCGAGCGCCGCGGGGTGTACAACGGGATGAAGTATCTCGACACCAGTCGGGTGGAATTCGACTTCGATTTCCCATTGGGCGAGATCGTGCTCGACTTCTACGACAAGCTCAAAGGCATCTCCCGCGGCTATGCCGCGATGGACTACGAGCTGGCGGGCTACCGGGAGTCGGAGCTGGTGCGGCTCGACATGCTGATCAACGGCGAGACCGTCGACGCCTTCAGCGTCATCATCCACCGCGACAAGGCCTACGAGTACGGCCGCAAGATCGCCGAGAAGCTCAAGGAGCTGATCCCCCGTCAGCTGTTCGTCGTGGCGATCCAGGCCGCCATCGGCAACAAGATCATCGCCCGGGAGACCATCTCGGCGCTCCGCAAAGACGTCCTCGCCAAGTGCTACGGCGGCGACATCACCCGGAAGCGCAAGCTGCTCGAGAAGCAGAAGGAAGGGAAAAAGAAGATGAAGCAGCTCGGACAGGTGGAGATTCCGCAGGAAGCCTTCCTGGCGGTGCTGCAGGTTGAGTGACGGACCCACCCTCGTGGTCCAGACCGCGTTCCTGGGCGACGTCGTCCTGACCCTTCCTCTCATCCAGCAGCTGGCGGCGGACTTCGGTCCGGTCGACGTGGTAGTCACCCCCGCCGCCGCCCCGCTGCTCGCGGCCGAACCGGCGGTCCGCCAAGCCATCTCCTACGACAAACGGGGTGCCGATCGCGGGCTCGGCGGATTCCGCCGGGTGGTCGCGCGGCTTCGTGCAACCGGGTACCGGCGGGCCTTCCTGCCCCACCGCTCGCTTCGCTCCGCCCTCCTGGCCCGCCAGGCCGGCATCGCCGACCGCGCCGGGTTCACGGACGGCGTTGCCCGCCTGCTCTACACCCGAACGGTGGAGCGGCCCATCGCCGGCCACGAGAGCGCCCGGCTCGCGGCCCTGGCGCCGGTACCGCGTCCGGTCGCGCCGCCCTGGCTCGCCCTCGGCGACACCGACCGGGAACGGGTGGCGCGGTGGCTCGCCGCCGCCGGCGTCGCGGAGCCCTTCGTCGTGTTCGCCCCCGGCGCCCGGTGGGCCACCAAGCGGTGGCCCGGCTTCGCCGGCTTGGCGCGGGCACTCCATCTCCCGGTAGTCGTCATCGGCGGCCCGGAGGATCGCCCGGTTGGGGCGTCGATCGCCGCCGCGTCGCCCGCCGCTCGGAGCGCGGCCGGTGACCTCACCCTCCTCGAATCCGCCGCCCTGATCGAGCGTGCGGCGCTGGTCGTCACCAACGACTCGGTCGCCCTGCACCTGGCGGTGGCGCTGGCCCGGCCGGTCGTGGCGGTGGTGGGGCCCACCGGACCCGCGCCCGGCTTCGAGCCGCCGACCGAGGCCGGCCTGATCGTGGCTCACCTCTCGCTCGCCTGCCGGCCCTGTTCCCGCCACGGCCACACCCGTTGTCCCCTGGGCCACCATCGCTGCATGACGGACCTGACGGTGGCGCAGGTGCTCGAGGCCGTGCGGCGTCGGCTCCCTGGGGTCATCCCGATGGGGAATGCGGAACGCGGAGACCTGGACCCCCGCCAGTAGTCCGAACGCCCCGGTCGTTCTATCATTCCCCCGGTCAACCTCCCCGGTCCCCGTTCCCGATTCACATGCGATTCATCGTCGGCATCGATCTCGGCGGCACCAACATCGTCTCCGGCTGCGTTTCGGAGGACGGATCGGTGCTGCTTGGGGTCCGGACCATGGCCACCGGCGCCGACGAAGGGCCCGATGCGGTGGTCCGGCGGATCATCCTCGCCGCGCAGGAAAGCATGGCCGAACTGCGGCGGGCCCGGCCCGACGCGGAGCTGATCGGCGTCGGCGTGGGCGCCCCGGGTCCGCTCGATACCCGATCCGGCATCGTGCTGCTCACCCCCAATCTTGGCTGGGTGAACATGCCGCTCAGAGCCCGGCTCCAGGAGGGGCTCGGTCTCAAGACGGCGCTCGACAACGACGCCAACTGCGCCATCCTGGGCGAGTGGTGGCAGGGCGCGGCCCGCAACACCCGGAACGTGATCGGGTTTACCATCGGCACCGGGATCGGCGGCGGTATCATCATCGACGGGAAGCTCTACCACGGCGCCTCGGATGTCGCCGGCGAGGTGGGGCACATGACGATCGATGCCAACGGACGGCGCTGCAAATGCGGCAACTACGGCTGCATCGAGGCCTATGCCTCGGGCCCCAACATCGCGCTCCGCGCGATCGAGGCCCTGGAAAGCGGGGCCGAGTCGAGCCTCCCCTCCTACGTCGGCGGAGACATTCGCAAGATCACCGCCCAGACCGTCTACCAGGCGGCGCAGGCGGGCGATTCCCTGGCCCTCGAGGTCGTGGGCGACACCGCCAAGTTCCTGGGCGCCGCGGTCGCCTCGCTCATCAATATCTTCAACCCCGAAGCGGTCGTGATCGTCGGCGGCGTTACCCTGGCCGGCGACCGGCTCTTCACACCCCTGTCGCGCGAGGTGTCCCGACGGGCCTTCAAGCCCGCGGTCCAGGTCTGCCGGATCGTTCCCGGGATGCTGACCGGCGTGGCCGGTGTCTACGGGGCGGCCCGGGTCTTCCTCGAGCAACGCGACGCGGGGATCGTGTGAAGCGCCGGGCCGAGTTTCGAGTCCCGGGTTCCGAGCGTCGTGGGGTCCGGTTCGATGCCTAGGCTCGGCATCGTCGGCAGTCTGGTCTGGGACATCATCTACGGGCGCGACCCCGCCGCCCCGCCGGTCGAAGAGTGGGGCGGCATTGCCTACGCCCTCGGCGGCCTGGAAGCGGCGCTGGACCCTGGCTGGCAGATCGTCCCACTCATCAAGGTCGGCACCGACCTCCGGCAGGAAGCCGCGGCACTGCTCCGCAGTGTGACCCACCTGGTGCCCGGAGGGCGCTGCATCGACGTGCCGGTGCCGAACAACCGCGTCACGCTCCGTTACCAGTCGGCCGAGCGGCGTTGCGAGCGGATGTCGGGCGGCGTGCCGGGATGGACCTGGGGCGAGCTGGGACCGATGGTGCGGGACCTCGACGTCCTCTATCTCAATTTCATCTCGGGGTTCGAGCTGGAGCTGGGCACCGCCCAAGCGCTGCGCCAGGCCTATCACGGTCCGATCTACGCCGATCTCCATAGCCTGCTCTTCGGCATGCCGCAGGACGGTGTGCGCCAGTTGCAGCCCCTCGCCGATCCAGCCGCCTGGCTGCGTTGCTTCGACGTGGTGCAGATGAACGAGGACGAGATGCGGCAGTTCGCCGCCGACCCGATGGCGATGGCGGCCATGGCCATGGCGGCGGGTGTCAAACTCCTGGTCGTGACCCTCGGCCCCCGGGGCCTGGTCTACTTCGCCGCCCCGGGCTACGACGGCTGGCGGCGCGACCCGGCGGCGACTGCCACGACCGCGATCCGCACCGCGCTCCTCCCGGCGCCGGCGGTGGACCCGATCGACCCCACCGGCTGCGGCGATGTCTTCGGCGCCGCCCTCGCCGCCCGGCTCGCCGCCGGCGACCCGGTCGAGACCGCCCTGGCCCGGGCCCAGGGCTTCGCCGCCCGCAACGCCACGCTCCGGGGCGCCACCACCCTGGGCCCGCTCCTCAGGGGCGAACTGATCCCGGCGGGGGCCAGCGCGTGAGCCGCGTCGTCGAAATCCCCGCCGCCTTCGACGACCGGAGCTTCGAGCAGTTCGCCGCCAGCTTCTCCGCCGGCCCCTACGCCGACCGGACCGTCTTCGACGCCCGCCCGGCGCAGTGGGCCTCGCCCTACGGACTGGTCGCCATGCTCACCGCCGGGCAGGTCGTAAAGGAAGCGGGCGGACCCAAACCCGACTTCACCGTACCCGCCGCCGAAGAGGTCCGGCGCTACTGGGCCCGGACCGGCTTTTTCGCCCACGCCGCCGAGCTGTTCGACCTCCACGGCAAGGTGCCCAAGATCAAGCCGGACGAGCACTCCGATGTGCTCCTCGATGTCACACCGGTGCGCGCCTCCGAGGACGTCCACGCGGTCGTCGGGAAGATCCAGACCGGAGCCGCCCGGATCCTGACCCATGAGCTGGGGATCGACGCCAAGGCGACGATGGGCTTCGCCATGGCACTTTCGGAGGCATGTCAGAATATTGTGGAGCACGCCGGCACCGGCGGGTGGGTGGCGGTGCATGCCTACACCTTCCGCAAACGCCTGGGCAAGCGGGTGGTGGTCATCGCGGTCAGCGACGGGGGCGTGGGGTTTCGCCGGTCGCTGGAGGCCACCCAGGCTCGCCGCTTCGGCGACCGGTGGGGTGATGGGGCCGCGCTCGAGGCGGCCGTGATTCAGAACGTGAGCCGGTTCCGTGATCCGGGCCGCGGGCAGGGCATCGCCGGTATCAAGCGCTATCTTGGCCGTTGGAGCGGGAAACTCTCCATCCGCAGCGGTACCGCCCGGATTGCCATCGTGCCTGACTGGGATGACGAGCCGCCCATGACCGAACATCTGGCGCCCTTCCCGGGCGCGCAACTGCAGATCGTGATCCCAGCCCAGGAGTCCTCCGCCGGATGACGCAGACGATTCGGGTCGAGCAACTCCTGCGCGAGACGGTCCAGAGCCCCTACTGCGACCTGGTCACCCGGCCGACCGGGCGGGCCGTGCGGAGCAGTATCCAGCAGCGGCTGGTCGACGGCGGGACCACCTTGGCGCTGCTCGACTTCTCGGAGGTGGGGCTGGTCGACTTCAGCTGCGCCGACGAGGTCATCGCCAAGCTGCTGCTGGAGCCGATCAACCAGACCGCGATCGTACTCCAGGGCCTGCGGGAGGAGCAGCTCGAGGCCATCCAGCACGTCCTGGAACATCACGACATCGCGGCCCTGGTGCGCGACATCGAGGACGGCGTGGCCCGGATCGTGGGGCGCGCGTCGCCCGACCTCCGCACCGCCTTCGTCACCCTGCAGCAGCGGGGTCCCGCCACCGCCGACGGCCTCGCCCGGCGCATCGGCTGGGCGGTGGAACGGGCCGAGGCGGCCCTCGCCACCCTGGCCCGGCTCCGGCTGGTACTCCCCGGCAGCGCCGGCTTCATGGTCCCCTTCGCGTCGGAGTCCCCCACCCCCTGACGGCATCCCGATGAAGCGGAAGCTCGGCCTCTCCACCCTTTCCATCCACGGCATCCCGTCGCGGCAGGGCGACTGGACCCCGGTCGTCGCCCCGGTCTACCAGAGCAGCACCTTCACCAACCCCGTCGGCTCCGGCGAGGAGGTGATGTACTCCCGCTACGGGAATAATCCCAATCAGGTGGCGCTGGCCGCGAAGTACGCGCTGCTGGAAGGCGCCGAGTCGGCCATCTTCGTCGCCAGCGGCATGGGCGCGACCGCCCTGGCCCACCTCGCGGTGCTCCGTCCCGGGGACCACCTGCTCGCAAGCAGCTGGATCTACGGCGGCACCCGGCGCCTCTTCGACGAGGAATTCGCCCGGCTGGGCATCGAGGTCACCTACGTCCAGCCCGACCAGCCCCGGATGTGGCGCCGCTCGGTCCGCAAGAGCACCCGCGCCATCTTCGTCGAATCCCCCACCAACCCCTCCCTGCGGGTGGTCGACCTGACCCCGATGGCCCAGATCGCCCGGGATGGCGGTCTGGCCCTGCTGGTCGACGGGACCTTCGCGAGCCCGATCAACTTCCGGCCGCTCGAGCACGGGGCCGACATCGTCATCTCCAGCGCCACCAAGTACCTCAACGGCCACAGTGACGTGATCGCCGGGGCGGTGGCGGGCAGCAGCTCCATCATCGAAGAGGTGACCCGGCTGATGACGCTCTGGGGCCAGGCCATCGACCCCCACGCCGCCTGGCTGGTCGAACGGGGGCTCCGCACTCTCGACGTCCGGATGCAGCGCCACAACGTCAACGGCATGGCCGTCGCCCGATGGGCCGAGACCCGCGATCCGATCGTCCGGGTGCACTATCCGGGACTCCCCTCGCACCCCGACCATGCCTACGCCGCCTCGATCCTCGACGGGTTCGGGGGGATGGTGGGGCTCGAGCTCAAGGGTGGCGCCCGGGCGGCGGAGAAGTTGCTCAAGAAGCTCAAGCTCATCCGCCACGCACCGAGCCTGGCGGGGGTCGAGAGCCTGATCTCCGAGCCGCGCCTCACCTCGCACCGCAAGCTCACCGAGGAACAGCGGGCGAAGCAGGGCATCCCCGATGGCTTCGTCCGGCTCTCCTGCGGGCTGGAGAACTCGGAAGACATCATCGCCGATCTGGAGCAGGCGCTGGGGTGACAGGAGTTCCGAGTTCCGAGTTCCGAGTTCCGGGCGAGATGCATGGGTCAGGACGACGGTTATCGGGTGCACCCACGACCCGATCTCACCTCAACGCTGGACTCGGAACTCGGAACTCGGAACTGCCTTCTCCCCAACGCTTTACTCCCTTTCGAGCCGGGCCTATCTTCCCCCCGTGATTCGCTTCCATCACGTCACCAAGGACTATCCCAAGGGCGTGGCCCTCAAGGACGTCTCGCTCCATATCGCCAAGGGCGAGTTCGTCTTTCTCACGGGCCATTCCGGCGCGGGAAAGTCGACCATGCTCAAGCTGATGTACGGGGCGCTGCGGCCCACCCAGGGGGACGTCCGGGTCTCCGGCTTCAACATGCGGTCCCTCACCCAGGCCGAACTTCCCCGGCTCCGGCGGCGGCTGGGCATCGTGTTCCAGGATTTCCGCCTGCTGGAGGACCGCACCGCGGAGGAGAACA
>CAZXRC010000044.1:0-23057 GCA_964642475.1 uncultured Gemmatimonadaceae bacterium | reverse complement strand
CTGCTCAAGGACGCGATGCTGCCCAACCTGGTGCAGACCCTCGAGGGCGGCCCGGTGCTGGTGCACGGTGGGCCGTTCGGCAATATCGCCCACGGCTGCAACTCCATCGTCGCGACCCGACTGGGTCTCTCGCTGGGCGACATCGTGCTCACCGAGGCGGGATTCGGGGCGGACCTCGGGGCCGAGAAGTTCTTCAACATCAAGTGCCGCTTCGGCGGGCTCAAGCCGGAAGCCGCGGTGGTGGTAGCCACCGTCCGGGCGCTCAAGATGCACGGCGGAGTCAGGAAGGACGCGCTGGGCACCCCCGATGTGGCGGCGCTCAAGCGGGGGATGGTCAACCTCGAGGCCCACGTCAAGAACGTGCAGAAGTTCGGCGTCCCGGTCATCGTGGCGCTCAACCGGTTCCTCTCCGACACCCAGGAGGAGCAGGACGCGGTGCTGGATGCGGCCCGGAGCTGGGGTGCCCGGGTGGCGCTCTCGGACGTCTGGGCCCGCGGCGGCGACGGCGGCATCGAGGTGGCCAACGAGATCCTGGCGGTGCTGGCCGAAGGAAAGGCCAGCTTCAAGCCGCTGTACGACTCGGCGCTGCCCATCAAGCAGAAGATCGAGACCATCGCTACCCAGATCTACGGGGCGGATGGCGTGACCTTCACCGCCACGGCCGAAAAGGCCATGACCCAGTGCGAGGAGATGGGGCTCGGCGCCACGCCGGTCTGCATGGCCAAGACCCAATACTCCTTCAGCGACGATGCCACCAAGCTGGGTCGGCCCAAGGGCTTCAAGATCAACGTCCGGGACGTCTATCCTTCGGCCGGGGCCGGGTTCGTCGTGGCGCTGGCGGGCGAGATCATGACCATGCCGGGGCTGTCGAAGACCCCGTCGGCCGAGGCGATCCGGGTGCACCCCGACGGACGGATCGAGGGGCTGTTTTAGAAGTTCGGAGTTTCCCTGTTCCGAGTTCCCGAGTGATGCGGCATCCCGACGGTGCGCGACCGAACCCACTGCGTCACCTGCGAAACTCGGGAACTCGGGAACCCGGGAACCCGGAACTCGAGTCGCTTTCTGAAAGGCACACCATGTCTATCAAGATCGTCTCCACCGACGGCGCCCCGAAGGCGATCGGCCCTTACAGCCAGGCGACCATCGTCAATGGGCTGATCTATACGGCCGGCCAGATCGCGCTCAACCCCCAGACGATGGAGATTGTCCACGGGGGCATCAAAGAGCAGACCGAGCGGGTGATGGAAAACCTGCGGGCGGTGCTGCAGGCCGCCGGCTCCGACTTTTCGAAGGTCCTCAAGACCACGGTGTTTCTGGTGGACATGGCGGATTTCACCGCCATGAACGAGGTCTACAGCGCCGCCTTCGGGGGGCACAAGCCGGCCCGCTCGACGGTGGCGGTGTCGGGCCTGCCACGCAACGTGCGGGTGGAGATCGAGATCGTCGCGACCGTCTGATGGTCGCGCGGCTGTACCTGGGGGTGGATCGGGCCTGGTGGTCCGGCCGGTCTTCAAAACCGCGATGGAGGCGCCTTCGGCGGCTCCGGTGGGTTCGATTCCCACACGCTCCCGCCAGGCGGGGCACGGCGGGTCGGCGCCCGATCCGACCCTACCGTTTCCCGCCTGGCCCCTGATATGATCCGCGTCGCCATGGCTTCGACACCGGGCGCCACTCGTTGACCTCACTCCTGATCGTCAATCCCACCGCGGGCAGCGGCCACGCCGGCCGGGTCGCCGCGGAGGCACTCGAGGCTGCCCGCGCGGCCTGGGGCGCCGTCGATCGCATCGATACCACCGGCCCCGGCGACGCCACCGCGATCGCCGCCCGGGGGGCGGAGCGGGGGATGGAGCGGATCCTGGTCCTCGGGGGCGATGGCACCCTGCACGAGTCGGTGAATGGAGTCCTTCGGGCTCAGGTAGAACAACGCCCACCGATCGCGATCCTGCCGGCTGGCACGGGCAACGACTACGCCAAGATGGCTGGCACCGGGGGACTTTCACCCAGCCGTGCCGTCGCGCGACTCAAGCACGCGACCGTGCGTCGCTTCGATGTGGGCGAGGCCTGGGGTGAGTACTTCATCAACTCGGTGGGCATCGGCTTCGATGCCGAGGTGGCGCGAGAGGTCAACGGGGGCCGGCTGGGGACCGGGATGCCGGCGTATCTCCGGGCGGTGGGAAAGGTGCTGCGCCGCTTCCAGTCGGTGGAGGTCGAGGTCGAGGGCGACGGACAGCGATTCAGCGACCGGCTGCTCCTGCTTGAGATCGGGATCGGGCCCTGCGTCGGCGGCGGATTTCGTCTCACCCCGAAAGCCCGGCCCGATGACGGGGTCTTCGACGTCTGTGCCATCCGGCACTCCAGTACCCTCGGGATCCTGACGAAGCTGCCGCTGGCCATTCTCGGGTTGCATACCCGTCTCAAGGAAGTGCGCTCCTTCCGGGCGACCCGTCTTTCGGTCGTATCCCCCAACGGCCCGCTCCACGCCCAGTTCGACGGCGAGATCCGGGAGGTCTCCGGCCGGATGGTGCTCACCAGCGTCCCCGCCGCCCTTCCGGTGCTGGTTGCCACATGACCGCACGCCACTTCGCCAGTGACAACTACGCCGGGGTTCATCCGGAGGTAATGGAGGCCCTGCGCGAAGCTAACACCGGCCACGCGCCGTCCTACGGTCATGACCTCTGGACCGAACGAGCCGAAGCGGTCTTCCGCCAGCAGTTCGGCCCGGGGGCGCGGGCCTTTCCGGTCTTCAACGGGACCGCCGCCAACGTTCTCGGCATCCAGGCCGTCACCCGATCGCACCACGCGGTCATCTGCAGCGACGGGGCCCACATCCAGGTCGACGAATGCGGCGCGCCGGAACGGTTCACCGGCTGCAAGCTGGTACTCTGCCCGGCGCCCGGCGGAAAGATCCGGCCGGCCGACGTGGTCGGCCGCCTGACCGGCATCGGTGACGAGCACCGGGTCCAGCCCCGGGTGGTCTCTATCACTCAGGCCACCGAGCTGGGCACAGTTTACACGGTGGAAGAAGTCCGGGAGCTGGCCGACACCGCCCACGCCAACGGCCTGCTGCTCCATATGGACGGGGCCCGCGTCGCCAACGCGGCGGTGTCGCTGGGTGTGACCCTCCGGGCGATTACCACCGACGCCGGGGTGGACGTCCTTTCCTTTGGCGGCACCAAGAACGGCCTGATGGGGGCCGAGGCGGTGGTGTTTCTGAGCGGCGTGGAACTGGCGGACTTCGTGTACCTTCGGAAGCAGGGGATGCAGCTGGCCAGCAAGATGCGGTTTCTCTCGGCCCAGTTCGTGGCGCTCTTGGGCGGCGACCTCTGGCAACGCAACGCCGCCCACGCGAACCGCATGGCCCGGCTTCTCGCCGAGCGGCTTCGGGGGGTGTCGGGGATTACCCTGACGCAGCCGGTGCAGGCCAACGGGGTGTTTGCCCGGGTACCACCCGGGCATATTCCTGCCTTGCAGGAGCGCGCTTTCTTCTACGTCTGGAACCCCGCCATTTCGGAGGTGCGCTGGATGATGTCGTGGGATACGACCGACGAGGACGTCGAACAGTTCGCCCGCGGCGTCCGGGAGCTGGTCCGGTGAGTCCACCGCCCGGGGTGGGTCGCGTGGGCCTGGCGCTGGCCCTCCTCGCGGCGGCGGGCGGGTGGGCGCCACTCGGGGCCCAGGATGCGCCCCGCGACTCCGCCAGCGTGGTGCCGCCGGTGCCGCTGCCGGCCCCGGTGGAGCCGGGAGCGGACTCGGCGGGTGGCTCGAAGCCGCCGGTCAGCCCGATGGGGGCACTGTGGCGCTCCATCCTGATTCCCGGCTGGGGACAGGCGCGGCTCAATCGGAAGCTCACGGGGGCGCTCTTCATCGCCTGGGAAGGGGTCACGATCGGGATGAGCATCAAGGCGACCCAGGAGTTGCGCTATATGGATCGCACCAACTCGGCCGGAGAGAGTGCCAAGCGGAAGGAGCGGCAGGACTGGCTGGTGCTGCTCGCCTTCAATCACCTCTTTGCGGCGGTCGAGGGCTACGTGTCGGCCCATCTCTGGGACTTCCCCCGCGATCTCGAGATCCGGGCGACCCCGATTCCCGGCGGGATCGGCGCCTCGGTCCGGGTCCCCATCCGACTCCCGTGAATCCTGCTCCGATCGGCATCTTCGACAGCGGCATCGGCGGGCTCACCGTGGCCCGAGCCATCTACGAGCGCCTCCCGGGGGAGTCCACCATTTATTTCGGCGACACCGCCCGGGTGCCGTACGGCCCCAAGAGCCCCGAAACGGTGCGGCGCTACAGCCGGGAGATCCTCCACTGGTTGCTGCAGCAGGGCGTGAAGATGGTCGTGATCGCGTGTAACACCAGCACGGCGCACGCCCTGGGCACCCTTCAGGCCGAGTCGCCGGTGCCGGTGATCGGGGTGATCGAGCCCGGTGCCCGGGCGGCGGTGGGGGCCACGCAAGGAGGTCCGGTGGGGGTGATCGGGACCGCCGGCACCATCGCGAGTAACGCCTACGCCCGCGCCATTCAGGCCCTCTCACCGGGACTCCGAGTGGAGCAACGGGCCTGCCCGCTCTTGGTGCCGCTGGTGGAGGAGGGGTGGTTCGATCACAAGGCGGCGGAACTGATCGCGCAGGAGTACCTGGCGCCGCTCCGGGATGCCCACGTCGACGTGCTGGTGCTCGGCTGCACCCATTATCCGCTGCTCAAACCGCTGCTGGCCAGGGTGATGGGGCCGGAGGTGAGGCTGATCGACAGTGCCGAGGAGACGGCCCGGGCGGTCGCGGCGACCCTCGAGGCCAAGGGTCTTGCCGCCCAGCCCGGCGCGCCGGTGTATCACCGCTTCGCGGTGAGCGACGACGAACCCCGGTTCCGGCAAGTCGGGTCGCGCTTCATCGGGAGCCGGTTGGGTTCGGCGGAGGTGGTGGCGTTGGGTTAGGGGTTGCGGGCGGTGGGCGAGGGCCGCGGTGGCATCCCACGCCTTCAGCCCTCCGCCGAGTTCCGCATCGCCCCGATGACCTCCCGCCCTTCGTCATCGACCTGGCCGGCGATTTCATCCAGGAATGCGTCCCACTCGCGCTCACTCTTGCCCATGGCGCGGTAGTAATCCCGGGTCGTCCCAAGCACCTCCTCGAACGGTGGTACCCGCCGGATGCCCCAGAAGCTCGCATCGGTCACCCGGTTGTGGGTAAAGAACCCCATCAGTTGCCGGGCTACCAGGTCGAGTCCCCGCTCATCGCAGGCCCCCGCCCCCAGCAAGGCCCGCGCGAACATCAGCTTCTTCTCGAAGAACGACGAGGTCTCCGGCGCATCCGGGTGGGCCTGGCTCAACTCGAAGACCCGCTGCCAGGCCTCGTGGGCCGCCTCGACCTGGTCGGTCCGGACCAGGCACATCGCCACGTTGAAGTGGTCTTCGGGGATATCGCTCCCCTCGGCGGCGGGCTGGAAGTGTTCCAGGGCCTCGGACCATCGGGCGGCGAAGTAGCAGGCCAGTCCGGCATAGGTTCGCGCCTTGCGGTGGTCCGCTGGGGAGAGGACCGGTAGCGCGATCATGAGGAGGTTGACCGCCTGATCGGTCTGACCGGCACGAATCAGTGCGACGGCATCGTGGAACACGCCGGGTGAATCCATGAGAGACTCAATTGGGGGAGAGTTACCCCTCAAGAATCGCGAGCGCCGGCCATACTGGCTAGGGCGCCCCTATTCGGCCATCATTCGCCCTGCTGCCGAGGGACGGCGTGCCCGTCGCCCTCCGACCAGATACTCCCGGATCGCATGGATGAGCTGAAGGCGTTGCAGTCGCTCGCCCGGACCATGGGTGTGCACACCGACTACACTGACGGCCTCGGCCGGCACGTCACGGTCGGGCCGGAAACCCTGTTGCGAGTTTGCGCGACCCTTGGGGCGCCGCTGGCGCGGGTGGGTGACGCCGGCGCCGCCGGCCGGGCGATCCGGGCGTTTCGGAAGACCGAGTTACTCCCTCCGGTGTTCGTGGCCTGGCGGGGTGCGCTGACCCTGCCTGCGGCCCACCTCGGGGTCGCGCTGCGGGCGACCATCCACCTCGAGGATGGCGGTCAACTCGGGTTGGCGAGCGTCGGAGAGGAGCTTCGCCCCGAAGGGCTGCTCCCCCCGGGCTACCACCGGTTGGTGGTGGAGACCAGTGGTCGCTTGGAGACCTGCACCATCATCGCGGCCCCGGTCGAGAGCTGGCGCCGCCCAGGCGCTCCCCGGAGCTGGGGGGTAGGCGCCCAGGTGGCGGCCCTGCGCTCGGTTCGAAGCCGATCCCTTGGTGACCTGCACGATCTCGAGACGGTCTGCCGCTGGATCCAGCGGCAGGGCGGGGACGTGGTCACCGTGCTGCCGCTCCTGCCCACCTTCAACTCGCCGCCGGCTGAACCCAGCCCCTATTCGGCGGTGAGCCGGCTGTTCTGGTCCGAGCTCCTCCTCGATCTGGGCGAGGCGCATCGCCCGACGGCTGCCCCGGCGAGGCTCGACGTCTCGGCGGCCGACGCCGAAGTGCGGACGGCGCTGGCCGGAGCCGCCATCCCGGAGCTGGCGGAGCTCGATGAGGAGCTGATCCACTATGCCCGCTTCCGGGGGGTCCAGGCGCGGCTGGGGCGGAACTGGCGCGACTGGCCCGAGCCGGCGCGGACCGGACGGCCCACGCCGGAGCACGTCGACGTGGTGGAGGAGCGGTTTCACCTGGTGGCCCAGTGTCGTCTCCGCCGTCAGCTGCACGCGCTCCGCACGCGCCTCGACCAGGACGGGATGCGGCTCGGCCTGGACCTGGCGGTTGGGGTCCATCCCGATGGTTTCGACCCCTGGTCCCGCCAGCAGCTCTTCGCCGCCAGCATGTCGGTCGGGGCCCCGCCTGATGCCGGATTCCCCAGCGGCCAGGATTGGGGGTTTTCCCCGGTGCTTCCTGAGGCCTCGCGCCGGGAAGGTCACCGCTACCTCGCAGCGGCCATCGCCCACCAGGCCAGCCTCGCGGGGGTCCTCCGGATCGATCACATCATGGCCTGGTCCCGGCTCTATTGGATTCCCCACGGACTCGGGCTGGATCAGGGCACCTACGTCGACTATCCCGCCGAGGAGCTGTTCGCGATCCTCACGCTCGAATCGCACCGGCATCGCTGCGAGATCGTGGGGGAGAACCTCGGCACCGTGCCCAAGGTGATCGACGAAGCGCTGCCGCGGCACCGGATCTGGGGAATGTACCTGGCCCAGTTCCACGCCTCCGACACCCGGGGGATCACGCCGCCGGCGGCGACGGAGATCGCCCTCGTGGGGAGTCACGATACGCCGCCGTTCGCCGGCTGGCTCACGGGTACCGACATCGCCGAGCGGGTCCGCTACGGGTTGCTGGATGAGGGGCAGCTCGGTACGGTGGCGGCGGAGCGGGCCGCCGCCGGCCAGCGGCTGGCCGCTCTCCTGGGCGGTCAGGTGGAACGCCCCTACGAGTTGCTCGCGGAGCTGCTCGACTGGTTGGGGCGCTCGGAGACACCCCTGGTGCTTCCCTGGCTCGAGGACCTCTGGCTCGAGGACCGGGGCGTGAACCTGCCGGGCACCCCATCGTCGGTGCGGCCCAACTGGCAGCGGCCTATGCGACTCCTGTTGGACGACCTCATGAACGATCCCGCCGTCGTCCATCTGCTGGGCCGCCTCAATCACGCGCGAAAGGCCGGCGCATGAGCGACCTCGAACGCCGGGCCATCGCCAAGGTCACTCGTCACCTCATTCCGCTGCTCTTTCTTCTGTATATCCTCAACTTCCTCGATCGGGTAAACGTCGGATTCGCGGCGCTCAGGATGAACGAGGACCTCGGCTTCGGGCCGGGGGTGTATGGTCTTGGCGCCGGCATCTTCTTTCTCGGGTACTGCCTCTTCGAGGTGCCGAGCAACCTCATCCTGTACCGCACCGGGGCCAGGGTCTGGATCGCGCGCATTATGGTCACCTGGGGACTGGTGGCGTCCGCCATGATGCTGGTCAAGACCCCGGCGACCTTCTACGGCTTCCGGTTCCTGCTCGGGGTAGCCGAGGCGGGCTTCTTCCCCGGCATCATCTTCTACCTCACGGCGTGGTATCCCGAACGCACCCGGGCCCGGGCCTACGCCTGGTTTCTTGCCGCGATTCCGATCTGCGGTATCATCGGCGGGCCGATCTCGGCAGCGCTGCTTGGACTCGATGGCTGGCTTGGCCTGCGGGGCTGGCAGTGGCTCTTCCTGCTCGAGGGGATTCCCTCCGTGCTGGTGGGGGTCGCGGTCCTCTGGCTCCTGCCGGACCGGCCTGGGAAGGCGCGCTGGCTGGCCGCCGACGAACAGGCGTGGTTGGAAACCACCCTCGAGGAGGAGCGCTCGCACCGGCAGGCGTCTCACGCGGCCGACCTTCGGGTGGCGTTGGGAAATCCGGTGGTCTGGTGGCTCGGCCTCTGCTACTTCCTGCTGGTGCTGGCGCTCTATGGGTTCGCGCTCTGGCTGCCGCAGTTGCTCAAGGCCCAGGCCGGACTCGACCCCACAGAGATCGGCTTTGCCAGTGCGATCTGCTACGCGGTCGCGGCGATCGGGATGGTCCTGGTGGGGCGGCACTCGGACCGGAGCGGAGAACGTCACCTGCACCTGGCCGGGGTGGCGGCGGTCGGCGTGCTGGGCCTGGTGGCGGTGCCCCACTCATCCTCTGTGACGCAGCTCGTGGTAACGCTGTCGGTCGCCGCGCTGGGCGTGCTGGGCTGGCTCGGGCCGTTCTGGGCCATGCCGACGGCATTCCTGCGGGGGCGAGCCGCGGCAGGCGGTGTGGCGCTGATCAACTCGATGGGGGCGGTGGGCGGCTTCGTGGGGCCGTACCTCCTGGGACAGATCAAGGAGCGGAGCGGGAGCTTCACCCCAGGTCTGCAACTGCTGGCGGCGAGCATGCTTGCCGCGGTGGGGCTTACCCTCGTGCTGCGCCATCGCCTGAGAGCAGAGCCCGGTCACAGCAGGTCCTAGCCCAGGTCGGTCTGCCACCCGCGGTCGCCCGCGAAACTGTGCCGGCGGCCAGACACCGGGCGCACCTTTGGGGTGTGCAGCGTCACGGTACCAGCCGGGCCGCGTCCGCCAGCTCCTGATCGACGTCGTCGGTAGTGCCGAGGCCGCTCTTCACCCGCACCAGCGCGAGGCGCACATTCTCGAGCGCGGTGAGGATCCCGATCCGCCTCTCCGCCAACGTGCGCCGGGCCTGGTCCAGCTCTGCCAGGAGAGCCCGCTGACGTTCGCCGGTGGCGCCGCTCCCTGTCGCGGCGCCGGCCCGGGCGTCGGAGGCGGCGACATCGAGTTCGCGCTCCCGCCGGTCGAGCCGCCCCAGCGCTTCCTCCAGGCCTTCCAGCACCTGCCGCGCCCGGGCCAGCCGCCTCCGGGTGTCGGCGGGGAGCGCCTCGAGGAGCGTCATCGCGCCCCGGGTGACGGCGGGCCCGGCGGCCGACAGGTCGTCGCCGATCCGCCAGGCACCGGCCCGATAGAGGAACTGTCCCAACCGGCCGGTCCAGAGGCGGTGGAGCCGCCGGTCAAGTCGCCCGCCCGAGGCCAGGGTCGCCGCCGCGAAGACGATCGATCCCATCCCCACGCACATCGCCACCAGCAGGAGGCTCACCTGGGGCGTAGTCACCGTGTGATGGCCGGGGGAGGCCTCCACGCTGTTGGCCAGGACCACCGCGATGGTCGCCGTCGCCAGCGTGAAGGCCGTGCCGATGATCAGCCAGCGCCGCCGGCGCCGCCGGCCGTACCTCGGATCCGCCTGCATGGCCGCGATCACCGCCGCCTGCTCCGCGTCGATGGCGAGGATCCCGCTCCGGAGCTCGGCGTAGCTCACGCCCTGTCGCGCCAGCTCCCGCATGGTCAGCGGGATCTGGGCCCAGAGCGAGGGGATGACTACCGCGAAGAGCAGCGTCGCCAGCACCAGCCGCGCGTCGGGGCCGTTGAATCGCACGATCTGGGGTACCACCAGCGCCAGGATCAGTCCGTTGCGGAAGAACTGGTCGGCCCGGACCGCCCAGACGCGCACCGCCGGCGAGACCTCCACCTGCCGGCCGCGCACCTGCTCCAGCGCCTCCACCAGCGCCTCCCCGGTCGCGAAGCGCTGGTCCGGCGCCTTGGCGAGACACCGGTCGATCGCCTGGGCCAGCGGGCCGGGCAGGTCGGGCCGGTAGCGGGCCACCGGCGCGGCCGGCTGGCTGATGTGGGCCACCATGATCGCCTGGGCCGAGTCTCCATCGAAGGGGAGCCGGCCCGTGACGGCATAGTACCCCACCACCCCGAGCGAGTAGAGATCGCTCCGCCCGTCGACCGCGTCGCCTGCCGCCTGCTCCGGGCTCATGAAATGGGGGGTGCCCACCGCCTCGCCCATCTGGGTAAGACCCGAGGCCGCCACCGACCGCGCGATGCCGAAGTCCATGACCAGCGCCCGCCCCGTGCTCTTCTCGAGGAGCACGTTATCGGGCTTGATGTCCCGGTGCACGACTCCCCGGCCGTGCGCGTACGACAGGGCCCACGCCACTTCCTGGAGGAGCCGGAGCGCCTCGGGGACGGGGAGCGGGCCCTGACGCTTCACCCGCTGGCTCAGGGTCTCGCCCTCGATGTAGCTCATCACGAAGAAGAGGAGACCGGGGCTCTCTTCGACCGAGTGCACCGAGACGATGTGGGGGTGACTGAACGAGGCGGCGGTGCGGGTTTCGCGGAGGAACCGTTCCCGCAGCTCGGGGCGGACCGCCAGCTCGGGCGGCAGGACCTTGATGGCCACGGGGCGGTCGAGCCGGAGGTCGCGCGCCAGGTAGACGGCGCCCATGCCGCCGCGACCGAGCTCCCGCTCGAGGGCGTACCGCCCCGCGATGGCGCGCTCCAGCTCCCGCATGATCGGGTCGGTCGGGCCCGGGGTCTCAGTCATGGGTGGGGCATCATCCCGGCGGGGTGAATTGCCGCAGCTGGGCTCCGGCATCGCTGATCAGAGCATACCGGTACCCGTCGAACCAGGCGCCGGGGTTGACGTAGAGACTGCCGGGGGACCCGGCCACCTGGGCCCGATGGGTGTGGCCCATGACCAGCAGCGACAGGCCCGGCTCGCGGTCCAGCCGCCGCCGGGCCCAGGCCGCCTGGTGCGCCGCCGCTCCGGCGATCTCGGCTTCGGTGCGCGGCCGATCGCCCAGCACACCGCTCAGGCGGTCGATCAGCCAGAGGCCGGCATCGGGATGAAGGGCCCGGAACAGCGAGACGGTCGCGCCATGACTGGTGATCCGATGCAGCAGCCGCCCCGACCAGTGACTCTCCGTGATGCCGTCGCCGTGCAGCGCCACCGCCGGGCGGCCCGCCAGCTCGAAGCGGGCCTCGCCCGGCGAGAACTCGATGCCGACGTCCTCCTGCCAGAACGGCCCGCCCCAGCGGTCGTGGTTCCCGCCCGTCATCACGATCGGGAGTCGTCGCCGAAGCGCCATCAGGCCGGCCACCACCGCCAGATTGCGGCGGGGAACCGCCCGCTGGTAGCTGAACCAGAACTCGAAGAGATCCCCGGTGACGACCAGCCCATCGCCCAGGTCGGGAACGGCCTCGAGGAAGGCCAGGAATGCCCGCTCCGCATCCGGGGATCCCCGGCCGAGGTGGGCGTCACCGACGAGCACCAGCCGCTGGCAGCGCACCGAGCGAAGATAGAGGTCGCGGGTGCGGCGCGGGAGTGCGGGGCGGGCGGGGAACCCGGAACCAGGTAACTTTCGGGTCCCGGAAGAGGAACGCCGAACTCGGACCCCGGACCAGCGACCGTGACCGCCACGTCTGTGCCTCGCCCACGCCCCGAATCCGTCACCACCCATCGGGTCAACTACTCCGAAACCGACCAGATGGGGGTAGTGTACCATGCCCGTCACGTGGTCTGGCTCGACATCGCCAGGACCGAACACCTGCGACTGGCGGGCTACAGTTACCGGGCACTGGAAGCGCAGGGCATCCGCCTGGTCGTCACCGACTTGTCGATCCGGTACATGGGGCCCGCCCGGTACGACGACCTGATCGAGATCCGCTGCCGGGTTAAGGAAGCCCGCTCCCGGCGGGTCATCTTCTCCTACCGGCTCACCACCGGTGACACCCACATCGCCGACGCCGAAACCACCCTCATGTGCCTTGATCAGCACCACCGGCTGAGCCGGCTCCCCCCCTCCGTGCTCGCCGCGCTCGAACCGGGAGACGTCGCGTGAGCCGGCTCCGCTCCGCGGTCGCTCTCGTTTGCCTGCTACCGCTCGCCAGCACCCGACTGGCGGCCCAGAGTGAGGCCAACGTCGAGATCCTCGCCACCCTCCTCTCGGCGCAGGATGCGCGGCGCTGGGACGAACCCACCTTTCGGGCGGCCATCACTCACGCCGACAGCACGGTCCGGATCGCCGGGGCCATGACCCTCGGCCGGCTGCGGGATCCCCGCGGGGTGGCGCTGCTGCTGCCGAAGCTCCGGGACCCCGATTCCCTGGTGCAGACCAACGTGGCCTTCGCCCTCGGCATCCTGGGCGACACCACCGCGCTGAGCGGTCTCATCGAGCGGGCCCGCGATGCCCAGGGTCTCAGCGGCCCGCTCATCCTCGAGCTGATCACCGCGGTGGCCCGGCTCGGCGGCGACCGCGCTGCCGGGTATCTCCGGGATGTGCTCCAGGGGGCACTGTACTCCACCCGCGACGACCTGCCGTTCCTCACGGCGCGGGCCGCCCTCGAGGCCTGGCGCCTGGGGCGATCCGCCCCGGTGGATGCCCTGCTGAGCCTGGTGGGCGACCGGAACGAGGATGTTCGCTACGGGGCGATCTACTCCCTGGGCCGGATTCGCGCCCGGACGGCGGCGCCTCGCCTTATCGATGCCCTGAGCGAGCGCACCGCTCCCCAGATCCGCGGGGCCGCCGCCCGGGCCCTCACCCGGGCCTACGCCGATTCGGCCGGACTCAACCCCGAGTCGGTCGTCGATGTACTGCTCCGCGCCATCAACGACCAGGACGCGGGAGTGCGGACCCAGGCGCTGCGGAGCCTGGCCACGTTCCACAGTGCGCGGGCCATCCCGAAGGTGCTGCCGCTGCTCGACGATCCCGCCAATAACGTGCAGGTGCAGGCGGCCGAAGCGCTGGCCGAGATGCCCGGCACCGCCGGCCTGGCGGAGCTGACCCGGATTGCCACCGGCACCAAGGGAAGTTTTGCCCGCCGCCGGAGCGCCTTCCTCGCGCTGGCCCGGCTCGATTCGGCGGCGTTCGCCGCCGCCGCTCCCCGCTACGAGGCGAGCCCCGACTGGCGGGAGCGGGCCGCCGCGGCCGACGGCTGGAGCCGCTTCGCCGGCACGCGGGGCCGACTGCTCGACGATCACGACCCCCGGGTCGTGGCCACCGCGCTCTCCTCATGGGGGGCGCAGGTGGCCGGCCCCGATTCGGCCCTCATGCGCACGGCGCGCGGCCTGGTCAGCCACAAGGATGCGGCGGTGCGCACCGTGGCCGGCGACCTGGTGGGACGGGCCGGCGACCTGCGCGACATACCCGCCCTCGTCATCGCAACGAAGGCGGCCCGGTCCGACTCGTTCCCCGATGCGGCCCTCTCGGCGCTCGGGGCTCTGGTCGCCATCCGGGCTGCCTCGCCCGAGGCGGCACGGGCGGTCGATCGAGATGCGCTGGCGGGGCTCCCGGTGCCGGAGGATTACGTGATTCGCCGCTGGGCGGAGGAGAACTGGCCCGCCGCCGCCGCCCTCTGGGGGAGTGCCTACCCGGTGCGCACCGGCCGAAGCCTCGAGGACTATCGCCAGATCGCGCGGAGCTATCTCATCGGTCAGCTGCCCAATCGCTATCCCCGGGTCAAGATCGAGGTCGATCAGCTCGGGACCCTGGAGGTGGAGCTGTTCGGACCCGAGGCCCCGCTCACCGTGGCCAACTTTCTGGCCCTGGTCGACCGGCGCTATTTCAACGGGCTCCGCTTCCACCGGGTGGTGCCCAACTTCGTGGCCCAGGCCGGCGACCCCCGGGGCGACGGGTATGGCGGCCCGGGGGGTGCGATTCGCGACGAGATCAACCGCCGCCGGTACCGGGCGTACGTGCTGGGGATGGCGCTGTCGGGACCCGATACCGGCGGCAGCCAGTGGTTCATCACCCTCGCCGAGCAGCCCCACTTGGACGGCGGTTACACTGTGTTTGGCCAGGTCACGGACGGCGTCCCCGTGTTACTTCGTATCACCCAGGGTGACCAGATCCGCTCGATCCGCCGCTGATGCCCATACTCCGTCTTCGCTTCCGCCTGGCCCTGCTGCTCGGGCTGGCGCTCTCGCCGTCGCTCCTGGCCGCCCAGTTCTTCCAGGGGGACGAGAACAAGATTCAGTATCGCCGTCTCGACTGGCAGGTCCTCAAGGGCCAGCGGGTCGACGTGTACTACTACCCGGACGAGGCCGAGCTGGCGCCGGTGGCGCTGGCCTACGCCGAGGAGACCTACGATCTCCTGGCGGTGAAGTTCGGTCATACCGTCTCCTCCCGGGTCCCGCTCATCGTCTACGCCTCACACAGCGACTTCGAGCAGACCAACATCCTCCCGTTCACGCCCCCGGAGGGACTGCTGGGCGTGACCGACTTCCTCAAGCGCCGGGTGACGCTGCCGTTCCGCGGCAACCTCGCCGAGTTCCGCCATACGCTGCGCCACGAGATGGTGCACGTCTTCCAGATCAGCCTGCTCTTCGATCGGTACCTCCGCTCGCCCCGCGCGGCCCAGGTGCCGTTGCCGCTCTGGTTCACCGAAGGGCTGGCGGAGTACTGGTCGGCCGGGGAGGATGCCCGCGATGAGATGATCCTGCGGGACCTGGTGCTGAGTGGACGGCTGCCCCGGCTGGCGGATCTGGAGTACGTCACCGGCGGGATCGTCTACCCGCTGGGCGGGCGGATTCATCGGTGGCTGGCCGAGAGCTACGGCGACTGGCGGGTGGCGACGTTCTACCGCCAGCTCTGGCGCTACGACAGCTTCGCCCAGGCGATGGCCGCCACCTACGGGAAGAGCCTCGACCAGCTGAACGAGGAGTTCCAGGTCGCCATGCGGCGGGCCTACTTCCCGGTCGTCAACGACCGAAGCTCTCTCGCCGCGTCGGCCCAGCTGATCTCCCGTGCCGCCATCAAGCCGGTCTACTCTCCCAACGATACCACCGGCGGCGACGTCGTCTACGCCGCCGCCGGCAACGGCTTCGTCACCCTGACCCGGCGCCCGCTCGACGGCAGCAAGGGGCCCGAGGCGCTGGTCAAGGCCGGACGGAGCTCGAGCTTTGAAAATCTGCACGCGTTCGATTCCCGGGTCGATGCCTCCCGGCCGGGCCTGGTGCTCCTCAGCACCAAGTACCAGGAGCGCGACGCCCTGGTGGTGTACGACGCGGACCGAAGCCGGGTCGTGGGCCGCTACCAGTTCCCTCACCTGGTCTCGATCCTCTCGCCGGTCTGGGGACCGGAGGGGAAGACGGTGATCTTCAGCGGCCTGGCCGAGAGCGGTGTTTCCGATCTTTACCGGCTGACGCTGCCGGAGGGCACCATGGAGAAGCTCACCGATGACCGCTACCAGGACCTCGACCCCAGCCTGAGCCCCGATGGGGGCCGCCTGGTGTTCGCCTCCGACCGGACCGCCGGAGGCCTCGAGGATGCGGTCAACCTGTTCATTCTGGACCTCCGGACCCGGCAGCTTCGGCAGCTGACCTATGGCGCCTGGGTGGACGAGACCCCTCGCTGGGTCGCTCCCGACACGATCCTGTTCAGCTCCGGCCGCGATGGGGTGCTGAACGCGTTCTCGGTCGATACCCTCGGTAAGGGTCGGCGGGAAACGTCAGCCTGGACCGGCGCGTTCGACGCCGCACCGGTTCCGGGCCGGGATGCCTTCCTCGTGGGCGGGTTCCAGGACCTCTCCCTCGCGGTGTACCTCTACCCGGGCGACACGCTGGCCCGGAAGGACACGTTCGATCTCGCCACGATGCTGCCGCCCCACAGCGAGTGGACCTGGCCCGAAGGGGAGCAGGGGAGTGTGGCCACCTCCCGCTCGCAGCCCTACAACCGGAAGTACACCGTCGATTTCGCCGCCGGCGAGTTCGTCTATGCCCCGCGGATCGGCACCGGCCAGGGCGCCACTCTGCTGGTGAGCGATCTGCTGAGCGACAACCTCTTCTACTTCAATTTCACCACCTACCAGGGCCGGCAGTTCAAGACGGTCTTCGAGAACATCAGCGTGCTGGGGCTCTACCTCAATCAGACCCGGCGGCTCAACTGGGGGGTAGGGGCCTTCCGCTTCAAGGGGAATCAGTACGCCGGCGATTTCCAGGTCTCCTACGTGGAGAACACCGCCGGCGTCTTCGGCCTGGTGCGTTACCCCCTCTCCCGCTTTGCCCGGGTGGAGGGGCAGGCCACCCTGCAGCACTCCGATCGGACCGACTTCACCCTGCCGGTCGACGACCTCCGCCGCAAAGGGTGGATCGCCTCGCAGTACGTCTCGTACGTGCACGACAATTCGCTCTGGACCAACGCCGGCCCCATCGACGGGCATCACCTCGCGCTGACCACCGGCATCGGTTCCGACTTCAGCAACGCCCGCTTCGACAGCTATACTGCCCTCGCCGATGCCCGCCAGTACTTCCGGTTGGGGCGCCGCAGCGCTTTCGCGCTCCGGGGGCTCGGCTTCTACAGCGGGGGGGACCGGCCCGAACGGGTGAACATCGGCGGGACCCTGGGCATCCGCGGCTATCCCAACTACGGCTACATCATCGGCTCGGAGGCGTGGATGCTCAACGGCGAGCTCCGCTTCCCGCTGATGGATTACCTTACGTTCGGCCTTCCGATCGGTGCGATCCGGTTCCCCGAGTTCCAGGGCGCGTTCTTCGTGGATGCCGGCAAGACCTGGTTTGCGGGGGAGAAGCGGGCACTGCTGGGCAGCTACGGGGTTAGCTTTCGCTGGCCGCTGGTTCCCGGCCTGGTCCTCCGTCTCGATTGGGGACGCCGGTTCAGCGACAATAACTTCGAGGGGTACGGCCTGACGGACGACCAGCGTCGGCGGAGCTTCGTGCAATTCTTCTTCGGCTATAACTACTGATGCTGCAAGGGTTTCGCCTTGACCGGCGGGTTGCGGTGGTCTATCTTGGCCTTGTTGCCACCGGATGCCACTCCACCCCGCCGGTTCTGGTGCCCGAGCGGGTGTCGAGTGCCGAGCCGGCCCAGGTTGCGAAATGGGTCGCCGCGACCGCCCCCCCGCAGGGGGTGCTGCATCGCTTCGGGTGGCTGTATCAGGACGAGCAGGCCGCCAAGGGGGGCCGCGGCACGGCCCGCATCGCGCGGCCGGATACCCTGCGCTTCGATTTCGCCGGCTCCCTCGGGATCGGCAAGGGCTCGGCGATGGTCGTGGGCGACGGCCCCCGCTGGGTGGTGCCGGAACGGTCGGTCGAGGACCTGGTCCCGAGCTTTCCGCTCCTCTGGGCGCTCCTGGGCGTCGCCCTCCCGCCGGCCGATGGCGACCGCCTGGCCGGACTGGAGCAGGGCGACCGCACCGCCTGGCGTTATGCCCACGGCGCCGACACCGTCGAGTACCTGCGGGTCGCGGGCAACCCGGTCTCGCTGTCCAGCGAGGTGCGGCACGACGGTAAGGTGGTCGGACGGACCCGGATGACCATGCGGCCGGACGGTACCCCGGTGAAGGCGGAGTTGCTGGTGCCGAGCGTACCGGCCAAACTGGAGATCACGTATTCCGCGACGGTTCCGATTCCCGCCTTCCCGCCTGAGATCTGGGCTCGCCCTCAGCCTTAGCACGCTGGGCCTGGTCGGCTGTCTCTACAAGTTCTCCGGCGGCGGGTTCCCCCCGGCGATCAAGACGGTGGCCATCTTGCCGTTCGACAACCTGACCACCGAGCCGACTCTCACCCAGGAAGTGTCGGACTCGGTGCGCTCGGCGGTGCAGGGGCGGCTGGGTCTGCGGCAGGCGGGCGAGGCCTCGGCCGATGCCATCGTGCGCGGTTCGATCAGTCGCTATGACCCCGACGTGCCGGTAGCCTTCACCGGTGGCAATAACAGCCAGGTGACCGTGACCCGTCGCCTGGTGCAGTTGACCGTGACAGTGGAAATCGTCGACCGGGACGGCAAGGCGCTCTGGCAGCGGGCCGGCATGACGCTGGAGGGCGACTACCAGCCCGGCAACGAAACCGAAGCCCTGGCGCGGGGTCGCGCCCTCAGCAAGCTGGTCACCAACATCGTGGACGGAGCGCAGTCGCAATGGTGACGCCCAGGAGCAGGTCGCGGCGCGGGACCAGCACGGCCGGCTGTCTGGTCTCGCTGGTGATCTTCGTCGCGTTCGTGTACTACGGCATTCACCTGGGGCAACCCTGGCTGCGCTACTACCAACTGCTGGACGAAATGCGGGTCTCGGCCCGGTTGGCCCCGACCCTGAGCGATGGCGTTATCCGTCGACGGCTCGAGCAGAAGGCCGACGAGCTGGGGCTCCCCCCTGACGCCAAGAAGTTCCAGATCTCCCGCTCGGGAAAGCCCCGGCGCATCACGATTACCACGCTCTACAGCGAAACGGTGACGGTGCCTCTCCTCACCTACACTTTCCATTTCGCCCCAGAGACCGAGGAGCCGCTGTAACAGCTCCGGGTTCCGAGTTCCGAGTGGCTCCTCTCGCACCCAACCAACTCGGAACTCGGAACTGCCGGCCCAGCCTCCCAGTATGCCCTTCCACTCCCTCACCAAGATCCGTAACCGGCACGATGCCGCCGCCTGGCGCGAGGCTCAGCCGGGGATCGTGGCATTTACCAACGGGGTATTCGATCTGGTGCATCCGGGGCACGTCGTCCTGCTGGAAGCGGCCCGGAACGAGGCGGACGTCCTCATCGTCGGCGTGAATTCGGATGCGTCGGTGCGCCGCCTGGGCAAGGGCGAGGACCGTCCGATCATGCCCCAGGAGGCCCGGGCCCGGGTGGTCGCGGCGTTCGAGGCGGTGGACTGCGTGGTCCTGTTCGACGAGGATACGCCGTTCAATCTGATCCAGGCGCTGGAGCCCGATGTGCTGGTCAAGGGCGGGGACTATACCCGCGCCACCACCATCGGGGCGGACATCGTCGAGGCCCGCGGCGGCCGGGTGAAGCACGTCGAGCTGGTGAACGGCTTTTCCACCACCAATATCGTGGAGCGACTCCGTGGCACGTCCTGACGGCCGCCAGCCCGGCGAGTTGCGCCCGGTGGTGCTCGAACGCAAGGTCAACCCCTATGCCGAAGGTTCCTGCCTGATCCGGATGGGTGGCACCCTGGTGCACTGTACCGCCACGGTGGAGCAGGGCGCTCCGGGATGGAAGAAGGGTACCGGCGAAGGGTGGGTTACCGCCGAATACGCCATGTTGCCCCGGGCGACGTCGGAGCGGACCGATCGGGAGCGCCGCGGCCCCGGGGGCCGCACCCAGGAGATCCAGCGGCTGGTGGGTCGTTCCCTGCGGGCCGCCATGCGGACGATGGCGTTCGGCGAGTGGACCATCAAGGTGGACTGCGACGTGCTGCAGGCCGATGGCGGTACCCGCACCGCCAGCATCACCGGCGGCTGTGTCGCGCTGGCCGACGCCTGTGCCTGGCTGGCCCAGCGGACCGGAGGCGAAAATCCCTTCGGCACCCTGGTGGCGGCGGTGTCGGTCGGCATCATCGATGGTGAGCCGCGCCTCGACCTCGCCTACCACGAGGACAAGGACGCCGGGGTCGACGCCAATATCGTGATGCTCCACCCCGACCGCTTCGTGGAAGTCCAGGGTACCGGTGAGCACGGGACCTTCGCCCGGGCGGAGCTCGACCGGCTGCTGGAGCTGTCCGGCGACGGGATCCGCCAGCTCTTCGAGCGGCAGCGCGCGGTGCTGGGGCAGTGAGACTGCTGTTCGCTACGCGCAGCGCGGGCAAGCAGGCCGAGGTCCGCCGGGTGCTCGAAGCGGCCGGGCACCAGGTGGTCTTTCCCGATGAGGCCGGGGTCCCCGAGTCGCGCCAGGAGGATGGACTCGAGACCGCCGACAGCTTCGAGACCAACGCCCGGCGGAAGGCGGAGTATTTCCTCACCCAGACCGGCCTCCCCACCGTGGCGGACGACTCCGGACTCGAGGTCTTCAGCCTCGGCGGCCAGCCCGGGGTCCGCTCCCAGCGCTGGGCCGGCGCCACCGGATCACCCCTCGAGGTCGACCGGGCCAACAACGCCGAGCTGCTGCGTCGGCTGCGGGGCGCTCCCGAAAGCCGCCGCCGGGCCCGATATCGCTCGGTGCTGGTGCTCCTCCGATCGCCGTCGGCCCTGCCGGAGGTGTTCGAAGGCGTTTGCGGAGGACGGATTCTGGAGGAGCCGAGGGGTGAGGGAGGCTTCGGGTACGACCCACTCTTCTACTGCGATGCCCTGGAGAAGACCTTCGGCGAGGCCACCGGGGAGGAGAAGGATCGTGTAAGTCACCGGGGGCTGGCCCTGGCGCAACTCCTGTCGAGGCTCCCCTCCGCGTGAGAGGGCCCCCGTTGGTGAGTCTGCTCCTGCTGGCGGCCTGTGGCGGGAATGGCGGCGGCGGCCCCGCCGCCTACCTGGCGTTCAACCCCGGCAGGGCCCCGGCTGAGCTGGCCCAGGGCGAGCGACTCTTCAACACCTACTGTGCCTCCTGCCATGGCTACTACGGCCGGGGGGAGGGACTCGGCCCCGCGCTGCTCGATACCTTGTATCTGGCTCCCCGCCTCGCCGATGCGGCGGTCGAGGCCGCGATACTCCACGGGGTCCCGCAGACGCACTGGCGCTACGGCGCCATGCCTAAGGTCGGGAGGATGGGCCCGGAGGAGGCGCGACTCGTCATCCCCTATCTGCGCTGGCTGCAGGAGCGCGCGGCCGACTTCAACGCAGCGGGGGGCGGTTCATGATCCGGCGGATGACGATCGCGGTGCTGAGCCTGGTCACCGGCCTCGTGGCCCTGTATCTCCACCTTTTCAAGCTCGGAATCGTGGGCAACCTCCAATGCAGCACCGGGGGATGCGAGCGGGCCATGTTCAGCCGCTGGGGCTGGTTTCTGGGCGTCGATGTCGCCCTGATCGGCGTGATCGGCTACACCCTCCTCCTCCTCACCAGCCTGGCCAGCCTTCAGCCCCGGTGGCAGGAGCGGCGTTGGCCGGTGGGGCTCCTCATGTTCCTGGCGGTCATCGGGTTCACCTTCACCATCCGTCTCAAGTACGGCGAGTTCATCGTTCTCAAGACCTTCTGCCCCTGGTGCGCTGTCTCCGCCGTCGCCATCACGATCATCACGGTCCTCAGCGTCATCGAGTGGCGCCGCGTGAGCGGCAGGTGATACGACACGGGAGTGGAGCTTGGGGCCGGGCCCGGTTATTGTGGTAGCGTCGCAGCGGCACCCCGCGATGGCCGGGCCGGGGGTCGCGACAACGGGGTGTGGCGCAGTCCGGTAGCGCGCCTGCTTTGGGAGCAGGAGGTCCCGGGTTCGAATCCCGGCGCCCCGATTGGTAGGTCCAGCCCTGGCGCGGAGTCCTCCGCCCTTCCATTCCCTAACAAACTTGCGCACCTTGGTCCGGAGCCCAGGCGTTACGCCGCCTGGGTCACGTTCCACTCCACAACGTCTGGGTCTGTCCATGCGATCCAATTCGTGTTGGGCCCTTCCGCTCGGCGTCCTCGCAATCCTCTTGCTCGCAAACACCAGGTTGGGGGCGCAGGAGAAAGCCTGTCCCGAGCCCGTGGCGGGCGGCGCCGTCCAGTTGACCGGCAGGTTGCGCCAGCTCCCTGTGGACCGCGTTGCCGATCTGCTCGCGCTGGAGCCGGGCGTCACCTCGCTCGATCAGGGCGATCTCGGTATCCGGGGAAGCGGAATCGACGCGATCGTGGGTTACGTCGACGGTGTGCCGGTGACGCCGGGTCACCGGCGCGGGTCAGCGCTCCTGGGCGGCAGTTACTTTGGCGATCCGGGCGTGGGGCTGGGAATAGGAACCAACGGCTTCGATCATCTGCTCCTGTATCGCGGCCTTGCCCCGGTGGAGTTCGGGAACGGGCGGGGCGGGGTGCTGGCTCTCGCCACGGTGGGAGACTGCGCTCCTGGGGTGCCCCTGTCGGCCGGGTTGGCCTCCGATGTCCTCTTCGGCAAGGGGAACGGCATCGGGTTCAACCGGCTGACTCTGGATGGTCAGGGCAAGCTCGGCAAAGTGGCCCTCGGCGGCGCGGCGGTGGTCGAGGGGCTCGAGTCGGCGCGCCTGGGCCTGGAGCAGAACGACTCGCCGATCTTCGTTGCCAACGGGATCGATACCACGGTCTCGAACAATGGCATCGCGGTCGATGTGCTGGCCTTCCGCCGGTCGCTGGGCATCCGGATTCCCTCGAGCGCGGGCGGCTCCTACACCCTGCAAGGCCGAGTGGGGTACCCGATCGGCTCCGGGCACCAGGTGACCCTGTCGGGGTTTGCCAGCCAGCGGCAGAATCGCCTGTTCGACTATCAGAACCTCTACAACCCGCGCCAGACCCGGGCGGACCGGAGCTGGAGCCGGGTGATCACCGGCAGCTGGTCCGGCCCTCTGCGCACCGGCGAATCGCTCAAGCTCCGCGGCGAAGCGCATCTGTCGTGGCAGACCGACCGGCTGATCGGCGGCCCGCTCTCGACCTCGGGCGAGCAGGACACCCGCAATCCTTTCGGCGGGTTCCTCGTGTCGCCGGTCGATTTCCGGTTCGACTTCGAAAACTTCGCGGTCAACGACGAGCTGGTGCGGAACTTCCGGACCAACAGCGGCCGGCTCTCGCCCTATGACCTCAGCAACCCCGATCAGTATCAGCTGATCGACCGATTCCGGAACAACTCGTACGGCCTGAACGGCTTTTCCGAGTCGGGCGGGCCGGTGGGGCTCCTGACGCTCTCGCGGGAAAACCGGCTGGTTGGGAAGGCCGTGGTCTCGGCCGCCCGGGCTAATCTGCGCGCCCGCCTCGGTGCCGAGTTCACCCGCTATTCGATCGACTTCTACGAGAGCCCGCTGACTTCACAGGCCTTCAGCAACGCCTACCGGGAATCCCCCCGGGCTTCGGCCCTCTTTGCCGACCTCAGGTACAGCCTGGCTC
>CAZXRC010000043.1:0-23635 GCA_964642475.1 uncultured Gemmatimonadaceae bacterium | reverse complement strand
CCGTCTCACGCCGTCTCACCGTTCGTCTCATCGCCAGTGAGAAAGTGAGACGAGGGGACCTCTCCGTTCGCGGCCAGTCGCATGTCCTGGATACGGAGTCCGGCACGCTGAATCCTGCGATACAGCGTCGCTCGGCTGACCCCGAGCACAGCCGCCATCAGGTCGGTGTCGCCCTCACAGTCCCGGTATCGGGCCAGGAGGATCGACCGTTCCCTGATAAGGACGGGCTGCGGCCGCTCTGGTCTACGCGCCAACGGCGCTCCCCCCAGATCGAGCGCCTCTGCTACCGCCTCCCCGTCCAATTCCCGAGCCTCGGTGAGGGAGACGGCCCGCGCGATGACATGGCGCAGCTCCCGGACATTGCCCGGCCACCGGTGCAGCTCAAGCAGTCGGGTCGCGGAGGGCGCGAGCCCACGCTGATGGCCGTTCGCCAACCATCTGGCGAGTGGGAAGAGGTCCTCCGGCCTGTGGCGAAGGGGAGGGATGGTGATCACCGTCCCGGCGAGGCGATGGTAGAGTTCCGGCCGAAGCTGGTGATGGCCGACCACATGGCCGCGACTCTCCTGCATGGCCGCCACCAGCCGGACCGAGACTCTGACCTTGGCATGGTCACCAACCCGGCGTACGTCTCCGGTCTCCAGCACCCGGAGCAGTGCCCCCTGACCCTCCGGCGGAAGGCTCGCCAGCTCGTCGAGGAAGAGGGTCCCTCGATGGGCCCGCTCCACCAGACCCGGTACCGAGTCGACCGCGGTGGTATATGCCCCTTTGCGATGGCCGAAGAGTTCCGCTACCACCATGCCTGGAGGCAAGGCCCCACAGTCGACGTCGACGAGGTCCCCCGCGCGGCCGCTCCAGCGATGAATGGCCTGGGCCAACACCTCCTTTCCGGTGCCGGTCTCTCCGATGAGCAGCACCGGGACGTCGGTGGCCGCGAATCTCCGAGCCAGTTCCACTGCGCGTTTCATCCCTGCGGACACCGCCACAATGGTCGGCCCGAGATCGTGGGCAGTCTGCCGATCGGTGTTGCGACGGGCCCCGAGCATCCCGCTCATCGACCGGTCCCCCCGGGCAGATGTGGCCGAGTAAGCCGGTCCGCGTCTTCGTCGGTCCGGAGGATCCGCGGCGTGATAAACAGGTACAGCTCGGTCTGTGAGTCATTGTGACTGGTGGCCCCGAACAGCGGCCCCACCAGCGGCAGCCCCGACAGCACCGGCACCCCCGACCGGCTCCGGTCCCGTTGCTGATCCTGGAGCCCGCCCAGCATGATCGTCTGCCCGTCGCGCACCAGCACCTGGGTCTGGGCCTCCCGGGTGGAGATGACCGGCGCATCGAACGCCACCTCGTTGGTCGCGGCATTGATTTCCTGCTGGATCACGAGGGACACATACCCATCCTGGTTGATCGTCGGACGCACCCGGAGCTTGGTGCCCACATCCCGATACTGTACCACCCGGTCGGTGTTGTTGTTGTCGGTGGGGAGGAGCCGGCTGACCTGCACGAAGGGACGCTGGCTGCCGACCAGGAAGCTGGCTTCGGTGTTGTTCGAGGCGAGCAGGACAGGCCGCGAGACGATCTTGACGTTGCCCTTGCTCTCCGAGGCGCTGATCGTCGCGTCGATGTCCGCCTTGCCGAGATTGAGTAACCTCAGCACCAGGTCGCCCAGGCCGGCCCCGCGGGTCTGCCCGCCGATGGTACCGTCCTTGTCGCCTTTGATGCCCTGCGGAGGGAGGAACAGGGTGGTCCCCATGGAGAAGTCCCTGGTTCGCCGGGCTTCGACGATGAGCACCTCGATCAGGACCTGGAGCGGCCGGATGTCGAGCTGCTCCACCGCGGCCTGGATCACCGCCTGGTCGCGCGCCGAGGCCCGGAGGAGCAGCGCGTTGGTTAGCTGGTCCGGGACGATGGTGACGGGGCCGGAGAGCGTTGCGGTCTGGCGGTCGGGAGGACGGTCGGACGGTCGGACGGTCGGACGGCCGGGGGTGGACGGACGGTCGGACGGTCGGACGGTCGGTTGGTCCGCCTGGCGCTGGAGTTCCTCGGAGAGGGTTCCGGTCCCGAGACCGTTCCTTCCGGAGAACTCCCCGCTTCCACCGAAGAGGAGGTTGATGGTTGCCGCAACGTCCGCAGCGCGGGCATGCTTCAGCCGGATTACGAAGAGCTGTACAAGCGCGGTATCCAACTGACCGTCCGACCGTCCGACACTCCGACCGCCCCCTTCCCCCTTCGGCCCGATCCGGATGAACGCTGAGTCCTCCTCGTACGAGAGGTTCTGCGACTCGATGAGTCCGCGGAGGAGCGTGGCCACCGTGGCACGGGTCACCGCACCCTGGGTCTCAAGGGAGACCCGATTCCCGGGCAGTCCAGCGACCACCACCGGCTTGGGGAGGTAGCGTCCCATCGCCTGGACCACGGCGCGCAGGTCGGCGTCCACCAGCCGGATCGACACGCTGTCATGGTGCTCGCGGATGGCCAGAGAGTCCTGGCCCGCCAGGGGTGGAGCGGCCGCCAGTGACAGCAGCAGCCAGGCTCCCAATCGCTTTCTCAGTTCCATGGCCGCCTCACCCGCAGGGTCCAGGTGGTATCCATTCCACGAATCACGACTCCCGCCGAGTCGACCGACATGACACGCAGCGCCCCGATGGATTGCCCGGGGCGCGCAACCACCGGGCCCTCGATCTCCGGCAATCCCTCGAGGAGGGCGGCTGGTTCACGACCCAGAACCAGGCCGGTGAGCACCAGCGCCGGCTTGGGAACCGGAAGAGCGGGCGGGCCAACCACCGGCGATGGGGCGCCGTATCGCTCGACGGGAGGCTGGCCGCCGATTCTGAACGGGGTGGTGCGACGGGCCAGGGCCAGGAGGCCGCTGGAGCTCAACCCCGACGACACCGGAGAGACCGGCGTCGCCGCATCACCGACCGGCGTTACGTCCATCCGCGGTTCCCGCAACACGAGCGCGCCAACCCCCAACGCTCCCAGCAGCAACAGACCCAGCCCGATTCGAGCAGCGATGAGGATCATGAGCCTGACTCCCGCGCCAGGTACCAGGCGCTCAGTCGAAGGACGACGGTGAGCTGTTCCGGCACAGATGGCGGAGCGTCCCCCGCGGCGGCGGTCACCTGAAGCCTCTCCCCCACCAGCACCACCCGGGCGCGAGCGAGATAGTCGAGCAGCTCGGCGACTCCGCGGAAGTCGGTCTCCAGCTCGACGCTGGCGGTGACCCGCCGGAGCGGGCCGGCCGCAAGGCTGTCGGGCACTCCCTCGAAGCGGCTCACCCGTCCATGGCCAAGCCCCGCCAGCGTGCCGAGGCGGCCCGACAGGTCTTCCAGGGCAGCCGCGCTG
This sequence comes from uncultured Gemmatimonadaceae bacterium, assembly GCA_964642475.1. Lineage (GTDB taxonomy): Bacteria > Gemmatimonadota > Gemmatimonadetes > Gemmatimonadales > GWC2-71-9 > JADJOM01. The sequence continues at coordinate 20,296 of CAZXRC010000043.1, read as the reverse complement.
GTCGAGCCGGACAGAATTCTCGGAGCGAGTGCGGCAACCCGGGCTGTGAGCACACTCGCGGAGTCCTCCATTCGCGGCAGCGCCTTGATCGCCCGCCCGGTCTCGGCCAGTAGCAGTCGCCGGGCCCGGATCCGGTCGCGGGTCGAGTTCCAGTCGGCATAGAGCAAAGGCAGGCCGCGAAGACCGAGCCACGCTGCCAGAAGAACGGCGGAACCGAGTGCCAGCGCCCGACGATCGCGGGGCGTCATGGGGCCGACCTCGGACCGCTTGTCAGGTTGAACCGCTCCCACACGACCCCGGCGACCGTATCGCGCGCCGAGCGGCCCTCGAGTCTGACCTGGGGCAACGACCGTTCCATCGCCGGCACCAGTCGAGACAGCCGGCGGGTTCGGCCGGTCATGGTGGCTGCGGCGCTATCGATAGTCAGCGTTGTGAGCGAGGTCGACTCGGGGAGCGCTGCGACCACGCCGCTCAGCCGAGCCCCCAGGACTGCCCGGGCCGCTTCGGCCCGATCCAGAGCCACCAGCATGGCAGACGCGCTGTCCATCGTGAGGCGCGCTCGAGTGAGCGCCTCACGGGGTTCCCGGAGGCGGGTGAGTTCGGCCCCGAGCCGCTCGGCCTCGGTCCGGAGTCGGACGGTCACGTAGGTGGCGATCGCGCCGGAGGCCAGCACGACGGCGCCGGCAAGACGGGCGACGGCGATCCATTCCCGCCGCCGGCGCCTTGCCCGCTCGTCGAATGGGAGGAGCGAGAGTGGGGGTCCTTCACTCGGGACGATGTCCCGAAGTTCAAGACCCGCGCGATGGGAGCCGGTGACGATCGCCTCCGCCACCGGGGCCTCGAGCGCAACCGCCAGAGCCTGACGGTGTGCCGGATCCCCATTCCCGGCCCACATGGCCGCGCTCACCAGCGGATGCCCATTCTGCCGGAAGTACCGCCCTGGCGCGCGCGACAGGAGGCGGGTGAGTTCCTGCTGGCGCACGGGGGGGAGATCGTTGAGCACGCGGCGTTGGAGCAAGGGCTGCTCGACCGTCACCAGGAGCCACCGCGAGAGCCGCCGCCGTCTCACCACCTCGCCGAGCCCGGACAGCACCTCCGTGAGGCCAGCCACGTCGCCGAACCGATGTTCCTCGGAGAACAGCTGGCGCCCCCGTCGCCGGTCGGTCACGACCACCACCCCCTTACTCACCCGGACCTCCAGGCACCGCCGCGAGAACATCACTGCGTCTCCCGCCGAATCACGGCCAGACGGTTACCGGCGGGGACCAGCGTCACGGTCGAGGTCGAGAGGAGGGGACCATCGCGCAGATGGCCGCTGAGGGTGACGACCAGTTGCTCCGGCCGCACCGTCGAGAGGCTCGCGAAAGCCTGATATTGGGCCAGAACATTGTCCCTGACCGAAGACGGAAGCGCCTGTACCCACTCCTCGATAGAACTGGCGTCCTTCGGCCCGTGAACGGCGAGGGTCACCCTCGCACCCCCGTAGCCCAGCCCGGGCAATGTCCGCAATACCTGGATCGGAGCGCGGTTCAGGTTGACCTTGCCCATCCCCCTGGTGGTGAGAAGGGTCAGCCACTCCGGCTCGGCGCGACCCTTGAGACTCGGCAGACCCAGGATCGCCTCGGGCGCCGGCCAGGGGCGCCGGGCGATGAGGGTATCGATCAGCGCGGTGTCGCTGACGAGCGCCAGGAGCATCTCGCGGGTGGCGAGATTGAGATTCACCCGCTCCCCCGGATCGTCGACCGTCGCGCGACACCACACACCTTCGCCGAGGTCGACGCTGTCGAGCAGAAGGGTCTCGGGGGCCCAGTCGGTGCGCCCCAAGGCTCGGCCGCGCAGGATTTCGAGGCAGGCCTCGCCCGCCCAGGCGGCGCGGAGGAGCGTCAGGCGATTGCGGGCGGCCACACTGCCGGTCCGGGCACCCCCGAGGCTGACCATGGCCACCCCGGAGAGGAGCACCACGAGCCAGAGCACCAGGAGAAGGGCCGAGCCACGGCGGTTCATCCTCGCTCCTTAATGAGGAGAAGCAGCGTATCGGCGCGCTCCATTCCATTCTCGCGACGGGTCAATCGAAGTCGCACCGCCAGCGGAGCGCTCAACGGCGAATGCCACTCGCGGACCCAGCGGGTGTTGGCCCCGGGCTCGAGGAGATAGTCGAATGCCAGCGCGACGGCTGAATCCGCCAGCACTACCGGCTCTCCGCTCGGGCGTGCGACCAGGACCTGGCCCCGGCCCAACTGAATCGTCAGGCGTTCGGCGAGGGCCCATCCATCGGGCTGCTGCTGCCAACTGGTGAAGGACACCCGGTCGACATGCCCCTCGAACCCACCGGCACTACCCCCTGCCTCCAGCGAGATGAACGCAGTCCGAAGCCAACGCCTTGCGTTCTCCCGCCGGTCCTGGACCGCGCGTGAGGCTCCGAGGAGTCGCGCGGAATCGACCGTCACGCTCGCCAGCCGATGGGCCAGCAGGGCCACCACTCCGGTGATCGTGAGTGCCACAAGCACCTCGATCAGCGTGAAGCCTGACGTCGAGCCGCGCTGGTTCATCGGGGCTCCGGGGGAGCACGGTGGACCACTGTCACCAACAGGATCCGGCCCGGACTGTCGCCCTCTGCAATGGCGATGCGGTATAGACCACGCTCGGGACGCTGGACTGTGGTGACGAACGCACCGAGCGTCCGCGAGCCCAGCCGCTGGTCCAGATCTCCTGCCCCCAGCAGTGTCATTGCCGCCAGCAGGCGATCGGCGTTGTCCAGCAGCTCCTCTTCGTGGCTGAGCGCCGTCTGGGCCTGCACCGCTTGACGCAGCACCGCGGTCAGCGAGAGGGCCGAGCCGCTCAGGATGGTCAGGGCAACCAGGGCGTCGAGGAGCGCAATGCCTTGGCGGTCGGAGGGTCGGACGGTCAGACGGTCGGACGGTCGGGGGGTGAGCATGTGCGGGTCAGGGCGCATCGTGCGGCTCCCCCGTGAACGGGTCGAGCGGTCCGCCGATGACCCGGCCGTCAGGCAGAAATCGAATGGTGAGGGAATCATGCCGAAGCACCTCCGGTTTGCCGCTCCGAATCGCCTTCGCTCTCCTGGATCGGACGCTGTCAAGAAACGCGGTATTCGCGGGCGGACGCAGCGAGACCACCCCGATCGCCCCCAGCGTGGTGATCAGGCCGAGCAGCGCGAGAACGACCATCAGCTCCACCAACGTCGTCCCATCGACCCTAAAAGACTCCCTCGCGCCGAGTCGCGCTTCGCGCTCCCGATGGCACTCGGTCACCGCCCGAACCTCCGACCCTAAAGGACTCCTTCGCGCCGAGTCGCGCTTCGCGCTCCTGAAGGCGCTCGGTCGAAGTCCGACCGTCTGACAGTCCGACCGTCCGACCCTCATCCCGGCCTCAAGCTGTAGACCGCCTGCAGCAGCGCCGCTGCCGTGAACGCCACCAGCCCCCCGAACGCCACCACCAGCCCCGGTTCCAGCAGGCTCACCGTCACCTTGAGCGCCCCTTCCGCCTCGGCCGCCGCCAGATCGCCCGCGCGGAGTGCCATGGCCCCAAGCTGGCCGCTGGCGTCGCCCACTGCGAGCACCTGCAGCGCCGTGGGAGTCAGGGCCCGCTCGGCCGCGAGCGCCGCCGTCAGCCCCTCACCGGCTCCAACCCTGCCGGCCACCCGCGACAACCGACCGGCCACCTCGGCATCCCCAGCGGCGTCTCGCGCCGCGTCGAGCGCGCTCAGCATCGGCACGCCGGTCGAGAGCAGTGCCCCGAGGGCCCGCCCCACCCGGGCGCTGGCAAACCCGTGTCGCATCGAGCCAACGACGGGGAGCCCGAGGAGCGCGCGATGGAAGGCACCGCGGCCCTCCGGGGTCCCGATCCAGCCGACGAACAGAGCGATCGACGCCGCGAGGAGGGCAGCCAACAAGAGTCCATAGTGCCGCAGGAGCGTGGCGGAGGCGATCAGTAACCGGGTTGCCGGGGGAAGCGCCTGGCCCAGATCGGCGAGGATCCCGGCGAACCGCGGTACCACCACCGTGGCGATGATCAGGAGGGAGGCGGAGCCGGCTACCAGCAGGATGATCGGATAGGCCAGCGCCTGCCGCACCCGCCCCGCGAGCTCCGCCTCGTGTTCGAGCTGGTTCGCAGCCTGTTCCAGCGACGGGCCGAGCCGGCTGCCACGTTCGCCGGCGCTCAGCATGCCGATCACGACCGGCGGCACCACCCCGTCGCTTCTCGTTAGCGCGTCCGAGAACCGGAGCCCCTCGGTCAGGTAGCGGCGGGTATCCTGCAGAAGCGAGCGGAGCGCCGGGTGACGGGGCAACCGTTCGGATGCAGCCACCGCCCGCTCCAACGGCACACCGGCGTTCACCAGGGTCGCAATGCTGCGGAACACGGTGGCGAGATCCTGCCGGCTGACCCTGCGCCATAGTCCCGAGCCAGGCGGCGCCGGCTCAAGGGCGATGGGATGCAGCCCTTGATCGAAGAGGAGCGCATCCACCTCCGCCGGGCCTGAGGCCCCGATCACACCGGTGATCACATGCCCATCCGGCCGGGCCGCGCGGTAGCGAAAACGGGTCATGGGCGGACGGTCGGACGGTCGGACGGTCGGTCTGGCACTCCCCAGGAAGTGAGGTCGGCGTCTTCACCGCTCCCGCCCGGCTTGCCGTCCCGTCCCAGGCTAAGCAGATCGTAGCTGGCCGGGTTCTGGGTCCCGGGACTCTCGTAGCGGTACGGGTTGCCCCAGGGATCGAGCGGAACCCCCTTCTTGAGGTAGGGCCCACGCCAGTTGCGCGCCTCGGGCTCCCCCGTGGGCTGGTGCACCAGCGCATCCATCCCCTGGGCGGTCGAGGGGTAATGATCGTTGTGGAGGTAGTAGGTATCGAGCGCAAGCCCGAAGGTCTCGATCTGCGCCTGCGCGGCGGTGACCTTCGCGTCGCCCACGTTGCGGAAGATCATGGGCGAGACCAGCCCGGCGAGGATCGCGATCACCGTGATGACCACGAGGATCTCGATGAGGGTGAAGCCGGGGGGCCGGACGGTCGGACGGCGACCGAGCGCCTTCAGGAGCGCGAAGCGCGACTCGGCGCGAGGGAGTCCTTCAGGGTCCGGTGGTCGGTTGAGGGATGGTTGATGCATGGCGCTACCTTCGCTTCCATGTTCGCGTTTGAACGACTCGATGCCTGGCGGCAGTGCCACACCCTGACACTGGCGGTGTATCAGGTCACCGGCCCGTGGCCGAAGTCCGAGGTCTACGGCCTCACCGCTCAGGTTCGACGAGCCGCGGTCTCGGTCGAGGCGAACATCGCCGAGGGAGCCGCCAAGCGCGGGCGACCGGAGTTCCGCCGGTACCTGGACATCTCCCTGGGCTCGCTCTCCGAGCTGGCCTGTCTTCTCCGGATCGCGAGCGACCTCGGCTATCTCACGGAGGCGGACTTCAGCCGCATCGAACCCCTCCGCGCAACCGCCAGCCGCATGACCTGGCGCCTGTATCAATCCATTTCGAAGAACCTGAAGCGCCCGACCGCCTGACCCGAAGACCCTCCGACCGTCCGACCGTCCGACCGTCTGACCGTCTGACCGTCTGACCGCCCGACCGCCCGACCGCCCGACCGCCCGACCGCCCGACCCTCACTCTCCCGCCACCCGCAGCACCTCCTCCACCGTCGTGATCCCCGCCTGCACCTTCCGCCACCCGTCGGCCCGGAGCGAGACCATGCCCTGCCCCCTCGCACAGGCCCGGAGCGTCGAGGCCTCGGCATTCCGCGCCAGCGTCTGCTTCACGTCATCCGTCACCCGGAACAGCTCGAAGATCCCGATGCGCCCTCGATACCCGGTCTGTCGACATGATCCGCAGCCCGCCCCACGCTCCAGGGTGATCTCCCCCACCGGCTGCTGGGCCAGCAGGGCGATGACCGACGGATCGGGCTGATACCGCTCCCTGCAATCGGGGCAGATCCGCCGCACCAGCCGCTGGGCCAGCACCGCCTCCACCGTCGCGGCCACCATATAGGGCTCGACCTTGAGGTCGGTCAGCCGGGCCACTGCGGAGATCGCGTCGTTGGTATGCAGGGTGGAGAACACCAGGTGGCCGGTCATCGCCGCCTGGACCGCGATGCCCGCGGTCTCGGCGTCGCGCATCTCGCCGACCATCAGCACATCGGGGTCCTGCCGCAGGATGCTCCGAAGCGCCGCGCCGAAGGTCACCCCTGCCTTGGTATGCACCGGCACCTGGGTAACGCCTCCCAGGTGGTATTCCACCGGGTCCTCGACGGTGATCACCTTCTCGGCGGCGGGATTGCGAAGCCCCAGCGCGGCGTAAAGCGTGGTGGTCTTCCCCGAGCCGGTCGGCCCGGTGGCCAGCACGATGCCGTGGGCTTTGAGCGCGGTGCGGCGGAAGGCGTCGAGGGTGTCCGGCGCCATGCCCAACTCGTCCAGGTTCACCGCCTGACCTCCCCGGTCGAGCAGCCGCAACACCACCGACTCGCCGAACAGGGTGGGGACCGTCGAGACACGGAGATCCAGCTCCCGGGACTCCAGCCGCACCCGGATCCGCCCATCCTGCGGTGCCCGCCGCTCGGCGATGTCGAGCTCCGCCAGGAGCTTGATGCGGGAGACCACCGCCGCCTGGAGCGCCCGTGGTGGACTGGGCAGTTCGCTCAGGACCCCATCGATGCGGAGCCGCACCCGGAGTCCGTCGCGGGTGGCCTCGAGGTGGATGTCGCTGGCGCGCGCATCGTGGGCTTCCCGGATCAGCAGATTCACGAACCGGATCACCGGCGGCTGATTGGCCAGGTCGCGGAGGTCGGTGACATCCTGACCGTCCGACCGTCCGACCGCCTGACCGTCCGACCGTCCGACCGTCCGACCCATGTCTTCGCCCAGGTCCCTCACCAGCTCCACCACCGACTCGCTGGCGGCAAACACCTGACGAATCGCGTCCTTGAGCTCCTCCAGCTCGACCGGCATCAGCTCCAGCTCCACCCCGTAGCTTCGGCGCAGATCCTCGAGCGCGTCGGCGTTGGCTTCCCCCGAGACCGCAACCCGCAGCCGCCCTGCCGCAATCTCCAGGGGGAGCATGCGGTAGTACTCGAGGTACTCGGCCCGGAACGACTCGGGGATCGGGAGCTGCGGCTTGAGGGCGATGGCGGCCATGGAGATCCGAGGTTGCGGAGACCCATGGCAGGGCGCATGCCCCCGAGCTACGAAACGCTAAGAGCCGGTTGGAATGGAGCTTGACCGAGAGGTGTCAACCGAGGAGAGTGTCCGCTCGGACACCGATGTCCGGACACTCGTGTGTCACATGTGGCACGCCGGGCCGGGGACCTCTCCCGGGGCCACGTCGCACGGATAGCGTTCGAGCAGTCGGTACAGATCGGTGCGGTGCATTCCCAGCTCCCGGGCAGCCGCCGCCTTATTGCCGTGGTGCCGCCGCAGGGCCTCGTGGACCCGGGCAGCCGCCAGATCCGGCAGCTCCGGTTGTCCCGCGGGCCGAGCCTCGCCGAGGAATTCGGGCGTGAGGTCCCGGAGCTCGATGGCGCGCTCCTCCCGCATGAGTACTGCGGCCCGGTCGCACACGCTCTGCAGCTGGCGGACATTCCCCGGCCATGGGTGGGTCAGGAAGATCGCCTGCACCTGATCGGTGATGGCCGCCCTCCATGACCGACCGAGCGCCCGGAGGCGTCTGGTCAGGAAGAGCCGCGCCAGGGGGAGGATGTCGGTCCGCCGGTCAGCGAGCCCTGGCAGACGAATGAAGTTCCCGCCGAGCCGGTAATAGAGGTCCGGCTGCCACTTGCCCGCCGCCACCAGCGCCTGGGGCTCGGCGTTGGTTGCGAAGACCAACCGGACATCGATGGTGACCGGCCGGCTGGCGCCGAGGGGCTGGAATGGGCGGCCCTCGAGAAGCCCCAACAGCAGATGCTGAATCTCGGCGGTGGCCAGCCCCATTTCATCTAGAAACAGTGTGCCGCCCTTGGCGGACTCCAGGAGCCCGGCATGACGCTCCACCGCGCCGGTGTACGCCCCCCGGCTGTGGCCCAGGAACGCCGAATGGGCGAGCGACTCCGGGACCGAGCCGATGGCATGCTCCACCAGGCTGCCGGCACGTCGGGACCGGGCGTGGATGTAGTTAGCCAGCGCGGACTTGCCGCAGCCGGTTGGACCGAGCAACACGATCGGCAGATCGCTCTCGGCCAGCGCATCGATTTCCTCTTGCGCGCGGACCCACGCGACCGAGGCCCCGAAGAACAAGTCGGTTGAAGACCGCATTGGATGAGACGCGACAGCGGATGAACCCAGGGGAAGGCTAAGTTAGATTCTCCGCGCGGCCGCGCAAGCATCGCCATCACACTTTCAACGATCTTCGCGCTCTTGGATCAACGGATCGTCAAATGCGAGAGTCGGAGCCAACGAACTCTCGCTTCTCGCAAGACGCCACCTGGGGCGCGTCCACCCCTGTTGGATCGAAGCCTCAATTGTCAGGGCTGGTCACTGGCGGAATGGCTCTCACCGTCGGGGAGTTATCGGCGTCCCGGCGGCACGGCTTGGCTTGGAGGGTATCGATCCGAGCAGAACTGGGTGAGGGCACCGAGGCTCGGGCGCCGCCGCTGAGCTGAAGACGAGGGAGGGACCGACGGAGCCGCTTGGCGGATCGAGCACGAGCGGGGAGCAATGCTCAGCCAGCGACTGCTGTCCACCGGCGAATGGCTAGGGAGGGAATCGAACCCCCGACACGCGGATTTTCAGTCCGCTGCTCTACCAACTGAGCTACCTAGCCTCTTGGGGCGGGGGAATATAAGGAAAGCGGCAGGGGGTGCAAACCCCGCCCCCCTCCGCCACTTGGGCCCAGAACCGATCCCCCCTTCCCGGCGTTCCTTGGCTGGACCCGTGCCAAGGACCCGCCCATGATGCGCCCCGTCTTCACCCTTGCCTCCGCCGCTGCCATCACCCTCCTCGGCGCCCTGGCGCTGAGCAGCGCCGCCCGAACCTCCGCGTCGGCCCAGGCCCGAAACCCCCTGACCAACACCCGTCCCGAGATCCGTCCCGCGCCCCAATGGCGCAACACCACCTGGCTCAATACCCCGGGGGATCGCCCCCTCACCCTGGCCTCCCTCAAAGGCCGCGTGGTGCTGCTCAACTTCTGGACCTTCACCTGCTGGAACTGCACCAACACCGTCCCCTCGCTGGTCGACTTCGACCGGAAGTACCGGAGCCAGGGGCTGACGATCGTCGGCATCCACCGCCCCGAGTTCCCCCCCTACGCCGGAGAGCATAGCCGCGAGAACGTGGCCAAGGCGCTCGCCAGGTATCGCATCGAGTACCCCAACGCCCAGGACAACGACAGCGCCACCTGGGACCTCTACGACATCAGGTACTGGCCCAGCTACGTGCTGATCGACAGACAGGGGAACATTCGCTTCGAAGGCGCCGGCGAATTCCATCTGCACGACGCCGAGTACGACCGGTGGGACGCCCGGCTCCAGGCCCTCCTGGCCGAGCCGTGAGGCGACCGATCCTGGCCGCGCTCCTCGGCGCGCTGGCCTGCTCCTCCCGGCCCCATCCGCCGCTCACCCTCGAGCGCCACACCGAGGCCGCGGGGCTCCGGCTCGTGCTCACCGCCGAGCCGGGGGCCCGGATCAACGCCCGGCTCAAGCCTGCCCTGGAGCTGACCGACGGCACCGTGCTCCGATTCGACGCCACGGCGCTGTCACCCGATTCGGCCTACTTTGCCGCGCCGCCCGTACTCCTCTTGCCCGCCGGCACCCCGCCCCGCGGCCGGATCCTGGCCAGCGTCTGCCGCGCCGACGAAGCCGTATGCCGCCGCGTCACTCTCGCCCTGCGGTGATTCACTCCGTCGACCGGCCCCGGCGTTCGATCTTCCCGCCCTGCCGTTCCCCGCGCTTGTTGCCCTCCCCCGAGCTGCCCTACTGTGCTTCTCCCGCGTTGTCCCACCCACGCTCGAGGAGCGACCGACATGAGTCACGCGACCACCGGCACCACGGCTGTGGCCCAGGGCGAAGCCGCCCTGAACGCCCTCTGCCGCGAGGGCAAGATGTTCGACATGCTGGACCGCTACTACGCCAATGACTGCGTCTTCCGCGAACCGGACGGCACCGTCCGGACCGGACGGGTGGCCCAGACCGGGCACCTCAAGAGCTTCTTCGCCACCCTCAAGGGATTCAATGGCGCCACCCTGCACGCCGCCGCCACCGGCGTCGATACCGGCTTCAGCAAGTGGACCTTCGACATGACCGGCCCCGACGGGAAGCCGACCGTCTGGCACGAGATCATCGTCCGGGTCTGGCGCGACGGCCAGGTCACCTCCGAGCAGTTCTATCGCTGACGCCGGTCCCCATTTACCGGAGCACCCCATGCGCCTGAATGACACCCGCCGCACCTCCAGGTCGGTGGCCGTCCTGCTTCTCCTGCTGGGGCTCGGCCTGGCCGCCCCCTCCGCCGCCCGGGCTCAGGAGCGTTCCCTCTACACCCGGCTCGGCGGCTACGACGCGATTACCGCGGTGGTGAACACCTTTGCCGACCGGCTCTTCACCGACCCGTCGCTGCGCACATTCTTCGGCGGGCTCAGCGCCGAGCACAAGACCCGGTTCAAGCAGCTCAACGTCCTGCTGGTGTGCTCGGCCACCGGCGGCCCCTGCAGCTACATCGGAGCCTCGATGCCGGCTTCGCACGCCGGACTGGGCATCGACTCCACCGCATTCAACAAGGTGGCGGGCCACCTCGTGGCCACGCTGGATCAGTTCAAGGTACCGGCCAGAGAAAAGGCCGAGCTCCTTACCATCATCGGCACGCTCCGCCCCGCCATCGTGGAGCGCTAGCGGCAGGGCGCGCGGCAAGGCCCCATATTGGGACCATCCGAAAGAGGCGGGCGACGTGGACGTACTGGGAGACATCTGCCGCGTGCTCAAGGTCCAGGCGAGCCTGTATTTCCGGGCGACGCTGCGGCCCCCTTTCGCGATCCGGGTACCGGCCGACGGACAGAAGGTGCGGTTCCACGTCTCGGGGCAGGGTGTCACCTGGCTGGGGCTGCCCGGTGGCGACGGCGTCTGGCTCCGCCCCGGCGACCTGGCGCTGGTCCCGCATGGCAGCGCCCATCTGCTGGCCGACCGGCCCGAGACACCCGCCCTGCCCCTCGCCGATGTCCTGGCCCGCGCCCGGCCGGGCCGAGTGGGCCACCTGGAGTACGGCGGTGCCCGGGGCGGACCCCGCCGCATTCTGGTGTGCGGTCACTTCGGGTTCCTGGAGAAGCCTCCCCATCCGATCTTCGCGTCGTTGCCCCCGCTCATCCATGTCCCGGCCCGCTTTGGGCTCGACTATCGCTGGTTCGAGCTGGTATTGCGGCACATGGAAGAGGAGACCCGCTCCGGCCTGCCGGGACACGAGCCGATCCTGGCGCGACTCTCGGAGGTGCTGCTGATGCAGGCGCTCCGGGCTCACGTCGAGCATCACCCCACCGCCGCCCCGGCGCTCGCCGCCCTCACCGATCCGTCCCTCCGCCGGGCCCTCAACGCCATCCACGCCGACCCCGCCGCCCACTGGAGTGTCGCCAGCCTGGCGCGGGCGGCGTACCAGTCGCGCACCACCTTCGCGGTCCGTTTCCGCGAGCGCCTGGGACTCCCGCCGATGCACTATCTCTCGCGCTGGCGTCTCCAGAAGGCCCGGTCCCTCCTCCTCGACAGCCAGCTGCAGGTGAAAGAGGTGGTGCGAGCGGTGGGGTTCGCCTCGGAGTCGGCCTTCGTACGGGCGTTCCGACGCCTGTTCGGCAAGTCACCCCGGGCGCTCCGGGCCGGGCCCCGCTTCACCCAGCCCGCCTGAGCCGAGGTCCATGCCCGCCCGCCGCGAGAGTCTGAGTGCGCTCCTGGGAGAAATCCGCGCCTGCCGCATCTGCGCCGCCTCGCTCCCCCAGGGCCCTCGCCCGATCCTCACCGCCCATCCCTCGGCCCGGATCCTCGTCGCCGGTCAGGCGCCGGGGCAGCGGGTGCACCAGTCGGGCATCCCCTGGAAGGACGCCAGCGGCGACCGGCTCCGCGAGTGGCTCGGCATCGACGCCGAGGTCTTCTACGATGCGCGCCGGGTTGCGCTGGTCCCGATGGGCTTCTGCTATCCCGGCAGCACCTCGAGCGGCGACCGACCGCCCCGAGCGGAGTGCCGCGAGGCCTGGCATGACCGGCTCCTCCCTCATCTCAAGGGCATCCGCCTGCGTATCGTGATCGGCCAGTACGCCCAGGCGTATTACCTCGGCCACCGGCAGGGGGAGCGGCTCACCGACACGGTCGCGGCGTGGCGGAGCTTTCTCCCCGGCACCATCCCCCTTCCGCACCCCAGTCCCCGCAACGGCATCTGGCTCCGGCGGAATCCCTGGTTCGAACGGGCGCTGCTGCCGGAGCTGCGCCGGAGGGTCCACGCCGCGCTCGCGTGAGGCGGGACGGGTGCCCTCCCCAACCCGACGGTTTCCCGCCATCTTCCCCCCATGCCTCACCCGGCCTTCCCCAATCTCACCGTGCTCGATCACCCGCTGATCCAGCACAAACTGACCCTGCTCCGGGATCGGACAACCAGCACCCGCGACTTCAAGCAGCTCACCGCCGAGATCGCGATGCTCATGGCCTACGAGGTCACCAAGCACCTCCCCACCGAACCGGTCCAGATCGACACCCCGCTCGAGCGCATGACCGGTCGGATGGTGAACGACAAGAAGCTGACCCTGGTGCCGATCCTGCGGGCCGGGCTGGGGATGGTCGACGGGGTGTCCCAGCTCCTCCCCACCGCGCGGGTGGGGCACATCGGGCTGGCCCGGGATGAATCGTCGCTCGAGCCGATGCGCTACTACGCCAAGCTCCCCGGCGAGGAGAAGGAGCGCGACTACTTCATCCTCGATCCGATGCTTGCCACCGGTGGCTCCGCCACCGCCGCGGTCACCACCCTCAAGACCGCCGGGGCCCGCCGGATCCGGTTTCTCTGCATCGTGGCCGCGCCCGAGGGGGCCCGGCGGATGCTCGAGGGGCATCCCGACGTCCCGGTCTTCGCCGCCGCGCTCGATCGCCAGCTCAACGAGCACGGCTATATCCTGCCCGGCCTGGGCGATGCCGGCGACCGTCTCTTCGGAACCCGCTGATGCTGTTGGCCACCCTGGCGCTGCTGGTTCAGGCGGCGCCGGCTCCCCGGAGCGTCGCGGTCACCGTCGACGACCTGCCGGTGACGTCGGTGGTCCCGCTGACCGACGCCGCGCGCGATACCACCACCAGCCGCCTCCTCGCCGCCTTCACGGCGCACCGCATCCCCGCGATCGGGTTCGTCAACGAGAACAAGCTGGTCGATTCCTCCGGCGCGCTCGATTCCGCCCGGATCGCGCTGCTGGAGCGGTGGCTCGCGGCCGGCCTGGAGCTGGGAAACCACACTCGCTCCCATCCCGACCTGCACCGGATCGACCTGCGCGACTACCAGGAGGAAATCCTGCAAGGCGACCAGGTCACCGGCCGGCTGTTGGCGGCCCGGGGCAGGAAGCCGCGCTACTTCCGCCACCCCTTCCTCCACACCGGGCGAAGCCTGGCGGTGCGCGACAGCCTGAACGCCTTCCTCGCGGCCCACGACTACCGGGTTGCGCCGGTGACCATCGACAACTCGGACTACGTCTACGCCGCGGCCTACGACCGGGCCCGCTCGGCGGGGCAGGGCGCAAAGGCCGCCCGGATTCGGCGGGACTACCTGCGGTACATGGACACCGTGATCACCTACTACCATTCGCAGTCCCGGGCCATTCTCGGCCGGGAGCTGCCCCAGATTCTGCTGCTCCACGCCAACCGCCTCAACGCCGACGCCTTCGGCCACCTGGCCGACCTGTTCGTGCGCCGGGGCTACCGCTTCGTGACGCTCGAGACTGCGCTCCAGGATTCGGCCTACACCCTGCGCGATGAGTACGCCGGTCCGGCCGGGATCACCTGGCTGCACCGCTGGGCCATGACCGCGGGGATGCCGGGCAGCACCTTCCGGGGCGAACCCGAGGTCCCGGGCTGGGTATCGGACGCCGCCGCGGGCCGAGTGGCTGCGACCCCCGAGCCCCTGACCCCCGACCCCTGACCCGATCCCATGTCGATCCGCCTCACTTTCCATGGCGCCGCCGGCCAGGTCACCGGCTCGATGCACCTGCTCGAGGCGGCGGGCGCCCGCATCCTGCTCGATGCGGGACTCTTCCAGGGACGGCGGTTCGAAAGCCACGAACTCAACGCCAAACTGCCGATCGATCCCCGCCGCATCGATGCGATCATTCTCAGCCATGCCCACATCGATCACTCGGGACGACTCCCCCTGCTGGTGCGGCACGGCTTCCATGCCCCGATCCTCGCCACGCCGGCAACCCGCGATCTCTGCGCCGTGATGCTGGCCGACGCGGCCCACATCCAGGAGAAAGACGCCGAGCTGCTCGCCCGCCGCGGCAAGATGGGACCGGGGAGCGAGCCGCTCTACTCCTTGCCCGACGCGGTGGCGGTGCAGGACCTGATGATGGGCCTCCCCTACCATCGGGTGCACAACCTCAGAAAGCACCTCTCCTTCGAGTTCACCGACGCGGGCCACATCCTCGGCTCCGCCTCGGTGGATCTCCGCATCAGCGAGGGCACGCCTCACCGGGTGGTCTTCTCGGGGGACATCGGCCGCAGCGGCCTCCCCATCATCCGCGACCCCGACCCGCCCGGCGGGCCGATCGACACCCTGATCGTCGAGTCGACCTACGCCAACCGGAGTCACGAGTCGGTCCACGATGCCCAGGAGCGGCTGGGCGACCTGGTGCGGCAGGTGGCCGGGAAGGGCGGCAAGATCATCATCCCCTCCTTCGCGGTCGGTCGAACCCAGGAGCTGGTGTACAGTCTCCACCAGCTCTTCCGGGCGGGGAAGATCCCGGGCCTGCCGATCTTCGTCGACAGCCCGCTCGCGGTGGACGCCACCGCCGTGTTCCGGCTCCACCCCGATCTCTTCGATCGCGACGAGAAGATGATCGAACGCACCACCGCGCTGTTCGACTTCCCCCTGGTGCGCTACGTGCGCGAGGCCTCCGAGTCGAAGAAGCTCAACACCATGAACGGTCCGGCGGTGATCATCGCCGCGAGCGGCATGGCCGAGTCGGGCCGGGTGCTGCACCACCTGGCCAACAACATCGGGGACCATCGCACCGTGGTGCTGTTCGTCGGGTTCCAGGCCGAGCACACCCTCGGCCGCCGGATCCAGGAGGGCGCCAGGGAGGTGAAGATCTTCGGCGACCTGTTCCCGGTGCGGGCCTCGGTGGACACCATCGGCGGCTACTCGGCCCATGCCGACAAGGACGAGCTCCGGCAGTGGGTCCGGCGGCTGGGCGGCTCGGTGCGTCGGGCGTTCGTGGTCCACGGCGAGGCGGAGGCCGCGCTCGCGATGCAGAAGCTGCTCAAGGAGGAGGGGGTCCGTCAGGTCGATGTGCCGAAGCTGGGCGACAGCTTCGAGCTGGCGTGAACCGGAAACCCGCCCGGGTGCCACCCGGGAGCCCTGCCACCTAGCTTTCTCCCGTGCCTTCCTCGATCGTCAGACGGACGCTGATCGCGCTGCCGCTGGTGGCGCTCACGCTCTACGCCGGATCCTTCCTCGCCGTCTATGTCGCGAGCCGGACCGATCAGCACCGGCCGGTAGACGCGATCGTGGTGCTGGGCGCCGCCCAGTACAACGGCAAGCCGTCTCCGGTGCTGCGCGCCCGGCTCGATCACGCCGCCGATCTCTATCGGGAAGGTCTCGCGTCCACCGTGGTGGTGACCGGTGGCATCGGCGAGGGGGACCGGGTGAGCGAAGCCACCGTCGGCCGGCAGTACCTGGTGGCGCACGGGGTGCCGGAACACGCGGTGGTAGTCCGGCCGGAGGGCCGCTCGACCCAGGCCTCGATGCGTTCGGTGGCCCAGTGGGCCCATACCCACGAGATCAAGCGGGTGCTCCTGGTGAGCGATCCCTTCCATATGTTGCGCCTCCGGTTGGAGGCCGGCCGCACCGATCTCGACGCCTACACTTCCCCCACCAGCAGCAGCCCGATTTCCGCCGACTGGCGCCGGGAGCTGTATTTCTTCGCCGCCGAGGCGTGGAAGGTGCCGGTGGTGCTGCTCCGGCTGACATAGCGGGGTCGCTCGGGGGGCGGGCCACCCCGGCCCTTGTCCCCCGCCGTTCCCCGCTGCACCTTCAGACATGAGCCTCATTTCCCGCGAGCGGAAATACCACGGGAGGGTGATCGATCTCGATGTCGACCTGGTCCAGTTCCCCGATGGCTCCTCCGGCCCGCTCGAGATGGTACGGCATCCCGGTGCCTCGGCCGTCGTCCCCTTCGTGGACGACCCCGGCGACCCCGACCCGCGCATTCTGCTCCTGCGCCAGTTCCGGCACGCGGCGGCGGATAGCTTCATCTGGGAGATTCCCGCCGGGCGACTCGATCCGGGGGAGACTCCCGAGGCCTGCGCCGCGCGGGAGTTGACCGAGGAGACCGGGAGGAGGGCGGGTCGGATCGATCGGCTGATCACCTTCTATACGACCCCCGGCTTCACCGACGAGCGCATCCACCTGTTCGCCGCCGCCGAACTGACGGAGGGGGAGCATCGCCGGGAAGTGGATGAGTTCATGGAGGTCCACACCTTCCGCTGGTCGAAGGTGGTGCGGATGATGGAGTCGGGCGAGATCTGCGACGGGAAGACGCTCCTCGCGCTCCTGTACGCCGGATCGTTTCGGGGCATCGGACGGCCCTGAGGAAGGAGAGAGGAACGATGGTGCTGCTCAAGTTCCTCAGGTCGGCGCTGTCAGGTGGGAAGCAGACCCCCGCCCCGCCCCCGGCGCAGCCCGACATCAATCTCCTGATCGAGGCCCACCTCCGAGGCGACGCCCGGGCCTTCGGTCTGATCGTAACCCGCTACCAGATCCGCCTGCTCAACTTCGTCTACCGCATGATCGGCGACCGTGAACGCGCCGAAGACCTGGTCCAGGAAGCGTTCCTGCGGGTGTATCGCCATCTCGATCGCTTCGACCGCAACCGCAAGTTCTCCACCTGGATCTACACCATCGCCAGCAATCTGGCCAAGAACGAACTCCGCAACCGGAACCGCTCGCCCCTGGTCACCCTGGAGCAGGCCCGGCCCCGGGATGAGGAGGAGCAGCGACCGGTCGATTTCGAGGACCCCGAGAACCGCCCCGACGAGCTGTTCGAGCGGCGCAACCTCAAGGCGCTGGTCGACCGCACCGTGGCCCGCCTCTCGTCCCATCACCGCGAGGTCTTCGTGCTGCGGGAGTTGGAAGGGAAGAGCTACGAGGAAATCGCGGAAATCATGCACTGCAACCTGGGCACCGTGAAGAGCCGTCTCAACCGGGCCCGGCAGAGCTTCGCCGAGTTGATCGGCCCGCACCTGGACTGAGCCGCGCACCGAGGCAACTCGGGCCGCCGGGGGCAGCGGGGCCATTCACCCCGGCCCGCACCCCACCCGGCGCCGCAGGTCGAAACGTGGAACAAACCCGCCCCCCGGGCGTATAACTCTCCAGCCATCAGGCCCTTACGTCACGGGCCATGGGTACAACTCTCAAGGCAATGCCGAATGAACTGTCGGCAGTTTCATCGTCAGTACGCCGCCTACCGGGATGGTCACGATCCGGCGCTGGCCGCGGAAATGGACGATCACCTCGACATGTGCCCGCGCTGCGCCGCGTTTGACCGCGCCGTGCGCGAGGGTGTGGATGCGCTCATGGGCGACCAGCTCCAGCCGTCCGCCGAATTTCTGACCCGGTTGGAGGCGCGACTCCAGAGCACCGAAGCGGTCCCTGAGCCCATGCCGCCCCGGGTCTCCCCCTGGGCCGCCACTGCCGCCGCCGTGCTCTTCGCGACGCTGGTGACCCTCACCGTCCGGGAGATCTCGGTGCTCCCCACTCCGGTCGCGGCCGAGTCACCCATGGTGGTCGCCCAGCCTCGGCTGGTGGCGGGGATTCCCTTCGTGGCCTTCGAGCGAATGCACGAGTAGGCCGTTGGGCCGTTGGGCTTTTGGCCGTTAGCCGTTGGCCATTGGTGCTGCGGAAAGAAAGTCCAAGAGTGGTTCTGGACCCGTGGGCCATGGGCCGTGAGATACCCTTCCTCTCATCGGCTCGTGGCCTGTCGGTTTTTCGGCCAACGGCCAACGGCCAATAGCCACCGGCCGGCGCATACCACCCGTCTCTCCCCTCAGCTATAGTTCCGCCCATGCCCCGCCGCTCCTATGACGACCTGCTGCGCGCCCTGGGTCGCGGAGAGCTGGCGCCGGTCTACTACCTGTACGGCACCGAAGACGTCCTGAAAGAGGAAGCCGCCCGGGCCATCGTCGACCAGGCGCTGGAGCCCCACGAGCGTGACTTCAACCTCGATCAGCGGGTGGCCTCCGCCGTCGACCCGGAGCAGCTCCACGCCCTGGTCAACACCCTTCCCATGATGGCCACCCGCCGTTGCGTGGTGGTGCGGGAAGTCGAGGCGTGGCGCAAGAAGGCGGGTCCTCGGGAGGTCCTCCTCAGGTACCTCGAAAACCCCTCCGCCGACACCGTCCTGGTGCTCCAGGAAACCGCCCCCAACGAAGAGAAGGAACGGAACTGGGAGCCGGACGAGGCGCTGGCCGACCGTGCCTGGGGCGTCGACTTCGCTCCGCTCCCCCCCGACCGGGTTCCCCGCTGGCTGGCCCACCACGCCAAGCGCCTGGGCGTCGCCTTCGGCGAAGGGGCCGCCGAGCATCTCGCATCGGCGTGCGGCTACGAGCTCGGCGCGCTGCGCTCCGAGCTGGAAAAGCTGGCCAGTCTCTCCGACAGCGAACCCGTGAGCCGGGAGCAGGTGGGCGACCTGGTCGGCGTCCGCCACGGCGAGACCCTGGAGGACTGGGTGGAAGCAGTGCTCGGCGACGAGACCGCCAGGGCCCTGGAACTGACCCCGCGGGTGCTGGAGCAGGCCGGGGTCTCGGGAGTACGGCTGATCACGGCCCTGGGCGCCGGACTAATCGGCCTTCAGCTGGCCCGGGCGCTCTACGACAAGGGTACTCGCGGCAGCGCCCTGGAACGGGCCATCTTTGAGCGCTTTCTCAAGATCCGCCCCTTCGGACTGGGCGACTGGAAGGCCCTGGCCCGTGACTGGAGCCGCCGGGCCGAAAGGTGGCCTGCCGCACGGCTCAAGACGGCGCTCCGCATTACCCTCGAGGCCGACACCGCCCTCAAGGGAATTCGGGTCTCGGACGACCTCGGAGTGATGACCGGAGTGGTGCTGATGCTCGGGGGTCAGGCGGTCGGACGGTCGGACGGTCAGTCCGCCGGCAGGACCATAGTGCGAACACCCCTCAAGGCCCTCGAGTAATGATGCGTCCACTGACCGTCCGACCGTCTGTCCGCCTGTCCGCCTTTTTCTGCGGCCTCATGGTCCTCGCCTTTACAGCGACCTCGGCGCGGGCCCAGGACGACCCCCGCCTTCGCGACGCCCTTCGCCTCGCGCAGGACGGCGCCAGCGACTCGGCCCGCGTGGTGGTGAACAACCTCCTCCGGACCATCCCGCCCACCGACACCCTGTATCCCCAGGTGGTCTATACCATGGGCCTGGTGTCGCGGAGCGTGGAAGACATGCGGCGGAATTACACCCGGGTATCGGTCGAGTTTGCCAACTCCACCTGGGCCGACGACGCCCTCTACCGGCTGGGGCTCCTCGACTACGCCTCCGGCAACGTGGCCGGGGCGGTGCGGCAGATGGATCGGATCCGCAGCGACTATCCCGACTCGCCCCTGATCCCCACCGCGGCCGAGTGGGCCGCCCGCTCGCTCTTCGACCAGCGGAAGCCGCGCGAAGCCTGCGACTGGCTCGCCATCGCCATGCCACGCCTGGGCGAGGACGTCGAGCTCCGCAACCGTCTCGAGTTCATGAACGGGCGTTGCACCAATCTCTCGGCGGCCGACACCCTCAAGCCCGACACGGCGAAGAAGGACACCGCCGCGTCCAAACCCGCCCCCCGGTCCGGCTTTGCGGTGCAGGTCGGCGCGGTGAACACCCAGGCGGCGGCCGACAAACTCGCGGCCGGACTCAAGGGCGCCGGCTTTACCCCCTACGTCGTGAAGGACGGCGCCCTCTTCAAGGTGCGCACCGGCCCGTGGCCCGAGCGCACCCGGGCCCAGGCCGTGGCCGCCCAGGTCCGGGGCAGGCTCGGTGGCTCGCCCTTCGTGGTCAAGGAACCGTGAGCGGTCGCGCCGCCGACACCGGCAGCACTCCCCTGATGCAGCAGTACCGGGAGATCAAGTCCCGTCACCGGGACGCGATCCTCTT
>CAZXRC010000042.1:0-24189 GCA_964642475.1 uncultured Gemmatimonadaceae bacterium | reverse complement strand
CGGGAATCCCCCCGGGCTTCGGCCCTCTTTGCCGACCTCAGGTACAGCCTGGCTCCCATTCAGGTGGAGGCCGGGGTTCGCTTCGACCACTTCAGGTCAGGAGCTGCCAGGCCCGATTTCCCCCGCATCTCGTCCGCCCCCGGCTTCGATCCCGCCAATCCTGCGGCGGGTTTCATCGAGGACAAGGGCCACAGCCGGGTGAGTCCACGTCTCCGCGTCACGGCGACCGCCACGCCGAAGCTCAGTGTCACCGGCGGCATTGGCGCTCTGGCCCAGCAGCCCGATCTTGCCCTGGTCTACGCCGGGATCAACACCGACCTGTCGGTGACCTCGCCTCGCTCGCTGTACGGCACCGACCTCGACTACGTGCATGCCACCATCTTCGAGTTTGGCGCCAGCTACCGGCCGCGCGAGCGCCTGGGTGTGGAGGCCGTGGTGGCCACCCGGCAGGACAACGACCTGGTCCGGACCGAGCTGGTGGCCCAACTCGATCCGTTCACGAACAACCAGGCCGATATCCTGCGCGCCCGCAACGGCGGGTCCTCCAAGGCGACGTCCGTCGACCTGAGAATCCGGCAGCGGTTCGGCGGCGAGGGTGAGGCGTGGCTGGGGTACACCTATACCGACGCCACCGAGGATCCTCCAGCGTTCTCTTCGTCGCGGGTGGAGTCCGCGGTGAGCCGACCTCACACCCTGAGCGGAGCCGTGCTGTATCACACCTCGGCAGAGAGTCGCCTGGCCGGTGGCCTCTTCCGCAATACCGGGGTCTACGGCGCCCTCCGGGTGGCGACCGGAACGGCATTCACCCGTTGTGCCGGGTTCGACCCCGCCAACGTCTCGGTGCTCTCGGGGCAGCCCTGTTCCACGCCGATCGGGGATCTGAACGGCGATCGCCTTCCCGCGCTCAAGCTGGTGGACCTCCGGATTACCCGCCACTTCACCTTCGGCAGTGTCGGGCTCACCGCTTTTGCCGATGCGCGCAATCTGCTCAACAGCCGGGTGGTGACCCGGGTCTTCGCCACCAACGGAAAGACGTCGAGCGGCGCCGAGTGGCTCCAGACCCGCGATGCCAATCTCGGCGAGTTCGCCGTCGAAGCCCAGGAGAACGGGGCGCGCCAGGTCGACGGAACCATCGACCTCTCCTTCGGCGGAGCAGCCGACCCCCGCGCCGCCTGCGGCAGCTGGCAGCGGGGAGGCGCACCCAGCGTGCCGAACTGCATTTACCTGATCGGGGCGGAGGAGCGCTGGGGCAACGGGGACCATCTCTTCCCCGTCGCGGAGCAGACCCGGGCCGCCGAGGCGCTCTACTTGGTGGGGCGCGGGCTACAGAACTTCACCGGCCCCGGCCGGCGGGTGCGGATCGGGTTCGAGCTGGCCCTCTAGGCATCGCCGTCCGGAAAGACCGAGGGGTCGAAACGACGCTGGTGGCGTCGTCTCGACCCCTGGTTCTTTCGACCCTCGTCCTACCCTCACGTCGTCGGGCGGACTCCGGGAGACGCGACCGAGGTCTGGAGGTTCGGCGCGCTGGCGCCGTCCCGGGCCCGGCTGAGCGCAACCGGCGAGGCCGGTACCGGGGTCTCGGTGCTCTTGAGGTAGGCCAGCGGGTCATGCATGATCGCCCCCTCCGGCAGCCACTCATACAGCGCGCCCAGGTCGCGACGGATGCGGCCATGGTAGAAGGCGGGGAGTTCGGTGGTCTCGCCCTCCATGAACGCCCGGACCTCGCGGTCGGTGTCGAGCAGGCCCCGCAGCATCGTGTGGTACTTGATCCGGCCGAACCCCTCGGACGACACCGCCCGCACGAAGTTCATCCACCGCGGAATGGCGGCCGGAGTCGCTGCGAAGCGCCGGCCGATCATCTTCCAGGTGAAGGAGTACCGGGTGACGTCCACCAGGTAGCTGTAGAACTCCGGCCACTGGTAGCCCAGCGGCCGGATGTTCATCGCGTGGTTGTTGTTCAGGAAATGGAACGGGAACGGAAGTACCCGGCCGGCCCGCTGGTAGTCGAGGTTGATGGGGGCGGCCCGTCCGAACGCCGTGTTGAGCGAGTACGCCGGGAAGGCACCGGGGGTCATGTCCAGGAACCGCTTGGTCAGCTCGAACGGCTCCGGGCCGGAGTCGCAGTCCAGGCCCATGACGAAGTTGGTCTGGACGTACGGCACGTAGCGCAGGATCATGTTCACGTGATCCGACACCTTCCGCACCTTGTCCATGCCGGTGTCGCGGGTCTTGGCCTTGTTGCCCAGCGAATACCACGACTCGATCCCCGGGAGAATGGCCTGGAATCCGTTCTGCCGGAGCCGCTTGAGGTGGGGCTCGGACAGAAGCGCCAGGCTGCTTTCGGCGATATGCCGCATGCTCCCCCGGGGCACCGCCGCCTCGATCGCGTCCATGTAGTCGTCGAAACGGACCCCGAAGTTGGGGTCATGCCACCCGACGATCGGGTCCTTCATTTTGGTGAGCAGGAACTTGAGGTCGGCCTGGAGCGCCGGGAAACTGAGCGGCTGGTAGTCGACGGTGGAGTCGATGCAGAAGCTGCAGGTGTAGGGGCAGCCCAGGCTCCCGATCATGGGCACGAACTTGACTGTCGGGGCCTTCTTGAGCGTGGCCGCCACGAACTTCCATCGCTCCTCGAGTCCCGGCAGCTCCCTCGGCTGCTGGGTGGCGGCCATCATCCGGCCCACCGGACGATGCTGTCCGCACTCGGCCAGCACCTCGTCGACCACGGTCCGGTCGGTGAAACCCAGGACGTAGTCGAAGTACTTGCGGGCGTCCTCGGGGTAGCAGCGCGCGTGCGGCCCACCCAGCACGGTGACCGCCCCCCGCTGACGGAACATGTTGCTGAACGCGTACGCCACCATTGCCGCTTCGGTGAACGCGCCGATGAACAGGATGTCCAGATCGGTGGGGAACTCGCTCAGCAGGTCCTCGACCCCGGTGTAGCAGACGTATCGCACCTCGTGCCCCGCCTGTTCACACCAGACACCCAGGACCTGCGGCATGATGCTGGCCAGGTTTGCATTCATGATCCGGCCATAGAGGCCCGGCTGCGGACGTTTGGCCACCAGGTCGAGGATGCCGATCTTGAGACGGCGCATGCAGGGTCCGGGTTCGGGAACGAGGCTCACGGCCGATGCGGCCGGTGAGTCCCAGAGGTGTGCCGGGTGATCAACTGGCAGATACCGGCGCGGGGCCGTGCGTGCCAGGCCCCGGTGCGGGGCGTTGTGTGGAGGAGCTTGGGGCGCGAGATGCCGCCTTCGCGCACTGGTTAACCCTATACTCCACAGCAGCATGGCGCAAGCAGTCTGGCGCTGTTCGGGTGGTTCGGAGCGCTCCGCTACACTTTCCCGGTGCGCTGGCTCACGCCCCCCGAAACCGACCCGGTCCACCAGCGTAAGGGACCACGCTCATGGGTTCAGAGATTCTGACCTACCTGCGCCTGGGATTGCACCATATTGCGGATCTCCGAGGTGCCGACCACATCCTCTTCATCGCCGCATTGACGGTGTCCTATCCGGTGGCCGAGTGGCGCCGGCTCCTCTGGCTGGTGACCGCCTTCACCCTTGGGCACTCCGTCACGCTGGCGCTGGCCACGCTCGACCTGGTGCGGATCGATGCCAGCATCGTCGAGGCCGGGATCGCCCTGACGATCGTGCTGTCAGGCCTCATGGCGCTGCTTCTGGCCCGGCCGCGGCCGGGAGCGGCGCTGCGGGGTCAGCCGCTCCGCTACATCCTGGCCGCCTGTTTCGGCCTGATTCACGGCCTCGGCTTCTCGTCGTTCCTGCGAAGTCTGCTCGGGAGTGAGGAGTCGATCGCTCTGCCCCTCTTCTCCTTCAACCTGGGTCTCGAGCTGGGCCAGCTGCTCATCGTTGCCGCGGTGCTGGCGCTGGGGTACCTGGCCGAGCGGGCCTTCGGGTTCGCCCGCCGTACCTGGGTCATGGCGGTCTCCGGCGGCATCGCCCTGGCGGGCATGGTCCTGCTGGTCCAGCGGGTCCGCTGATGGCCGTCTTCACGATGCGGTCATGTTCGCACGGTAACTTTCCCTTCGGTGTCCTCTCCACGAACCCCCAACGGAACCCTGCGATGGCGATCTCCTCTCGTCCCGTTCTGATTCTCGCGACGGTGCTCTGGGCGCTGGCGGCGGCGCGCCCCGCGGCCGCGCAGCAGTGGCTCAACACCGAGCCTAATCCCAAGACCAACAAGTCCAGTTTCCGCGGGGTAGAGGAGTTCCCCGACCCCAACGACTATCGCAACGCCTCCGGCGGACCGGGACCCAAGTACTGGCAGCAGCAGGTGGACTACAGCATCAAGGCCACGCTCGACACCACCGACCATTCCATCACCGGGTCGGAGCGGGTGACCTACCACAACAACTCGCCCGATCGGCTCGAATACCTCTGGTTCCAGGTCGACCAGAACATCGATGACCCGGCAGTGAGCCGCACCATCCGCGATCAGGGCGCGCTGCCCCGGAGCATCTCACCCCAGGCCCGCCAGTTCCTCCTGCCCGAGCCCTTCGACGGCGGCCACAAGATCTCCCGGGTTCAGGTCGTGACCACCCGGGCCGGCCGGCCGGTCAAGGCCGACGCCGAGTACGTGATCAACGGGACCGTGATGAAGGTGCTCCTGCCGACGCCCCTCGCGCCCGGGGCCCGGGCGGTCGTGGAGATCGACTGGCGCTTTCTGGTGCCGGAGAACAGCCGCAACGGCCGCGGGGTGCGGGAATCGGTCAAGGATGGCTGGCTCTACGAGATCGCCCAGTGGTTCCCCCGGGCCTCGGTGTACGACGACGTGAACGGCTGGCAGACCGACCAGTTCTACGGGCAGGGGGAGTTCTATCTCAACTTCGGCACCTATGACGTGGAGCTGACAGTCCCCCGGAACCACATCGTCGGCTCGACCGGCGTCCTCCTCAACCCGCTCCAGGTGCTGACCGCCACCCAGCGGCAGCGACTGGCGCAGGCCATCGCCGGCGACACGCCCAGGTTCATCATCTCCAAAGATGAGGTCATGACGCCGGGGAGCCGTCCCGCCGGGACCGGCCCGCTCACCTGGAAATTCCACGCCGACAGCGTCCGTGACTTCGCCTGGGTGTCGTCCAAGACCTATGTCTGGGACGCCGCCGGCTTCCGCTACCGGCCCGGTGGCCGGACCATCGAGCTGCACTCGCTCTACCCCCGCGAGGCCATGCCCCTGTGGGACAGCGTCTCGACCCGCGCCATCGCCCAAACGATGAGGACCTACGGTCGCCTGGCGTTCGAGTACCCCTATCCCCAGGCGACCAACGTCCATGGCCCGGTGTTCGGCATGGAGTACCCGATGATCGCCTTCTGCGGCGCCCGGCCGGCGGAGGACGGCAGTTACTCGACGGGCCTGGCACGCGCGCTGATCTCGGTGACCATTCACGAAGTGGGACACAACTGGTTCCCGATGATCGTCGCGTCGGACGAGCGGAAGTGGACCTGGATGGACGAGGGGATCAACAGCTTCCTGCAGTACTACGCCGAAAAGGACTGGGACCCGGCCTATCCCAGCCAGCGCGGTCCGGGCAAGAACCTGGTGCCCTACATGAAGGACCCGGACCAGACCCCGCTGATGACGGAATCGGACTACATCCACCGGCAGTTCGGCAACAACGGCTACAGCAAGCCGGCCGCCGGCCTGGTCCTGCTCCGCGAGCAGGTGCTCGGGCCCAAGCTCTTCGATCAGGCGTTCGGCAGCTACTCCAAGCGCTGGATGTTCAAGCATCCCCAGCCGGCCGACTTCTTCCGATCGGTGGACGACGGAGCGGGCGAGCTGCTCAACTGGTTCTGGCGCGGCTGGTTCTATACCACCTACGCCAACGACCAGGCCGTGGCCTCGGTCGACGCCCAGCCCGCCGATTCGCTGGTGGGCGACAACAGCCGGGGCAAGAACTACGTCCGTATCAAGATCGAGAACAAGGGCGGGTTGGTGATGCCGGTCCAGATGGACCTGACGTTCGATGACGGCACCACCCAGCGGGTGAAACTCGGCGTCGATATCTGGCGGCGGAACGAGCAGAGCTTCACCTACGGCCTGTTCACCGACAAGACCGTCACCAAAGTGGTGCTCGATCCCGACGAGGTCCTGATCGATATCAACAAGGACAACAACGTCTGGACCAAGGCGCCCCCCGCCGCGTCGTGATGCTGACCCTGGTGCTGGTCGCGGGTTTGGCGGCGGGCCTGCCGGGGTCCGCGCTCCGGGGTCCGAGGCCAGCGGTGTCGACTCGGCGCCCGGGTCTCGAGCCTCGGTCCGCCCCGGCCCACGACCTGCACCTCACGCACACCCGAATGGTGGTCGAAGGAACTTCTATCGTCTGCCGGATCCGGTTATTCAAGGACGACCTGGAAAAAGCCCTGGCCCAGTTCAGCGGCAGGGCGGAATTCCGCCTCGGCCCGGAGGCGCGGGCCGACTCGCTGTTCGGGGCCTACCTGGGAAGGACCCTGGTGGTGGATGCCGACGGCAAGCGGGTGTCCCTCCGGGTCACCGCCTCTGGCGCCGAGCGCGACCCTTCGTCGCAGGACGTGGTCTGGTATGTGCTGGAAGGAGAGGCTGCGGCCCCTCCCAAGAAGCTGGGCCTGCTCCACGGGGTGATGTTCGAGCTGTTTCGGGATCAGCAGAACCTGGTGCAGCTGCTTCGTGAGCCCGGCGGGGTCCGCAAGACCCTCTACTTCGTGAGCACCGACCCCCGGGAGCAGTTGGTGGGCTTCTAGGCGGCCGCCGGTGGCAAGGGTGCGACGGGCGGGATTCCCCGGGGAACCCGCCCGTCGTGTTACTACTCCTCACCCGTCATCGTTCTGTCATCGACCCTCAGGCTCCCGGCACCCATCGCGGCCTTCCGTATGCCGACGGGTTGAACAACTCGTCCGGCAGGGCCGGGTCGCCCTTCACGTCGGCGTATTCTTCCAGGGTGACCACCTTGCCCGCCACCATGAACTTCACCTCGATAGAGATCCAGCCCTTCCCGAGCGGCTGATACTTGTTGAACTGGGTCTCGACGATGTTGCCCGAGCCGTTGCGCGCCGCCTCCATCATCCGGACAAAGACCAGCCGCTCCCGGTCGATCCAGAACTGCTTGGTGGCGGTGTCCCCTTTGGCCGCGCCGACCACGTAGACCGGTCGCCCCTGCCAGGAGTCCTCCCGGATGGTGGAGAGATCGAAGCCGAGACTCTTGAGTCGCTGCAGGGTGCGCTCGACCGGGTCGAGGTAGACGTCGAAGCCGAGCACCATCAGCGGGTGGACGAAGGGCTGCGAGGCTTTGAGCGCCCCGCCATCGAACTGGTAGATCGAATCGTTCCGGAAGAGAATGGTCTTGCCGCTGTCGATCGGGGCGATGTCGATCCGCAGGATCCCCGGAATCCGGGCCGCCTCGTACCAGGTCTCCTTGGTGTTCTTGCGAAGGTCGGTGGTAGTCTGGACGAACGTGAGGGTGCGGTACCACTTGCCCTGGTACTTGTCATACATGGCGCGAATCAGGGCCTCGCCATCGGCCGGGGCAGGGGAGACCGGCCGGGCCGCAGGGGGGGCAAGCAGCAGTGGCAGCAGAAGCGACAGCACGGGACCTCCGGTGAGGGAATGACGCGGGTGGGACCGAACGGGACCCTCTACGAGGTTGGTCTGAAACGGGTTTCCAGCTAGCTTTCGCCAAGCGGCTTACGGCTTACGGCTTACGGCTTACGGCTTACGGCTTACAGCCTACGGCCCCATACCCCCAGCGCCCGTAGCTCAGCTGGATAGAGCATCTGCCTTCTAAGCAGAGGGTCGCAGGTTCGAGTCCTGCCGGGCGCGCTAAGTGGCTTGGTATCCCCTAACGATCTCTCCCGTGCCTTCCCGACCCTCCCGTCGTTCCCCGCGCCATGAAGTGTGACCGCATCTGGCGCGACGTGCGGCTCGCCACGATGGCTCCGGGGCTTCCCGGGCTGGGCGCCATCGAGCGAGGCCTGCTGGCCTGCTCGGACGGCCGTATCATCTACGCCGGCGCGGCCCAGGACGCACCTGCCGGGCTGGACGCGCCCGAGATCGTCTCCGGCGAGGGGCGCTGGATCACCCCCGGCCTGGTGGACTGCCACACCCACCTCGTCTACGGTGGCGATCGGGCCCACGAGTTCGAGCTCCGGCTCGCGGGTGCCAGTTACGAGGAGATCGCCCGGAAGGGTGGAGGCATCCTTTCCACCGTGGCGGCCACCCGCATCGCCACCCGCGGCGACCTGGTGACTGCCGCGCTGCCCCGGCTCGATGCCCTTCTGGCCGAAGGGGTCACCACCGTCGAGATCAAGTCGGGCTACGGTCTCGAGCTCGAGGCCGAAGTGCGCCAACTCCGCGCCGCCCGGGACCTGGCCCGGGTCCGCCGGGTCGATGTCCTCACCACCTTCCTCGGCGCCCACGCCCTTCCCGCCGAGTACCGGGAGGATCGGGAGGCCTATGTGGACCTCGTGGCCGGAGAGATGATGCGGGAGATCGCGCGTGAGGGCCTGGCCGATGCGGTGGACGGGTTCTGCGAGCGAATCGCCTTCTCCCCCGCCGAGATCTCCCGGGTCTTCGAGTCGGCCCGCTCGGAGGGGCTGCTGGTCAAGCTCCATGCCGACCAGCTCAGCAACCAGCACGGCGCGGCCCTCGCCGCCCGCTTCGAGGCCCTCTCCGCCGACCACCTGGAATACACCGACGCCGATGGGGTGCTGGCGATGGCCCGCGCGGGCACCGTCGCGGTCCTGCTGCCGGGCGCCTATTACTTCCTCCGGGAGCGCCATCTCCCCCCGGTGGACCTGTTTCGTCGGTACCGGGTCCCGATTGCGATCGCCACCGATCTCAATCCCGGCAGCTCGCCGCTCACGTCCATCCTGCTGGCGATGAACCTGGCGGCCACGCAGTTCCGCCTCACCGTCGACGAGTGCCTGCTGGGCGTGACCCGCGAAGGGGCGCGGGCCCTGGGCCGGCTGCACGAGGTCGGAACCCTGGAGCCCGGCAAGCGCTGCGATCTGGCCATCTGGGACATCGAACGGCCCGCGGAGCTGGTCTACCGGATCGGGTTTAACCCGCTCCACGAGCGGGTCTACGAGGGCGCATGACCATTCGACTCGATCCCGGCAATGTGTCCCTCGCCCAGTGGGCCGCGGTCTACGGGGGCGCGTCGGTCTCGCTTCCGCCGGTAGCCCTGGCGGCCGTCGAGCGATCGGCCGCCACCGTGGCCCGGATCGTGGCCCGGGGCGACCCGGTCTACGGCATCAATACCGGCTTCGGGAAGCTGGCGAGCGTCCGGATCGCCCCCGGCGACCTCGCCGTTCTGCAACGGAACATCGTGCTCTCCCATGCCGCCGGCGTAGGCGACCCGATGCCGGTGCCGGTGGCGCGCCTGATGCTGGCCCTCAAGCTCGCGAGTCTGGGGCAGGGGGCCTCGGGGGTGCGCCCCGCGACGGTCACCATGCTGGAGCAGCTGCTCCTCCGAGGACTCACGCCGGTGGTGCCGTCCCAGGGCTCGGTCGGGGCCAGTGGCGACCTGGCCCCGCTGGCCCATATGACCGCCGCCATGATCGGCGTCGGCCAGTTTCTGATCGACGGAACGCCGGTGCCGGCAGCCGACGCCCTGCGGCAGGCCGACCTTGCGCCGCTCGACCTGGGTCCCAAGGAGGGCCTCGCCCTGCTTAACGGGACCCAGTTCTCCACCGCGTACGCGCTTGCCGCCCTCTTCGAATCCGAGCGGTTGTTCCGCGCGGCCCTGGTGACCGGTGCGCTCTCGACCGACGCGGCCCGCGGCTCCGACGCGCCGTTCGATCCGCGGATCCACCGGCTGCGGCGGCATCCGGGCCAGGCGGAGACCGCCGACGCGCTGCGCCGCCTCATGGAGGGGAGCGCAATCCGCGCCTCCCATCTCGTCGGCGACGACCGGGTCCAGGATCCCTATTGCCTGCGCTGCCAACCCCAGGTGATGGGGGCGGTGCTCGATCTGCTCCGCCAGGCCGCCGAGACCCTCGCGACCGAAGCCAACGGCGTTTCGGACAATCCCCTGATCTTCCCCGACACCGGGGAGTCGCTCTCCGGCGGGAACTTCCACGCCGAGCCGGTGGCCTTCGCCGCCGACATGATCGCGCTGGCATTGGCCGAGATCGGGTCGCTGGCGGAGCGGCGGATCGCGATGCTGGTCGACCCGGTGCTCTCGGGCCTGCCGGCCTTTCTTACCCCCGAGCCGGGGCTCAACTCCGGGTTCATGATCCCGCAGGTCACCGCCGCCGCCCTCGTGGCCGAGAACAAGACCCGCGCCGTGCCGGCGAGTGTGGATTCGATCCCCACCTCAGCCAACCAGGAAGACCACGTCTCCATGGCCGCCCACGGCGCCCGCCGCCTGCACGTCATGGTGGACAACCTGGGCGTGATTCTCGGTATCGAACTGCTATCGGCGGTACAGGGGTGCGACTTCCGCTCGCCGCTCCGCTCCAGCGCCCCGCTCGAACGGGTGCGTGCGCTCCTTCGAGGCGAGGTCCCGCGACTGGAGCACGATCGCTATCTCCATCCCGACATCCTCGTGGCCACCCGGCTGGTGCGGAGCGGGCGCGTGCTGGATGCGGCCGGCCCCGACCTTCTTCCCGTGCTCTTTGCGCGTTCCTGATGACAATGACTTCCTCTCCCGCCGCCAGCCGCACGGACAATGCCCGGGTCATCCGCGCGCCGCGTGGCACCGTCATGAGCGCCCGGAGCTGGCTCACCGAAGCCCCCCTCCGGATGCTGATGAACAACCTCGATCCCGACGTGGCGGAGCGGCCCCAGGAGCTGGTGGTGTACGGAGGCATCGGGCGGGCCGCCCGGACCTGGGAGTGCTTCGACCGGATCGTGGCCACGCTCCGGCGGCTGGGTCCCGACGAGACGCTCCTGATTCAGTCGGGAAAGCCGGTGGGGGTGTTCCGTACCCATGCCGATGCCCCCCGCGTGCTGCTCGCCAACTCGAACCTAGTGCCGCGGTGGTCCACCTGGGACCACTTCAACGAGTTGGATCGCAAGGGGCTCATGATGTACGGCCAGATGACCGCCGGCTCCTGGATCTACATCGGCAGCCAGGGCATCGTGCAGGGCACCTACGAGACGTTCGCCGAGATGGGGCGGCGCCACTACGGCGGCGACCTCCTCGGCCGCTGGATTCTCACCGCCGGACTGGGCGGAATGGGTGGCGCACAGCCTCTCGCCGCCACAATGGCCGGGGCATCCTGTCTGGCCGTCGAGTGTCAGCCGTCCCGGATTGCCATGCGGCTGCGGACCCGGTACCTCGATGTCCAGGCGCAGGATCTGGACGACGCCCTGGCCATCATCCGGCGGGCCACGACGGACCGGAAGCCGGTCTCGGTCGGCCTGCTGGGCAATGCGGCGGAGGTCCTTCCCGAGCTGGTCCGACGCGGCGTGCGCCCCGATGCCGTCACCGACCAGACCTCGGCTCACGACCCGGTGAACGGCTACCTGCCGCGGGGTTGGACGGTGGAGCAGTGGGAGGAGCGCCGAACGACCGACCCCAAGGCCGTGGAGCGGGCGGCCCGCCAGTCGATGGCCGAGCATGTACGCGCCATGCTGGCCTGGCATGCGCAGGGTGTGCCGACGTTCGATTACGGCAACAACATCCGCCAGATGGCCCGGGAAGAGGGCGTGAGTAACGCCTTCGACTTCCCCGGCTTCGTCCCGGCGTACATCCGGCCGCTCTTCTGCCGCGGGATCGGACCGTTCCGCTGGGTGGCGCTCTCGGGGGACCCCGAGGATATCTGGAAGACCGATCGGAAGGTCAAGGAGCTGATGCCGCACGACGCCCAGCTCCATCGTTGGCTCGACATGGCTCGCGAACGGATCGCCTTCCAGGGACTCCCGGCTCGCATCTGCTGGGTCGGCCTGGGGGATCGCCACCGGCTGGGGCTCGCGTTCAACGACATGGTGGCAACGGGCGAACTCTCCGCGCCGGTGGTGATCGGGCGGGACCACCTCGATGCCGGCTCGGTGGCCTCCCCCAATCGGGAGACCGAGGCGATGCGGGACGGATCGGACGCGGTCTCTGACTGGCCCCTGCTCAATGCGCTGCTCAACTGTGCCAGCGGGGCTACCTGGGTGTCGCTTCATCACGGTGGCGGCGTGGGGATGGGTTTCTCGCAGCATGCCGGAGTGGTGATCGTGTGCGACGGGACCGCCGACGCTGCCCGGCGGATCGAGCGGGTGCTGTGGAACGACCCGGCGACGGGAGTCATGCGCCACGCCGATGCCGGATACCCCGAGGCGATCGCCTGTGCGAAGGAGAAGGAGTTGGATCTCCCGGGGATACTGTCCGACCCCGTCACCCCGGCTCGCGACTCCTGACCCTTCTTCCGGACGTCTGACAGCACTCAGGACCATCGACTTCCTTGCCCCTCGCCCCCCGCCTCCCCCGCACCCGCGACTTCCGGGATCTCCTCGCCCTTGCCCTGCCGGTCATCGCCGTCCAGCTCGGCATGATGGCGATGGGCGTGGTCGACACGGTCATGGTGGGACACCTTTCGCCTACGGCTCTGGCCGCCGTGGCCCTCGGAAACGTCTATTACTTCGGCGCCTCCATTTTTGGCATGGGTACCCTCATGGCCCTCGATCCGGTCGTGGCCCAATCGGTCGGTGCCAACGATCCGGAGGGTATCGCCCGCGGGGTACAGCGGGGGATGGTGCTGGCTGTGCTGCTCTGCCTCCCCACGGGCCTGGTCCTGTTGCCGGCGCCGGCGGTGCTCGCGTGGCTGCGTCAGCCACCCGATGTCGCGCCGCTCGCCGGGGCCTACGCCCAGGTGAGCATCCCCGGCACCATCGGTGTCTTCGCGTTCGTCGTGCTGCGCCAGAGTCTCCAGGCCCTCGGTCGCATGCGGGCGATCATGGTGACCATCGTCGTCGCCAACCTGCTCAATGCCGGGCTCAACTGGCTCTTGATCTTTGGGCACGGAGGGTTCCCCGCGATGGGCGCCGTGGGCTCGGCCTGGGCCAGCACCATCGCCCGGCTCTTCATGGCCCTGCTTCTGCCGCTGTTGGCGTGGCCGCTTCTCAAGACCGTGGTCCTGCCGCTTCGGCGGGCCGCGCTCGAGCCGTTTCCGCTCCTCAGGATGCTGCGACTCGGCGCGCCCATCGGGGCCCAGCATCAATTGGAGTACGGCGTCTTCGGAGTAGTGGGCCTCCTGATGGGGGGCATGGGGACGACCATGGTCGCGGGACACCAGGTCGCGCTCAACCTCGCCTCGATCACCTTCATGGTGCCGCTCGGCATTTCCAGCGCCGCCGCCGTCGTGGTGGGCCGGGCGGTTGGACGGGACGATCCGGAGTCGGCCTGGGAGTCGGCCCAGGCCGCCTTGCTGGCCGCGGTCACCTTCATGGGCGCCACGGCGATCTGCTTCCTGGTCTTTCCCGGGCCACTCGCCCGGATCTACACCGTGGCCCCCGAGGTCCTCGCCATCGCCGGGGCCCTCATTCCCCTGGCCGGGGTCTTCCAGGTCTTCGATGGGATCCAGGTGACCAGCATCGGCATCCTGCGTGGCCTCGGCGATACCCGCACGCCCATGCTCATCGGCGTCCTCGGCTTCTGGCTGGTAGGACTCCCGGTGTCGCTCCTGCTGGCCTTCACCTTCGCGCTGGGCGCGCCCGGCCTATGGTGGGGCCTGGTGCTGGGGTTGATTCTCGTGGCCGCCCTCCTGCTGGCTCGGGTCCGCTGGAAGCTCCGCCAGCCACTCCGACGGGTGCTGATCGACCACCACCCCGAGGCGGCCTGAGTGCCGGCCTTCCGGAGCGTCATCTTCGACTGCGACTCGACCCTCTCGGCCATCGAGGGGATCGAGGAGCTGGCCGCGGCCCATCGCGACGAGGTGCAGCGCTTCACCGCACTCGCCATGCTGGGCGAGATCCCCCTTGAATCGGTCTATGGCCGGCGACTCGAGCTGATTCGCCCCACCCGCACGGCGGTGGACCGGATCGGCCGGCAGTATGTCGACCGGATCGTTCCCGGAGCCCTCGAGGTGGTGCGCGGCCTCATGAGCGACGGGATCCGGGTCTTCATCCTCTCGGGTGGTCTGCTCCCCGCGGTCCGCGCCATCGGCCACCATCTCGGCGTGCCGGAGCACCGGATCGGAGCGGTGGACCTCTACTTCGATCCGGCAGGCGCCTACGCCGGCTTCGACGAGTCCTCGGTGCTCACCCGCTCGGGTGGCAAGCGGATGTGGATCGAAGCGCGCACCGACCTGGTGCGGCCGGTCCTTCTGGTTGGCGACGGCGCGACCGATCTCGAGGCGAAGCCGGTGATTGACCGCTTCGCCGTCTTTACCGGGGTGGCCCGTCGCGAGCCGGTGGTGGCCGCTGCCGACTTCGTCATCCCCGGCCCGGGTCTCACCGCGGTGCTGGACCTGGCCCGCCGGGGCGTACTACCGTGACGCTGACGGGAATCCCGACTGATTCGGTCTCGCTGACCGCCTGACCGGCCGACCGCCTGACCCCCTGACCGCCTATATTCCGCCTCGCCCAACTCCTCTCAACGAGCAGCTTGTTTATGGCGACCACTGTGAAGCCCGCCACCCAGTTCGGCCGGTTCTTCCTCCCAGGACCCACCGAAGTTCTTCCCGAGATCCTCGCCGCCCAGACCCGGCCGATGATCGGCCACCGCGGCAAGTCGATGGAGCAGCTCCTCGCCGACATGGCGCCCGGGCTCCAACGGATCTTCCGGACCGCCCGACCGGTCTATGTCTCCTCGTCATCGGCCACCGGCCTGATGGAGGCCGCGATCCGCAACTGTGCCGGCAAACGGGTGCTCTCCCTCGTCAACGGCGCCTTCAGTGAACGGTTCTACAAGATCGCCCAGGCCAACGGCTGCGAGGCCACCGCCCTCGAAGTGCCTCTGGGGCAGGTCCACACTCCGGAGCAGGTGTCCGCGGCGCTCGAGCACGGCAAGTACGATGCGGTCACGGTGGTCCACTCCGAAACATCCACCGGCGCGCTTAACCCTCTTCCCGAGCTGGCACGGGTCACCCATGCAGCCGGCGATGTGCTGTTGCTCGTCGACAGTGTCACCGGCGTTGCCGGCGCGCCGGTCGAAAGCGACGCCTGGGACCTCGATTTCGTTCTCACCGGCTCGCAGAAGGCTCTCGCGCTTCCCCCCGGTCTTGCGCTCGGCGTGGCGCAGCCACGCGCCCTCGAGCGCGCCCGCCGCACGCCCAACCGCGGGACCTACTTCGACCTGGTGGAGTTCGAGAGCTACATCGTCAAGAACCAGACGCCCAACACGCCCGCCCTCTCGCTGTTGTACGCGCTGGCCGCGCAAGTCGCCCGGATCGAAAAGGAAGGCATCGAGAACCGCTGGGCCCGGCATCAGGCCATGGCCAGCCGGACCTGGGCCTGGGCCGAAGCGTTGCGGGCCAGGGGACTGGCCGTCGACGTGCTGGCACCCGCCGGCTTCCGCTCGCCGACCGTCACCTGCCTGACCATGCCCGCCGGCCGCAAGGGGTCGGAGGTCAACGACGCGATGAAAGCCCGGGGGTTCACCATCTCCTCCGGCTACGGCTCCCTCAAGGACTCCACGATTCGGATTGGCCACATGGGTGACCACACCGTTGCCGAGCTCGAGGTCCTCCTCGCGGCCCTGGAAGAGGTGCTGACCGCATGAGCTACCGGGTGCTGGTCGCCGACAAAATCGCCCGTGAAGGTCTCACCCCCCTCGCCGCCGATGCCCGCTTCGAGCTGATCGAACGTCCCGGGCTCAAAGGGGAGGACCTCACCGCTGCCGTCGCCGAGGCCGATGCCGTCCTCGTGCGAAGCGCCACCAGGATCACGCGCGAGGCCCTCTCCCGCGCCACCCGCCTCAAGGTGATCGGCCGCGCCGGCGTGGGGGTCGACACCATCGACGTCGACGCCGCGACCGAGAAGGGCGTGGCCGTGATGAACGCCCCTGCCGGCAATACTGTTTCCGCCGCCGAGCTGGCATGCGCGCTCCTGCTCTCGCTGATCCGGAAGGTGCCGGCCGCCGACCGCTCGATGCGGGAAGGGAAGTGGGACCGCTCGAGCTTCAGCGGCACCGAACTCTACCGGAAGACCCTCGGTCTGATCGGCGCCGGACGCATCGGCGGTGAGGTGGCTCGCCGGGCCCGGGCCTTCGGCATGCGGGTGCTGGCCTACGACCCCTACCTCAGCGCCGAGGCGGCTCGCGGCATGGGGGTCGAACTGACCGCCCTCGACACCGTCCTGCGGGAGTCGGACGCGATCTCGCTCCACGTCCCGCTCACCGAGAACACCCGCGGCATCCTGGGTGAAGCCCAGCTCGCACTGCTCAAACCCAGCTGTGTGATCGTCAACGCCGCCCGCGGGGGCCTGGTCGACGAAACCGCCCTCATCGCCCGGCTCAAGGATGGCCGCCTGGCGGGCGCGGCCTTCGACGTCTTCGACCAGGAGCCGCTCCCCGCCGATCATCCCCTCCGGGCCCTGCCCAACGTGGTGCTTACTCCCCATCTCGGTGCCTCGACCGAAGAGGCCCAGCTCAACGTGGCCATCGAGATCGCCGAGGCGGTGAAAGCGGCCCTCCTCGAGGGCGATTTCGCCGGCGCGGTGAACGCGCCCCTGGTCGGCGGCGAGCGGCTCAAGCGCCTCAAGCCGCTGCTGGACCTGGCCACCCGGCTCGGTCGCCTGGCGGCGGCCCTGGCCGATGGGCCCATCAGCGCGGCCGAGGTGCGCTATGCCGGGGACGGCGACGACCTGCTGCGGCCGATCACTGCCGGCGCCGTCATCGGCCTCCTCGAGGGTGCCATCGGCGCTCCCGCGGTCAACGTGGTAAACGCGCTGCACCTTGCCCGCCAGCGGGGCATCCAGGTCGAGCGTACCCGGGCCGACGCCCCCGGCGACTACCCCACCGTCATCGAGCTCCGGATTCTGGCCGGGGCCACCACGACCCGGGTGGCAGGTGCGCTCCTGGGCGAGGGCCACCTCCGGTTGGTTCGAATCGACGACTTCCTGGTCGATCTCCAGCCCCGCGGGCTCCTCGTCGTGCTGCGCAACCGCGACGTTCCCGGGGTCATCGGCCGAGTCGGCACGCTGCTGGGCAATGCCGGGATCAACATCGCCGGGTATCACCAGGCTCGGGTGACCGCGGGCGGCGAGGCCCTGGCGGCGATCAGCGTCGACGCCCGGCTCCCCGCCGGCGTCCTCGCGTCGTTACGGGCGCTGCCCGAGATCCGTTCGGTGGCAATGGTGGATGTCGGCGAGTGAGCCCGGACCCCACCTTGAAACAACGTTGACAATCGCCCTCGGAGACTGAACCTTATCCCGCTCTCCGCACTCCCGTAGCAGCACGCACCCGATTCCCCGGCGACTCCCATGCTCTTGTTCAGTCTGGCACTGCTGGCCCAGCAGCCCACTCCTCCCCCCGCGCCGCAGGCCCCGTCTCCCATCGCCAAAGTGGCGCTCTCGCCGGCGATCCGGAGCCTGACCGCGGGCGACACGCTCCGCCTCACCGCCGAGGCCCTCGATTCGGCCGGACGCGCCGTTCCGGGGGCCACCATCCGGTTCGTGGGCAGCGGCGGGCGATTCGAAGGCCGGGTCGACTCCACCGGTCTGGTCTATGCCGGCTCCACCGGCACACTGGGGGTGACCGCCGTCGCCAGCGTTCCCGGCACCCGGCCGGTCTTTGAGCGTACCGAGATCCGGATGCTGCCGGGCCCCAGCGCCCGGGTCAGCGTTGACCCGGAGAAGGTACGCGTGGTGGTCGGGCAGAGCATGCTGGTCAGCGCCAAGGGCTATTCCGCGGTCGGCGATGCGCGGCCCGATGCACCCCGGTGGCGCAGCAACGCGTCCCGGGTGGTGTCGGTCACGCAGGATGGCCTGATCACCGGCCTGGCGCCCGGGCGCGCGACGATCACCGCCAGGGTCGAAGGGGTGGAGAAGGGGATTGCCGTGGAGGTAATGGCGAACACCATCGCCGCCCTCGAGGTCTCCCCAGCGACCATCACCGCCAGGCAGGGTGACGTGGTGCCGTTCAAGCTGGTGGCCCGCGACCGGGCCGGCCGGCGACTCGAGGGCATCGCGCCCTCATGGAGTATGACCGGCAAGGGGCAGATCGACGGGGATGGGAACTTCGTCGGCTACGAGGCGGGCAAGTATGTGGTGACTGCCACCATCGGGAGCCGTACCGCCAGCGCCGTGGTCTCCCTCGACTGGCGCAACGTCCGCCGTCCCGCCACCATCGTCGGCCGCCTGGGTCGCAGCCTTTTCAACACCGAAGAGGTCTGGCTCCACCCCAACGGCAAGATCGCCTACCTCGGTACCGGGGGCGGCGGCGACCGGATGTATGCGATCGACATCAGCGACCCGGCCAACCCGACGGTCACCGATTCGCTGATGGCCAATACCCGGCGGGTCAACGACATCATGACCACGCCCGACGGCAAGTTCCTGGTGCATACCCGCGAAGGCGCCTCCGACCGGAAGAACGGCATCGTCCTCGCCTCGCTCGAGGATCCGGCCCATCCGAAGAAGATTGCCGAGTACACCGAAGGACTCACCGGCGGGGTGCACTCGACGTTCATCTACCAGCAGCCCAAGTATGGGACCCACATCTACCTGACCAATGACGGCACCGGCTACATGCACGTCATCGATATCAACGATCCGTATCATCCCAAGGAGGTCGCCCGCTGGACCACCCGCCCGGACCAGATCGGCAATGCCCTCCACGATATCGACGTGCAGGATGGTCTGGCCTACCTGAGCTACTGGAACGAAGGGCTGGTCATCGTCGATGTCGGCAACGGGATCAAGGGAGGGAGTCCCTCCAACCCGCAGCTGGTCAGTCAGTACAAGTACGACCTGAACGAACTCTATCGCGACGTCGAAGCCACCGGCGGGCCCGGCTTCATTCGCGGCACTCACACCGCCTGGCGGCACGGCAAGTACGTCTTCATCGCCGATGAGGTCTTCCCG
Source organism: uncultured Gemmatimonadaceae bacterium (assembly GCA_964642475.1). Taxonomy (GTDB): domain Bacteria; phylum Gemmatimonadota; class Gemmatimonadetes; order Gemmatimonadales; family GWC2-71-9; genus JADJOM01. The sequence continues at coordinate 5,244 of CAZXRC010000042.1, read as the reverse complement.
GCCGCGCCGGTGAAGGGGGGCAAAGATGCATCCTCCTTCCGCGCCTACGGACGTCTTCAAGCCATCGACATCAGTGACATCACCCACCCGCGCTCGGTCGCGTGGTATGAGCCGGAGCACGGCGGCGTCCACAATGTCTGGGTCGCGGGCGATACGCTCTACATGGGGGCCTACAACGCCGGCTTCCGCGCGTTCGATATCTCGGGTGAACTCCGGGGCGATCTCCGGGCCCAGGGCCGTGAGATGGTGCACGTCAATACCGCCGACATGACCGGCCGGGTCCAGAACTCCGCCATGACCTGGGGGGTGGTGGTGCGGGACGGGCTGGCCTACGTCAACGACGACAACAACGGCCTCTGGATCATCCGTATGGAGCCGCGGCGGGAGAATCTGACACCGTAAGGCGGTAAGGCGGCCAGGCGGTTCGAAGAGACGGAGGGCGGGTTCACCTGTCAGAGCCTGCCCTTCGGTTTCGCTGACCGCCCGACCGCCTGACCGCCTATCTTTCCGTCACCGAACTCGGCACCGACTCGAGCAGGATTTCCACCGCCAGCGCTTCGGCCAACGGCTCCCCGGCGTCGAGCTTGCGGTCGAACGCCTCGAGCGTTTCCTCGGCGGCCCAGTAGAGCAGGCGACAGGCGGTGAGATCGGCAGGATGATCGTCGCCCATCTCATGGGCAGCTTCCCGCATCGCTTCCTGCTCGACCAGGAGGCGCGCCATCAGGGCCAGATCCCGGCAGCGCGCTTCTGCCACCGCCGCGTCGCGGTATCCTCGCTGTCCCTTGTCCTGGGCCAGGTTGAGATCCCGGAGGGCGGCCTGCTGCAGGAGCGCCAACATGGTGAACCGACGGGCATGGGCCCGGCGCACTTCGTCCCGCTGGGCGGTGAGCGCGCTGTGGATCATCTCCTGGAGACCAGGATGTCCCACCACGTCGTGGGGCAGGTGCTGCCAGAGCCCCGGAACCGGACGGCCCAACTGGCCCCGCACCATCTCCTGGACCGCGAAGACCGTGTCACCGGTCATCGTCGCGTAGCGCCAGCAGGCGCGTCCCAGCGAACCTTCACGGCTCCAGAGCGAGCGAAGATACTCGTGACGCTGCGGGTCGTTCGGAACGGCCGGCCTCATGATGCCTCGATCGGGTTGATGCCGCCTCGGCGGGGCCTGAATGGCCCCCGTACTGACCCGGGGAATTGCAGCAACCGTGCCGCGTCGGCCATGGCTGGTACATGGCACGTATACCGTTGTGCAGCAATAGTTTAGGCCTATCAACCGAGAGGCCTGTCGGCCCCTTTTGCCGGCCCCCGAAGGCCGCATCAGCCGAAATCTGCCTGACCCTCCTCACTGCGCGGGTCACGTTCCTTTACGCCGAGGCAATGTGGATGACGAACCCACCCCTTGGCCCTGACCTCTCCTTGGTCCGGGCCCAATTTCCCGCGCTCGCCCGGCGACACAATGGCCATCCCGTTGCCTACTTCGACGGTCCCGGCGGGACCCAGGTGCCTCGCTCGGTCGCCGAGGCGATGACCGACTACCTCTATCATCACAACGCCAACACCCACTGGGCCTTCCCCTCCAGCGCGGAGACGGATGCCGCGATAAGGGGTGCCCGGGGCTGCCTCGCCGACTTCCTCGGGGCCCAGCCGGAGGAAATCGCCTTTGGTGCCAACATGACCACGCTCACCTTTCATCTCGCCCGCGCACTGGCGCGCGGGTGGGGCCCGGAGGACGAGGTCATCATCACCGAGCTGGACCACCATGCCAACGTCGCACCCTGGGAAGCGATCGCCAAAGATCGCGGGGTCCGCCTGCGAGCGATCCCGTTCAACCTCGAAACCTTCGAGCTCGACTGGACCGCCTTTGAGGCCGCCCTGTCGCCGCGGGTAAGACTGGTGGCCATCGGCGCCGCGTCCAACGCGCTCGGCACCATCACCGATGTGTCCCGCGCGGCCACGCTCGCCCGACAAGCTGGCGCCTTGTCGTTTGTCGACGCGGTGCACTACGCGGCCCATGGGGGCGTCGACGTCCGCGCCATCGGCTGCGATTTCCTGGCCTGCTCGGCCTACAAGTTCTACGGTCCGCATATCGGGATTCTCTACGGACGGCGGGAGCGCCTCGAGGCAGTCGATGTCCCCAAGCTCAGGCCCGCGCCCGACAGTGCGCCCGAGCGCCTGGAGACCGGAACCCAGAATCACGAGGGGATAGTGGGGGCGGCCGCGGCGGTGGATTTCATCGCCTCCCTGGGGGCGGGTGCCACCCCGGCGTCCCGGCTGCGCAGCGCTGCCCGGCGACTCCACGATCAGGGCCAGGCCCTGGTCGAGCGGCTCTGGGATGGGCTGGGGTCGGTTGCCGGCGTCCGGCGGTATGGCCCGCCGCCCAGCCGCCCCCGCACTCCGACCGTCGTCTTCACGGTGCGGGGGGTGCCGTCGGAGGAGGTCGCCGGAGCTCTGGTGGAGGACGGGGTATTCGTGTCTCACGGGGACTTCTACGCCCAGACGGTCATCGAGCGGCTGGGTTTGACGGAAGAAGGGGTGGTCCGAGCCGGGTGCGCCTGCTACACCACGGCCGACGAGGTCGATCGGCTCCTCGAGGGCGTCTCCCGCATCGCCGCCGGGCGATAGAACGCGCCCAAGGTGGTACACAGCGCGAAGGCCCTGGCGCACTCCGCGCCAGGGCCCCGGGTACCGTCCGCTCGCCTTCGCCTCATCCCGCGATCTTCTGCTCCACCAGCGACAGGAGGTCTCGTTCCCGTTCGGCGCTCTGTTCGATCAACCGCTCACCCTGGGTCACCATCGCCGCCGCGGAGCCCTTGTCGGTGAGCCCAGAGAGGTTGATTCGAACATTCAGCCAGGCTCCGCGGATCGCGGCTCGAACGCACAGAACGCCGACCCCAGCGTCCGAGACCGAGGCGGGGTTGCCGGTCCGAGCCATCGCCTCGAGCAACGCAAAGGCCTCGAACGCCACCTGCATCACCCGGAACGGCACCGCGATCGCCCCCTGATTGGCCTGTTCGAGGGCCGCCTTCCGCGCCGCCTTCTCCTCGGCGGTACCCTTAGGCATCCCCAGCGCCGCCATCACCTTGTTGAAGGCCTGGGTGTCCTCGTCCATCAGGCGCAGCAGCTCATCCTTGAGCTGTTGACCCTGTTCCGCCCAGCGGGAGAACTCCTCCCAGCGCTCGTCCCAGCCCGGCTTGTGGGAGGAGAGATTGGCCACCATGGTGCCGAGGGCCGCCCCGAGCGAGCCAAGCAGGGCGGCCACCGAACCGCCGCCGGGGGCGGGGCTCTCGCTCGCCGTCTCGTCGGCAAAGGCGGCGACCGTCATCCCGGCCAGCGCGCGATCGCCCGCCTTCCGCAGCTGATACTCGATGACCCGCTCCTGGGGGTGGAAGGGGGCCAGCTGGTCGAGACCGAGGGATTTCACCGCGATCTTGATCAACTCGGCCTCCGACACCCCGGTCGAGCGCCGCTGCTTGCGGAGGAAGTAGCGGCCGGCATCGAGCAGGGCCGCGAGCGGGATGAGCCCGACCAGCTCCGAGCCGGTCACCCGGACGCCGCGGGCGTCGGCTCGCCGGCAGACCTCGTCAAAGGCGACGTGGAGCGGAGTGGTCCGGATATCCGTCAGGTTCATCGAGACCTGGGCAATGCCGTATTCCGCGATGTACCAGCCGATCGCTTTCACCGCCTTAAGGCTGCCCGGGATCATCACCGGGTTCCCGGTGGCGTCGGTCACCACCTTCCCCGTGACCGGATCCCCCTCACGCTTTGGCCGGCCTGCTTCGCGTACATCAAAGGCGATGGCGTTGGCCCGGCGGGTCGAGGTGGTGTTGAGGTTGACGTTGTACGCGATAAGGAAATCGCGGGCGCCGATCACCGTGGCCCCGCTCTTCGGGTGGAAGGCCGAAGGGCCGAAGTCCGGTTTCCACTCCGGACGCTTCATCTTCTCGACCAGACCCTCGTATTCGCCAGCCCGGATCACGGAGAGGTTCTTCCGGGCGGGGTCGGGCTGGGCTGCCTCATAGAGGTACACCGGGATCCCCAGCTCGCGTCCTACCCGTCCGGCCAGCTCACGGGAGAGGGCGGCGGTTTCCTCGAGCGAGATCCCGGACAGGGGAATCAGCGGGCAGACATCGGTAGCGCCCATACGGGGGTGCTCGCCCTGGTGGCTCCGCATGTCAATCAGCTCGGCGGCGGTGCGGATGGCCCGAAAAGCAGCCTCCAGAACGGGTCCGGGGGCGCCGGCGAAGGTCACGACGGTCCGATTGGTCGCCACTCCCCGGTCGACGTGGAGCAGGGCGGCGCCATCGACCCCAGTGATCTGGTCGGTAATGCGGCGGATCACCTCGGGATCGCGTCCCTCGCTGAAGTTGGGGACGCACTCGATAAGGGCGGGCATGGCGATGAGGGTTGGTTTGGGAGGGAGGGAAGCTAATAGTTCCGGGTTCCGAGTTCCGAGTTCCGAGTTGAGAGGTTCCGAGTGGGGAGAGACCTTGCCGGGGCGGCCCTGGGTTCGGCTCGGAGGCGGCCCATTCAGGGGCCGCGCACTCGGAACTCGGAACTGCTCTCGGGGAGTGGTGAGCCCCTTGCGAATCTGGTGGTCGAATGGTAGAATCCCGCCCCCGCAGAATTCCCGTAAGAGCCGAGGGAGGATCGGAGGGCTCAGGAGTCGGGAAGTCGCGGCAGCCCTTGACGATGCGGGCATGGCAGAGTATGATTTGAGGCTCCCACTGAACATCGTGGAATCGAGCTTGTGGGATCGCTCTTTGACAATCGATGTGAGCTATGGTGTGGCAGTGCGGACCCTTAGATCCGGAGCGCTACAGAGGCGTCTTCGGGGATGGGTTTGAACTCTGCATCAACAAAGTGATTCGGACGACCTGACAAGCAGGACAAGTCAGCCGTTTCGAATGAGCGAATCGAATTCTCTTGGAGAGTTTGATCCTGGCTCAGGACGAACGCTGGCGGCGTGCCTAACACATGCAAGTCGAACGGGGTAGCAATACCCAGTGGCGAACGGGTGCGTAACACGTGAGGAACCTGTCCATCGGCGGGGGATAGCCGGCCCAACGGCCGGGTAATACCGCGTACGACCATCGGGGGGCATCCCCTGGTGGTGAAAGCAGCAATGCACCGATGGAGGGCCTCGCGGCCTATCAGCTAGTTGGTGGGGTAATGGCCCACCAAGGCGACGACGGGTAGCTGGTCTGAGAGGATGATCAGCCACATTGGGACTGAGACACGGCCCAGACT
>CAZXRC010000041.1:0-24675 GCA_964642475.1 uncultured Gemmatimonadaceae bacterium | reverse complement strand
CCTCCAGGCCGTAAATGGTGAAGAACTCCTGCTCTTCCGTCTCGGCCGTGCCGGTCATACCGGCCAGCTTGTCGTACATCCGGAAGTAGTTCTGGATGGTGATCGTGGCGAGCGTCTGGGTCTCGCCTTTGACCTGCACCGCCTCCTTCGCTTCCACCGCCTGGTGCAGGCCGTCGGCCCAGCGCCGGCCGGACATCACCCGGCCGGTGAACTCGTCCACGATCACCACCTGCCCATCCTGCACCAGATAGTCGACTTCCTTCTCGTAGAGGACGTGGGCCTGGAGCAGCTTGTGGATGATGTGGAGCTTCTCGCTCTTGATGGCGTACTCGGCCTCGACGTCCCGCCGCCGCGTCACCCGCTCCTGGGGTGTCAGCGCCGGGTCGCGGTCGATCCGGTGAACTTCCTCCGAAATGTCCGGCACCAGGAAGAGCTGGGGATCGTTGGGCGACATCGCCGCGGCGCCGCGATCGGTGAGGTGCACCGAGTGGCCCTTCTCATCGAGCACGAAGTAGAGCGCCTCCTCCAGCTCCCGCATGGACTGCTGCCGCATGGGCAGCTTGCGGTCGGCGATGTGGTCCAGCTCGACCCGCTGCACCGCGCTCTTGACCCCCTGCTCGTTGAGCAGCTTGAGCAGCTTCTTGTTCTTGGGCATTCCCAGCCGCGCGATGTAGAGCTTGATCGCGGCCTCGGGGAGGGTCTTGGGGTCCTCGACCAGCGGCTCGGCCTCGGCCAGCATGTTACTCACCACCGCGGATTGCTTGCGGACCAGTTCCACCACCTGGCGATTGAACTGGGCGTACTTCTCGTCGCTTTCGTTGCCGACCGGGCCGGAGATGATCAGCGGGGTCCGGGCCTCGTCGATCAGGATCGAGTCCACCTCGTCGATGATGGCGAAGGCGTGATCCCGCTGGACCCGCTGCTCCAGCGCGAAGACCATGTTGTCGCGAAGGTAGTCGAAGCCGAACTCGTTGTTGGTGCCGTAGGTGATGTCGGCGCCGTAGGCGGCCCGCCGTTCAGGCGAGGACGGCTCGGTGTCGTCCAGCACCGCCACCGACAGTCCCAGCCAGTTGTACACGTGCCCCATCCACTGGGCATCGCGCCGGGCCAGGTAGTTGTTGACGGTGACGAGGTGGACGCCCCGTCCGGCGAGGGCGTTGAGATAGAGCGGCAGCGTGGCGACCAGGGTCTTGCCTTCCCCGGTCGCCATTTCTGCGATCCGGCCCTGGTGCAGCACGATGCCGCCGATGAGCTGCACATCGTAGGGCACCATGTCCCAGGCCAGCTCCCGCCCGGTGACCATGACGGTGGTCCCTACCAGCCGGCGGCACGCCTCCCGGACGGTCGCGAAGGCCTCGGGCAGGAGCTCGTCCAGCGCGGCCTTCAGCTGCTTCTTGTAGTCGATCTCGAGCTGGTGCACCCGCTCGTCGAGCTTGTCCCGCTCGGCTGGATCGGCGCAGTCGTGACGCGCCTGGCGCTTTGCGGCCAGCTCGGCCTGGACCGTCGCGGTCCGCTCCGCCAGCATGGCGCGGAACTTGGGGGTCTGGGCCTTGAGGTCGTCATCGGACAGGTTCTTGAGGCCCGCTTCGTGGCGCTTGATGGCGTCCACGATCGGCTGGATCTTCTTGACTTCGCGATCGAACCGGGTGCCGAAAACCTTTGTCAGCAGCGTCTTAAGCATCCGCCAAATATAACCCCCCGACCCGGATCGCTTCGAGGACCGCGTCCGGGACCAGGTATCGGATCGAGCGCCCCTGCCTCACTCGCCGCCGGATGTCGGTGGCGGAGATTTCGATCGCCGGGACCACCACCTGTCGCACCGGCCAGGGGAGGTCGGGTGCCGGCGTGCCGGCCCGCGCGAAGACCACCAGCTCCGCCAGACCGGCAATCGCCGGGGCCTCACGCCACTGGGGAAGGTCGCGGGCGGCGTCGGCGCCCACCAGCAGCGCGAAGACCTGACCTGGCTCCCGCGCCCGAAGCTCCCGCAGGGTGTCCACGGTGTAGGAGGGGCCGGTCCTCGCCAGCTCGGCCCGCTCCAACCGGAAGCGCGGCTCCCCGGCGATGGCCAGCTCTACCATCCGGGCCCGGGACTCGGCCGGCGCCAGGTGCTGCCCCACCTTGAAGGGCTGCTCCCGGGCCGGGACGAAGCGCACCTCCTCGAGCCCCAGGGCGTCCGCTACCGCCTGGGCCACGATGAGGTGCCCGTGATGGATAGGGTCGAACGACCCGCCGAAGAGTCCGACCGTCATCGGACGGAGGGCTATTGGGTGCCGGTGGGGGGGATCGCCGGGGGAGCGCTGTCCCGGCCAACGGGGCAGACGCCGTCCACCCCGGGGGTGTTGGGGTGGTACCGGCGGATATAGCCGCAGGTCTCGGTGACGTCCTCAGCGTAGTTCACCTTCTGATAGGCATGCACCAGGGTGAGCAGCACATCGGGGGTGATGCTGGCGCGGGGATAGGACGCGGCGATGTCCTTGAGGTAGAGGATCGCGGAGTCGTACGCCTTGAGGCGGTAGTAGTAGGTCGCGGTCTTGAAGTCTTTGCGGGCGAACATCTCTTCGAGATCGGCGATCCGCATCCGGGCCCGGGCCGCGGCCGGAGCATCGGGATAGCGGTTCAGCAGTTCCTGGTAGGTGGCCAGGGCCGTCTGGCCGTACGTCGGGTCGAGCTCCGGCCGCCGCCACAGGTCGCCGTAGGCATCGCCGGCCCGCAGCAGCGCCTCGGGAGCGAGCCGGGAAGTGGGCGCATCGTCGGAGACCTTCCGGAACTCGCGGGCGGCCTGGAGCTGCTGCTTCTGCCCGAAGTAGCACTCCGCCAGCCGGAAGTGCGCCGCGGTGGCCAGGGTGTCACCCGGCCCCACTTCCAGGGTAACCCGCTCGTAGAGCGTGGCGGCCTTGTTCCACTTGCCGCGAGCGTACTCCCTCCCGGCCCGCTCCCAGAGGGCGCGGACCTCCTCCTGGCTCACCGTGGTGGAAATCGGGATCGGCGTGGTGGTGGGCTTTCCCTTGCCGCACCCCGCCAGCCCGAGCACTCCCGCCAGCAACCCGGCGGCCCTGCGCTGCCACACCCTCATGTACCCTCGCTCACTGTGAATCGGCGCTTCCCGCCGAGGCCCCCAGCTTGGCCAGCCGCTGACTGGCGACCGCCGAGACCGAGTCGTTGGGATCCGCCTTCATGGCATCTTGAAAGACGATCGTGGCGCCAAGGAGATCTCCCTGCGCCATCCGGGCATCGCCCAGTCCTACCAGCGCCAGGCGGCCCCGGTCGCTGGTGCTGTCGACGGCGAGCACCCGGGTAAACCACTGGGTGGCAATCTCCGGGCGATCGACCAGCAGCGCTTCCCGGCCCAGCTGGAGCCCGCAATCGCCGAGCCCCCGGGTGGCGCGAGTCCGAAGGGCCGGGTCGCGGCTGCGGCGAAGGGCGACCTGGAAGACGTCGACCGCCTCGCTGCAGGCGGTGGTGGCCTGGAGCGCCAGGCCGTACTGGACCAGCATCTGGTCGGTGGCGGCCGCGTCGCCCGCGGCGGCGAGCGCCAGGGGCCCCAGCGCCGCGGCCTCGGCGGGCTCGAGTTTGGCGCTGCGCACCAGGGCCATGGTGTGTCGCGGCCTCACCCGCTCCGGGGCGAGGCGTCGGAGCCCCTCCACCGCCTCCCGCAGGGGAATGTCGCCCCCGTCGCGGGCCGCGGCGGCAGCCACCTGCTCCAGGCCGCGGGCGGCCTCGGAGCCCCGGGTCTTGTCGGCGGCGGCCAGCTTCTGGTACGCCGCGGCGGCCTCGCGGAGCTCTCCCGCCTTGAGGGCCGCCGCGCCGAGCTTGGCCCAAACCTTGGCGTCGTCGCGGCTGCGGGCGGCCGCCTGGTACTCCCGCAGGGCGGTGGCGTAGTCGCCATCGGTATAGGCCGCGTCGCCCAGGAGCTCATGGTCGGAGGCGGAGCCCCGACAGGCCATGGCGACGAGCAGCAGGACGATCCAGCGAGTCACTCGGCGGCGCGCTCCAGCATCGAGAGATAGGCCTCCACCCGTGCATTCTTGGGACGCGCGAGCAGGCATTCGCGCCACACCTGCTGGGCCCCGGCGACGTCACCGGAGAGGAAACGAGCCAGGCCGAGCGAGGCCAGGGCGTCGACGAAGTTGGGGCGATCCATCACCACCCGCTCCAGCTCCTCCCTGGCAGACAGCACGTCACCGGTCTCAAGCAGCACCCGCGCCAGTTTGTAACGCAGATCGGCGAAGTTCGGCCCCAGTTCCACCGCCCGGCGGTACTGGGTGATGGCTTCGTCGATCGCGCCCGACTCGGCGTAGGCGGCGCCGAGCTGGGCGTGGTGATTGGCGAGGTTGGCGGCCACATGGGCGGGGAAGCCGGACGGCTGGGGGCTGTTATGGGTCGAGGCGAGGCGGAAGGCCTCGGCCGCCTCGTCGGTGCGGCCGAGGTCGTTGAGGAGAATCCCCCGGTGGATGTGGGCCTCGATGTACCGGGGGTTCAGCTCCAGCGCCTTGCCGAAGTGTTCCAGCGCCCGGGGGGCCTGGCCCAGCATCGCGTAACAGAGGCCGAGCAGGTGGTGACAGTCGGCAAAACTGCGGCCCGCCTCGGTGATCTCCTGCAGCAGGTGGATCGCGCCGTAGTAGTCCTGCAGCGCGAAACGCTCCCGCGCCTGATTGATCAACGGCTCGTCACTGATGCGCATGGGCTCCCCGACTCAGGGATGGGGTCCGGGTGGCGGAACGCCACCAATATAGGCGCGCCAAGCTCAGGTCGTTGACTGCCGGCGAAAGAACTCGATGGTCCGACCCAGCCCTTCCTCCAGCGCCACCCGGGGGCTCCACCCGAGCAGCGCCCGGGCCCGGGCGATATCGGGCTGCCGGACCCTGGGGTCGTCCTCGGGCAGGGGTCGAAGCTCAAGCGGCGACGGCGAGCCGGTCAACCGGAGCACCAGGTCGGCCAGCTGGCGTACGGTGCACTCGTCCGGGTTGCCGAGGTTCACCGGCTCGGACTCGCCGCTCTGGAACAGGCGGTAGATCCCGTCGATCAGGTCGGAGACATAACAGAACGAGCGGGTCTGCTGGCCGTTTCCGTAGACCGTGAGCGGTTCGCCCCTGAGCGCCTGGACCACGAAGTTGGAGACCACCCGCCCGTCGTGGGACCGCATCCGCGGCCCGAAGGTGTTGAAGATCCGGACGATCCGGGTGTCGAGTCCATGATACCGGTGATACGCCATGGTGAGGGCCTCGGCGAAGCGCTTGGCCTCGTCGTACACCCCCCGAGGCCCCACCGGATTCACGTGCCCCCAGTAGCTCTCGGGCTGGGGATGGACCTGGGGGTCGCCGTAGACCTCCGAAGTGGAGGCCAGCAGGAACCGGGCGTCCTTCGCCTTGGCGAGGCCCAGGGCGTTGTGGGTCCCGAGGCTTCCGACCTTGAGGGTCTGGATCGGGAGCTCGAGGTAATCGATGGGACTGGCCGGTGAGGCGAAGTGCAGCACGCCGTCGAGCGGCCCGTCCACCTGGATGAACCGGCTGACGTCGTGGAGCACGAACAGGAACCGGCGCTCGCCGCTCAGGTGCGCGAGGTTGTCCCGGCTGCCGGTGATCAGATTGTCCATCCCGATCACCTCGTGGCCTTCAGCCAGGAACCGGTCCGCCAGATGTGACCCGAGAAAGCCGGCGGCCCCGGTGATCAGCACCCTCACGCAGGTCGCCTGCCGATCCCGTAGTAGCTGATCCCCTGCGCCTTCATGCGGGCGGGGTCGTACAGGTTCCGCGCGTCGAAGATCCGGGGAGTCTTGAGCAGCGCCTTGAGCCGCTCGAAATCGGGGTTCCGGTAGACCAGCCACTCGGTGACGATCGCCAGCGCGTCGGCGCCGTGCAGCGCGCTGTACGGATCGTGGGCGTAGGCCACCTGGTCGCCGAAGATCGCCCGGGCGGTGTCCATGGCCTTGGGATCGTGGGCCTGGACCCGGGCCCCGGCCGCGAGCAGCCCTTCAATCAGCGGGATCGACGGGCTCATGCGCATGTCGTCGGTCTCGGCCTTGAAGGCCAGACCCCAGATCGCGACCGTCCTGCCCTTAAGGTCGCCCCCGAAGGCGGCCTTGAGCTTGTCGAAGAGCACCAGTTTCTGGCGCTCGTTGGTCCGTTCCACCGCCTCCAGCAGGTCGAAGTGGAGTCCGGCGTCGCCGCCGCTCTTGATCAGCGCCTTCACGTCCTTGGGGAAACAGGATCCGCCGTACCCCGGGCCGGGGAACAGGAACGCCGGTCCGATCCGCTTGTCGGTGCCGATGCCCTTGCGCACATGGTTGACGTCGGCGCCGACCAGCTCGCAGAAGTTGGCCACCGCATTCATGAACGAGATCCGGGTGGCCAGCATGGCATTGGCGGCGTACTTGGTGACCTCCGCCGAGGGCACGTCCATGAAGAGCACCGGGTTGCCGGTGCGCACGAAGGGGGCATAGAGCTCCGCCATCACATCGCGGGCGGCGTCGTTCTCCACCCCGACCACGATGCGGTCGGGCTTCATGAAGTCCTCGATGGCGGCGCCCTGCTTGAGGAACTCGGGGTTGGAGCAGATGCTGAACGGGACCTTGGCGCCCCCCTCGATCACCGCCGCCCGCACCCGCTCGGCGGTTCCGACCGGCACGGTGGACTTGGTGGCGACGATCGTGTCGGGGAGGAGGTGGCTGCCGATGGCCCTGGCCACCGCCAGCACGTGCTGCAGATCGGCCGAGCCATCTTCGTTCGCCGGCGTTCCCACGGCGATGAAGACCACCCGGGCCCGGTCGACCGAGGCTCCCACGTCGGCGGTGAAAGTGAGGCGCCCCTCCGCCTGATTGCGATGGATCAGCTGGTCGAGCCCCGGCTCGTAGATCGGTACCTCCTGCCGCAGCAGCCGCTCCACCTTCTTCGCGTCGATGTCGGCGCACACGACGTCGTTGCCGGTCTCCGCCAGGCAGGCCCCGGTCACCAGTCCGACGTAGCCACTTCCGATCACTGCAACTCTCACAGCACGACCTCCACGAGGAATTGAGCCGGCCCCAGTCTCATCCGTAGAACTGGCGGATCGCGGCGATGACGACGTCCTGTTGCGCGTGCGTCAACTCGGGATACACGGGCAAGGATAGTACCGCGCGGGACGCCGCCTCGGTGGCGGGGAGAGACCCGGGCCGGTAACCCAGGTAGCCGAAGCACGGCTGGAGGTGAAGCCCCAGCGGGTAGTAGATGGCCGATCCGATTCCCCGGGACTTCAGGAAGGCGGCCAGCTCGTCCCGCCGCTCCGCCCGGATGGTGTACTGGTGATAGATGTGCTCGTTCGCCCGATCGGCCACCGGGGGGCGTACCGCGGCATGTTCCGCGAACGCCTCGTTGTAGCGCTGAGCTACGCGCTGTCGCGCCGCGGTCCATCCGGCCAGGTGGGGGAGCTTGGCGAGCAAGATCGCCGCCTGCAGGGTATCGAGCCGGCTGTTGTACCCCACTTCGTCATGGTGGTACTGCTTGGAACCGCCGTGGGTCCGGAGCCGCCGGAGCCGCTCGGCCAGGGCCTGGTCCTGGGTCACCATCAGGCCCCCGTCCCCCCAGCCCCCCAGGTTCTTGCTCGGGAAGAACGAGAAGGTGCCGGTGTAGCCGAGAGACCCCGCCTGGCGCCAGCGGCCCCCGACCTGCTGCCGGGCGCCGATGGCCTGGGCCGCATCCTCGATCACCGTGAGCCCGTGCTTCGCCGCGAGGCCGAGGATCGGCTCCATCGGCGCCATCTGACCGAAGAGATGCACGACGATGATGGCCCGGGTCCGGGGCGTGATGGCCGCTTCGACCAGATCGGGACGCAGGTTGAAAGTGCCGGGATCGATGTCCACGAATACCGGCCGCCCGCCGGTGTTGTGGACCGTGCCCGCGGTGGCGAAGAACGTAAACGCCGGGACGATGACCTCGTCACCCGGCTCGAGGGCCAGAGTCCGCAGCGGCAGCAACAACGCATCGGTCCCGCTGGCGCACCCGATGGCGAAGCGCGACTCCGTCAGGCCGGCGAGGGCGGTTTCCAGCTGGGCCACTTCCTCCCCGAGGATGAACTGCTGCCGGTCCGCGAGACGGAAAATGGCCTGGAGGACTTCGTCTTTGATCGACTGGTACTGGGCGACGAGATCGAGCAGAGGAACGTTCACTGCAGCCTGTGGGCTCGAGGTGGGAAGGGGCCTATCCAACGGACAGGCCCGGGGTTTTCCGGCCCAGTCGGAGGTAAGAACCTAGCGACCCGGCTGCGGGGGGTCAATCATCCTAAGTTCGCCCCCCTCTTCGCGATAGGAGGCGCCGCAGAGGCCGCATTTCCCCCTCCCCTGGGTCAGTTGCAGCCGCTCCCCGCACTGGCAGATCCACCCCACCCGCCGGGCCGGCACGCCGACCATGAGGGCGAACGCCGGGACCGGGCTGGTCACCACCGCCCCGGCCCCGATGAGAGCGTAGCGGCCGATGGACACCCCGCAGACCACCGTGGCGTTGGCGCCGATGGAGGCCCCCTGCTCGACCAGGGTGGCACGGTACTCGTGTTTCCGGGAGACGTGACTGCGCGGGTTGGTGACATTGGTGAATACGCAGCTGGGGCCGCAGAAGACGTCGTCCTCGAGGGTGACCCCTTCGTAGATCGACACGTTGTTCTGCACCTTCACGTTGTTCCCCAGCCGGGCACCGCTCATCACCACCACGTTCTGGCCGAGGTTGCACCGCGCGCCGATGACGGCTCCCGGCATGACATGGCAGAAGTGCCAGATCTTGCTGCCCGGGCCGATGACGGCACCGGCGTCGACGTAACTCGACTCATGGACGAAGTAGTCGGTCATGGGCCCAAAGATAAGCCCGGCTCAGCGCAGTGGGAGGCGAAGCAGCAGCGGGTGGGGCCAGTGGGCGCCGGTTCGCACCCCGCCATCGTCGTCGTAGTTGCCCCAAGGGCTGTTGGCGACATAGACGAAGGCGTCACCGGCGATGGCGCCGAGGGTCGGCTCGGTCGCTTCGGGCAGGTAGCGCTCCAGGGTTTCGACCTGTCGGATCCCGGTCCCATCGTCCGTCAGCGTGATCCGGACGATTCGGGCGGGCGTGGTCCCGTTCTGGACCCCGATGAGCTGACGAGCACCGAGCCGTACCAGGCCGTCGATTCCGAGCACGGTGCCCTGGGCCGGGGCCGCAAGGGTGCGTACCGCCCCGGTGCCGAGATCCACCGCAGCGATACCGAGGGAGTAGTCGGCCACCAGGAGTCGGGCCCCGTCGGGGACGATTCCCTGCGGGCTCCGCAACGCGGGGGTACCGCCGGCCACCGCCCGGGCGGTGTCGCCCGAGTCATCGACCCGGTAGATCGCGGCCGGGCGGTTATCGCTCGCGAACACCACGCCATCGGGCCCGACCACCAGGTCGCCCACGCTGTGGCCCCCGTCGGCCGGAGGCAGCTCGACCCGTCGGCGCAACCGGCCAGTGGCGAGCTCGAACGCGAAGATCCGGGACCGGCCGGCGTCGGCCGCGGTATAGCCGTCCATCTGCGGCAGCGCCGCGCTCGCCACCCAGAGGAGCCCGCGGGCCGAATCGACCCCGAGGGCGAGGGCGGCATCGAGGCCATCCTGCCCGCTCGTCACCAGGTCGGTCATGCCGCCCCGGCGATCGATCGCGACGATCTTCCGCTGTCGCACGCTCGAGACCAGCCAGCGGCGCCGGGCGCCGTCCCAGGCGATCCCCTCGGGATGGAGGAGGGAGTCGCTCAGGGTGTGGAGCACGCTGCTTCGCCGGAGCGGGCCGGTGGCCCGGCGCATCTCCTCCTCGAGCCGGGCATAGGCGGGAAGACCCGCGAGCGGGCGGAGACCGGAGTCGCCCGGGGTCCAGGCCCAGCCGATCCCGTGGAGCCGCCGGAGCGCGGCGATGGCCACCTCCGTCCGCCCCGCCCCGGCCGCCAATTCGGCCAGGGCGGCGTGATAGAACCCCTGCCCTGGCCAGGCATCGCCGGCCCGCTGGAGCGCGGCCAGGGCGGTGGCGGTATCGCCCCCCCGCAGCGCCGCCACCGCGGCTCGGTAGTGGGTCCGGGCGGCGGCGGCGGAATCGGCGGCCTGAGCGTGAAGCTGACGGGGGGACACCACGAGGGCCAGCAGCAAGGCCGGCCACAGGAGGACGCGCAATGGCATTCCAGCGTTACGGGCGATGGGGTCGGATAGTGCCAGCGGTTGCGGGCCGAAACGCCCAGTCGCCCGACCGGTTCGCCGCGCTACACGACCGAGGGGGCAAAGCTCCCGTCCGGCCGCACGATCTTGACCTCGGTCTCGAGCTCCGCGCCGAACCGCTCCCGGACCCGGGCCCGTGCCAGGGCGATCAGCCCCCGCACGTCGGCGGCGGTGGCGGTGCCGGTGTTCACGAAGTAGTTGGCGTGCATCGGGGAGATCTCCGCCCCCCCCACCCGCGTCCCCTTGAGCCCGGCCGCCTCGATCAGCTGGCCGGCGGTCCGGGGCCCCTCGGTTCGCTGCCAGCTGGGCCCGCCCGGATTCTTGAACACGCTGCCGCAGCAGGGCTGATTGAACGGGGTTCCCTCCTGCCGCCAGCGGTACAGCTCGGCCACCTCGGCCCGGATCGCCGCGGGGTCGGTCGCCGAGAGCGCCACCACCGTCTCCAGCACCACCCGCCCCTCGAGGCCGCTCTGGCGGTATTCGAACGGCACCTCGGAGCGGGAGAGCACCCGGTCGGCGCCGGTGGGATCGACCACCGTCACCGACTCGACCACACCGGCCCAGTCCCCACCATGACAGCCAGCGTTCATGTAGACACCCCCACCCACGCTGCCCGGGACCCCCACGAAGCGGTGCAGGCCCGCGAAGCCCGCGTCCGAGGTCCGTCGGGCCGCGAGCGGCTGGGGCAGCCCGGCCCCGATCCGCCAGCGCCCGCCACCCAGGTGCTCCAGCCGGTCGAGCCCCTTCCCGAGCCGGATCACCAGGGCATCCATCCCTTCATCGGGCAGGAGGAGGTTGGAACCCAGCCCCAGCGCGAACCACGGCACGCCCTGTCCCGCCGCGAGGCGCAGCGCCGCGGCCACGTCCTCAGCGCCGGCCGCGAGGAGCAGCGTGGCCGGCCCGCCAATCCGGTAGGTGGAGTACCGCCCCAGCGCTTCCCCCTCGCGCACCTCACCCCGGACCAGGGGCCGGAGGAGGGAGATGAACCGGGGATCCCGGGCGCTGGTCACGCGGCCCCGCCCCGCCGGGCCAGCTGATGCCACTCCTGGAGCGACCGGACGCCGTGCTCCCCGCTCTTGAGCGCGACGATCGCATCACAGGCCGCCACCGCCGCCGACATGGTAGTGGCGTAGGGAGTCCGGTGGGACAGCGCGGCGGCCCGGATGATGTAGTCGTCCCGCTGGGTCAGCCTGCCGAGCGGCGTGTTCACGAGCAGCTGGACGTCGCCCGACAGCAACAGGTCCACCACGTTGGGCCGGCCCTCGTAGACCTTCAACACCGAGTCCGCGGGGATGCCCCGTACCCGGAGGTGCCGGGCGGTACCCTCGGTCGCGAAGATCCGGAAGCCCAGCTCATGGAGCCGTCGGGCGATCGGTACGACCGCCACCTTGTCGTGGTCGTTGACGGTGACGAAGACGCCGCCCTTCATCGGGAGCCCACCGTCCGCCGCATGCCGGGCCTTGGCGAAGGCCATCCCAAACGACTCGGCGATGCCCATCACATCGCCCGTCGAGCGCATTTCCGGGCCGAAGATGAGGTCGCCCCCCTGCAGCTTGTCGAAGGGGTAGACCGCTTCCCTGACCGCGACGTAGGGCGGGGGCAGGTTGTCGGAGAGCCCGAGCTGGTCGAGCGTCTTTCCGCTCATGACCGCCGCGGCCAGGCCGGCCAGCGGCACACCGGTGGCCTTGGATACGAACGGGACCGTGCGGGAAGCCCGGAGGTTGACCTCGAGGACGTAGACCACGCCGTCCTTGATGGCATACTGCACGTTGATGAGGCCCACCACCCCCAGCTTGAGAGCAAGCTCGCGGGTGGAGCGCGTCATCTGCTCCACCTGCGCCTCGGAAACGAGGTACGGCGGGAGGACGCAGGCCGAGTCGCCGGAGTGGACCCCGGCGTCCTCGATGTGCTGCATCACGCCGCCAACCACAGAGCGGGTGCCGTCCGAGATCGCGTCGACATCGACGCCGATGGCATCCTCGAGGAAGCGGTCGATCCGCACGGGATAGCCCGGGGCCACCCGCACCGCCCGGCCGAAATACTCCCGGAGCGAGGGCTCGTCGTAGACGATCTCCCTCCCCCGGCCGCCGAGCACGTAGGAGGGCCGCACCAGCACCGGGAAGCCGACCGCCTCGGCGACCTTGACCGCGTCGTCGACCGAAAGGGCCATCCCGGCCGGCGGCTGGGCGAGCTCCAGCTCCCGCGCCAGGGCCTCGAACCGCCCCCGATCCTCGGTCGCGTCGATATTGTCGGGCGAGGTCCCCAGGATCTGCACTCCCGCGGCCTCGAGCCCCCGTGCCAGCCGGAGCGGCGTCAGCCCGCCGAGCTGTACCACCACGCCGAGGGGGCGCTCAAGCTCCACGATCTCGAGCACGTCCTCGAGCGTAAGGGGCTCGAAGTAGAGGGTGTCGGAGATGTCATAGTCGGTCGAGACCGTTTCCGGGTTGGAGTTCACCATGACCGTCCGATAGCCCAGCTCCCGGAAGGCCAGCGAGGCCCGGACCGAGCAGTAGTCGAACTCGACTCCCTGCCCGATCCGGTTGGGACCGCCCCCGAGGATGACGACGGTCTTCGCGCCCTGCGGGACGGCCTCATTCTCCTCGTCGTATGAGGAATAGAGGTAAGGGGTCCTGGAGGGAAACTCGCCGGCGCAGGTATCTACTCTCTTGTACACGGGACGAATCCCAAGCCGATGGCGGGTAGCGCGGATGTCGGCTTCCCGCTCGCCGCGCAGGTCCGCCAGCTGCCGGTCGGAAAATCCCATCTGCTTCATGCGACGGAGCAGCAGCGGGTCGCCCGAGTCGTCCTCGCGCTGGTGACTCCACTCCCGCTCGGCCTCAACCAGCTGCAGCATCTGGTCGAGGAACCAGGGATCGATGCCGGTACGCTCGGCCAGTTCCTCGATGGTGACCCCCACCTGAAGCGCCCGCTTGATCTGGAAGATCCGCTCAGGGGTGGGCCTGCGGACGGCGGCCTTGATCGCCTCGAGCGACGTGTCGCTCAGCCGGTCGGCGGCGGGGGTGCGGCCCAGCTCCCAGCCGGAACGATCGGACTCGAGGGCCCGGAGGCCCTTCTGAAAGGCCTCCTTGAAGGTCCGGCCAATGGCCATGGCCTGGCCCACGGCCTTCATCTGGGTCCCGAGGATGGGATCGGCGGCGGGGAACCTCTCGAAGGCGAATCGCGGCACCTTCACCACCACGTAGTCCAGCACCGGCTCGAACGAGGCCGGCGTGGTGCCGGTGATGTCGTTGGGGAGTTCGTCCAGCCGGTAGCCGACCGCCACCTTGGCGCCGATCCGCGCGATCGGGAATCCGGTCGCCTTCGACGCCAGCGCCGAAGAGCGCGAGACCCGGGGATTCACCTCGACGACCAGCTGCTCCCCGGTGACCGGGTTGACGGCGAACTGGATATTGCAGCCTCCCGCGGCCACCCCGACCTCGCGGGTGATGCGGATGGCGCTGTCGCGCATCGTCTGGTACTCGCGGTCGGTCAGGGTCATCGCCGGGGCCACGGTGATCGAATCGCCGGTGTGGACCCCCATCGGGTCCAGGTTCTCGATCGAGCAGACGATGACGACGTTGTCCGCCCCGTCGCGCATCACCTCGAGCTCGAGTTCCTTCCACCCGATGATGCTCTGCTCCACCAGCACCGAGCCGACCGGGGAAAGCTCGAGTCCCCGGCCGATGAGCCCGAGCAGCTCCTCTCGATTGTAGGCGATGCCCCCGCCGGTGCCGCCCAGGGTGTAGGACGGCCGAAGGACCGCGGGGTAGCCGGTCTGGGCCACCGCCTCCATGGCCTCCCCCACGGTCCGCACCGTGCGGCCCCGCGGAGTCGCGAGCCCAATCCGCCCCATGGCCCGGGAAAACTCCTCACGATCCTCCGCCACCCGGATGGCCCGCTCGTTGGCACCGATCAGCTCGACGCCGTAGCGCGCCAGGGTCCCGTCGCGGGTCAGCGCCATCGCGACGTTGAGGGCGGTCTGACCGCCCATGGTGGGAAGGAGCGCGTCGGGTCGTTCCCGCTCGATGACCCGGGCCACCCATTCGGGTGTCACCGGTTCCAGGTAGGTCCGGTCGGCCATCTCCGGATCGGTCATGATGGTAGCGGGATTCGAATTCACCACGATGACCCGGTACCCCTCTTCTCGAAGGGCCCGCACCGCCTGGGTCCCGGCGTAATCGAATTCCGCTCCCTGACCGATCACGATGGGTCCTGAACCCAGCAGCAGGATGGAGCGGAGGTCAGTCCGTTTGGGCATCTACCAGATCCCGCAGGGTCTGCTCGAAGGGGAACCGCGGCGTCCAGCCCGTTGCCTGCCGAAGGCGGCTCGCGTCGCCGACCAGATGGGGCAGGTCCGCGGCCCGCATCAGCTCCGGGTCGGGGACGGGCACCGCCTCGACCCCGATGATGACCGCCAGGCGGGTGAAGACCTCACGCAGGCTGTACCCGGTGCCCGAGGCCACGTTGTAGATCTCGCCCGGCACCCCACTCGCGAGCAGGGCCAGGTACGCTTCCACCACGTCACGCACATCCACAAAGTCGCGCACCGGCTCCAGGTTGCCGGTCTTCACGGTGGCGGCACCGAGTCGCCTGGCCGTCCGCAGCCGGCGGGCGAAGGCGGCCACCGCGTAGCGGTCGGTCTGCCCCGGGCCGGTATGGGGGAAGGCGCGGGCGACGATCACCCGGAGTCCGGTGCGCCGGGCAGTCTCCTGCGCGGCCAGCTCGGCCCCGGCCTTGCTCGCGGCGTAGGGCGACACCGGCAGCACCGGGTCCTGCTCGGTGCGCAGGCGCGGCTCGGCACTGGCGCCATAGACCTCGGCGGTGGAGACCAGGAGCAGGAGCGGATCGCCTTCTCCGCGGGCCCGGATCGCCCCGAGCGCCTCGGCCAGTCGGGCGGTGCCGCCGGCGTTCACTTCCCAGGCCAGCCCGGGATCCTTCCGGGCCTCGGCTCCGGAGGCGATCGCCGCCAGGTGAACGACCGCATCGGGCCGCTCCCCAATGGCCGCACGGACCGAGTCGGCCTGGCGCAGATCCAGGGGCACCCAGCGTACGCCGTCCCGGACCGGGGGAGATTCGCCCGGAAGACAGGTACCGATGACGGTGTGGCCCACCTCGCCCAGGCGGGGGAGGAGGCTCCGCCCCACGAACCCGGCGGCACCGGTGACCAGCACCTTCACCGGGTGGCGCCCCGACGCTCGAGATCGGCGTCGACCATCATCGCCACCAATTGCTCGAAGCTGACCGTGGGCTTCCAGCCCAGCTCCTTGAACGCCAGGCCGGGATCGGCGAGGAGGGTGTCCACCTCGGCCGGACGGATGAACCGGGGATCCAGCTTCACGTACTTCTTCCAGTCGAGGCCGAGGTACCCGAACGCGGTTTCGCAGAGATACTGCACCGTGTGGGTCTTGCCGGTCCCGATGACATAGTCCCTCGGCACCGGCTGCTGGAGCATGCGCCACATGGCGTCCACGTAGTCGCCGGCAAAGCCCCAATCCCTCCTGGCGTCCAGATTGCCGAGGGCCAGCTCGGTGGCCTGGCCGGCTTTGATGCGGGCCACGCCATCGGTCACCTTGCGGGTGACGAATTCGATACCGCGGCGGGGCGACTCGTGGTTGAACAGGATGCCGCTCACGGCGTAGAGCCCATAGCTCTCGCGGTAGTTGACGGTGATCCAGTGCCCGTAGCACTTGGCCACCCCATAGGGGGAGCGGGGGTAGAACGGTGTCGTCTCCCGCTGGGGAGTCTCCACCGCCCGGCCGAACATCTCGGAGCTGGAAGCCTGATAGAACCGGGCTTTGGGCCAGGCCAGCCGGATGGCCTCGAGAATCCGGGTAACCCCCAGGGCGGTGAACTCACCGGTCAGGACCGGCTGGGTCCATGATGTGGGCACGTAGGATTGGGCGGCCAGGTTGTAGACCTCGTCCGGCTCGGTTTCCTTCATGACCACTGTCAGCGAGTGCTGGTCCAGCAGGTCGGCGGGGAGGATCCGGACCCGGTCGAGCAGGTGTTCGATCCGCTCGTAGCTGTGGTGGCTGGTCCGGCGGACCACGCCGAACACCTCGTAGCCTTTGGCGAGCAGCAATTCGGCCAGGTAGGATCCGTCCTGTCCCGTAATACCGGTGATGAGGGCCCGTGGCATGGTCTGTCAGGTCTCGTGGAGTTGTGTCAAGCGATTCGGAGGTTTATACTTCCGGGCTCATTTGGCAGCTATTTCGACCCAGTATTCCGGAGAAGAGCGTATGGCCCGGGCGTGTACGGTGTGTGGCAAGGGGCCGATTACCGGCAATAACGTGAGCCACGCCAACAACCGGAAGAAGCGCCGGTGGTATCCCAATCTCCAGACGGTGCGGGTGCTGGTCGAAGGAGCGCCCCGCCGGGTGGCGGTGTGCACCCAGTGCATCAAGTCTAACCGGGTCAAGAAGGCGACCTGAGGCCGCGAGTTCGGGCTGGCGCGCCGGGACGTGAAAAAGGGGACCGCGAGGTCCCCTTCGTCGTTTCTGGCGGTCGGCCGGGGCCACGTCACTCGGGCAGCAACTCGATCCGGGCCACTTCGGCACCGTCGCCCGACCGGTGGCCGAGCTTCAGAATGCGGGTGTAGCCGCCCGGCCGGGCGGCAAAGCGCGGGCCGATCTCCTTGAACAGGAGGGCCAGGGCTTCGCGCTCGCGGATCTTCTGGGCCACCAGGCGGCGGGCGTGCAGGTCGCCGCGGCGGGCCAGGGTGATCAGCTTCTCGGTGTAAGGCCGCAGTTCCTTGGCCTTGGCGACCGTGGTCTCGATCCCGCCGTGCAGGATGAGGCTGGTCGCCATGTTCCGCATCAGAGCCCGACGGTGTTCGGAGGTGCGGGACAGCTGCCGTCCCTTGGCCTGGTGTCGCATCAGCCCTCCTCTACCCCTTCCGCGGCCACGCGGGCGGTCGGCGGGGTACCCGGGTTGACCACCCGGAGATCGCCGTCCGACTCCTCGAACCGCATGCCGAAGTTCAGATCCTGCGCCCGGAGGAGGTCGGCGATCTCCTTGAGGGCCTTCTCACCCACGTTCTTGACCTTGAGGAGCTCGTCCTCGGTGTAGGTCACGAGGTCGCCCAGGGTGCGGATATTGGAGTTCTTGAGCGAGTTGAGCGAGCGGACCGAGAGACCGAAATCGTCGATCAGGCGCCCGAGCTTCTCGCGCAGCTGTCCGGTGGCGCCACCGGCCGTGCCACCCTGACCGGGGCGGGCCACGGGGACCTTGCCGAACTCGACGAAGTAGCGGAAGTGCTCCTGCGCCAGGGCGGCGGCGTAGGCGATGGCGTCTTCCGGCGTGATGGTGCCGTTGGTCTCGACGCTGACGGTAAGCCGGTCATAGTCGGTGCGTTGACCGACGCGGGTCTCGGCCACCGAGAAGTTGGCGCGGCGCACCGGGTTGTAGATCGCATCGATGGTGATGAGATCCACCGGAAGCGACCGATCCTTGGGGTGCAGTTCCGCCTCCACGTAGCCCCGGCCCTTGTTCACGTACAGCTCGCCGTTGACTTCGCGGTCGTCCTGCACGGTAAAGAGCAGGTGATCGGGATTCACCACCCTGACCGATCCGCTGGGGACGATGTCCCGGGCGTAGACCGGGCCGGCACCGTCCTTCTTGATGCGGAGGACGGCTTCTTCGACATCGTCCGCCAGGACCAGGGTCAGGGCCTTGAGCCGCTGAATGATCTGGTGCACATCCTCGTGCACGCCCGGGATGGTCTGGTGCTCGTGCACCACGCCATCGAGGCGGAAGGCCCACACGGCCGAGCCGCGAAGGGAGGAGAGCAGCAGCCGCCGGAGGGAGTTCCCCAGCGTGTAGCCGAAACCCCGCTCCAGCGGCTGGAGACGGAACTCGGCGATGTTCGGGTGCTCGTCGCGCTTGGTCATTTCAACCAGGTGCGGACGAACCAGTCCGGTCAGGTCAATGGTCATGGTCACTTCGAGTAGAGCTCGACGATGAGCTGTTCCTGCGCATTGAGCGGAATCGCCTCGCGGGTGGGCCGCTCGGTCACCTTGCCGCTCGCCTTCTCGGCGTTCACCTGGATCCACGAGACCGGCTGGCCCCGGGCGGCGAATTCCAGCGAGGCCCGCACCGCCACCATGTCCCGGCTGGCTTCGGCCACGCGCACTTCCTGGCCCGGCTTCACAACGTAGGACGCCACGTCCACCTTGCCGCCGTTCACTTCCACGTGCCCGTGCAGCACCAGCTGGCGGGCAGCCTTCCGGTTGGGCGCGAAACCCATCCGGAAGACGATGTTGTCGAGCCGGGACTCGAGGGCCACCAGGAGATTGGTGCCCTTCACCCCCTGCTCGCGGGAGATCCGGTCGAAGGTGTTACGGAACTGGCGCTCGGTGAGACCATAGATCCGCTTCACCTTCTGCTTCTCCCGCAGCTGCTTGGCGTATTCGGACGCCTTGCGGCCGCGGCCGGCCGACTGGCCGTGCTGGCCGGGCGGATAGCCCCGGCGCTCGACGGCGCACTTCTCGGTCAGGCAGCGGGTGCCCTTGAGAAACAGCTTGGTGCCTTCGCGGCGGCACTGGCGGCAACTGGGACCGGTATAGCGCATATCAGACCCGCCGCTTCTTGGGAGGACGGCAGCCGTTGTGCGGAATCGGCGTCACATCCCGGATGGAGACCACCTTGAGTCCGACCGAGGCGAGCGCCTGAATGGCCGACTCGCGCCCGCTGCCGGGGCCCTGCACCCGCACGTGGACCCGCCGCACCCCGAGGTTCATCGCCTCGCGGCCGCAGTTCTCGGCGGCGACGGTGGCGGCGAACGGAGTGGACTTCTTCGACCCCTTGAAGCCCGCCTTGCCGGCGGAGCCCCAGACCAGGGTATTGCCCTTGAGGTCGGTGATGGTGATCAGCAGGTTGTTGAACGTGGCGGAGACGTGGGCAATGCCCTCGCTCTCCACCACCTTCTTGCCACGCTTGGCGGCCGGCGTCTTGGCCGGGGCGGCGGGGGCCGCCGGAGCGGCCGCGGCCTGAGGCTTCTCGGGTGCGGTCATTTACTTCTTCGTCACCTTCTTCTTGCCCGCGATGGCCCGGCGCGGGCCCTTCTTGGTGCGAGCGTTGGTATGAGTGCGCTGCCCCCGGACCGGAAGGCCGCGGCGATGCCGAATGCCGCGGTAGCTGCCGATGTCCATGAGCCGCTTGATGTTCATCGCCACTTCGGTCCGCAGCGCGCCCTCCACCCGCAGGGAACGCTCGATGAACTGGCGGAGCCGCGCGACTTCCGCGTCCGACAGATCTCGCACCCGGGTGTCGGGACTGACGCCGGTTTCCGAGAGAATCCGGTTGCTGGTGGGCCGACCGATCCCGAAGATGTAGGTCAAGCCGATCTCGACCCGCTTTTCCCGCGGCAGGTCAACTCCTGCGATACGTGCCATCGATTATCCCTGCCGCTGCTTGTGCTTGGGGTTGCGCTTGCAGATGATCCGGAGCACACCCTGACGCCGGACAACCTTGCAGTACTCGCAGATGGGCTTGATGCTCGAGCGAACCTTCACAGACCTCTCCCAGAAACCGGGTTATGGCGGAGCACGCGAATGTACCGGGAGGGCTGGGATAATGCAAGGGAGGGCACGTACTTAGGCGGCAAAGCGGCAAGGCGGCAGGGCTGACCGCCTTGAGGCCTCAGCCGGCCGCCTGCCGGATCTCCAGGAACGCCGCCCGGGGGTCCTCGGCTTGGAGAATCGGCCGTCCCACAACGAGATGGGTGGCCCCGGCGGCGGTGGCCTCCGACGGTCCGGCGGTTCGGGCCTGGTCCCCGACGGCGTCCCCGGGACGGCGGATTCCGGGCACCACCAGCCAGACGGCCGACCCTGCTACCGCCCGGATCGCCCCCACCTCGAGCGGGGAGCAGACGATGCCCCGGAGGCCGGATCCCAGGGCCTCAGTCGCCAGACGGATTACCTCTTCCAGCACCACCACCCCGCTCCGCCCGATCGCGCGGCCGTAGGCCTCGGCAGTGTGGGAGGTCAGGACGGTCACCCCGACGATACCGACCTCGCTGCCGGCAGCCCGGGCCGCGGCCTCCATCATTGCCCGACCGCCAAGAGTGTGCACGGTGGCCATCGCAATGCCGAGGTCGCGGGCGGCCTCGATGGCCCCGGCCACCGTATTCGGGATGTCGTGCCACTTGAGATCGAGGAAGACCCTGAGCCCGCGGCCACTGAGCTCGCGAATGAGGGCCGGTCCTTCGGCGGCAAAGAGGATCGAGCCGACCTTCACCCAGCGGACCTCGGGAATGCGGTCGAGCAGCCGGCGGGCGTCGTTGGCCGGAAGGTCCAGGGCGAGTACGATCTCAGACACCGTGCGCCTCCAGGTCGGCGACGATCTCCTCCGGGATCCGGGGACGGACCATCGCCGCGGTCCCGACAGCCACGAGCGCGGCGCCGGCATGGAGGTACTGGCGGGCATCGTCGGCCGAGCGCACCCCGCCGACCCCGATGACGGTCATGCCCCCCGAGGCCTGCAGAATCTTCCGCACCGCCAGCACCCCGACCGGAAGGAGGGCGGGCCCGCTGACCCCGCCGTTGCCATTGCCCACCCTGGGCTGGCCATGCTCGCCCTCGAGATATCCAGGCATGGTGTTGACCACCGAAACTCCGTCGGCCCCTGCCGCACGCACGGCAAGAGCCATCCCGGCAATGTCAGGGAGGGCGGGTGAGAGTTTGGCGATGAGCGGCTTGCGGGTGCGGGCGCGGCAGCGCTCGATGACCGTGGCGGCCGTGGCCGGATCGGCGCCAAACTCGAGGCCCCCCGCGTCGGTGTTGGGACAGGAGAGATTGATTTCGAAGGCTGCGATCCCCGGAGCATCGTCGAGCCCGCCGACCACTTCGGCAAAATGGGCCTCCGCGAAACCCACCACATTGACCAGCACCCGTGGCCGCACCAGGTGCGCGGCCAGCCAGGGGATCTGCTCCCCGCGCACCCGCGCCAGGCCGGGGTTGGCGAGCCCGACCGAGTTGAGCATGCCCCCACCGAACTCCGCGACCCGGGGCGCGCGATTGCCGGCTCGGGGCTCCCGCGAGACCGCCTTGGTGATGACCCCACCCAGTCGCTCGAGATCGATGACGCCAGCAACCTCCCGGCCAAAGCCCGCGGTGCCGGCGGCCAGCAGGATGGGATTCTGAAAGGTGTGACCGAAGGCCGTGCGGGAGAGATCCCGGGCCACTAGCGGTTCACCGGTTCGCGGGGACTAGCCTGGGGAGCAGGCTGGGGCCGCACCTGCTGCACCGTCGGGCGCCGTCCCTCGGGCCGGAATCCCAACGCGAAGCGCTGCAGCGAATCCTCCAGGGCCAGGTACTCGGGTGAGGCTCCGCCGTCGATCATCGCGAGGTAGGGACTGGTGGAGTAGGTCGACCGGAGGAGGTCCCGCAGGCTGTCGGCCCGAGCGGGCTCAAGGAGGATCAGGGCCAGGATGGCCTTGGGGGCAAAGGGTGACTGGGGCCATTCCCGGGCCACCCGGCGGAACTGCCGGGTGGCGAGCCGCTCGGCGCCAAGCGAATCCCGGGCGGTCTCGCCGGCGAGGAAGAGCCGGAGGTCGCCGTCGGGGGCGCCAGGCGCGACCGAATCGGCCGCCTGCACCACCCGGCGGGCCAGTCCGGCCAGCTGCAGTGCCACCGGGGCAACCGGACCGGTGCCTTCGGAGAGATCCTCGACCCGGGTGACCCACCGCAGGAGGTCCGGCAGAGAATCGACAGTGGAGATCTCGATTCGCAATCCCTCGAGGCGGGCCTCGGCCGCCTGGACGTTGCCGGCCGCCAGGCGCTCCACTTCCGCGAGCCGGGCGTCGCTCCGCGCAGGATCGGTGTCGCGCCAGCGCAGGGCGTCCCCCACCAGCAGGCGGCCCCGCACCCCCAGCGAGACGGCGCCGTCGGCGACGATGCGATCGGTGAACCGCGAGGCAACCTCGCGGTCATGGCGGCCGGCGCCGGCGAGGAGCGAATCCCAGGGCACCAGGGTGTCGCGCGCGGCCAGCAGGGTGTCGATCAGGACCGAGACTTCGTCCAGGCGGCCCAGCCCGGCGAGGGCGGCAGCGCGCTCCCCAGGTGCACCGGGGTAGGTGGTGCCGGTCAACTCGGCGAGCGCCTGCTGGTAGTTCCCCTGCATTCGCTGGGCCCGGCCGTGGGCAAAGAGCGCCAGACGGCGTCGAGCCGGATCGCGACTGTCCACCAGGCGGCCGTAGGCCTCCATCGCGCCAGCGGGATCGCCGAGGGCGGTACGGCAGTCGCCGAGGAGCGCCGTGGCTTCCTCGACGAAGGCGGGGTTGCGGCTGGTGACGGCAATAGTCTCGAGAGGGCGGAGGGCGGCGTTGCAGTTGCGGAGCCGGGCCATCGAGGTGGCCTGGAGCAGCCGGGCTTCATCGGCCCACTTGCTGTTGGGGTGCTGCGCCAGCACCGACTCCGCCTTCACCCCCACCTGGCCCCAGAGACTGGTGGCGTCGAAGGTCCGGCCTTCGCGCTCCGCCTTGCGGGCCCGACCGGCGAGTCGCTTGGTGTTGTACATGCCGTTGTAATACGCGCACCCGCTCACGGCCAGCAGGGTCAGCAGCACGAAGGCCCGCTTCATCGCCCCCTCCCTCCCGCCTGGCCGAGACCGGCCTTCCGCTCGTACTCAAGGAGGTACTCCACGATGGCATCGGCGATGGCGCTGGCCAGGGCCTCCTGCGACTTCCGGCTGGTCAGGACCCGGGCGTCCCGGGGATTGGTGGAGAACCCCATCTCGACCAGAATCGCGGGCCGGCGCGCGGTGTTGAGGACCGCGAGGACCCGGGACTGCTTCACGCCGCGGTTGGTGCCGGTGTGGACCTTTCCGACCTCGGACTGCACCAGCTCGGCGGCGCGGGCGGATTCCCGCAGATACTCGTTGAGCTGGAGATTGCGGAGAATGAAGTCTAGACCCTCCCCAACGTCGGTGGCGGTGTCGCCCTCGAAGCGCAGGGCGTCATTCTCCATCCGGGCGATGCGGTCGGCGTCCTCGGTGTTCTGCTCACCGATGATGATAGTGTGAAACCCGTCGATCTCGCTGTACTTGCGCCGGGCCGAGGTGGGCAGCGCGTCGACGTGGAGACTGACGAAGAGATCGCAGTCCTCGGTGCAGTAGCGGCCGCGGTCCAGCAGGCCGATCAGGGTGTCGGTGGTGCGGGTCATCACGACCTGGATGCCGCGCTCCTTGAGCTCCTTGCGGAGGAGGAGGGCCACCTGCAGCGTGATGTGCTTTTCGTTGATGCCCCGGGGGAAGTAGACCCCGAGATTGCCGGGATCGATGCCGCCGTGGCCGGCATCGACCGTGACCACGTGGCCGGGGAGGAGCCCGTTGGGCAAACGGCCGGGGCCGCGCGGTGGGGCCTTGGGAGTGGCGGCCGTGACCGTCGCGGGGGGTAGCGGAGCGGTTTCCCGGAGGCTGGCGGTGGCCGCATTCCACTCGTAGCGCTCGCTGAGAACGTCGGGGAGGATCTCCGAGACAAACTGGAGCGGCAGAAAGACCGAGTCGCGAGCGCGGAAGGCCCAGCCGGCGAGCGGCTGCAGCCGCTCGTTGAACGAGAGGAGCGGCGCGCCGAGGAGGAAGCGGAAGGTCTGCCGGGCGAGGGTGACCTCGACCCAGGGGAGATTGGTGAGAACCCCGCCGCTCAAGGCCCGGACCAGGCCTTCGCCGGAGATGGCCGGACCAGCCTCGGGATCAACCCGGACCGGGAGGCGCATCTCGCCCCGGGCGGTGGTCACGGTCACAACCAGCGGGACCCGGCTCCGGGGCAGGTCGAGGGCGCGGGCCGGACCAGCCAGGAGGAGGCTGAGACTCATGCCGGCGTAGACGCCGCGCCAGCGCCGCGTCACACACGCCCCCGCTGCGAGAGGGCCCGGGCCACTTCCCGCTGGGCGTCGCGCTTGCGCAGATCCTCGCGACGATCATGCTGTTTCTTGCCGCGGCCGAGCGCCAGCTTCACCTTGGCCACACCGTTTCGGAAGTAGAGTTCCAGCGGCACCAGGGTGAGACCCTTCTGCTCCACCGCGCCGATCAGCCGCTGAATTTCGCGCTTGTGCAGCAGCAGCTTGCGGGTCCGCACCGGATCATGATTGTAGCGGTTGCCCTGCTCATAGGGTGTGATGTTGATCCCTTCGAGGAAAACTTCATCGTTAGCCACCCGGGCAAAGCCCTCCTTGATCGACACCTTCTTGGCCCGCAGCGATTTCACCTCGGTGCCGGTCAGCACCAGGCCCGCCTCCCACGTCTCGAGGATGTGGTAGTCGTGGGTCGCCTTGGGATTTCGGGCGACGGATTCCTTGCCCTCGTCATCGGGGGCGGGTCGGCGCGACGGAGCCATCGTAAAGCGAAGATAGACAGGAGGTTGGGGCTAGGGGAAGCGGGCGGGCGGCGGGCGGGCGGTCAGGAGCGAACGAGCCGGCCAGAGGCTCGCTCTGACCGGCTCGATGTCCCGCAGAGTGCCGAAGGGGGGACTCGAACCCCCACGGGCTTGCGCCCACTGCGCCCTGAAC
>CAZXRC010000040.1:20025-24924 GCA_964642475.1 uncultured Gemmatimonadaceae bacterium | reverse complement strand
CCCTGATGCAGCAGTACCGGGAGATCAAGTCCCGTCACCGGGACGCGATCCTCTTCTTCCGGATGGGCGATTTCTACGAGATGTTCTTCGAGGACGCCCAGGTCGGCGCCCGGGTCCTCAACATCACCTTGACCTCGCGGGGCGACGGCGTGCCCCTGGCCGGAGTGCCGGTAAAGGCCGCGGCCGACTACCTCCGCCAACTCATCGCCGCCGGGCACCGGGTGGCCATCTGCGAACAGGTGGAAGATCCCCGCCTGGCGCGAGGAATCGTCAAGCGCGAGGTGGTCGAGACCATCACGCCCGGCGCGGTGCTGGAGGAGAGCTGCCTCCCCGGGGTCCGCAACAACTTCCTCGTGGCCGTCGCGGCGGCCGGACTCGTCCAGCCCGAACCGGGGACACGGAACTCGGAACTCGGAACTCCCTCGGCCGGTCTCGCCGCCATCGACCTCTCCACCGGCGAGTTCATTCTCGAGACCGTCGATCCGGCCGAGCTGGCCGAAGCCGTGGCCCGCCTGACACCCGCCGAAGTAGTTATGGAAAGCGAAGCCCAGGTGCGGCTCGAGGACGGCGTGCTCCGGACCCCCCGCGAGCGCTGGGAGTTCGACCCCGAACTGGCCCGCGCGGAGCTGGCCCGCCGCTTCCAGCTGGCGAGCCTCGACGGGCTCGGCCTGGGCCCGGATGACGCCCCCGCGGTCGGGGCCGCCGGCGCGTTGCTCCGCTACATCGGGGAGCTGCAGCCGTCGGGTCTGCCCCATCTCCACAGGCCCGGCGTGCGCCGGTCGGCCCGACATCTCTGGATCGACGAGATGACCCGACGCAATCTCGAGCTGGTCGAGCCGCTCCGCGCCGGCGCCCGCGGCCACACCCTGCTCGAGGCCATCGACACCACCCTGACGCCGATGGGCGCCCGGCTGCTGCGGCGCTGGGCGCTCTCGCCCCTCCGCGAGCCCGAGGCTATCGCCGAGCGGCTCGATGCCGTCCAGGTGCTGGTGGACGACGGTCGGGGCCGGGCGCGGATCCGGGAAGCGCTCGACGGGGTCCGCGATCTCGAGCGGCTCGCCGGCCGCGCCGCCGCCGGTCGGGCCACGCCCCGGGAGCTGGGCGCCCTCCGCGATTCGTTCCACCGCCTGCCCGATGTGCTCGAGGCCCTGACCGGGCTCTCCGACCGCGACCGGAGTCGGGCCCTGGGACAGGTGGTGGAAGACTTCGACCTGCTCGCCGACCTGGGCGAGGAACTCAGCCGGGGATTGAGCGACCGCCCACCCGCGGTCCTCTCCGATGGCGACGTGATCCGCTCCGGCTACGACCCCGAACTGGACGAGCTGCGCGATCTCCGCGACGGCGGCAAGCAGTACATCGCGACCCTGCAGCAGCGCGAGCGGGAACGGACCGGGATCGCCTCGCTCAAGGTGGGCTACAATCGGGTCTTCGGCTATTACCTCGAGGTCACCAACGCCCACGCCCAGAAGATCCCGGCCGACTACGAGCGGCGGCAGACTCTCACCGGCGCGGAACGCTACGTCACCCCCGAGCTCAAGGCGTACGAAGCCAAGGTGCTCGGCGCCGAGGAGAAGATCGGGCTGCGCGAGACCGAGCTGTTCGCGAAGCTCCGCGACCTGGTGGGCCGCGCCGCCGTCCGGGTGCAGCGCACCGCCTCCGCCCTGGCCCGCGCCGACCTCTGGGCCTCGCTCGCCGACACCGCGATCCTGCACCGCTATGTCCGCCCCGCGGTGCATGACGGGCTCTCCCTCACGCTGCGGCAGTGTCGCCACCCGGTGATCGAGCGGCTGATGCCGCGCGAGTCGTTCATCCCCAACGACGTGAAGTTCGATCCGGCCGAGCGGCTGCTGCTCGTCACCGGGCCCAACATGGCGGGCAAGAGCACCATCCTGCGCCAGATCGGGCTCTGTGTGATCCTGGCCCAGATGGGGAGCTTCGTTCCCGCCGACGCCGCCGAGATCGGCGTGGTGGACCGGCTCTTCACCCGGGTAGGCGCCAGCGACAACCTCGCCCGGGGCCAGTCGACCTTCATGGTGGAGATGAGCGAGACCAGCGCCATCCTCCACAATGCCACCAAGCGGAGCCTGGTGCTCCTCGATGAGATCGGGCGGGGCACCTCGACCTATGACGGCGTGGCCATTGCCTGGGCGGTGAGCGAGCACCTGCACGACAAGGTCGGCTGCCGCACCATGTTCGCCACCCACTATCACGAGCTGATGCAGCTGCCGGAGAAGCTGGCCCACGCCCGCAATCTCAACGTGGCGGTGCGCGAGTCGGGCGACCAGGTGGTCTTCCTCCACCGGCTCGAAGCCGGCGGCACCGACCGGAGCTACGGGGTCCACGTGGCCCAGCTGGCCGGCCTCCCCGCGGCGGTGGTGAAGCGGGCCCGTGAGGTGCTCAAGACGCTCGAAGGCGACCATCGGGTCGTCCCAGGCATGCCGCCGGCCGAGGATCCGGCCCAGCTCGCCTTCTTCGGTGAAGCGGCCCGGCCCCACCCGGTGATGGAGGAGCTCAAGACCCTCGATGTGAACCGGATGACCCCGATCGAGGCCCTGAACCTTCTGGCGGAGCTCAAGCGACGCTCGGAAGACGGCTGACGCGGTGCCGGCGCTCGCGCTGCTCATCCCGGGGCAGGACTTCCTGCGGCAGGTCAACCTCGCCACCGCGATCGTCGCCGCCGCGCTGGTGCTGGCGGTTGTCCTGGTCATCAAGGTCGGCAAGGCGCTGCTCTTCAGCGCCATGTTCGGCGCCATGGCGGCGGGGGTCTCCGTCGGGGAGGGGAACCCCCTGCCGGTGGCGGGACAGCATGCCGCCATCGCCTTCGGCGTCGCCGCGTTGACCCTGTTTCTGATCAGGACCACCCGGAACCTGCTGCTCTGGCTGCTGATCACCGGACTCGGGGTCCTGGCGCTGTTCGTGTACGACGGGTTCCGACTGTGAGAGACTGGATGCGCCCTGTCATGCGACGGGCGGCGCTGGCGCCGGCGATGCTGCTCGCCGCCTGCTCCCGTCCCGATGCCAATACCGTCCGCCTGCCGGACAACCAGCCGGCCCGCCGCAGCGAGGATCCGCCGGTGGCGGTGAACCCCAGCTCGCCGGTGGAGTATCCGCCCGCGCTCTTCGCCCGCGGCATCGAGGGCAAGGTGATTCTCCGGCTCCACGTCGACGAGACCGGACACCTCTCCCAGGAATCCACCAGGGTGGCCGAGTCATCCGGCTATCCCGCGCTCGATTCCGCGGCCCTCGCCGCCGTACCCCGCTTCCAGTTCGCTCCGGCCCTCCGCAACGGAACTCCCGTGGCCGCGACCTTCATGCAACCGGTACATTTCCGGCATCCTCAGGCCGGGGGAACCACTCCGTGACGCCTCCACATCAGAAAGCCTACGACTCCGTCCTCCCCACCATCGGCTGGACCCCCCTCATCCGGCTCCAGCGGATCGGCGCGGGGATTCGGACGCCGATCTACGGCAAGGCGGAGTACGCCAATCCCGGCGGCTCGGTCAAGGATCGGATCGGGCTCAGGATCATCGAGGATGCGGAGGCCCGGGGAGAGCTCAAGCCCGGCGGCGTGATCGTCGAAGGTACCAGCGGCAATACCGGGGTGGGGCTGGCGCTCGCCGCCGCGCTCAAGGGGTATCGCTGCATCTTCACGATGCCCGACAAGATGTCGCAGGAGAAGGTGCGGCTGCTCAAAGCCTACGGCGCTGAGGTGGTCATCACCCCGACCGCGGTGCCGCCCGATCACCCTGACAATTACGTCAACAAGGCCAAACAGATCGTCAAGGATACCCCCAACGCGATCCTGGCCAACCAGTTCTTCAACCAGGTCAACCCGCAGGCGCACTACGAGACCACCGGCCCCGAGATCTGGACCCAGACCGAGGGAAAGGTGACTCACTTCGTGGCTGGCGCCGGGACCGGCGGAACCGTGAGCGGGGCCGGCAAGTTCCTGAAGGAGAAGAACCCCAGGATCAAGGTCATCGCCGGCGACCCGCAGGGATCCCTGTACGCCGGCTACGCCAAGACCAGGAAGCTGGGCGACGGCTATCCCTACAAAGTCGAAGGTATCGGCGGCGACAAGATCCCTGGCACGATCTGGTTCGACTGCCTCGACGACTTCCGCCAGGTCCCCGACCGCGAGGCCTTCGCCATGGCCCGCCGCCTGGCGAGGGAAGAGGGGATCCTGGTCGGTGGCTCGGCCGGGCTCAACGTGGCGTTGGCGCTGGAAATCGCGCGGGAGCTGGATGACCCGGCGGCCTGCGTGGTCACGATCCTCTGCGATACCGGCGAGCGCTACCTCTCCAAGGTGTTCGACGACGCCTGGATGCAGGAGAATCAGCTGCTCGAGGTGCCCCGCATCACGGTGGAGCAGCTGCTTCAGCGCCGGCCGGCGACCGCCCCGGCGCTGGTGAGCGTGGCCCCCGCCGCCGCGGTGCGCCAGGCGCTCAATCTCATGAGCACCTGGGGGGTGAGTCAGATTCCGGTGCTCGAGAACGGCCAGTGCGTCGGCGGCCTCACCGAGAACGTGCTCATGACCCGGGCCCTCGCCACCCCCACCCTGCTCGACCGGCCGGTGCGCGAGACGATGGATCCGCCCTTCCCGGTGGTCGAGGCCAGCACCCCGACCGACCGGCTGGCGCCGATGTTCACCCGCGAGAGCCCGGCGGCGCTGGTGCAGAAGGACGGGGCACTGATCGGCATCGTGTCGCGCTACGACGTACTGCAGCAGCTGATCGGAACCAGATGAGTTGTCACCCCGGGGGCACGAGGTGCCCGAGGGATCCAGCCGGCCCGAACCGGATCCCTGACTTCGCTCGGGATGACCGGACCCAACCGATGAATCCATGCGAATCACCGTCCTGACCGGCGGCGCCTCGTCCGAGCGCGACGTGGCGCTTG
>CAZXRC010000040.1:0-19925 GCA_964642475.1 uncultured Gemmatimonadaceae bacterium | reverse complement strand
ATGCGAATCACCGTCCTGACCGGCGGCGCCTCGTCCGAGCGCGACGTGGCGCTTGCCTCCGCCCGCCAGGTGGTTCCGGCGCTCCGCTCGCTGGGACACGCGGTCGTCGTGGTGGACACGGTCACCGGGTTCGTGCCCGAGTCCCGCGAGGCCGATCACCTCCTCGGCACCGTCGGCAGCACTCCCCCGTCCGTGGCGGAGCTGGCCGACCGGGAGAAGAAGTTTCTCCTGACCGCCCTGGGCGCTTTGCCCGAAATCCGGGAAGCCGACGTGGTGTGCCTCGCGCTCCACGGCGGGCGGGGAGAGGATGGGACGGTGCAGACGATTCTCGAGACCATCGGGGTGCCCTATACCGGGAGCGGGCCGCTCGGCAGTGCGATCGCCATGGATAAGGACGTCTCCAAGCGCCTCTTTCGGGATGCCGGGGTGCCCACCGCCGACTGGATGATGGCGCCGGTCACGGCGGCCGAGGCGGGGAAGCGGTTAGGGTGGCCCATCGTGGTGAAGCCGTCGAAACAGGGCTCCACGGTGGGACTCACCGTTGTCAAGCAGTCGGAGGGTTTCGACGGCGCCGTCTGGTATGCGGCGGAGTTTGACGACGAAGTGATGGTCGAACGCTACGTTCCGGGTCGGGAACTGACTGTCGGGATTCTGGACGGCCAGGCCCTCGCGGTGGGAGAGATCATTCCCCAGCATGAGATCTTCGACTACGAGTGCAAGTACACCCCCGGAATGTCGGAGGAGATCTTCCCGGCCCGACTTCCGGCGGCGGTTACCGCGGAGTGTCAGCGGCTGGGCCTTCTGGCCCACCAGTGTCTCAAGCTGGGCGGGTACTCGCGGGTGGACTTTCGCTTGACTCCCGAGGGCGGCTTGTTCTGTTTAGAGGCGAACACCCTCCCCGGGATGACCGCTACCAGCCTCCTGCCCCAGTCGGCGCGGGCGGTGGGCATCGAGTTTGCTCCACTTTGTGACAGGATCTGCCGGTCGGCCCGCGGGGGTGGGGCCTCCGGGGAACAACCGGAATCTCTTCGGGTCTGATAGTCAGGTGACTCTCTGAGCGTACGATGTCATTCAGCAGCCCGGCTTTCCCACGACTGACACCCTGGCTTGGCCGCCTCATCGCGGTCACCGCCATCGTGCAGTTGCTGCTGGAGACGATCTTCGTCTCCCCGGCGATCGGCCGCGCGCTGACGATGGACCCCTCAGCCTTCGACTCCCGGCCGTGGGGGGTGGTGACCTACCTGTTCGTCCACTCCGGCATCATCCACCTCGCCACGAACATGCTGGCGCTGTACCTGTTCGGAACGGCGGTCGAAAACCGGATGGGGTCCCGCCCCTTCCTGCTGTACTACATCTACTGCGGGGTCGGGGCGGCACTCTTTGCCCTGTTCCTTAGCTTGTTCATCCCGCAGGCCCCTTTCGTGGGAGCCTCAGGAGCGGTCCTGGGGGTCGCGGTCGCCTTCGCGATGTACTGGCCCGACGCCGAGATCATCGTTTTCCCGATCCCGGTGCCGATCAAGGCCCGGGTGCTGGTCATCGCCCTGGCCGCGATGGACATCATCGCCGCCCGCTTCTTCCCTGGCGGCACCGCGCACGAGGCCCACATCGGCGGCATGCTGGCCGGGTGGCTCTTCTTCAAGGGTCAGAGCCTGAGCCGCCGGCGCCCTAGTCGGCCGCCGCGCCGGGACGCCGAGCGGGTAGTCATGGTGCAACAGACCGCGAGCCGCGAGTCCGAACCTCGTGCCACCGCCCCCAGCCGCCCGCTGCAGGTCCGGCCAGGCAACGACCCCGTCGCCGCCGAAGTCGATCGAGTGCTCGACAAGATCAGTGCCACCGGGATCGAGAGCCTGACGCCGGACGAGCGCCGGTTCCTGGACGAGGTGTCCAAGAGAAAGAAGCGGGAGACGAACTAGGCCGTTAGCCGTTGGCCGTTGGCCGTTGATCGTGGGGTCTTAGGATGTGAAACGACTCT
The DNA here is from genome assembly GCA_964642475.1 of uncultured Gemmatimonadaceae bacterium. Lineage (GTDB taxonomy): Bacteria > Gemmatimonadota > Gemmatimonadetes > Gemmatimonadales > GWC2-71-9 > JADJOM01. The sequence continues at coordinate 17,953 of CAZXRC010000040.1, read as the reverse complement.
CCCGGCGTTGCCGACGGAGGGTCGTTTGCACTCGGAGCAGCCAACGGCCAACGGCCAACGGCCAAAGCCCCCTACCGCCGCACCAGATACTGCCTCACCACCGACCCCTGCCCTCCCAACCCCGCCGTCGTATCCTGGGCCACCACCGCCGAGATCGTGCTCACACTCTCGGCCGGGGTGGTGGCGGTGCAGCCGGGGGGCAACCCGCCGGTTACCCACACCGCTTCGCCCCGATCCTCGAGCTGCCAGTCACTGCGGGTCACCGGCGGGGTACCCTTCGCGATGGTCGGAACCGAGTATCCGAGACAGCGACCGGTCACTTCCACCGTCTTGCCGGCCAGTGACGGCGTGGTAAGGACATCATGCACCGAGACCCTGGCAGGCGTCGGTACCGAACCGCCATTGGCCGGGTGACAGGCGGCTGACAGCGCGGCCGTCACCATCGCGATCTGGAGTCGCTTCACTGGCCCCCCTGTCGGCTGAAGGGATGCTGCCAGAGACCGGCGGGACGCGGGGGCCGGACGTCCATGCCCAGCCGGCTCATCGCCACGACCCGCTGCACCGAGGCGAGCTGGGCCCGACTCAAGACCCGCCCGCCCGGCTGGAGACCGGCGGCCATGGCCCGGGGCGCCGCTTCCAGTCGGAGGCCAGGCACCGGTGGAGCGGTGAAATTGACACTCACGACGGCCTGCAGGTCGGTATAGGCGCCATTCAGAATCTCCTGCAGCGTCGGAGAGGCGTCGTTAAGCCAGGAGTTCTGGAGCGACAGCGTGGGAGCCGGACCGCCGTTGCCGGTGAACCAGAAATCGAACCCCACGCTCTGGTCGGACCGGTAGGCCAGGTCGTACGCCGGCTTGAAGTTGGCCGGGTCCCGCCAGAGATTCGCGAAGATCAGGTAGACCCCCTTCTCCACGAACCGGTTGGTCAGGTACCCCTCGAAATTGGTCTGATCTCCGTACGAGTCATTGGACATCGTGCCGTTGGGGGTGACGCTGCCGAAAGCCGGCAGGTAGATGTTCCCATTCGGCTCCAGCACCCAGAAGTCGATGTCGGCCCCGGCCGCGATCGCATTCGGGTCCCACACCAGGTAACCCTCGAAGCGGTTGTCGCCCTGGTCGGTCATGGCGGTGGGCGTCTGATTGCCGGTGTACTCCGTGAGGAAAGCGGTCCACGGCTTCCCCGGCAGCAGCGCCTGGTACGATGCGAGGCTGCCGCTGCCGCTCGCCGGCATCAGGTCCCCGTTGGCGCCGCTGGGCAGTACGATGTTGAGCCCGGTCGAGCCGGAGACGTCGGCCACGGCGCCCCCCTGCGTGGTCCCGGTGCCGGTGCGCGCCTTGTTGTTGATCCGGAACGCCGGCGCGACCGCCGCGGCCCGGGCTGCCGCGATCTTTGCCTGCAGCGCCGCCTGCCCCGCGACACTGGCGTTGAGTTTATCCAGGAAGTCCACCAGGTCGGTCAGCTCGGTGATCGTGTACTTCTGGCTCGCGCCCGCGGCGGTGCTCACCGTCGGGCCCAGTCCACCGGCCAGCCCGGCCTGGAGCGAGGCGGCCAGGTCGTTGAGCGCGGTCTCGAACGCCGCGAAGCCGGTCAGGTCATAGGCCGAGAGGGTGGTACTGGCCTTGTTCCCCTGGTACGAAGCGTGAAAGCGGTCGACGATCATCCCCGCCAGCGTCCGTCCGTCCTGGGTGGGATCGGCCTGGATCCCGTCGATGATCGACGTGTAGGGATTCCCTTCGCCCGGCACAACCTCCTCGGAGAAGATCACATGGTCCGTCAGGCCGGCGATCTTGGCCAGGGTCTCGTAGCCCGCCATCAGGCACATGTCGAAGTCGAGCACATCGATCCCGCCCGATCCGGTGAGGGCGGTCTTGACCTGCTCCAGCGACATCAGGCCGCTGCCGTTGCTGGTCTCGTCCTGGATCAGGCCGGTGTAGCCACCTCCATGATTCCATAACACGAGGAGGTAATGGTTGGCCGGATAGTTGGTCTTGGCCCACGCGATGAAGTCCTTGAGGGTGCTCGGGTTGGTCATGTCGACATTGGACCCGCCCGCAATCTCGGTGACGGTCCCCCGATCGGGACCGTTCTTGACGCTCCCACCGCCCTGGGTGATAGCGTAACGGAACGTATTGAAGTTGGGCCGGTTGAAGCAGGCGGCGGTACAGTTCTGCTGCTGCACCACCGAGGGACTGAACTCCGCCTGGGTCACCACCTGGACCCGGTCGTCGATCCCGGCGTTCTCCATCTCGTCGAGGTCCAGCACGCCCTCTACGGCGAGGGAGTTGTCGGCCGCCATGTAGACCATCACGGTCCACTCCCGCGTGCCACCTCCGCCCCCGCCTCCCCCGCCGTTCTCGTCCGAGCCCCCACCGCAGGCCGTCGCCGCGCCCAGCGCGAGAGCGAGGGCCAGGAACCGTGTTGCCTTCATGTACGCGTTCTCCCCCAGAGGTGCGTGTTCAGGTACGTCGTCAGCCGTGGAACGAACGGTCCCGATCAGGAGTCTCAGTCGCCCTGCCGGGTGTAGGGGAAGGCCGCCAGGCGGCCCTCGCCGACTACATCCTGCATGAGACACAGCCTTCCCTCGCTCCCGACGCCGGTGAACGCCAGGCTCTGGATGACCTTCGATTCGAACGCCAGGCCGTCCCTCGTGCTCGTCCACGACCCGCGGTCCCCCCAGCGGCCCCGATGGGCGAGCTGCCCCCCGATCCTGGTCTCCAGCTGGAGCTGGTGTTCGTAGGTCCCGTCTTCCCCCAGGCGCAACCTGCCTTCGGTCGCGATCACGGTGATGGGGTAGGTGCCCCAGGCGCTGTCGCGCTGGGTACCCTCGTAGGCGGTGAACGGCGCCCCCAGCCAGTAGCTGCCGGCCATCTCGGGTGCCCGCTCGATCGGCCGAGGCGACTCACCCAGGCCGCTGTCGCGCCTGGCGGCGACCATGGCGAGCGCTAGGCTCTGCCACGAGACGCGATTCGAAAGGCGGCTCATCGTTACACCCCCGCCGGCTTGACCGTGAACGGCAGCACCATGCCGTGCGCGAAGTGGGGCTTCCCGTCCTTCGCGTCGGGGATATAGCAGAGGAGCACGTAGGAGCCCGGCGCCAGGTCGGCCTCGACCAGCGCCTCGCCGCCCGGGGCCAGGGCCACGATCCCGCCGAGATAGCGGGCCGGCGGTGGCTCGGTGGCCACTTCCGGATTCCAGGCCAGCAGGTCGGACGCGGTCTTTCCGGGCGGGAGCACCGTCAGCACCAGCTCGTGCGGCTGCGGACCGTCGTTTACGACCCTGATAGTGCGCCGGCCGGCGGTGAGTGGCGCGCTGGGGGCGAACCCATAGTCCAGCAGTCGGACCGTGAGATCGGCCCGGGGCATGACCGGCTGCGGCCCACTCCGCTCCGTGACCCGGAACCCCGCGACCATGCCCTTCATCCGATGCGCCTTGTGGTCGGAGAGGCTGGGGATGACGCAGAAGATGGCGTAGGTGCCCGCGGGCAGGGCCTCGACCACGCTGGAGCTGTCCCCCGGTCCGACCGCGTTCGGCCCGCCCACCGGCACCACCCAATCCGGCGGCGGGCCATCGGCCTGAAGGTGGGCCAGGTCGGTCAGGGTCTTACCCTGCGTCAGGCGGACCAGCTGGGCGTGGTGCAGCTCCTGGCCGCGGTTCACCAGCTGGAGCCGCACAGCGCCGGAGGGGACCTCGGCCGGCAGCTCGTAGCGGTAGTCCGAAGCGACGATGCGGAACGTGGGAATCGCCACGGTCTTTCCGGGTCCGGCCGTCCCCAGCAGCGCGGTCATCACGCCGGCTCCGGTGGCCACGGTGGCGAGGTAGCGGGTCGGAGAGAGTCTGAGTGCGTTCATCGGGAACCTTCCTTTGCGGCCTGCGGCAGATGGCAGGCGATGGTCGCCTGCACGGCGACACTGTCCTGAGTGACTCCGCTGACGCGGAACGTCGCGCCGCTCGGAGATGGTACGATCGTCACCCGCCCATGGCCCTTCGGCCGGGGGGAGTCCTGCCGGGTCTCGATCTCGCGCGCGACACCGGTGAAGAAGTCGCCGAACACAAGACCGAGATAGAACTGGCCCTCGAGGCTGTCCGCCGGCACCATGAGCTGCAGACTTCGCAGGCCGGCCTTCGGCCCCTTCCAGTCGGTGAGCTGCACCCCCCAGCTACCCGGACCGATCAGATCGCGACTGCAGGCCGCCTGCTCCGCCTCAGCCCGGTAGGTCCCGGGGTTGCTCCCGCCCACCAGCTCCAGCTCCACTTCCGCCGCCGGCGCATGGCCCAGCCGGCAGCTCAACAGCAGCAGCGGCAGCGACGCCCGGACCACCTGGCCGGCCGGCATCGTCAGCGACTCCGGACCATCTCGAGGCGAAGGCCCGCCGCCGCCGGGGTCGCGTAGAACGAGCCCGCGACCGTGATGTGCAGCGTCGTCTCGGGATCGTTGAAGAGCCCACCCTCGGCATCGAACGTGAAGGTCCCCTTGAAGGCCGTAGGCGAGCTGGAGGTCACCTTGAGCGTCCCGCTGGTGCCGACGAAGACCGCCGCGGGCTGGCCGTTGTCGCTGTCGAACGCGACCGCGACGAAGTCGCCGTTCTGCGGATCGCCGTTGAGGGCGTCGACGATCCGATAGCTCCCCTCGGCCGGTACCTGTCCGCCGAGCCGGACGATCTGGATGAGTGACTCGCCCGCCCCGGTCTCGGCCATCTCGACCCCGAAGAGCACCTGCTGGCGATCGTCGATCCAGCTGCCGAACAGCGCCTGTCCGTTCACCCTGGTCCGGACATCCCCGCTCACCTCGGCGCGGTAGGAGGTCGCCTTGACTCCGCTCCCCGGCCCGAGAAGACCGTCGCCATCTCCACACCCCGCCAACGCCACTGTCGCCGACAGAGTCACCCATCCGATCGCCCGCATGACCGCCCTCCGTTCGATGAGCTACCGCCTTCCGGACGCTTGCTCCGCCGTCCGACGCGGGGTACAATAGGCCCGGCGTTCACCTCCCGATGGCGACCGGACCACCGCGCGATCAACTCCCGATCAACTCGGTTAACGTGCTGCGCCTCAAGACTTTTGGTGGGCTGGCCCTGACCCGAGGCGGGTCCCCGGTCGAGGGCGCCGGGGCCCAGCGGAGGCGACTCGCGCTGCTGGCCCTGCTGGCGGCCGCCGGCGACCGGGGCCTTCCCCGCGAAAAGGTCCTGGCATTGCTATGGCCGGGGAGCGACCCGGAGCGGGCCCGAAAGAGCCTGGCGCAAGCGCTCTATGCCCTGCGGCGGGAACTGGGTTCCGAAGAGTTGATCGTCGGCGTGACCGAGCTGCGGCTGGGGTGGGAGGGGTTCACCAGCGACCTCGCCGAGTTCCGGGCCGCCCGCCAGAGCGGTCAGCCCGAGAAGGCGGCGGCGCTGTACGAGGGGCCGTTCCTCGATGGGGTGTACATCGACGAGGCCCCCGAATTCGAGCGCTGGGCCGAGTCGGAGCGCGGCACCCTGGCCCACGAGTACGTGGTACTGCTGGAGCTGCTGGCCCGCGACGCCGACAAGCGGGGCGAACACCGCACCGCGGTGGGGTGGTGGCGCAAGCTCGCCAACGCCGATCCCCTCAATAGCAAAGTGGCCCTCGGTCTGATGCTGGCCCTTCGCGCCACCGGCGACCGCGGGGGCGCCCTGCAGCACTTCCGGGTGTACGAGATGCTGCTCCGGCAGGAACTCGACCTCGCCCCCGACCGGGCCCTGGTCGAGTTGGCCGAGTCGCTGAAGCGGGCCTCCGCCAGCCCGCTGGGCGAAGTCATCGCCCCACCCGCGGCCACGGGCAGGGCTGGAGACTCCGCCCCCGCGCCCCCGCCGCCGACTGCGCTCCCGGCCATTGGGGTGACCACCGTTCCGGGGACGCCGGCCGCCATCCGCGCCGTGGCAACCCCGGTGCCCTCAGTGCCTTCTCCCCGCCCCCAGACCTCTCACGAGCGCATCGGCATTTCCGGTCGGACCGACGAATACGCCCGACCCAGGCCGTTGGGCGAGCTCAGTCGGTTGCCCTCGCCTCCGGCCGGAGCCGCCGCTCCGGTGGTGCGCAAGCCCTTCTTCAAACGACAAAGTACCCGCTACGGGATCCTTCTCGGATTCGGACTCGGCCTCGTCGTTACCGGGCTTGCCCGGCTGAACTATCGGCGCAGCGGCGACGCCGTTCCCGCGACCCCGGTGGTCGCCGTCGGGTTGATCCGCGACTACACCCATGCGCGCGAGGGACTGACCCGACCCCTCGCCGACATGCTCGCAACCAACCTGGCCCGCGCCGAAGGGGTACAGGTCGTAAGCACCGCACGGATGTACGAGCTGCTGGCCCGGCAACCCGGCACCACCGATTCCATGGCTGCGATCATGGGGGCGGCCCGCGCTGCCGGGGCGACCGAGCTGGTCGACGGGTCGCTGATCGACAGCGGCGGCTCCTACCAGTTGGACCTCCGGCGTACCCGGCTCGCGACAGGGAGCCTGGGCGGCGCCTACCGGGTCTCCGGGAGCGACCTCTTTGCGCTGGTCGAGGGAGGAACCGCCCGACTGGTGGGTTCACTCGGCGTCCGGGGCCCCAACACCTCCTTCGCCGACGTCACCACCGGCTCGCTCGTGGCTTACCGGCTCTATGAAGAGGGGCTCCGGGCCTTCTTTGCCGGACAGGGAGAATCCTCCCAGCGACTGCTCAGCCAGGCCCTGGCCGAGGATTCCACCTTCGCCATGGCGGCATACTGGCTGGCGAAGACCCGCACCGGGGACATCGCGTTGATGGAGCGGGCCCTCCGGTTGAGCGACAGGGTCTCGGACCGGGAGCGCCTGCTGATCCGGGCCGGCTGGGCCGACATGACCGACGATCCCGTCCGCCTCGCCTCGGCCGAGAGCCTCACCACCCGGTATCCCTCGGAGCCGGAGGGATATGTGTGGCTGGGTCATGCTCAGAAGTGGGTCGGCGACTTCCCCGCCGCCGTCGCCTCACTCACGCGGGTGATCGCTATGGACTCGGCCAGCCTCGGGCTCGATCCGCAGTCGCCGGGTGCCCCGGCGCGATGTCTGGCCTGCGAAGCCGCGGTGGAGCTCGCAGGCGTCTACCATATGATGGACTCGTTGGGTGCCGCCGAGCGTGAGCTCAAGGCGTGGATCCGGAAGTCGCCCCCCAACCCAAGGGCCTGGGCCAACCTGTCCCAGATTTACCTCTTCGCGAACCGGTTCGACGAAGCCGTCGGGGCGGCCAGAACTGTGATGGCACTGTCGCCAGGGGTGTCGCAGGAGTGGCTCCTGACCCACGTCGCCTGGCGCTCGGGCAAGTACGCGCAGGCCGATTCCCTCTTCCGCGCGATGGGCGAGACTCCGGCAAGCGCGGGCGAGGGGCTCAAGTGGCTGAGCATCAGCCTCAGGACCCAGGGAAGGATGCAGGAGGCGCTCGAGCCGGCCCAGCGGCTCCGCGCCATAATGAAGGCCCCGCGGAGGGACGCGGTCCCCTACCTCGGACTCTTCGAGGCCCAGGTGTGGTTCGACCAGGGCAATCCGCGGCGTGCAGCCGCGGAATTCGACTCCATCTCCCGCGCGCCGTTGTACTCCATCACCCCCCAGATCGCCCGGAATATGGTCTGGACCCAGACGCTCAGAGCCACTTCACTGGCCGCGGCGGGGGACACCGCGCTCCTTGCCGGTCTCGCCGACAGCGTGGAGCGATGGGGAGGGCAGAGCAGTTATGGCAGGGACCGGCGGCTGCATCATCACATCCGAGGGCTGCTCCTGGCGGCCCGGGGCGACCTGCAGGGCGCGGTCACCGAGTACCGTCAGGCGATCTTCTCGGTCACCTCCGGCTACACCCGGACCAATCTCGAGATGGGTCGGGTGTTGTTGCGGCTGGGCCGGCCTCGCGAGGCCGCGGCCCTGGCGGAGGCCGCGCTCCGGGGCGCCTTCGAATCGACCGGCACCTATGCGACCCAGACCGAAATGGCCGAGCTGGCGGCCGCCGCCTGGGATGCGGCAGGGGTTCGCGACAGCGCGCTCCTGCGATATCGGCAGGTCGCGTCGAATTGGGCCCATGCGGACCCGCCATTCGGTCCACGGGTCGAGCGCGCGAGGCTGCGGATCGCGGCGTTGTCGGGACAGTGAAGCGGCTATCGCGCTCGTGTCGTCAGTTGTCCGTCAGACGCGAGTTGTGAGCTGGGGTACACGATCTCTCGCGTGTGTCAATCCCTCTTGCGTCTCGCTGAGAAGTTTCGATATTCTCGCACGTGCTGATCAATCTTGTTCCGGAGTTCCTCGCCGTACTCCGTGCCGCGGATCGTGAAGCGGCGTTCGAGCAGTATCTCTCCGCACATCGCCCGGTCCTCTCCGCCTACTGGCACAATTATGTGCTGGACCTGGAGAGCCCACAGGCACCGGCGGTCATCGCACACGCGCTGAACGCCGAGCGGGCCGACCTGCACGAGCTTCTCGAGACCACCGACATCGAGGGCATCGTCGAAGATGCCATCGCGCAGTCGGAGGACCTGCTCCAGATCGACCGGCCGACCGACGTCTACCTGATGGTGGGGATGGGCGGGGCCAATGCCGGCGAGTTGGTCGTGGCTGGGCGGGGTGTGGCCTTCATCTGCCTGGAGCATTTCACCGGGCGGGCCAACCCCGAGACCTATGGCATGGGCCTGCCTCCCGAGCTGATCCCGCTCTGGGTGGCCCATGAACTGGCACACTGCGTGCGCTACACCTCGCCTGGGAGCCAGAGCGAACTCCGGCGTATTGTCGCCGATCAGGGTGGATACTACGACTACTGGGTCACTGGCAGCCGGACCTCCCTGCGTGAGCTCCTGGTAAATGAGGGCTTGGCCGTCCATGCCGCCGAGACGGTGGTCCCCGGGTTCGATCCCGCCAATTACTTCGGCTACCCTCGCCGGCAGTACCGCCGCCTCCGCGAACTGGAGGCCTTTCTGCGGCGGGTGGTCGAGCCGGAACTTGAAGGGCGGGGCATCGGCCTCCGGTTGCGTTACCTCTCGGGCGGCATGAGCCCATCCTCGCGTCTCGTAGGTGGCCGGGTTCTCCCGGAACGCTCCGGCTACTACCTCGGTCACCGGATGACCGAGGCCCTGGTCCAGGAACGGGGCATTGCCGCCTCCCTCCGCTCCAGCGCGGCCGACTTTCAGGCCGCCGAGGACCAGTCGCGGGGAATCCAGACCGCCTGAAGCGGAGAGCGCGGAGCATGGTATGAGGAGGAACTTCCCCTGTGGGTGGTTCCTCCTTACTTCTTATGCCCTACCCCATCCCGGAACCCCGATGGACCAGCCCATCCGAATCAGCTTCAAGCGCAAAGGCACCATCTATCTCGAAGGGGCTGCCGAGGTCCGAGACGAAGACGGGAACCTCGTGCCGATTCCCACCTTCAAGCAGCCCGGAGTGGTGAAGCTGTGCGGCTGCGGCAAATCGCTCAACAGGCCGTTCTGTGACGGGAGTCACAAGCGAGAGTGAGGTGAACTCAATTCGCGACCCCATCCCCGTCAGCCCCCAACCCGCCCCACGATCTCCTTGACCGCTTTTGCCGCCACCCGCGCGGTCAGGTCCCGCAGGTCATTCACCGGATTGAGCTCCACCACATCGGCGGCTACCAGCGCCCCAGGAGGGATCGCCTGGATGATCGAAAGGAGCTCGCGCGTAGTCAGTCCCCCCGGTTCCGGGTGCCCGATTCCCGGGGCAAATGCCGGGTCGAGCACATCGATGTCCAGCGAGAGATAGACCGGCCCTTCCAGCCGGCGCACGGCTGTCAGCATTGCCTCGAGCCCGGCACGCATCGGCACGATCTCGACCCCGAAGCGCCGGGCCTGCTCCCGCTGGTGCCGGTTCAGGGTTCGGATCCCCACCTGCATCAGGCTGTCGGCGAGGCTTGCCTCCATGACCCTCGCGAAGGGGGAGGCGTGGGAATGGGGGTCATTGTCGAAGTTGTCGTAGAGATCGGGATGGGCATCGAGGTGCAGCACCGTGAGGCGGGGGAAGGCGGGGCGAACCGCGCGCAGCAGCGCCCAGCTGATCGAGTGATCCCCGCCGAGAAAGATCGGGGTCACGCCGCGGGAGATCAGTTTCGCCGCCCCGGCCTCGATGATGCCATGGGGATCGGCCTGGCCTTCGAGGGCCAGATCGCCCTCGTCCTTGAGAATCGTGCTAACGTCCTGAACGTCCTCATTCCAGGAATTGCTCGATTCATGCCGCAACGCAGCCCGGATCGCGGGTGGCGCCAGGGCCGCACCGCGCAGGTACGACGAGTTTCCGTCCCAGGGGACACCGAGCAGGGTCGGGGCCGGACTCATGACCTTACTCCTCGGCGCGCACGACCATTCCTACCTGACGTGCGCCGCCGGGGCGAAAACATACGCCGGCGCCAAGCCGTACGTGGGCCCACCCTATTCTCCGGACTCGCCTCATGATCGATCATTGTCGTCGCTCGCTTCTGCTTGCGATTGGGTTGCTCGGGCCACTCACGGTCGGGTCGCTCACTGCCCAGGTCAAGCATGCACCCCGCCCGACCGTTCCAGCCATCACGGCCGCGGATCTCCGGACTCGGCTGTTCATCTTTGCGGACGATTCCATGATGGGGCGCAATACGGCGACTCCCGGCCATGAGCGCGCCGTCAACTATATCGAACGCGAGCTGCGGCGGATCGGCCTCGTCCCGGCCGGCGAAAACGGAACGTTTTTCCAGACGGTGCCCTTCGTCGAGCGGGGCGTGGACCCTGCGACCACTCTCGCAGCCGACGGTCACGCCCTGACGCTCTGGAGCGACTTTGCGCCCCGCGACCAGGGACCGGAGTCGCGCTCGCTCGATGGAATACCGGCGCTCTTCGGCGGCTCCTGGGGCGACTCGGCCAACCTCCTCCCCGCCGATCAGGCGGCCGGCAAGGTGGTGGTGCTGGGCGTGGCTCCCGACTCCGCACCGATCTGGTCCCGTCTCAATCGCCCGGCCATCACCCAGTGATTCGCCTCCGCCGCCGCCATCGCGGTCGCCGCGCTCGATTCCGCCACGCCACAGATCATGGGGTTCTGGAAAAACCCGGGTATCTCGCTGCCGGCGGACAGCCCGGCCGGCGGCGCCAGCTTTCTCTACCTGACCGACCGTATTGCCCGCGAGGTGCTTGGGGTACCTCTCGGGCAGGCGCGGGTCGGCACCGAAGGGAAGCCGCTCAGCGGCACGCTCCGCCTTCGCCAGCTGCCGCGACCGTCTCGCAACGTGATCGCCATTGTGCCCGGATCGGATCCGGCCCTCAAGGGGACCTACATAGCCATGGGCGCCCACAGCGATCATGTCGGAATGGCGCCAACACCCCAGGATCACGACTCGGTGCGCGCCTACAATACCGTCATCCGGCCCAAAGGGGCGGACGACGCGCCCCGTGAGCCTACGCCATACGAGGCCCAGCGGATCGGGCAGGAACTGGCGCGGCTCCGCAAGCTCCACCCCGCCCGACCCGATTCGGTCTACAACGGGGCGGACGACGACGGCTCCGGTTCGGTCACGTTGCTCGAGATCGCCGAGCAGCTCCAGCTCGGCAAGGTCCGCCCCCGGCGGTCGGTGCTGTTCGTTTGGCACACCGGCGAGGAGGAGGGGCTGTTCGGCTCCCAGTGGCTCATGGACCACCCCACGGTGCCGCGCGATTCCATTGTGGCGCAGGTGGATGTCGACATGGTGGGTCGGGGCGAGACCCTGGCCCAGAAGGACGGGGCGAATCTGCTGGTGGTACTCGGCGCCCGCCGGGTGTCGAGCGAGATGGGCGATATCTTCGACGCGGTCAACGCCCGGAGTGCCTCGCCGTTCATCCTGGACACTCACATGGATGTGGACGGCCACCCGGAGCAGGCCTACTGCCGGAGCGATAACTGGAACTACAACCGCTACGGGATACCGACCGTCTCACCGATGACCGGCTTCCACATCGACTACCACCAGGTCAGCGACGAGCCGCAGTATATCAATTACGACCAGATGGCCCGACTGGGTCGCCTGCTGCGGGACGTGACGGTCACCCTCGCCAACCTGGATCACCGCCCGGCGCGCGATCATGGAACGGCGGACCCGAACCAGCAGTGCCGTCAGTAGGGCCGGACGGGGTCACCCCGGCGGAGAACCCCGGTGCCGTAGTGCACCACATTCTGTCCGAACATGACCTTGCCATCCTGGCGGCGGTACGCGGCGAGCGTCCGGAGGGGTTCGTCGCCCTCCCGGCGCCCGGTTGCCTGGTCGGTGGTGGTCACCAGGCATCGGGCGCAGGGCTTGACCACCTCCATCGGAATCCCGCCGATGTGAAGCGAGCGCCACCCGTCTTCCGCAAACGCCTCGCTGTCCCGCACCACGAGGTTCGGGCGGAAGCGGTTCATCGGGAGCGGCCGCTTCAACCTGGCGTTGAGATCGGTCAGCGAGGCCTCTCCCACCAGGAGGAAAGGAAACCCATCGGCGAACCCGGTCCGGCCGCCCCGCGGCGCCCAGGAGCGGTCCACCTCCCGCACCACCTGGCCCGGCATCCACGCCAGCACCACCTCTCGGCCCACCAGCTGCGAGAACCAGGCGTCCGCCTGGTGATCGGGCGCGACCACGTTCACCGGGTCCTGCCAGATCATGGTGGCGACCGGCCGCCCACCCGTCGGATCGAGCGGAAGGACCAGCTCGGGCATGCCGGGCGCCTCGACCCGCAGGAGTGGCCCCGCGATCGTGGGCCGCACCAGGGCCAGCGACGGATACTCTCGCTGGGTCAGGAATTGTCCACCAGGGGTGGTCACCATCCAGCGCCGATCGTAGCGAAACCCCAGCTCGTCGACCTCCCAGCTCTCGACCGGGATACCGGCGCAGGACTTGATGGGATAGACGTGGAGGGCGGAGAGGTGCATGGTCGAAAGTAGTCAGATGGATGCGGGGAGCACCGCGCCCTCGGACGCTCGCGCCTCCTGCCTCACTTTCCCACGCAGAACGACGCGAACACCCGGTCCAGCACCTCCTCGACATCCACCACCCCGATCAGGCTGTCGAGCGCCCGGACCGCCTCCTGCACATGATGCGCGGCGAGTACCGCGTCCCCCCCGGACGCGACCTCCGGTCGCGCTGCCGCCAGCGCTTCGGATGCGCGCGCCAGCGCGACCCTGTGTCGCTCCCGGGTGAGCACCGGCTCCATATCGGCCAATGTCACCCCGCCCGCGAAGAGCCGTTCCGCCACCGCCCGCCGTAGCTGGTCGAGACCTTCCCCGGTCAGGGCCGAGACGGCCACGTCGCCCCCGGTTCCGCCCAAGTCCGACTTGGTGCGGACCTTGAGCACCCCAGCCTCGGTGGCCCCGCCCACCAACCGCCAAGGGCCGACGGCCAGCGGCCCAAAGCCCGCCTCACAATACAGCACCAGGTCGGCCGCGCCAGCGTAGCGCTCCGCCACCCGCTGGCCCATCGCATCGATCCGGTCACTGGTTTCCCCCAGGCCGGCGGTATCGACCAGGCGCACCGGCCAACCAAGGAAGTCGGCGGGCGCCTCGATGGCATCACGGGTGGTGCCGGGGACCTCCGTGACCAGGGCCCGCTCGGTACCGAGGAGGGCATTGAAGAGGGAGGACTTGCCGACGTTGGGCGGACCGGCCAGCACCACCAGCGCGCCCCGGCGCACCCGCTCGGCGAGTGGGGCCGTCGCCAACAGACGCTCGATTCTGCCGGCCACCTCCGTCCGGGCCACCTCGATCCGTGCGCGCGGAATCACCCCGTCATCCTCGTCAGGGAAGTCCACGTCATAGGCCAGCAGGGCGAGGAGCTCGATCAGGGCCGAGCGGAGCTCTCCGATGCGGCGGGAGAGTCCACCTTCGAGCTGGCTCAGCGCGGCCCGGGCCTGGGCCGGCACCTCGGCGTCGACCAGGTCGCCCAACGCCTCCGCCTGCAGCAGATCGAGCTTGCCGTGCTGCACCGCCCGGCGGGTGAATTCCCCGGGATGCGCGGGACGCGCTCCGGCGGCCTCGATGGCCGCCAGGAGCCGGACCGGCACCTGGTGCCCGCCGTGGCTGTGGAACTCCACCAGGTCCTCGCCGGTCTCGCTCCGGGGGCCGGGAAACACCAGGTAGAGGCCCCGATCGAGCAGCTCACCCGAGGCGTCACGGAACGCGGCCAGCCGGGCTTCCCGGGGAGGGTCGGGGCGAAAGGAGGGGATGACCCGAGCGGCGATCGCGAAGACCCCCCGGCCGGAGAGCCGGATCACCGCGACCGCGGAGCGGCCCGGCGGGGTGGCCAGCGCGACGATGGGGTCGGTCAACATTGAGGTTCGAGTGCAGAGTTCCGAGTTGGGGACCGGAGGTCACGGAACTCGGAACTCGGAACTTATTTCTTCTGCCCCTTGGTACCAACCTGAGGCTTGGGCAGCACCACCGGCTGCGTCTGTGCCTTGCGGCGCTCCTTGGCCAGCAGCCACTGCTGCGGGATGCTCGCCAGGTTCTGCACGAAATAGTACAGGTTGAGGCCCGAGGCGAAGTTCAGGAACATCACCGTCATCATGATCGGCAGGAAGTACAGCATCATCTTGGTCTGCGGGTTCGGCGGCATCCCCGACATGCCGATCTTGTTGAGCCCGAACATCGACAGTCCCATCACGATCGGCAGGATGTAGAACGGATCCTTGAGCGAGAGGTCGGGGAGCCACAGGAACGACTGGCCCCGGAGCTCGATGGTGTTGGCCAGCACGAAGAAGAGCGCCAGGAGCACCGGCCAGGGCAGGAGCATCGGCCAGCAGCCGCTGAAGGGGTTGACCCCCTCGCGCTTGTAGAGACCCATCACCTCGACCTGCAGCTTCTGGGGGTCGTTCTTGTACTGCTCCTGCAAACGCTGCATCTCCGGCTGAATCGCCTGCATCCGCATGCTGGCCCGCATGCCCCGCTGGTTGAGCGGCCAGAGCAGGACCCGGATCAGGATGCCGAACACCACCAGGACCGCGCCGTAGGCCAGGCTCAGGTGCTGGTGCATCCAGACCAGCAGCCACCGGGCTCCCACCGCGATCGGCCGGATCAGCGTGCGGAAACCGGGCCAGCCGTACGGGTTGATGTCGTAGAAGTCGTGCCCGATGGCGCGTAGGCGGGGGTATTCCATCGGTCCGGCATACACTCGGTACCGGAAATCGCCCCGGGCCTCCACCGGCACACCGAAGGTCACGTCGGCCTGGTGCACCCGGCCGCTGCCCGGCCAGGCACGCACCGTGGCGCCCGTGATCTTGGCGGCGCCGCTGTCCACCGCGAGAAGCGCGGTGACGAAGTACTTCGATTTGACCGCGGCCCACTCGAACGGCCCGTTGACCGTCCGCACTTCGCCGGGGTCGAGGCTGGTGAACTTGAGGAGCTTCGACTCGTCGGTCTTGGTGACGACTCCGTAGTCGAACCAGTTGGCGTTGGTGTCGGCTTCGGTCTGCCGCATCCCGCGCCCCATCCCGATCAGGAGGGTCCCGCCGACCGGCCCGAGTCCGGTCACCTGCCCGCTTACGTCGATCTGGTAATCATCCGGCCGGAAGCCGTAGACCAGGGTGACAGTCACCTGGCCCCGGGTGGCGGTCAGCACCAGGCTGTCCCGTTGCGACACCGTGAGCGTCCGGGCCGAGGGCGTGAAGCTCCATTCGCTCAGCGTGAGGGTGTCGCGTCCCACCAGCAGCGCCAGCTGGTTGATGCCGCTCGAATCCGGCAAGAGCCGCACCGGCTGGCCCCGCTCCGCCTGATAGAGGCTCTTGTAGGAGTTGGGCGTGGCCTGGGTGATCATGCCACCCCGGCTGGAGACCCTGTAGGTGTAGAGCGCCGAGGACACGGTGAGCGTTTCGGCCGGCACCGCCACGCCTTCGGGCCCTGCGGGGAGGGGTGCGGCCGGGGCCGCGAGCATGGAATCCGTCGAAGGGCGGAGCGGGGTCACGGCGGCGCTGTCCGCCGTGCGGCCAGGCTGCCTGGCCCCCTTCGGGGGCTTCATCAGAAACGTGGGCGCGAGCGCGATCAACATCATCAGCGCGATGGCCCAGATTACGCGTCGATCCATTGCCGGGGTCGGGGTCAGGGAACCGGGTCGTAGCCACCGGGATGCCACGGATGGCAGCGGAGCAGACGCCAGGTGCCGAGCAGAAGGCCCTTGAGGGCGTGGTGGCGCTGGAGCGCTTCGAGCATGTACTGAGAGCAGCTCGGAGCGAACCGGCAGCTGGACGGGAGCCCGGGCGAGATGCCGAGCTGATAGAGCCGGACCAGGGCGATCGCCGTCCAGGTGAACGGAGCCTGGCCAGCCTGCCACAGGGTTCCGGGGCGGGGAAAGAGCGTGCCGTGTTCCGGGTTCCGAGGTCCGGGTTGAGGATTCGGAGACGTGCTATCGCCCGGCGTGCTGTCACCCGCACCACCCGGAACACGGAATTCGGAACTCGGAACTTTCACGCCATCATCCGCCCAAAGGCATTGTCGGCGAACGCGAGCAGCTCCGCCACCAGCTCTGCGAACGTCGCCCGGTATGCCTCCCGCCGGGCCCGGATCAGCAGGTCACGCCCCCCCTGCCGCGCCATGACCTGCCGGCGCCAGATTTCCAGGAGGCGACGCCGCAAACGATTGCGGGCCACTGCGGTGGACTGGAACTTCGGAACGATCAGTCCCATCCGCGGGTGGCCCGTCGTGTTGTCCATCCAGCTGAAGTCCAGCGCTCGGCCTCTCCGCCGCCGACCCTCCGACATGCACCGGGCGCGGTCGGCCTGGGCGACCAGGCGTGCCGGCCGCGGCAACCGTTCGCCCGTGGTCAGCGACTCCCGTGCTTCGAACCGGTAGTGACGGTCAGCTGCTTGCGGCCCTTCTTGCGCCGGCGCGACAAGGTCTCGCGGCCCCAGCGGGTCTCCATCCGGGCCCGAAAGCCATGCTTGGCAATGCGCTTCTTGTTGCGCGGGCGGTACGTCGGCTGCATCAGAAAATCCCCGAAAATGAGCCTGCAAAACTACCTGGATGGCAGGCGATTGGTCAAGGTTGACTTTTCCACAATGGGGTCGTACAATCGTCGGCCCTTGCGAACGCCCTACCTGTCCTGAGCAGCATGCCGCAGTCCCCCAAAGAGGTCTGGAAGCGCATTCTCGACGAAGCCAGTCGGCAGCTTCCCGACAAAGTCGTACGTGCATGGCTCGAACCCACCGAGGCCATGGCGCTGGAGAACGACCGCCTGGTCGTCGCCGCGCCAGACGAGTTCGCGGCCAAGTGGAACGAGACCAATCACGGCGCCCTGCTCTCCAAGCTGGCGGAGACGGTCGTGGGCTCGCCCATGACCGTGACCTTCCGCGTGCAGGAGGACCGGCAACGGCGACCGCAGATGGACTTCTTCGTGAGCCCGCCGGCCGGCCAGCCGGCCACGGTCCAGTCCAATCCCAGCAATCAGCCGCTCAACGACCGGTACTCCTTCGAGTCCTTCGTGATCGGCAAGTCGAACCAGCTGGCCGCCGCCGCCGCCCATGCCGCGGTCGAGGCGCCGGGCAAGACCTATAACCCGCTCTTCATCTACGGCGCGACCGGACTGGGCAAGACCCACCTCATGCAGGCCATCGCTCATGCGATGCTCCGCCGCCGACCCGAGACCCGGGTGCTCTATGTGAGCGCCGAGCAGTTCATCAACGAGGTCATCGAGGGCATCAGTCGGCGGACCATGCCGGAGTTCCGGAAGCGCTACCGGACCGATATCGACCTCTTCCTGGTGGACGACGTCCACTTCCTGGAAGGCAAGGAAGCCACCCAGGAGGAGTTCTTTCATACCTTCAACGCCCTGTACGAAGGCGGCAAGCAGATCGTCCTGACCTCGGACAGGCCCCCCAAGGAGATCCCCGGCCTCGAGGCCCGGCTGGTGAGCCGGTTCGAGTGGGGCATGGTGGCCGACATCGGCCAGCCCGACCTCGAGCACCGGATCGCGATCCTGCGGAAGAAGCAGCAGCAGGACCACCTGGAGACCACGATCCCGGACGACGTGCTCCGGT
>CAZXRC010000039.1:0-25840 GCA_964642475.1 uncultured Gemmatimonadaceae bacterium | reverse complement strand
CCGTCTCACGCCGTCTCACCGTTCGTCTCATCGCCAGTGAGAAAGTGAGACGAGGCTGCCCGTGGGGACCGATCCCCACGGGCTGGTGCACAGCCTGACAGCGACCGACGCCGCGGTACTTAGCGGCCATCTCCGGACACTCGGGCCGGTGGCGCTGGGTTCGGATGACTACGCGGCGTGGGGTGCCTCCACCGCCCGGTGATGCTCGGTGAAGGTCTGGAGCGGGGTGCGGCCCTGGGTCCGGTACCCGTGGTGCGCCCGCTCGGTATTGTAGCAGTGCAGGAAGCTGTCCAGATCGGTCTGCAGCGCCTCCACCGACGCGTAGAAACGCTTGCGGAAGGCGACCCCGAAGAACTGGTCCGGTTGAAGCGCTCGACCATCCCATTGGCTTCGGGCGAGCCCACCCGCGTGGTCCGGTGCTCGATCTGCTGTACCGCGCAATAGAGCTCGTAGGGGTGGTGCAGGGGCCGGCCGCAGTACTCGCGCCCGTTGTCGGTAAGGGCCCGTTGCAGCGGCACGCCCTGGGCTTCGTAGAAGGACAGCACCCGGTTGTGCAGCAGGTCCACCGCCGTCATCGACACCTTGCTGAGATAGAGCTTGGCGAAGCCCACCGCGGCGTTGGCATCGATGAACGTCTGGGCGTAGACCCGGCCCACCCCCTTGAGCGTGCCCACGTAGTAGGTGTCCTGGCAGCCCAGATAGCCGGGGATCGGGGCCTCGATGTGGGCCTGCGGATCGACGGTCTGGTGGGCGTGCTGCCGTAGGAGCTTGAGCACGTGCTCGGTCAGGGGCCCGCCGCGCTCGGCCACCCGCCGCTCCAGCCACAGCAGCCGGTCGAACCGCTTCAGCAGGCCCTCGCGCTGCCAGACCCCCCGCACCTGAGCGGCGCTGGCCGGCACCCCGACCAGGCGCAGCTGCTGGGAGACCCGCAGGTAGCTGTAGGTCGGGTACTCGGCGGTCATCTCCAGGATCCGGGCGACGAGCTCCGGCGGCGTTTCGTTGGGCATCCGGGGTCGGCGGCGCACCTGGGGCGCCAGCCCGTCCCGACCGTACCGCTCGAAGGCGTCCTTGATGTCGTAGTAGTGCGTCCGGCTGATCCCGGCCACCTGGCAGGCCCGGCTGATGTTCTTCAGCTCGTCGGCCAGCGCTAGCATCCCGATCCGGGCATCGATAAGCTTCTCACGGGTGTCCATGGTCTTCTCTCCTGGTAAACTGGTTGACTCGACATCTCCAGCCTACCACCGGCAGAGGGTCATGGACACCCTCTTTTGCTTTATCCGACTGTCAACAGATCTCCCGCTAAGTACAAGAGAATTTGAGACTGGAACGACCCTTGCCTCCTTACGGAAGCGCCGCCAGAAAGCGGGCAATCCCCTCCTCATACTCCTGCGCGCCGACGAGATAGGCGTCATCATGGCCCCCGGCCACCTCGAGGAATCGCTTGGGTTCCGGCGCCGCCTGGAAGAGGCGACGGCCATGCGCGGCGGGAATGGTGGTATCGTCCCGCCCATGAATGACGAGGATCGGCATCGGGACGGTTGCGATCCGCTCGAGAGAAGGGAACCGGTTTCGGGCGATCCACCGGACCGGGAGGTAGCGATAGAGTTCCGCCCCCCGGTCGGGCACCGAGGTGAAGGCCCCCTCGACGATCAGCCCGGCGGCCCGCACCCGGGTGGCGAGCTCGACCGCCACCGCCGAGCCGAGGGAGTGACCATAGAGGACAATCCGCTGGGCCGAGATCCCCCGGACGTTCACCAGATAGTCGTACGCCGCCCGGGCGTCGACAGACAGTCCCGCCTCGCTCGGCACCCCGCCGCTTTCGCCGTAGCCGCGATAATCGACCGCCATGACACCGAGACCGAGCCGGCGCATCTGCAGCACATGCTCCGGCCGGCCCGGAGTGGCCAGGTTGCCGGCGTTGCCGTGGAAGACGAGGAGCCAGCGGGCGGTGTCGCGCTCCGGAGGGACGATCCAGGCCGCGAGGAGGACACTGTCAGACGTGAGGAGCGAAACCGGTTCGACCGGCAACCCGGCGGGGAGAGGCACCGGGCCCCGGTCGGGGAGGTAGACCAGTCGGTTCTCGTTGAGGACCAGAAACCCGATCAGCCCACCGTAGAGGAGGAGCGCGAGCCCGGCGGCGAGCACGAGGAGGCGTCGGGCCCGGGTCACCCGGTCACGACCGATAGAACCGCTCGCCCCGCTCCGCCATGGCGACGAGCGACGGGGCGGGGGTGAAGCGGCTGCCGAACTTCGCCTCGAGGTCCTTCAGCACCTGCACCACGCTGGCGGCGCCGAGATCGTCGAGATAACGGAGCGGGCCACCGCGGAAGGGCGGATAACCGATGCCGAAGATGGCGCCGATGTCGCCGTCGCGGGCGGAGCGGACCACCCCTTCGGCGGCGGCCATGGCGGCTTCGTTGAGCATGCTGTAGACCAGGCGCTGCTCCACCAGGCCGGGCGACGCCGGCGCGGCCGGTCGGATCCCCAGGAGGTCGTACACCGTCTCGTCGGGTCCGTGCTTCTCGCCGTCCCGATAGAGATAGAAGCCGCGCCCGTTCTTCCGGCCCAGCCGCTTGTCGTCCAGCATCTTCCCGAGCACACTGGAGGGCGCGAGGCGCTCGCCGAAGGCGGCGTGCATCACTTTGGCGGCCTTGGCGCCGACGTCGAGCCCCACCTCGTCGAGTAACGTGATCGGCCCGACCGGGAACCCGAACTTCACCATGAGCCGGTCGATCAGCTCCATCGGCACCCCTTCGCCGAGGATGTACCCCGCCTCGTTCATATAGGGCGTGAGGATCCGGTTGACCCAGAAGCCGGGCCGGTCCCGCACCACGATCACGGTCTTGCCGAGCTTGCGGCCGAACTGCACCGCGGTGGCGATAGTGTCGGGCGCGGTCTGCTCGGTAGGAATGACCTCGAGGAGCGGCATCCGGTCCACCGGCGAGAAGAAGTGCATCCCCAGCACCTGGGCGGGGCGGCCGGCCCGGGCGGCGATGTCGCCGATGGGAATGGTGCTGGTGTTGGTGGCGAAGATCGCCTCGGGCCGGGTGATCGCCTCGGTGTCGGCCAGCACCTTCCGCTTGACCTCGAGGTCCTCGAACACCGCCTCGACCACCAGGTCGGCCCGCTGGAAGCCGGCGCTGTCGCTGCCGCCCGAGAGGAGCGCGGCCTGGCGCTGAAACTCGTACTTGCTGATCCGGCGGCGCTTGAGCCTGCCGGTGAGGATATCGGTCGCGGCCTTGAGTCCCTTCCCGACCCGGGAGAGATCGGTGTCGCGGAGCCGTACGTCCACCTGGGCATTCGCGACCGCGGTGCCCGCGATCCCCGCGCCCATGAAGCCCGAGCCGATCACGCCCAGCCGCTCGACCTTGTGGGCCTTGGCCGTGACGCCGGGAGGCAAGCCGTCGTCCTTCTTGAGCGCGTTGGTGGCGAAGAAGATCTGGATCAGCTTCTGGGAGACCGGGCCGGCGGCGAGCTCGCCGAACCTCTGGTGCTCCACCTGGAGGCCCCGTGCCAACCCCTGTTCCATGCCCGCCTCCACCGCCTCGAGCGCGGCGAGCGGGGCGGGATAGTGCCCGCCGGTCTTCTTGAGGGTGTCCTTCCGCGCTTTCCAGTAGACGAAGCGCCGGCCCACGGGATTGCGGTCGAGGGCGGCGGCCATGAGGCCGCTCCTGTTCGCCTCGGTGCGCCACGGCAGGCTCAGCCGCGAGAGCCGGTCGGCGGTTTTGAGCGCGGTCTCGAGCAGGATGCTCTTCGGCACGAGTTCGTCCACCATTCCCAGCTTGAACGCCTTGATCCCGATCTCGCTCTTGCCGGGCATGATGATGCCCAGCGCCGCCGAGAGGCCGATGAGCCGGGGGAGCCGCTGGCAGCCGCCGGCGCCGGGCAGCAGGCCGAGTTGCACCTCCGGCAGGCCGAGCTGGGTCTTGGGATGGTCGGTGGCGATGCGCCAGTCGCAGGCCAGCGCCAGCTCCAGGCCGCCGCCGAGACAGGCGCCGTGGATCGCGGCGATGACCGGCTTGGGAAAGTCGTCCACCATCTGGAGCAGCTCCTGCCCTTCGCGGGAGAGCCGGGTGAACTCCTCCTGGGTCGAGAGCCGGGTGAACTCCTCGATGTCGGCGCCGGCGATGAAATTATCGGCCTTGCCGGAGATGATGACCACGGCCTTGACGGCCCCGTCGCCCCTGAGCCGGGCGAGGGACTCCTCGAATTCGGACTTGACCGAGGCGGAAAGCGTGTTGACCGGCTCGCCCGGGACATCGAGCGTGAGGACAGCGGTGCTTCCGTGCGGGGTGACGGTGATGGCTGGCATGTTAGTTCCGAGTTCCGAGTTCCGAGTTCCGAGTTGACGCCCGTGGTTCGACGAGCCGTCGACATGGTGGACAACCACCACTCGGAACTCGGAACTCGGAACTCGGAACGCCCTTCGAGCGGTTACACCCGCTGCAACACCATGGCAAACCCCATCCCGCCCTGGGCGCAGATGGAGATCAGGCCGAACTCGACGTCGCGGGCGACCATCTCGTTGGCCAGGGTCGTCGCAATCCGGGCGCCGGTGGCGCCGAAGGGATGGCCGATGGCGATCGACCCGCCGTGCACGTTGGTGCGGTCCCAGTCGACCTCGCCCAGCGGCTCGGCCCGGCCCAGTTTCTTGGCCCACTCCTTCGAGGCCCAGGCCTGGGTATTGGAGAGCACCTGGGCCGCGAAGGCCTCGTGAATCTCCAGCAGGCCCAGGTCCTTCCAGCCGATACCGGCGCGGTCGAGCGCCCGGGGCACGGCCAGCGCCGGTCCCATCAGGAGCTGCCAGCCGGGGTCGACCGCCGCCAGCGCGTAGCTCCGCACCGCCACCAGCGGGGTGTAGCCCAGGGCGCGGGCCTTGGACTCTTCCATCATTATGGTGACGGCGGCCCCGTCGGTGAGGGGCGACGCATTGCCGGCGGTGACGCTACCGTAGCGACGGTCGAAGACCGGCTTGAGCTGGGCCAGCGCCTCCATCGAGGTGTCGGCCCGGATGAGGTTGTCGGTGGTGACCACCTCATCCATGCCGCGGCCGCCGAACCAGGGAGCGATCTCGCTGGCGAACCGGCCGCTGGCGGTGGCGGCCGCCGCCCGCTGGTGACTCAGGAACGCCACCCGGTCCTGAGCCTCGCGGGAGATGCCGTTCTCCTTGGCCATCTTCTCGGCCGACTGGCCCATCGATTCCCCGGTGGACGGTTCGGCGATCGCGGGGGAGACCGGCACCAGGTCCCGGGGCCGGATCCGGGAAAAAATCCCCAGCCGCTGGGCCAGGGTCTTGGCCTTGCTGGCCTCGACCAGGAGCTGGCTCATCTTCTTGGAATGCAGAATCGGGATATCGGAAAGCGACTCCACCCCGCCCGCCAGCACCACGTCGGCGTGGCCCAGGGTAATCTGGTCGGCGGCGTAGGAGATGGCGGAGCCGGCGGAAGCGCAGGCCCGGTTGAGCGAGAAGGCCGGGATCTCCCGGGGGAGCTGGGGCAGCAGGCTCACCTCGCGCGCCACGTTGGGCGCCAGCACCGAGGCGATGACCTGCCCGAAGGCGACCTCGTCGACCACCTTGCCGTCGAGGTTAGTGCGTTCGAGCAATTCCTGGGTCACGCGACGCGCGAGGTCGACCGCGGTCACGTTCTTGAAGACGGTGCCGCTCCTGGCGAAGGGGGTCCGGAGACCGGCGACGAGGACGGGACGGCGGGAGGACATGGCAAGGACCGTGGGGCTCGGTTGGCGCGGGTGGACCTCTGTCGGAGAGCGCCGGTCCCGCGGTAGCGCGCCTCGCCGGGCGCGCTTAGGCTACCCGTTGCGCCACGATCGAGGCGACCGCGCGGATCTTGTTGCTCTCCACCGGCTCGAACACCTCGCGGCCGTGTACGGCTTCGAACGGGGCGACCAGGCGGGCCAGTTCGCCCGGGGCCAGAAGGTGTTCGCTCTTGCTGGGGCCCCATCCGAGGGCACGCTGCCACTCGAGATAGGTTTCCATCACCAGCACGCCGCCCGGGGCGACCAGCGCGCGCACGTCGTCCATGCGGGCGCGGTCAAGATAATTGAACAACAGGACGACATCAAAAGTGCCCGTGGGCCAGTCAGTGGTCAGATCGAGCGGCTGGAAGTCCACCGAGACGCCGAGCCGGCCGGCGGCATCCCGGCCGGTCTCGAGCTTGGTCTCGTCGGCGTCGATAGCCGTGACGACCGCTCCCCATTGCGCCGCCTTGAGCGCGTGCCGCCCCTCGCCGGCGGCGAGATCGAGCACCGTGACGCCCGGATGGAAGAGATAGTCATGCCACGTGAGCCAGGAGCTCGGGCGCGGGAGATAGAGGACGGGCGGGGGCGACCCGCGCGTGAGATCGGACATCGGTCCTCGGTGGCACAGCTCGCGGCGCATTCCGCCGACCTGCTGGTGATCGGCGGCGGAATCACGGGCGCCGGGATTGCCCGGGACGCGGCGATGCGCGGCCTCAGGACCATCCTGGTTGATCAACACGACCTGGGTTTCGGCACCAGCTCACGGTCCAGCCGCCTGATTCACGGCGGGCTGCGCTACCTCGAGGAGGGCGACCTCAAGCTGGTGTTCGAAGCCCTCCGCGAACGCAAAGTGCTGCTGACGACGGCCCCGCACCTGGTGCGCCCGTTGCCGTTCATCTTCCCGGTCCATCAGGGCGACCGCGTGCCCCTCTGGAAACTCTGGGCCGGAATCTGGCTGTACGACCTGCTGGCCGCCTTCCGCAATGTGCGGTGGCATCGATTGCTCGGCAAGCGGAGCCTCCTCCGGGAGGAGCCGATGCTCCGGGAGCGCGGCCTGGTGGGCGGGGTACGGTACTACGACGCCCAGTGCGACGATGCCCGGCTGGTCCTGGCCACCGCCCGCGCCGCCATCCGGCATGGCGCCCTGGTGGCCAACTATGTCGCGGTGGACGACCTGATTCGTCCTGACGGGCGGATCCAGGGCGCCCGGGTCCGCGACACCCTCGATGGCAGCACGGCCACCGTTCACGCCCAGGTGGTGGTCAACGCCACCGGCCCCTGGTGCGACCGGGTGCGCCGGCTGGAAGACCCCACCGCCCCGCCGCTCCTCCGCCCCACCAAAGGGGTCCACGTCATGGTGCGGCGGGAGCGGCTCGGCAACGCCGCCGCGGTCACGCTCACCTCGCCCATCGACGGGCGGGTGATGTTCGTGCTGCCCTGGGGCGACTTCTCCTACATCGGCACCACCGACACCGATACGACCGAGGGGCCCGAGGAGGTTCGCGCCACCCCGGCCGACATCGTCTACCTGCTCCGCTCCGCCAACGCCGCCTTTCCCAACGCCCGCCTCACCGAGGAGGACGTGGTCGCCACCTGGGCCGGTCTCCGTCCGTTGATCGCCCCCGACGCCTTCGTCGGCGCCTCCCAGGTCCCCCGCGAACACCTGATCCGGCGCGGCCCAGGGGGCATGCTGACGATCGCGGGCGGCAAGCTGACGACGTACCGGACCATGGCGGCGGAACTGGTCGATCATGTCACCGAGCTGCTCCACGAATACGACGGCCGGGCCCGGCCCCCGCGGCCACCCACCGACCAGGAACCGCTTCCGGGCGGGGAGGTCGCGGACCTCGAGCCGTTGGGCCAGCCGGGCCTCGAGCTGGGTCTGTTCGTGGAGACGATCGACTTCGTGCTCCGCTGCCACGGCACCGAGTGCGCCGCGGTCTTCAACCTGGTCCGGGAGCGGCGCGAGCTGGGCCGGCCGCTCGCGCCGGGATTCCCCGCCATCGAGGCCCAGGTGGTGCACGCGGTCCGGCGGGAGCTGGCACAGCGGGTGGAGGACGTGCTGGTCCGGCGGCTCCCCGCCTGGTACGAGGCCCCGGACCATGGCCTCGGGGCGGCCCGGCGCACGGCGGAGTTGATGGGAGAGGAGCTGGGATGGGATCCGGTCCGGATCGGCGAGGAGGCCGAGCGCTACCGCGCGCTGGCGGCCCGTGACCTCAGCTCGAGAGCTTGAGTCCTTCGAGCCAGCGTTCGGTCTCCTCCTTTTGGCGGGTGGCACCAAGCTGCTCGAACAGGCGGATCGCGGAGTGGGCATCGGCCAGCGGGCTCTCCCCGCCCGCATACGATGCCAGCAGCCGGGCCCGGGCCTGGCGCGCTTCCGCCTCGATCAGGGCGCTGCCGTGCTGCACCGCCAGCATGACCGCCTGATCCAGCGCCGCCCGCGCCCCCACCGGGTCCTGGAGCAGCGTCCGAGCCGACCCGGCGATGCGCAACGCATCCGCCACCCCGACCGGATCGGGAATCGCCTCGTACTGAGTGGCACCGAGCCGGGCGCCGGCATCGGCCACCGCCGGTTCGCCCCGGAGCAGCCCCAGCTCGGCCCTGCCCACGTGCGCCATCGCCAGCAGGCGCGGACTCTCCGCTTCACGGCTGAACTCGATCGCCCGCCGTTCATAGCGCTCGGCCTGCTCCAGGTCGCCCAGGTCCCGACTGGTGATGGCCATGTTGTGATAGGTCTCGGCCAGGCCAGCGGGGCTGCCCAGCCGCTGGTAGGCCGGAATCGCGAGGCGGTAGCGGGCCAGCGCCTCGTCGTGAGCGCCGCGGATGTTGTCGATCATCCCGAGGTTGTTGCTGGCGCGCGCCACCATGAGATCGTCCAGCCCCTGGCTCGCCAGGTCCAGCGCCAGACCGAACATCTCCTCCGCCAGGGCCAGATCGCCCAGCTCGAAGTGGGCCGCGCCCAGCATGTTCACCGCGCGGCGATGGAGCCGGGAGTCGCCGGCGCGCTCGAGCGTCGGCGCCAGGGCCATCAGCCGGTCCCGGGCGGAGCGGAACTCGCCGGTGCGCAGATCGGCCTCCGCCCGGATCACGGTAAGCTCCGCCGACTCCACCTGGCCGGCCCCCGCCAACGCCCGCAATTCCGCCCAGGCGCCCCGGTCGCGCAGGGCCCGGGCGGTGGACAACAGCGGGTCGGGGACGGAGGAGAGAGGCATGGTCCTGGCTCAGTAGGCCACGGCGTAGCGGGTGAACCCGCCGATCTCGGTGCTCGCCTCGTCCACATCCGGTTGGAGATCGGTCTCCAGCGAGCCCCACGCCTCGTCGGGCGCTTCCTGGCGCCAGACCAGGAAGCCCACCTCAACCTGGGCATCGGCCGCGTCGATCACGCCGTCACCGTTGAAGTCCGGATCGGCGTCCTGGTACCAAAGGGTGAGTTCGGCGGTCCGTCGGGGAGCGAATCGGAGCCCCGAGGGCGCGAAATCGACGATGAAACGCCCCATGTCACTGATGCTCATGGTGATGAGCAGGGAGTCCCCTGGGGCGATGGGCGTGCCGTCGGGACGGCGCACCAGCGAGCGGCGGTCGAGCCGGAGCCGGGCCAGCCGGGTGGAATCGCTCGAGCCGGCGGTCCGATGGTACCAGAGGGTGCCTTCGCGGGCCTGGCCGTTGACGGCGTAGAAACTCACCGAAGCCGGCACCACCGCCCGACCGGAGTCGGGGCGAGTGAAGGTCAGGCTGCCGTCCGGCGCGGTGGCCGAGGCCCGACCGCCCGGGACCGACGGCGAAGTCGGCGGCGGCTGATCGAACCCGCAGCCGGCCAGGAGCAGCAGGACTCCGAGCGCCGGCGTACACCGCGTTGTCATGGAACGTCCTCCCTGTATGGCGTTAGTACGCGACGGCATAACGGGTGAATCCGAAGATGTCGGCCTCCACCTCGAGGGCCTCTTCGCTGAGGGTGCTCGGGACGCTCACCCACGGCTGGCCAGGCTCCTCCTGACGCCAGATCCGGAAGGTCGCCACCAGGGCGGTGTCGGCCGCGTTCACCACACCGTTGTGGTCCAAGTCGGGATCGGCCTCGCCGTACTTGAGCGCCAGGCGGGCCGGCCGGGCGGCGTTGAACCGGAGGCCCGCCGGCTCGAAGCCCGCGATCAGGCGGGAGGAGTCGGCGATGGTCAGCGTGATCAGGATCGAGTCCCCGGGGGCGAGCGGACTCCCGTCGGGGCGGTTGACCAGCGACCGGTCGTCGACCCGGAAGCGGGCGAATTCCACCGAATCCACAGCACCGGGCAGGGGCCGGTACATCAGCCGGGCCTCCCGCCGTTGGCCTTTGACCGCCCAGAACGAGACGGTCCCGTCGCCAAACGCGGGGCCCCCGGGGGTGGGGCGCAGAAACGTGAGCGAGTCCTCGACCTGCACTACCGAGTCGTTCCCGGGACCCGAACCGCCGTCGCCGTCCTGGCTACAGGCGATGGCGGCGAGTATCGCGGCCACCAGCCAG
Source organism: uncultured Gemmatimonadaceae bacterium (assembly GCA_964642475.1). Classification (GTDB taxonomy): domain Bacteria; phylum Gemmatimonadota; class Gemmatimonadetes; order Gemmatimonadales; family GWC2-71-9; genus JADJOM01. The sequence continues at coordinate 15,588 of CAZXRC010000039.1, read as the reverse complement.
CAGGATCTCTGTGTCATGTTTCGTCCGTCTCGCTGTCATCCCGCCCCGCCAGCAGTCGGAGAAGGCGGGTCCGGGAGATCGCGAGGCGGCGCGACGCCTCGCTCTTGTTGCCGTTGCAGAGCCGGGTCATCGCCCAGGCGGCGCCACGGGTGATCTCGGCCATCGTGGCTGGGAAGGGAACCGTGTCTTCGCTCGCGGGGGCCGAGGCGCGTTCCTCCAGGCCCAGATGCTCCACCGCGATGGTGCGCTCGCGGCCGAGGAGAATCGCCCGCTCGAGGACGTTGCGGAGCTCGCGGATGTTGCCGCTCCAGGCGTGGAGCTGCAGGGCCCGGAGGGCGGCGGGGGAGAGCACCGCCTTGGGGAGTCCGTACTCCCGGGCGAAGCGGGCGAGGAAGGTGTTGGCGAGGAGCGGAATGTCGCTCCGCCGCTCACGCAGGGCGGGGAGACCCAGCTCGACCACGTTGAGCCGGTAATAGAGATCCTCGCGGAACTCCCCCCGGCGGGCCGCGCCGGCGAGATCGACGTGGGTGGCGGCGATGACCCGGACATCGACCGGAATCGTGGCGGTACCGCCCACCCGCCGGATGGTGCGCTGCTCCAGCACTCGAAGCAGCTTGCCCTGGAGCAACAGCGAGAGGTGCCCGATTTCGTCGAGGAAGATGGTCCCGCGGTTAGCCACTTCGAACAGCCCCGGCTTGGCGCTGGTGGCGCCGGTGAAGGCCCCCTTCTCGTGCCCGAACAGCTCGCTTTCCAGCAGTTGATCGGGAATGGCGGCGCAGTTCACATCCACGAAGGGTGCCGCCCGGCGCTCCCCGTTGTAGTGGATGGCGCGGGCCAGCAGCTCCTTGCCGGTGCCGGTCTCGCCCCGGATCAGCACATTCACCTTGGCGTGGGGGATGACCCGAGCCGCCTGCTCCAGTGTCTTGCGCAGCGGGGCGCTCTCGCCAAGGATGTCGTCGAAACGGTACTTGGCCGCCTCGCTCGCCGCGAAGGATTCCCGCTGCCCGACCGCCCGGTGCTCGTCGGCCCGCTGCTGCAGCCAGCTGCGAAGCAGATCGTAGTCCTGCGGCAGCGCGAAGTACTCGGTGGCACCGGCCCGCATCGCGCTCATCGCGACCCGATGATCGGAGGAGGCCCCGACGGCGGCAACGTCGTCACCCACCCTGCCCAGCCGGGTGAGGACGCTGCCCAGGGTCTCCTCCGACCCCGCGATGTTGACGGCGGTGATCCCGCCGGCACGGGCGCCCGCGACGCTCCCCTGGTCCGAGTCCGCCAGGACCAGATCCAGGCCGCACTCGGAGGCAAGCTCCGGCCAGATGGCATCGAATGAATCGCTGACCCGCACCAGAGTCAGCTGGGGGTGAACAGAAGCCAAGACTGCTCCAAGTGTTTCCGTGCGAGGGCAACCAGAATCCGTCTGGGAGTCCCCTAGGCAGGAAGCAGACCGGGGGCGACCGGCCAGGTCGAGGCCGCTAACACCATGTGAATGTGAAGTTTCTATTCTCCAGCCTGGACCAGACCCGGCCACTGGATGTTGACATTTCGTTCCGACTGTAGCGCCACGATACAATCGCACCGAGCCCAGGCTCACCATCGCCGGATCACCGTGAGCGTCACCTGATGGGCATCGTAGTCCTTCGAAGCGTCGTTACTCGACCGATTCTCGTACTCGTAGCCCACACCGACGTCCAGGTTGGTGGCCAACCGGTGCGTGACGGCCACCGACGGCGTGAGACGATAGTCCCGCCGCCTCGGGGTCCGGCCGTCCAGCTCGATTCGGCGGTGATCGTAGCGCTGCATCCGGTACTTGAGCTCCAGGGCCAGCCGGCTGGCGGCCTCGGATGCCGTGGCGACCCCGAGGGCATAGGTCATCCGGCGATAGCGATAGCGCAGGGAATCGGCCCGGTTGATCTCGTACTTCCCGCTCAGGGTCATCCAGCCATCGCCCAGGACCCGCTGCCTGAACTCCGCTTCGAGGTAGCGGCTGTTCCCGTCCCGACCGCTCCCGTCGTGGTAGCGGCGCAACCGCCAGGCGCCTTCCAGGTCGAGGCGGATGCTGCGGGCAAGCCGGAAGGTCAGCCCCTGGGAGGCCTGGTAGTTATCGCTGAGATCCCGATCGTCGGCCGAGCCCAGGATCGAGACTTCGCCCGCGCTTTCCAAGGCCAGCCAGCGCGCGGGCCGGAGGGTGACGGCGGCCTCGCCCAGGTGACTGACCCGGTCCCAGCGGGACGCGACGTTGTAGCGATGGAGCGCGACTTCATAGGAAAGCGCGAACCGCGGGCGCGACGCCCGGTCGCGGAAACCGAGACCTGCCGCCATGATGCCGCCATAGGCCTGCTGGCCCGCCCGGTCGTGGTCGAGGTTGCTCTCGAAGGCGCCGGTCGAGCTCACGAAGAATGTGACATCGGGCCCGGGTGCGGCGACGATCTGAGCATCGGCGGTCCCGGCGGCCCCGAGGAGGGTGAGCAGCAGGACGGGGGTCTTCATACGGCGTGCGCCGCCGACCGGCGCCGGATCCGGTGGGTCAGCCCGAACCGGCGCTCGACCAGCCGAAGCAGGTCTTCGGTGGTATGGCGGCGCTCCTCGAAACGGGTGCTGAGTTCGATGTGTCGGGTGAGGCAGAGAGTGGTCCAGCCCTCGACGGCCGGCGGCGGCACCGAGGGGACCTGCGACCGGTACTGCTCGCGAAACACGTCGATGGCCCCACCGAGGGCCGAGGGATCGCCCTGCTCCCGGAGACCGAGCTCCATCAGGTGACCCACGAAGTTGCCGACGTCCAGCGCCGGGTCGCCCTGGGCGTAGAGGTCGAGGTCCAGGAGCCAGACCTGCCCCGCGCTGACCAGCAGCTGGTCGAAGTAGAAGTCCCGGTGGACTCCGCGGAACTCGCCGCTCGGCATCCCCGCGGCCAGCTCGTGACAGGCCTGCAGCACTCGCCGGATCCGCTCCGCCAGTCGGGGGAGTTTCCGCCCCGCCTCCTGGAGTCGCTGGCCCAGCATCCCCAGCTCGTCGGCCAGGGTGTGGAGCCGGGGGCTCCCCACATCCACCGCATGGAGCCGCGCCAGCGCGTCGGCCGCCCGGCGCGCGCGGGCGATTTCCTGCGGCCGCCAGAGCGCCGGGAAGAGCGCCTCGCCCGGTACCCGACGCTGCAACCAGAGACCGAGCCGGGGCACCAGGGCCACCGGCTCCGCCACGCCGGTACCATGGGGTTCGCGGCCGTCGAGACCCGCCTCGCGGAGCGCGCGATGCAGCGTGAAGCTGGTGCGATCGGCGCCGCGATGATGCAGCTTGCCGAGCAGCACCTGGTCCACGGTGGAGCCGCCCGGGCCCGCCACCTCGATCCGATATTCGATGAGCGCCCGGCGACCGGGCTTGTGCCGCACCAGCCGGGCGGCACCGAGCCGGATCGCTCCGAGCCGGGGCGCCAGCACCTCCTGCAGGCACGGCTCGGCGGCGGCGACATCCAGCGCGCGACCCAGGAGCGGCAGTTCGGGGTCGAGGCTCACGCGGCCTCCGCGGACGCGGCCGACCGACCGGCCAGGACGATCACCCGGTCGAGCAACGCCTGGATGCGTTCGGGCCAGTCGGGTTCCCGGTGCCGGAAGGGGAGGTGGCTGACCCGGAAGAGCGCGACCGCGGTCTGCAGGGCGACGCCGGCTGGAAGCGGGGCGTGCCGCGCGTACCCCGCCAGGAGCCGTTCGCGCACCAGCGGGTCGAGCGCCGGCGGCATCCGGCCGCGGAGCAAGTCACGCTCGAGATGGGCCAGGAAGTTGCCGATGTCGCTCGCGGGGTCGCCCAGCGCCGCCTCGTCGAAGTCGAGCACGCCGACCCGCGGACCGTCGAGCAGCACCTGCTGGGCGTAGAAGTCGCCATGGGTCGGAGCCAGGCGGGGACGACTCTCCCGCAGCTGGCGCACCAGCGCCTCGCTCACGCGGCGGATCGGTTCGGCGGCTGCCGGCAGGAGTCGCGCGATGTCCGCCGCGATCCGGAGCAGGGCCGCCGCCTCGTCCTCGGGGGTCCGCACCCGCTGAAGGCGGGCCGACTGGGCGTGGAGTTCCGCCAACGCCTGACCCACACCTTCCAGCTCCGTCCCCGTGACTCGGCCGGCCGCGAGCTCTTCCGTGAGGAGCCGGCCCGGCAGCCATCCGGATATCACCGTACGGCGGTCGTGGTCCGCTTCCCCGAGCGGGGCCAGCCGCACCGATCCCTGACTCCGGAAGGCGGCGGCACCCCGGGCGGCATCGAGGAACTCTCGCGGGGCGTAGGCCTTGAGCACCTGGGGGCCGGCGGCGCTCTCGCGGCGGACCACCAGGCGCCGCTCCGGCTTGTAGCGCAGGATGGTGCAGCCCTGGTCCAGCGCCGGCGGCGCGAGCCGGGCGTCGTTGGGAAGCTCGCGGACCAGGGTGCGCCCGGAGGCGACCCAGGTCTGGCCGAACCCGAGCGCACCTGGCTGGGCGCCCGCGGCCGCCAGACGGGCCAGCTTGCGGCTCCAGGGCGACGCCACCGTCTTGGCGTGCACATGACAGGTCCGGCCGTCGACCTCGAGTTCGTAGCCGGCAAGACAGCTCATTGCCGGCTTGTAGCGGAGGTAGCTGAGCCGCCCGCGTGACGCCGGCAGGCCCGGCAGAGCCACGCGCAGCGCCGCCAACAGCGCCTCAGGGTCGAGCAGCAGGCCCAGGTCGGCCAGAGCCGGGTCGGCCTCGACGACGGCGCGATCAGCCGACGAGAGCATGCTCCGCCTCCGCCGGGTGCAGCTGGCCGCGATCGAGCCGGATCACCAGATCGGCGGTGGCGGCCAGCTCGCGATCGTGGGTGATGATGAGCGTGGTGCAGCCGGCGGTGAGCTCGCGAAGCGCACCGATGACCGCGGTGGCATTGTCCCGGTCGAGCCCGGTGGTCGGCTCGTCGAGGATCACGATGGGGGAGCGCCGGATTGCGGCCCGGGCGATCGCGATCCGTTGCCGTTGACCGCTCGAGAGCGTGACGCCACGCTCTCCCACCACCGTCTGGTAGCCCTCGGGCAGGGCCTCGATGAACTGGTGGGCATTGGCCAGGTGCGCCGCCGCCACGATCGCGTCATCGGTCGCCTCGCCGGCGCCGAGAGCGATATTCTCCCGGATGGTGGTGGCGAAGAGCAGCGTATCCTGCAGCACCACGCTGATCTGGGCCCGGAGCGAGGCCAGGGTGAACTCCCGGATGTCCCGGCCATCGATGAGCACCCGGCCGGCCGTCGGATCGATGAGCCGGAGGAGGAGACTCGCGAGCGTGGTCTTCCCGGTGCCGCTCGGTCCGACCAGCGCCACCCGGGTGCCGGCGGGGATCTCGAGCGAGAGGTCGTGCAGCACCGTACGACCGCCGGCATACCGGAAGCTGACGCCCTCGAGCCGGACTCCGCCGGCGAACCGCGGGGCCGGCACCGCGCCCGGGAGGTCGGCGACGTCGGGGGTGCGATCGAGCAGGTCGACGATCCGCTCCCCTGCCGCCGCCGCCTTGGCGATGCGCCCGGTGTACTTGGCCACATCCTGCATCGGGCGGAAGGCGCTCTTGAGGTAGCTCAGGAAGACGAGGAGCCCGCCCGGCGTGAGTCGGCCGACGACCACGAGGTATCCCCCGTAGCCCAGCACCAGCGCGGTGGCGAACGCCACCAGGCCGTCGACCGAACGCTCCAGCGCGGCCGACAGCCGGCGGGTCTTCACGTCGCTGGCGAGACTCCCCTGGTTCTGACTCTGGAACGAGCGGCCGAGACGCTCCTCCAGCGAGAGGGCCTGGACCACCCGGATCGCGCCCATCGACTCGGCCACCGCCGACGCCACCGCGCCTTCGCGCTTCCGCTGGGACCGGGCGGTGTCGTGGATGCGCGGCACCAGCCGGACACTGGTCCAGGCGAAGAGCGGCAGTGTCCCGAGCGCCACCAGCGCCAGCCCCCAGTGGAGCCACAGCATCAGTCCCGCCATGACCAGCAGCACCGCCACGTTCCCGAACAGCGGCAGCAGGGCGGTGACCGCCACCTCCTTGAGGAGATCGACGTCGCGGCTCACCCGCACCACCAGGTCGCCGCCCTTCGCCCTGGAGTGGAACGACAGCGAGAGCCGCTGAAGGTGGCGGTACAGCATGTCGCGCACTTCGGTCATCACCCGGTTTCCCACCAGCGAGAAGCCGAGGGTGTTCCAGTAGGTGGCCATGGCACGCAGCGAGGTCACCGCCACCAGCGCCACCGCCGCCCCGGCGAGGCGCCAGCCGACGTCCGGCGCGCCTGCGTCGGTGAGCACCCGATCGAACACGTACTTGAGCGGCCAGGGCTCCAGCGCTCGCAGCCCGATCTCGAGCGCCAGGGCGCCAAAGGAGGCCGCCACCATGGTGCGCTCCCGGCGGATCGCCGGGCCGAAGCGGCGCCACACCCGCCCGAGGGTGGTGGTCATCGTCGTCATGCCGCCACCGCCCCATCGGCCGCGGCCCGGTCCAGTATCTGCCGCACCCGGACGTCCCAGGTGTGTTCCCGCAGGGCCGAGTCGCGGGCCGCCCGGCCCAGCCGCTGCCGCAGTGCCGGATTCTGGCGCAGCCGCTCGAGCGCGGCCGCCAGAGCCGAGGCGTCGCCCGGCGGCACCAGCAGGCCGTTGTCCTCGGACCGGATCACGCCGGCAAGCTCCCCCACCCGGCTCGCCACCACCGGAAGGCCCGCCGCCAGGTATTCGTAGACTTTGAGAGGGGAGAAGTAGAAGCCGGGCAGGTCCTCGTAGGGGGCCACCGCGCAGTCCATCGAGGCCAGGTACGCGGCGACCTGCGCGGGTGGGACCTGGCCGGCGAACACCACCTGGTGCTCGAGGCCGCGGGCCCGCACCATCGTCTCCAATCGGGAGCGCTCCGGCCCGTCACCCACCAGCAGGAGCCGGCATCCGGGGTGTTGCCGGCTCAGCCGGTCGAACGCCTCGACCAGCACCGGCAGGCCGTGCCAGGGCTTGAGGGACCCCAGGAAGCCGACGGTGAACCTGCGATCGGTCTCGCGGAGCCCCGGCACGTCGGGAAAGCGGGCCGGGTCGACTCCGTTGGGGATCACCGCGATCCGGGCGCGATCGACCCCGCACCCCTCGAGATAGTCCCGCACCCCTTCCGACACCGCCACCAGGAGCGACGCCCCGGCAAAGACCCGGGCGGCGACCCGCTCGGCCCCCACCCGATCGACCAGACCACGATGTTCGGCCTGCTCGCGTACCAGCGGCGCGTTCACCTCGAGCACTCCCGGCACGCCGGCCGCCCGGGCCCACTCCATCGCGGCATAGCTCCAGAGCGAGTAGCGCTCGTAGACCAGGTCGAAGGGGCCCGCGGCGCGGAGCGCTTCGGTCACCACGCGATTGAGCTGCTGGGCCCGCTGTTCCCGCGCGGCCGGGTCACCGGTGGGCGCCGGCAGCTGGTGCAGCGTGATGGCCTCGAGGCCCCGCACCGGGAGTCCGCCGGGGCGACAGGTCATCAGGTGAATCCGGGCGTCCTGCCTGGCAAAGGCCCGGACCACCTCCTGGACATGCACCGAGCATCCCTTGGATCCGAACACCGGGACGCCGGGGTCGGCGGAGACGTAGGCGACCCGCATCACCCGACCTCCTGCACCAGTGCCGGACTCGGCGCCGCGAAGAGTCGCCGCAGCCGGGTGGTGTTGCGGGCAATGTCGAAGTCCCGCTCCACCCGGACCCGGGCCCCGCGCGCCAGCCGGACCCGCAGCATCGGGTCGTCCAGCAGCCGGCCCAGCGCCGCGGCCAGAGCCACCGGATCGCGCGGTGGGGTCAGGAGACCGGACGACTGGTCCTCGATGAGTTCGGGGATGCCGGTGATTTCGGTGCTCACGCACGGAGTGCCAAGGGCCATCGCCTCCAGCAGCACGGTCGGCAGTCCGTCGCGGTCGCCGTCGTCACTGACCACGCAGGGCGCGGCCACCACCCGGGCTCGCTGCATCAGGCGGGCGACTTCCTCCCGGGAGCGGGGACCGAGAAAGCGGACCACCGGATCCAGCCCGAGCGCCGCGGCCTCCGCCCGCAGCATCACCTCGAGTTGTCCCCCGCCCACGATGTCGCAGCGGAAGGGCCGCCCCGCCTGCCGCAACAGGCGGCAGGCGCGAAGCAGGTCGGCCACACCCTTCTTGGGCACCAGCCGGCCGGCGTAAAGAATCACCGGCTCCCGATCCTGGTCCTGGTGGAAGGGGTACTCCGTCAGGTCGACGCCGTTGTAGATGTGGACCGCCCGGTCGGCGGCGTGCCCGAAGCGGGACTGGAGCCACCCGAGGTTGTAGGCGCTGACGGTGACGGTGCACGAGGCCTGGCCAAGCTTGCGGGCCAGATCGACGTGGTCCACGCTTTCGTGATAGATGTCCTTGGCGTGGGCGGTGAAGCTGTAGCGGAGACCCGCGAGCCGGGCGGCCACCCGGGCGACGGTGGTCGCGACGGTGGCGAAGTGGGCGTGCAGGTGTCGATACCGGCGCTCCCGAGCCAGCTGCGCGAGCCAGATGGCCTGCGCCAGCTCGCGGGGGCGTGTGCCCGGCTCGTCCCGCGCGAGGGTCGCCACCGCCGGGATCGCGGGCAGCGCCCGCGCGATCGCCTGGCTCAGCAGCTGCGCCCCCTCCACGTCTGGCGGTCCGACCAGGTACCGCACCGGCGCCTTGACCCGGTCCCATGGGCCGGGCGGCACGGCTTCGACCGGGGGATAGAGCACCACGATCTCCACCGGTACCCCGGCCGCCTCGTGCGCCAGGACCTCCGAGGCGATGAAGGTCTCCGACAGGCGGGGCCAGCGCTTCAGGACGTAGCAGATCGGCCGGGGTTCAGACCGCCACACGGGTCACCTCCAGCGCGGAACCCGCGAACGAGCGCCGGGCCTGGGGCACCGAGCGGAGGAGCTTCCGCGCCATCAGCGGCAGGCGGCCGGCCCCGTCGAAGTCGAGCACCCGTCGGACCGGGGGGGGATCGGCCAGGTCCCGGGCCAGCCACTCGCCCAGCCGGGAGGTCGAGAGTTGGTCGGGCGTCATCACCTCGAGGAGCCCCAGCCGGGCCATCCGCCGGGCCCGCAGCAGCTGCTCGGTCCGGGGCGAAACCCGCGGCGCCACCAGGGCCCGCTTCCGGAACGCGAGCACGTCGGTCACCGAGTTGTAACCGCCCATGGTGACCACCCGGTCGGCTCCGCTGATCAGGCTCGACGGATCGGCAAGGAAGCGCAGCACCCGCAGACGGCCGTGAGGCGACGCCTGCTCCAGCGCCAGCGCCCGCTCCTCCGGCATCATCGGGCCGGTGACCAGGACGCCCTGCATGTCCTCCGGCAGGGGAGACCGCGCGAACGCCTCCGCCAGCTCCGCCCCGTCCTGCCCACCACCGACCATGCACAGCGCGTAGCGGCCCTCCGGTCGCGGCGGCGGCGGGGTGGTAGAGCGCAGCGGCGTAGCGCGGCGAGGGTCGAGGTAGCCGGTGAACTGCAGTTTGGCACGGACCGACTCCGGCAAGCCGTACTCGCTCACCGGATCGCAGATGCGGGGATCGCCGTAGACCCACACCGCGTCGTAATAGCGGTCGATCGCCTCCACGGTCTGGTCCCGCTGAAACTCGGCCCGAACCACCGCGCTTTCGTCCAGCAGGTCGCGCAAGCCCAGCACCAGCCGGGTGCGGCCTCGGCGCTGGAGCCGAGCCAGCGCCGGCTCCAGCTCCCGCATGGCCCCGCGGGCGACCTTGTCGACGATCAGGAGATCGGGCTCGAAGGCCTGCAGCGCCGCGCCCAGGGTCTGTGCCCGGATGGCCAGCAGGCGGTGGATGGGGAGGTCGAGATTGCGGGCGCGGTAGCGGCCGGCACCGTCCTTGTGCAGCGCCGGAAGGGTCATGGCCTCCACGCCCTTCGGCAGCGGAAAGGCCGCCGCCTCCCGGGCGCCGAACAACATCAGGATCGATGCATCCTCGAGGCCGCCGCACAGCGACTCGGCCACCAGCAGATTCCGGCGCATGTGGCCCAGGCCCATCGTGTCGTGGGAGTAGAGAGCGATCTTCCAGCGGCGTTGGGCCATGGGGAAACCGGTCCTGTCAGGGGGGGCGGTGACGACGGTGCTGCGACCGGGTAGGGGCAAGGCGCGCGCTGGCCCCCGGCGGGGGCGCGCCGGGGGACCATGTGACACGGGAGCAAGGAGTTAGCGAGTGACGAGCGGGCGGGTAGGCGGGGCGGGTGGTGAGGTGAATCGGGGCGGCCTGTACCGCCCCGCTACACACGAGGTAGTGCGACTTTCATCAAGGCAGGACTACCACCGTCCCGGTCATAAGCGCCCCGTGAATGGCGCAATCGTACTGGTAGGTGCCCGCGTTGTTGAAGGTCACCGTGTATGTCTGACCGGTAGTGAGGGTGCCACTGCTCGTGAAGGACGGGACACCGAGGGATTCCACCGTGTGGCCACCGTCCACCGTCCATAGCACCGCCTGCCCCGCCTGCACCGTATCGATCGCCGGGTTCACGGTGTTGTTGCGCCGACTGCGGAACGTGGTGGTGATCGTGGCAGCGACGATCGCCCGGTAGGCGGTCAGGGAGAAGTCGACGTTGGCGCCGGCGACCGACGCCGTGGTTGCCCGGATCAGCCCCGCCCCAGCCGTCGCACCGGCTGAAATCGTGTTGCTCGCGATGCCGGTGGCGTTGGTCGCCGATGTGGCCCCACCGTTGATGCCGAGCGAACCGCTCTGGACCGCCCAGTTGACCGTGACGCCCGAAATCCCGTTGCCGAACTGGTCGACGACCTTCACCGTGAGCGGAGTGGTAAAGGCCTGGTTGATCAGCGCGACCTGGCCGCTGCCGGCATTCAGGGTGAGGGCCGCGGCCGCCCCGGCGGTGCCGGTCGCGCTGAAGGTAACGGGCGATCCGCTCGCCCCGCCCAACGTCGCTCGCGCCGTCTGCGCCCCGGCGGCCTGTCCCAGCGTCCATCGCGTCGCCGCCAGACCGGCGCCATCGGTCTGCACGCTCGCCGGGCTGACCGCGCCGCTCGTCGTGTTCCACGAAACCGTGGCACCCGCTTTGGGCAATCCGTCTTCCTGAACCAGGACCCGGAGTGAGTCGGCCACCGCCGTCGCCACGGTGGCGGTCTGGGCATCGCCATTGGGCGCCCCCGACTTGGCGATCGTCAGGCTGGGCCCGCCTCCTCCCCCGCCGCCGCCCCCACCGCCACATCCCAGGACCGTGCCCAGCATCGTGCACCCGACCACTGTCGCTTTGAACCAGTTGCCCATTTCCGGCCTCCAGGGAGTGTCATCAGTCATGACCGGCTCCGCCCAAGCACCGGAACGAGGTGCATCGGCGCGGTATAGCTGCCCGGCAATTTCCTCGGGGATGTTCAGGTCGCGCGTCAGGGTGCGACGACGACCTTTCCGGCCATGCCGGTATTGCCGCCGGGTCCACCGGTGGTACCGTGGTTCGAACAGTAGTACTCGTAGGTCCCCGCGGCCGCGAAGACCACCTGGTGGCTCTGGGGCGCATCGAAGAAGTTGCCCGGCGACCCCAGACCGGTGAATGTCGGAGCGCCGGTACTGAGAATGTTGTGGTCGACGCTCTGAGGGGCCGTCTGCCAGGCCCAGACCACAGTGTCGCCGGCGGTGATGTTCACGGTGGAAGGCTGAAACTCGTTGTTCACCACCAGGACCGTCTTGAGGCCCGGAGCCGGCGGACCACCGTCCCCACCGCCTCCACAGGCGATCCCGCCCGTCAGCAGGGCGATTCCCAGCGCCAGCGGCGCACGGACATGTACCAGCATAGGCTCACTGATCCTTGAGGTTGGGGCTGTTGGGCACCGCGGCCAGCGCTACCCACAACCCAACCTACCCCAAGTGGCCGGGCGGACAAGTAGGCGCGGTCTCGGCCCCGGCGATATCTTTGGTCGAAGTCCAAAGCGCCCCGAAAGGCAGCGAAAGAACCGTGGATCCGAACGTCTTCGAAACCGCGAACGCCGGCTTCGCCCAGATCATGTATGAGGAGTACCTCCGCGACCCCGCCAGCGTGAGCGCGGAGTGGCGGACTTACTTCCAGAATGGATTCGCCGGGCTCGGCCCCGAAGTCGAGGGGAACGGTCACCATCCCTCCGTGACCCAGGCATCATCGTCGGAGAGCCGCCCGGCCAATGCCCCACCCGCCGCCCCGGCCCCCGTCTCCCACGCTGCCCCGGTCCCGCCGGCCCCCGCCGGTCCGGCGCCGGCCGGCGCGGTACCGATTTCCGGCCCCGCCGCCCGGCTGGTGGCCAACATGAACGAGAGCCGGTCGATGCCGACGGCGACCTCGTTCCGGGAGATGGCGGTCTCGGTCCTGGAGGCCCGACGGCGCGAACTCAACAGCGCCCTCCGCGGGGCGGCCCGCCCGGAGAAGGTCTCCTTCACCCACCTCATCGGATACGCTGTGGCGTGGGCTGCCGAGCGCCATCCCGCCCTCACCACCGTTTATGTCGAGGCGAACGGCAACCCGCACCGGGTCCCCGGCGGGACGACGAACCTGGGCATCGCGGTGGATGTGGAGCGAAAAGATGGCAGCCGGGGCCTGGTGGTCCCGGTGATCCACGACGCTTCCCGGATGAGCTTTGCCCAGTTCCACCAGACCTATGAATCGCTGGTGGAGCGGGCCCGCGGCAACAAGCTCATGCCGGACGCCTTTGCCGGCGCCAACATCACCCTGACCAATCCCGGCGGACTGGGCACCGTGGCCTCGGTACCCCGGCTCATGCCCGGCCAGGGCAGCATCATCGCCGTGGGCGCCATCGACTACCCCCCGGCCTTTGCCGACCTGAGCGACGACCGGCTGCGGGAGATGGGGATCGCCAAGGTCATGACGATCACCAGCACCTACGATCATCGGGTGATCCAGGGCGCCGAATCGGGGGAGTTCCTCCGCACGCTCGACAACCTGCTGCAGGGGTCCGACCGGTTCTACGGATCGGTCTTCGAGAGCCTCGCGCTCCCCTTCGCACCGGTAGCGGCGGCCCCGGCGGGTCGCCCCAGCCGGGCGGCCCCGCTCCCGGTGCGGGAGTCCCAGGCCGACCTCTACCACGTTGCCGCGGCGATGGCCCTGGTCAAGGCCCACCGCACCCACGGTCACCTCGCGGCCCGGCTCGACCCGCTCGGGAGCGAGCCCATCGGCGACCCGGCACTGGACCCGGGTCCCCTCGGCCTTTCGACCGAGGTCATGGCGGCCATCCCCAGCTCGGTGCTCCGCATCTCGGTGTCGGGCCTCTCGCTGGCGGAGGCGCTGCCGCAGCTGCAACAGGCCTACTGCGGCACCATGGCCTACGAGCTGGAGCACATCTCCAACCATACCGAGCGGGTCTGGTTCCGACAGATGATCGAGTCGGGCACCCACCGGCAGCCGCTCACCGCCGACGAGCAGAAGTGGCTCTACGGTCGCCTCACCCAGGTGGAGGCCATGGAGAAGTTCCTCCACAAGGCCTACCTGGGACAGAAGCGCTTCTCGATCGAGGGCGTGGACATGCTGGTGCCGATGCTCGATCAGATCATCGAGACCGCGGCCCAGCAGGGCACCCGCGAAGTCGTGATCGGCATGGCCCACCGCGGCCGGCTCAATGTGCTGGCCCACACCGTGGGCCGGCCCTACGAGACGATCTTCGCCGAGTTCGAGGGGGGCCGGCACGTCGAGGCCGGCACCCTCACGCCCGAGGGCGGGACCGGTGACGTGAAGTACCACCATGGCGCCGAAGGGGCGTACAAGACCCGCGCCGGCAAGGCGCTGACGGTCACCCTCTCGCCCAACCCGAGCCACCTCGAGTTCGTCGGTCCGGTGGTCGACGGTCGAGCCCGGGCCGAACAGACGACCCGCAAGGGACGGGAACCGCACTATGACCCGTCGACCGCGCTGCCGGTGATCATCCACGGCGACGCGGCCTTCGCGGGCCAGGGCGTGGTGGCCGAGACCTTCAACCTCGGCGCGCTGGCCGGGTACCGGACCGGCGGCACCGTCCACATCATCACCAACAACCAGGTCGGCTTCACCACCGACATGCGCGACGCCCGGTCCACCCGGCACGCCTCCGACCTGGCCAAGGGCTTCGACGTCCCGATCATCCACGTGAATGCCGACGACGCCGAGGCGTGTCTCGCCGCGGTGCGCCTCGCGATGATGTACCGCGAGCGGTTCCACGAGGATGTGCTGATCGATCTGGTCGGGTACCGCCGCCACGGCCACAACGAGGGCGACGAGCCGAACTACACCCAGCCCCAGATGTACGAGCGGATCCGGAATCTCCCGACGGTGCGGGAGCAGTACGCCGCCCTGCTCTCCCGGCGAGGCGTGCTCCCGGCCAGCGAGACCGAGGCCCAGTACGCCGCGGCGTACCAGCGGCTGCTCGACATCCAGCAGGCCTTCAAGAGCAGCATGGGGAAGGCCGCGGTGCAGGAGGCGCCCAAGGTGGTGGACCGCTCGAGCGGCATCGAGCCCGAAACCGCCATCCAGGTGGAGCTGCTCCGCTCCCTTAACGAACAGCTCCTGACCTGGCCGGCCGGGTTCACCGTGAATCCCAAGCTGCTCAAGCAGCTCGAGCGGCGGCGCAACGTCCTGGGTCCGGAAGGCGGCATCGACTGGGCCCACGCCGAGGCGCTGGCCCTCTCCGCGCTCCTGGTCGAGGGGATTCCCATCCGGTTTACCGGCCAGGACAGCGAGCGGGGTACCTTCAGCCAGCGACACCTGGTGCTGCACGATGCCCAGACCGGGCTCAACTACGCCCCGATCAAGAATCTCCCCGGGGCCCTCGCGACCATGGAGCTGCACAACAGCCCGCTTTCCGAGCTCGCGACGCTGGGCTTCGAGTACGGCTACAGCGCCGCCGCGCCCGAGACACTGGTGCTCTGGGAGGCCCAGTTCGGCGACTTCGTGAACGGCGCCCAGGTGATCGTGGACCAGTTCATGGTCTCGGGGCTCTCCAAGTGGGGGCTCAGCACTCGGCTGACCCTGCTCTTGCCGCACGGCTACGAGGGCCAGGGTCCGGAGCACTCCAGCGCCCGGCTGGAGCGGTTCCTCCAGCTCTGCGCCGAGAAGAACATCCGGGTCGCCAACCCCACTACGCCGGCGCAGTACTTCCACCTGCTCCGGCGCCAGGCCCGGCGCACCCGCCAACGGCCTCTGGTGGTGATGACGCCCAAGAGCCTGCTGCGCCTCCCGCTCGCCACCAGCCGACTGGAGGATCTCACCACCGGCGGCTTCCAGGCGGTGCTGGACGACGGCGTGGCCCAGGCCCACAAGGAACAGGTCCGGCGGGTGGTGCTCTGCTCCGGCAAGGTCTATTACGATCGCTCCCGGGTGGCGCTAGTCCGGCTGGAACAGCTCTACACCTTCCCCGAGGAAGAACTCAAAGCGATGCTCGCCGGCTATGGCGCGCTGACCGACGTGGTCTGGGTCCAGGAGGAGCCGCGCAACATGGGGGCGTGGAACTACCTCGAAGCACGGCTCCGCGCGATCCTCCCGCCCAACGTAACCCTCCGCTACGCCGGACGTCCCGAGCGGGCGAGTCCGGCGGAGGGCTACCCCGCGGCCCATGCGGCCGAACAGAAGCGGATCGTGGAGGAAGCGCTGAAGTAGCGGGCGGTCAGGCGGGCGGGC